>NZ_JAGTJK010000037.1:0-104556 GCF_028435265.1 Polyangium jinanense | reverse complement strand
CTGAGCATTGGTCTCATCGCGAGGCGTCGCGCCGGGGCGCTGCCCCGGGCCCCGCGGGGGCTGTTCGCCCCTCGACCCGAACCAGGGCAAGCCCTGGACCGTTCGTGGAAGAACTGCGCATCGCGCAGTTCTTCCAACAGGCCCGTGGCAAGACCAGGAAGGTGCGTTGCACGCTGGCGGACACGTTGCCTATTGAATCGTCAGCACCGCGTCTTGATGGGCAGGGTCGTCGTTGGTCTTGACCTGGCCTGTTCGATGAACTGCGCGGGAGCGCAGTTCATCGACCCCGGGTCCAGCGCTTGCGCTGGTCCGGGTCCAGGGGCGGATAGCCCCGGTGGGGCCTGGGGCAAAGCCCCAGCGCAGCGCCTCCCAAGATGAGACCAATGCTCAGATCGGACGAGGCGGGGGACGCGGGCGCGGCTCAACGGGGCGCGGGGGCGCCGGATTGTTTCTGCTTCAGGTAGAAAAAGTCCCGAGGTGCAGGCTTCGATACATATCCGCTCTTCGTGTATTCGACCTTTTCGATCAGCGTCGACACGACGGCGGGTGGGGTGGAATGGTCGTACAGGAGGAACCGCGTATACGACCAGTTGATGTCGAGCTCCGCGGCGGACGCAGCACCGGCCGATTTCATTGCGGCGGCGAGGTCACGCGCCCATACCCACTCACCGATCGCGAAGAGGAGCGTCGTTCCGTCCTCGTGCAATCCGATCGCCGTGCGGCGAATCTCGCGATCACCTCCCTCGGCCGCGCCCCAGAGCCGCGCCGTGTCCTCGTTTGGCAGGCGCGGGTGGAGCGCGCCGCCCTCGATGAGGCACGGCGGCGTCTGCCGGTAGGACCGGATTTGCGCAGTGATGGGCGCGAGCGCCGGGAAGCTCGCGATACGCACGGACCCGTCGCCGAGAAGCGCCACCGTGCAGGCGTCCTCCCGCGGCGGAAGAAAGACGTCGCCGTCGACCATCATTCCCCATTGGCCGTGCTTCGCCATGAAGCCGCCATTGAACACCGCAATCAGCGAGGACAGATCCGCCGCCGGGACGAGGCCGGGGCGTCGATCCTTTGACACCACGGTCGACGTGGGCTCTTCCGTGCCCGCGACGAGGCGTAGATCGACCCGGCGCAGATCGATCGCCACGAGGACGACGTACGGGTGGGGTTTGATCGGGTGTGGATGGACCGTGGTGCGCGCGAGCGCGCCGGTGCCGCGTGCGGCGCCCTCCTCGAGGAGCGTGAAGACACCGTCGCCGGGTTTGGCGGTGCGGGCGTGGGGCGGCGTGAACGTGGGCGGCGGAAAAGGAGGACCCGAATTCGTGGGAGCAGCAACCGCTCGTGCAGGAGCGGTCTCCGGAGGGCTTGGTTCCGCAGGCTTCGGCGGCGGCGTCACGACAGGCGGCGCCGCGGGACTCGTGGTGATCCGCGGCGGCGGCGCCGAATGGTCGAGGGGAGGGGGCGTCCCGCCGCACCCGGAGGCGAGGATCGAAAGGAACCACGGGAAGAACCGACGGACCATGCCGCGCCGCCATTAGCACAAGTCGCGCGCCTGGCACCTCGGATTGCGAAAGAAAAGCAGCGCGGAGGGAAATTCCAAGCCGTGGTCGACGGAATCTTGCATCATCGTCCGAATACGTGCGGAAGCGCGCGCCAGTCCGCGGTGAGACCATAACGTTCCTCGTAAATTCGCTTCCCTCTCACGCGATAAGCGAGTACGCCTCCCTCCTTGGCCCGGCACCCGCCCGCTTCACATCGAGGCGGCGGGCGCGTCCACGTTGGTGGAGGATTCGATGAAGCGCTCCGTTCGTTGTCTCACCATGCTCACAGCGCTGGTCGGGGCTTCCTTCGCTCATGCGAAGGAGCTGCCGAACTTCGATGCTTATTATCGCGCGCAGCCGACTCCCGCCGGGGGTCCGCGCGTCTTGCGGTCCCCCCTCGGCGGACACGTCACGTCGGTGCACCCGCACACCGGCGCTCCCACTTTTTTCTGGGCCTCGCGGGATCAGAGCGGCACGAAGGCGCTCGTCGCGAGCACGAAGCCCGACGTCGCCGCGCGCAAGGCGCTCGTCTCCGCGGCCGAGATGTTGAAGCTCCCGGAAGCCGCCATCCAGGCCACGGTCGTGCGTGAAATTCACGATCGCGGCGCAGGCGGCGTCGTCGTGCGTCTCGGCCAGGAGATCGAGGGCATCGAGGTCTTCCGCGGCGGCGCGAACGTCATGCTCGATCGCAGCCATCGCCTCGTGGCTGCCTCGAACAACCTCCATCCGGCCGGGTTTGCCGGGAACAAGCGCGTCCCGCGCACATTCGTCGTGACACCTCAGGGCGCCCTCGCCAGTGCGTTCCGGGATTTCCACGGCACCGATCTTCCGGTGGCGAACCTCCTGCCGCGCGGCGAAAAAGGTCGTTACCAGACCTTCGATCTGGTGCCCACGCAGGCTCACGAGTTTGCCGGCCCCGCGCGCGTGAAGAAGGTGTTCTTCCCGCTGCCGGATCGCCTCGTTCCCGCTTACTACCTCGAAATCCGTCCGCGCGAGGTCGGCCAGAAGGACGCGGGGCTCTACGCCTACGTGATCGCGGCAGACGACGGGCGCGTCCTCTATCGGCAGAACCTCTCGCACGACGCGGTTTTCAATTACCGGGTCTGGGCCGATGCGAACGGCGACAAACGCCCCCTCGACGGCCCGCAGGCCGATTTCACGCCGCACCCGACGGGCCAGCCCGACAACTCCCAGCCCGACTTCATCGCGCCCGTGCTGGTCTCGATGGACGGCTTCAACAAGAACCCCCAGGGCACGTTCGATCCGTGGCTGGCCTCGGGCGCGACCTCGACGTCCGGCAACAACGTCGACGCGTATGCCGACCACGCCCAGCCGGACGGCTTCGGCAATGGCGACACGCGCCCGAGCGTCACGGCCCCCGGCACGTTCGATCGGGTCTACGACGTGAACCTCGCGCCGACGGCGAACCAGAACCAGATCATGGCCGCCGCCACGCAGCTGTTCTACGTGACGAACTGGCTGCACGATTACTGGTACGACTCGGGCTTCGACGAGAAAGCGGGCAACGCGCAGAAGAGCAACTACGGCCGCGGCGGCGAGGAAGGCGATGCGCTCCGCGCCGAGGCGCAGGACGACGCGCTCAACAACCAGAGCCGTAACAACGCGAACATGCAGACGCCTGCGGACGGCGAATCGCCGATCATGCAGATGTACCTCTGGTCGGGCGCGAGCACGCGGAGCCTCACGACGAACCCCGGCGGCACGGGCTACGGCACCGACGTGGCCGAATTCGGGCTGCAGGTCTTCAACACGACCGGCTCCCTCGCGCTCGTCGACGACCAGTCCACGACCACGACAAACGAGACGCCCGGTACGTTCGGCGACGGCTGCCAGTCCATCAAGAACAATGTGACCGGCAAGATCGTCGTCATCGATCGCGGCGCCTGCACGTTCAAGCAGAAGGCCGTGAATGCGCAGGCCGCGGGCGCGATCGGCATGATCCTCGCGAACCACCTGAACGAGGCCGCCCCGCCGTACATGCCGAACGGGCAGCCGAACCAGGCCCTGAACATCCCCGTCCTGTCCGTCACGCTGGCTTCTGGCAACGCCATCAAGCAGGCCATGATGGGCGGCGATGTGACGGCCACGATGGTCCGCTCGGCGGCGGGCGTCGAGCGCGACGGCACGATCGACAACCACATCGTCGCGCACGAGTGGGGTCACTACCTGCACAACCGGCTCGCATACTGCGGCTCCAACATGTGCGGCGGCATGGGCGAGGGCTGGGGCGACACGGTCGCGATCCACATGGCCCTGCGCGAGGGCGACGATCTCGACGGCGTCTTCGGCATGAGCGTCTACGCCACGGCGACGCTCGGCGACAGCGGCTACTACGGCATCCGGCGCGTCCCGTACTCGACCGACATGACGAAGAACGGCCTGACCTACCGGCACATCGCCGACGATCAGGCGCTGCCGGATCACCCGATGGCCGTCATCCCCGCGCCGAACTCCGAGGTGCACAACGCCGGCGAGGTGTGGGCGACGATGATGTTCGAGGCGACGGTCGCGCTGCTCAAGCGCAGCCAGCAGCCGGGCGCGCCCTACGACTTCGAAGGGGCTCGCCGCCGCATGGCCGACTACATCGTCGCGTCGCTCAAGACGGTCCCGCCGGACGCGACGTACCTCGAGCAGCGTGACGCGATCCTCATGGCCGCGTCCACGGTCGACCTGAAGGACATGGAGATCCTCGCCCAGGCCTTCGCCAAGCGCGGCGCGGGCTCGTGCGCGGTCTCGCCGCCGCGCGACTCGGGCGACAACATCGGCGTGGTCGAGAGCTTCGAGGTCAAGGCCTCGGTCTCGGACCTCGCGGGCGGGCTCGACGACACCGTCCAGTCCTGCGACTCCGACGGGCGCCTCGACGCCCAGGAGTCGGGCCGCGTGACGATCGAGCTCAAGAACACGGGCGTCGCGCCCCTCACGGACGCGGTCGCGAGCGTGACGGCGCAGCAGGCGGGCATTTCGTTCCCGAACGGCACGCAGGTGCAGTTCGGCACGGTCCCGCCCTTCGGGACGGCCAAGGCCACGATCGACGTCGCGCTCGACGGCTCGGTCGCCGGCATCAGCTCGGTCAAGCTCGACATCGCCGTGACGAGCGCCGAGACGTGCGAGCCCAAGTCGACGCTCGTCGAGGTGCCGTACATCAACTACGACAACGTGCCGGAGTCGGCCGCGATCGAGAGCGCCGAGAGCGACATCGAGACGTGGACGAGGTCGGGCGATGGCGCGGATCGGGTCTGGAACCGCATCCAGAACGGCCCGCCGAACCACGTCTTCCACGGCGTGGACTCGGGCAGCCTGAGCGACACCGCGTACGAGTCGCCGGCGATCGTCGCGGGCCCCGGGCCGCTCACGGTCACGCTGAAGCACCGCCACGAGTTCGAGGTCGGTCCGCCGCCGCAGGGCGGTGGCACCGTCAACTACGACGGCGCCGTCATCGAGATCTCGACGGACGGCGGGCAGAGCTGGCAGGACGCGGCCCAGTTCGCGATGGTGCCCTACACCGGCACGATCACGAACATCTCCGACAACCCGCTCGGGAATCGCCAAGGGTTCACGAACCGGAACGCGGCGTGGCCGGGCTTCAACACGATGACGTTGAACTTCGGCAGCTCGCTCTCCGGCAAGACGTTCAAGCTGCGCTTCCGGATCGGCACCGATCCGGCGGCCGGCGCGTACGGCTGGGAGATCGACGACATCGACGTGCAGGGCGCGGTGAACAAGCCGTTCGCGTCGATCGTGGAGGACAGCACGAACTGCGTGGGCCTGCCCGTGGCGAACGCCGGCGCGGATCTCGTGGTGTCGGGCGGTGACGAGGTCACGCTCGATGGTTCGAAGAGCAACGATCCGGACGGCGACACGCTCACGTACAAGTGGACGCAGACGGAAGGGCCCGAGGTCGCGCTCACGCCGAACAATGGGCCGAAGCCTACGTTCGTCGCGCCGAACACGCAGGTCGATGTGACCCTCACGTTCCAGCTCACCATCTCCGACGGCAAGGGCCTGGCGAGCGACCTCGTGAAGGTGACCGTTCAGCCTGGCTCGGGCAACGGCGAGGGCGGCGGCGCGGGCGTCGGTACCAGTGGCAGTGGCGCCGGCGGCGGCCCGATCATCGTCGAGGACGAAGGTGGCTGCGGCTGCGCCGTGGTCGGTGACGAGCAGAAGAGCCCGGTCGTGCCCGCGGCGGCCGCGCTCGGCTTGATCGGCGCCGTGTTCGCGCGGCTGCGCCGTCGCAGCCGCAAGTAATCCGTCACGGATGGGAGGCGGCGGCCCGCGCGGCCGCTGCCTCCAGCGCCTTCTGCCAATCCCCCCGCATCGAAGCGCTCACTGTGTGCCCCACGCCGGGGTAGGTGGTGAGCTCCGCCGAAAAGCCCACCGCGACGAGCGTGCGTACGGTCTCGGTCGCGCCGGCGAGCGGCACCATCGTGTCCGCGTCGCCGTGGAATGCGTGGACCTTTGGGGCGAATTTTCCCATCGGCCACGAGCTCGGGTAGAGCGGCGGCGCGAGCAGGCCGGCGAGGGGAAGCGCCTCGCCGATACGCTCGGGGTGTTTGACCGCGAGCGTGAAGCTCAGCATTCCTCCCTGGGAAAACCCTGTCACGATCGGCCGACCGCGTGTGGGCCGCGATCGTTCGAGCTCCTCCAGCATCGCCGCGAGCCCGTCGGCCGCGAGTGCCGTGCCTTCCGCCAGTTTTGCCGGATCTCGACGCGCGAGCGGGAACCACGAGAAGCCGTCGCTGTACGGCGTCGTCCCGTACGGCACGACGACCCGCATGCGACCTTCGATCGGATCGAACAGCCGAACGAACGACTCCGGACGATCCCCGAGCCCGTGAATCGCCACCACGAGCGGCAGCCGTTCGGTCGCGGCGGCGCCGCCCGTCACGCGTTCGAGGTACCGGATCCCCGCGGCCTCGGGCGGCCCGGATGCGGCCTTCGCCTCGGTCCTCGGGGCAGCGCTCCCCGGCGGAGGCTCGGGCAGCGTGTCACGCCCGCACGCGGGCGCGAACAGCACGAGCGCGAGGAGGACGGCGCCCTTTGCGTGGTTCATGCCGAGGCCAGGCGCGCGACCCGCTCCCGCTCGCGCTGCGGCGGCGGAAGGATCGACGCGCCGAAGAGCACCCGCCGCGGCGCCTCGCCCGCGACCTCCTCGCGCCACGACAGGGCCCACTCGGCCCAGGGGATGTGCTGATCGCGGAACAGGATCTTCCGTAAATCGAGCGGCTTGGGCTCGATCGCCGGGCGCTCGCCGCGCACCACGGGCGGCACGAGCGGGCCGCTGAAGCCGGCGTCGAGGGTGTAGATCACCTCGGTCCGATAGCCCTCGCCCGGCCAGAGCACGAGGCCCTCGTCGGCGATGTCGTACGGCACGTCTTCGCCGAGCGCCGCGCGGATTTGCTCGCGCACGAGATCCACGCCGGCCATGCGGTAAAATCCGGCGATCGCGTTCTCGAAGAGGATCCGATCCGAGCCGTCGAGCGCATCGACGAACCCTGGCTCGGTCACGCTCGCCACGACGAGCCCGCTCTGCTCCTCGAACGCGATCACGGTCTTTGCCTTGGAGATCGCGTCGCAAGCGAGCTCCAGGCGCAGCCGGTTCGAGCCGAGCTCGACGCTCTGCACGGTGATGACGCCCGCGCGGAAGCGGGGGCAGGCCGCGAGCAGACCGCTCACCTCGCGATCGACGGCGCGCCGCACGGTCTCGCGCAGGTCGTCGAGCTGCTCCTGCAGGCCGCGCAGCGAGCCGTGCCCGTGCTCGATGCCACGCGACTCGTCGAGATCCGCACGCCGCGCCGCACGCCGCAGTTTTCCGTACAGCTTGGGCAACGTGCCCGAGTGAAAGCCTGGGCGCATGAGCGTGCCCACGGTCTCGCCTTGATGCCCGATCGGTACGGGGCCCAAGTTTTTCGCGCGGTTCTCGCGGTAAAGGCGGAAGTTTTCCTTGAACTCCCACACGAGGAAGCCGAACACGCTCGGGAAGAGGAAGACCGTCGTCGCCGCGATCGTTCCGCCGATCACCGGGCCGAGCGGGGCGAGCGCGTGGTTCATGACCGTCAGCATCTCCGCGAGCTGCTGGATCAGCATCTTCTGCGCGACCGTGACCACCGGGAAGTGCTTCACCGGGTTGATCTCGGGCTCGATGAGCAGCGTGATGTAGAGCCGGATCACGTACGCCACGAAGAACCACACGAGCCCGAGCGCGGCCTTGAGCGGGATCGTGGCGCGCTTGTCGCCCTCACGGAACCGCAGGAACTCGTCGACCCGATAGAGCGTGCGCTCCGAGACCTCCAGCATCGCGCGGAAGATGCTCATCACGAGGCGCAGGAGCCCCGGCAGCGCGCGCCCCTTGAGCGCCTCCCAGCCGAGCGCGATCTGGTCGAACACGACCTCCTGCGCGACGAGGCCCGCCCGCGTGTTGAGCAGCACGCTCGCCGCCACGAACACGCCTGCCGCGCCGAGCGGCCCGATCACGCCGGGAACGTCGCGCAGAGGCGTGGCCAGGTAGAGGATCGTCGCGACCACGAGCGGCATGAGCACGTAGCGCGCGAGCGCCCGTGCAAGCCCGCTCTCCAGCACGCGCCGGATCGGCCCGAGCGAGAAGACCCACCGCGGCAGGCGCACGAAGACGGCCGCGAGCGCGTGGCCGAGCATCGACAGGAGCCGCATCGCGCCGGCGCGGAGGGCTTCGCTGTGGATGAGCCCGAAGAGCACGGCGGTCGTCACGAGCAACGACGGCGTGCTCACGAGGTGCGGCGGCACGAAGCCGAGCGCCTTCGCGGCCGGCCCGACCATGTGCTGCAAGCCCTCCAGCACCACGAACGCGCCACCGGCCGGCAGGATCACGAAGAGCGTGACGAGCCGACCGAGCTTCGTGCCGAAGAACACGCTCGACACTTTTTGCAAGGCGCGCAGGTACACCTCGCCGCGGCGGTAGACGCCGTCGAGCGAAACATCGAGCGCCTTGTCGGCGAGCAGCAGCGGATCGCCGCGCACGAGCTCACCCGGGAGCCCGACGTCGCCCATCTTGAGCTGGCTTCTGGAGAGCGCGTCGCGGAGCTGCCCGATGCTCAAGAACCCGCGCACCACCACCTGATCGCAGAGCTCCTCGACGAGCTTCTTCCGCGCCACGCGCTCGGGCACGCTCGCGGGCCGGAGGCCCACGCCGTCGAGCGTCCCCTCGATGACCGGCCGCAGCGTTTTCCGTACGTTCTCCTCGGCCCGCCGCACCGCCATGCGCAGGAGCCGCGCGATGAGCCGTCGATCCGCGGACGGCATCTCCACGTGCCTTAGCTTTTGCAACGCGTTCCGCAGGTGCCGCGCGATCTTGAGCGGCCGCGTCGCTGGCAGCTTCCGCACGATCGGGCGATCGCCGAGCGAGAGCGCCCATGTCACGAGATCGACCGCCGACGCCCCGCGCTCGTGCGCCACGCAAGCCCGCTGGAGATCGTAGAGCAGCCGTGCCTCGACCGGGTACCTGAGCGCTTGCCTCTCGCTCGCCGTCACCGCGAGCGGCATCAGCGACGAGGTCCACGGCACCCGCGGCGCGCCCTCCGCGCTCTCGCCCGGGCCCACGAGCGCCGCGTCGAGCCGCGCGCCGAGCGCGTCGAGATCCCGCTGCACCTGGGCGCGCAGCTTCACCTGCTGATCCTCGCCCGCCGCCGGCATCGCCGCGAGGAGCGAGAGCGCGGCCCGCACGTGGTTCCCCTCGGCGCGCGCCTTCTCGGCCTGGGCCACGAGCTTCTGCGCGCCCGCGACCGTCGTCGCCCGCCGCGACAGGAACGCGGGGAGCACGTCGAGCGCGGGGAGCGCCGAGTACGTCGGCGTCGTCGACTCCTTGCCGAACGGCGTCTCCGAAGGCTCCGCCGCGCCCCCGGGCCGGCACGCGGCGAGCAGCGCGCGCGCGTCCACGTCCCCGCCGATCACCGCGAGCGCGCGCGACGTGTCTCGCAGCGTGGGGAACGTCCTCGCCACGAGGCGCGGGGCGAAGTGGTGCAGCTCCAGCAAGAGCGCGGCGAACTCCGTGTACACCTCGGCGTCGTCGGCCGGGGGCAGGAGCAGATCGTCGGCCCGGAGCACGCGCCGGATCTCGTCGAACTCCGTCTGCCCGATCCGATCGATCCGCGCCCGGATCGCCGCTTCATCGAGCGCACCGCGGCGCCGCGCGGCTTCGAGAGCGAGGTGCACACGCCCGTGGAACGCCCCGCGCCAGAGCCGCGTCAGCACCTCGGCCGGCGACGCGTCGAGGATCTCCGATCCCTTCGGCCGGGGCAGGAGCACCACCTGCTCCGGCAGCTTCTTTCCCGCCTCGCCGAGCTCCGCGGCTGGCACGAGCGCGAGGAGCTCGTCCCTCCCGAGCGCGTAACACGACGCGTGCGGCACCAGGAGCCCGATGCCCACGATGCGCCGGTGCCGCTTGATCACGCGGGCGACGAGGCGGCTGTCCACCACGAGCGTCCCGGTCTCCGCGCTTCGCAGGCTTCGCTCGATGGGGGTCGTATCCATGCGGAAGAGCGGTGCGGCGGGAGCGCCGCGCTCGGCCCCACTTACACCACGCAGCGCGGAGGCACAACGACCCGGGCGGAAAGCATGTTGCCGTCCGGTGCCCCCCGACCTCGGGAGACGGTGCCACCGGCTCTCGCCGCGCGCCGCGGGGCTTCATGGCCATGGGGGCGCTGACGCGTGGATCTCGGCTTTGGCCGAAGCGAGCGGGCGGCGCCTTTGAGAGGAGACGACGCATGGCTCACGCATTCCATCGATCCTTCGGCCGCGCCTTCCTGCTCTTCGCGCTCGCGTCCGTGGGCGTGTGGGGCTGCGGCACGGAGGCGGGGAACAACCGCCCGGGTCAGGCCACGGAGGAGCCCTCGGAGCCGATCTCGGACGGACAGATTTTGGCCGTCGTGTCGACCATCGATCAAGGCGAGATCAAGAACGCGAAGACCGCGGAGCAGCGGACCGCGAACGACGCGGTCCGCACCTACGCGCAGCGCATCGGCGACGAGCACGAGGAGGCCGAGACGCGCATTCAGGCGCTCCAGGAGAAGCTCCGGGTGAAGCAGGAGGGGAGCGAGATGCAGTCGAACCTCCGCCGCGAGGCCGATCGCATGGCCGAGCAGTTGCGGACCGTGCCGCAGAACCAGTTCGACGTCACCTTCCTCGACGCGCAGATCGCCATGCACCAGCGCGCGATCACGCTCCTCGACGCGCAGCTCATCCCGAACGCCGATTCGGCTGAGCTCGAGACCTTCTTGCACGAGATGCGCAGCTCGATGGTCACACACCTCACCCAGGCGCGGCGCCTGCGCAGCCGCTTCCCGACGCCCCCGGGCGGCGGGCTCTGATCCGCGTAGAGCCGATAAATACGGAAAATATCTCGGGCGCCCAGATCGGACTGGATACGTCCGATCTGGGCGTCGATTTCCGTCGGCCTCATGCCATTGCATGATAATCTCGGTTACGGCTGGCGTCATGGACGGGGAGCCGGCGGCCGAGGGCCTCGCCGCGGCCGATCGTGGCCTCCCTCGTCCCGCGCCTCGGGGGCCACGTCTTTCTTTACGGCTTTGGCCTCGTTCGCGAAGGAATGGATCCCATGCTTGTCTTGAAAAACCCGAACCCCGGCCATTTCATGCGGGCCGTGCGATGGACGCGCCATGCCGCCGCTCGGTGATCGCCGCATGTATCTGCCGCGCATCGCGGCCCCGCGCTGGGTCGTCTTCGCCGATTTCGACGAGACCTACCTCGCGCACGACGGCTCGCCCGAGCGCCGCCGCGATCGGCGCTCGCTCGAGCAGCTCCTCCTCGAAGAGGCCTCCGCGCTCGGCCTCGTCTTCGGCTGGGTCGCCGACGGGCCCATCGACGTCGTCGCCGCCACGGTCGGCACCCACGGCCTGCGCGTCGTGCCCCATTTCATCGCGAGCTCCTGGGGCGCCGAGCTCGATTTCTTCACCCGCGAGGAAGGCCGCCGCCCGGTCGCCGAATGGGACGCCCGCGTGGCGCAGAGCGGCTTTTCGAGGGCCCGCGTCGCCGCCGCGCTCGACGATCTCCTCCGCCGCGGCGTCCACCTGATCCGCCGCGAGCAAGCGGGCAGACGCATCGACAGTTACATGTTTCAACCGAGCGGTCGCGGCCGGCACCTCGAGATCGCCTCGATCCTCCACAAGGTCGCCGAGCGCCACGGGATTGGCGTCCACGTCTATCCCTGCCACCCCGCGCTCGGCGAACCCGAGGGCGCCTACGACGTGGATTTCGTGCCGCGGGGCGTCGGAAAACGCCAGGTCGCCGATTTCGTCCTCGATCGCCTCGGCATCCCGCGCTCCCGAGCCTTGGGCTTCGGCGACGACGTGGGCGACGTCGACATGCTCTCCACTGTCGAGCACGGCTACCTGGTCGACAACGCGACCGACGACGCTCGCCGCCGCTTCTCCCGCACCGCCGGGGCCAGTTATGCCCGCGGGATCCTCGACGTGATCGAGCGACGCATCGAACGCGTCCGCCTCTGATTCTCGCCCTCCGCCGCGACACCGCTGTCAGGGCCGCGCGCCGGCCCTGGCAGCACGATCCCTTCTCGAATCCCGGGAATACGTGTATGGCACATGGTTTGCTGGCCGTGCCCAGCCTTCGTCTTTCCCTCATGCAGGAGATGAAATGCCGATGGAACGACCTTATGCGGCGCGTCGCGCGTTGCTCCACCCGTTGTGGCTCGGATCTCTCGCCGTCCTCGCCCTGAACGACCACGTCCTCAAGGGCGCGGGCATTCTCCCCGGCGCGATCACGGGCAAACTGAGTGATTTCGCCGGGCTCGTGGTGGCGCCGGTGCTCCTCGCGGCGCTCCTCCGTCTCGGAAGCCGCCGGAGCCTTTTCCTCGCGCACCTCGCCACGGGCGCCGTCTTCGCCGCCATCAAGCTCTCGCCCGCGGCGGCGCGCGCCTTCGAGGCGTTCACCGCGCTCACGCCATTCCCCTGGCAGATCACCGTCGATCCCACCGATCTGATGGCGCTGCCCGCGCTCGCCCTCGCGTGGCGTGTCCTCGTCCCGGCGATGCAGCGTCCGCTTCCGGAGCGCCCTCTGGCCCAGCGCACGGCCGTCGTCTTCGGATCGCTCGCATGTGCCGCGACCAGCGAGCCCCAGGAACCGCCGCCGACCTGCGACCCCGAGTTCTGCGGCGTCACGCCCACCGAGGCCGGCGCGCTCTCCCTCGGCAATACCACGACCGGCGAGCGCCTCGTGCGCCTGCGGCCGCTCAAGGACTCGGTCCAGGTCGATTGCGAGACCCTGCTCGCCGATCCCGAATCCGCGCTCTCGCGCGAGCTCTTCGCGCCCGCCGAGGCGTGGCTCCTCCAGCCGGGCCGGGGTTTGCCCCTCCAGAACAATGACACGGCGGGCTGCGTCGCCTACCTCGTCGACGCCGACGGCCTCTCGCCCACGCTCCTCGCCTGGTCCTCCTCGAGGTTCCCGACCCAGTTCGTCTCCACGGCGACGAACGCGGACGACGGCCTCATGATCCCGCTCTCGCTCGATTCGAACGGAAAACTCTCGCTCGGCCCGCACGAGGCCGTCTTCAAGGCGCCCGCGCTCGAAGAGCCGCCCGTCGCCCCCGGCTGCGGCTCGCCCGACGAGACCGTCGGCATCGAGTGGTCCACGCCGGTCCCCATCGGCGGGCCTTGGATCGTGGAAACCATCATCTCCTCGCCCGACGATTGCCACGCCCTCGTGCTCCAGAACAAATCGACGATGTACGTCTGCCTGCCCAAAGCGGCCATGCCGTTCAAGGCCGGGGACAGCCTCATGATCGACGAGCATGATGGCATCGCCGGCTCTGCCCCCGAGACGAACGGCGAGCCGCCCGAGGGCAAGGTCCTCATCCTCCACAGCGACACGCACACCGTGGTCGCGACGCGCGGCAATGTCCTCGCGCGGTACGGGTTTACGGGCACGGACGCGCCGCTCGGCGAGCCCACCGTCGAATCCGATCTCGTCGAGGGCTGTACCGGCGCGCACGACGAATGCGGCAGCCTGCTCGTCCCGCTCGAGCTCAGCCTCCTCGGCGCTCACGTCCCGTCAATCTCCTTCCTGCGCGCAGGCAAGAGCATCGATCTCGCGGACGGCTACGGCACGCTGCACGTCGTGCGCGCCGAAGCCATGCCCATTCGCGACACGGAATGCCCGCCCTTCGCTCGCTCCAGCCGTCATTACGAATCCGTCCTCGTCATCCCCGCGGGGCCTTGATTTCGGGAGGAAACCACCATGGACCATCGAATCGGTACAGCGCTCCTTTCGACCTTGCTCGCCTCGCTCGTGCTCACGGGCTGCGCGGCCGACAGCGCGGAGTCGGGCGGCGCCAGCGCCGCTCCGGAGCCCGGACCCGGCGCCACCGGCGTCTCGCAGGGCGGCGCCCAGGACTTCGGCCTCTTCCGCCAGATCCTCGAGGACGGGAAGATCCCGGGCCCCGGCGCGCTCGACGATCTCGGCTTCTTCGCCGAGCACAAGCTCGATTACGCCCCGCCGACCTGCGGCAACGACGTGTGCATGCACGGTCTGCTCGGCGTGATGGGCAACATGATCACGGGCTCGAATTGCACGCTCGTCCAGATCGGCATGAACTCGCCAATCGACGTCGGCAACATCACGCGCCCGCCCTTGCATCTCGTCGTCGCCGTCGACGTGAGCGGTTCCATGGCCGGCCAGCCCATGGATTACGTGAAGGCGGGCCTCGTCGAGATGATTCCGGCCCTGAAGCCCACGGATCGGATCTCCCTCGTGACGTACTCGACGAGCGCCAAGCTCGTCCTCGATCATGTGAACGCGTCCGATACCCAGGCGCTCCAGAGTGCATTCCAGGGCCTCTTCGCCGCGGGCTCGACAAACCTCTACGACGGCCTCTTCACGGCGTTCTCCGTCGCCGATCAGCATTTCGACCCGACGTACCAGAACCGCGTGCTTTACCTTTCGGACGGCGTGGCCACGGCGGGCCTGCAAAACTCGAGCAAGCTCACCTCGCTCGCCGAGGCGTACGCGAAGAAGGGCATCGGCGTGACCACGATCGGCGTCGGCAAGGATTTCGACGTCGAGGCCATGCGTGACGTCAGCGAGGTCGGCGCGGGGAATTTCTACTTCCTCGAAGATCCAAAGGCCGTCGTGGAGGTCTTCACCGACGAGGTGAATACCTTCCTCGTGCCCGTCGCGCTCGACGTGAACATCGACGTGACCGTCGGCGGCGGCTACGTCGTGCGGGGGATCTACGGGACAAACGGCTGGCAGACGGCCGAGGGCGGTGGGACCATCTCGATCCCGAGCCTCTTCCTCGCCGGCCGCACGAGCTCCGAGGATCCCATCTCGGAGGGCCGGCGCGGCGGCGGCGGCGCGATGATCCTCGAGCTCGTGCCGCGTTCCGGCGCGATCAGCGTGCCCGATCCGTACGAGGTCGGTTCGCTCGTCCTCTCGTACAAGGACCCGCTCACGGGCTTCACGAAGTCCCAGGTCACGGACATCAAGGCCCCGCACGTGTACGAGGATCCGCAAGAGTTCTTCACGGACGAGACCGTCGAGAAGGGGTTCGTCATGCTGAACATCTACGCCGGCTTCAAGCTCGCCGCCGAGCTCACGGCCGACAGCGATCCGCGCACGGCGCGCCGCACGCTCGAGGCGCTGCGGCCAAACGTCGACACGTGGCTCGCGGAGCATCCCGACCCGGACATCCAGGACGATCTCAAGTACATCGACCTCTTCATCGAGAACCTGAAGGTCGTCGAGGCGAGCACCACGCCCTACGAGCCGGCCGATCCGCCGCCACCCTGGCCCGCCGACTGACGCGTCGTCATCGACGGGGACCGCTTCGCCGGGGCGCTGCCCCGGACCCCGCGGGGGCTACGCGCCCCTCGACCCGCGCCAGGGCCAGCCCTGGACCTCTAGTGGAAAAACTGCGCATAGCGCAGTTTTTCCAAGGGGCCGGCGGTGAAGCGACAACGGTGTCGCATGCTTGGTCATCTTCCCCCTTGACACGTCCCCCGCCGCCCCGGTTACCTTCCCCACATGGTAACCCATTTACGCACGAGCACCTCACCCCAGCTCGCCGCGGACATCTGCGCCGCCATTGCCGACGGCCTCACCAGCGACGACACCACGAAGCACCTCGCGCCCCTGTGGGAATCTCTCGCGGCCAAGGGCGACGCGCTCTCGGCGGAGCGCCGCAAGCTGGAGCGCGCGCTCGGCCGCGCGCGGGCGCGCCTCGCGGTCGCGGATGCACAATGGGATCCGGAGGTCGCAGCGTTTGGCAGGGACGTCGTCGACAAGACGGGCGGCCGCCGGGATGTGCCGCCCTATACGCGGTTCTTCAAGGTCGTCTCCCCGTCGGCGGCGCAGGATTTCGGGGTCGAGCGCGAGGTGAAGCAGGGCCGCGAATGGCTCGACGAGCTCGGCCGGAACCCGGACGAGCCGCTCGCATTGAAATGGACGCCGCGGCTCGGAGCGGTCACGGACAAGCTCGACGGGGCCTCGAAGGAACGCGCGAATGGCCTGCGCGCGCTCGCCTTGCAAGGCACGTCGGAGGAGCTTTACGTGGAGGACATCAACCTGGAGCTCGACCGGCTCGAAGGCGACCTGAAGAAGCTCTTCCCGGGGCAGCCGAAACGCGTCGCCGCCTTCCTGGAGCCGACGCGGCCGAAGCGGAAGCGTGAGGCGGACTCCGCAGACGAGGGGCAAGACGGCGAGGGTTCGTGAGGTAGATCGCGCGACAGGGTCGATCCGAACCTGGATCAGGGTGGTTGCGCGGCGCGCGGAGGTGACTCCCGGGGGGGAGCGCGCTGGTTGCGCGGGGCGCGAAGGGCGATCCTGGTCGGGAGGGAGGCGGTCGCGGGAGGCGCGAGGGGCGATCCAGGGCGGGAGTGCGCCGGTTGCGCGGAGCGACGGGGTGGATCGAGGCGTGGATCGCAGCGGTCGCGCGGGGCGCGAGGGGCGATCCAGGTGGGGAAGGAGGTTGGCGTGTCGGGGAAGGCGGATCGTCTGGCTGACATGTCAACTTCCGCCTCCGCTCGCGCGCCAGCACACACCTTCCGCCTTGACAAGCTGCGTCGTCCGTGCGCCTGTTGGGTCCGGGGATGCTGACATCGTATGGAGGGACCCAGCGCACCGCGAACCGGGCGTAGCGTTTGCCGCGTAGAAACAGACGCGGCCACCCCGGAGGCACGCTCCATCGGCGGCGGGGCAAAAGAGGGGTAAATCGCGAGCGTGATGCGCGTGGCGACGGCGCGCATCGAGCGATTGTCACGAATAACCCCGCGGCTCGGCCATAGGCGGCAGGAGATGTCAAGGCCGCATATCGTGCGCGCTTCTATCCGGCGAAGAATACAATGGAATCAGCTCATGCCGTCGACGTACGCCGAAATGCGTGGTTGGCTCTTCGCTGGTCCTTCGGTTATCCGATAGGCATGAAGTCAAAACCTTTCTTCCGCGCGGCGCTCCTCGCCGCGACGGGGGCTTTGTCCTCGTGCTTCCCGGGCGACGATCCCTCCCTGGGGCAATTCTGCGCGTCGCCGAGCGAAGGGGGCGAGTATTGTACGAGCACGAAACGCGGGCCGAGCAGCGCGTGGGCGGAGGCGAAGGCCCACGGAACATTGCCCATCCAGATGTGGGCCGAATGGCCGGAGGACGTGACGCGCGAGGAGGTCATCCGCAGCAGGAGCAAGCTCGACGCGTGGTTCGCGGATATCGACGAGGTGCTCTTCTATTTGCGCGTCAACGCGCAGAGCGCGGAATCGTATCGAGCGAGTATGGACGGCCGACTGGGAGACCTCCTCCGGCAAGCGAAGAGCAGGCAGCGGCAGATCCTATCGGAGGAGCCGGTCGACGCGATCGGGAATTTCAAGGCGGCGCTCGCGGAGAAAGCGAACGCCGAGAAAGACCCGCTCGTCGCCGAGATCGCGATCGACAAGCAAGCGATGAGCGCGGCGCGGTCGGTCCTCGACGGCGCGAAGGAGGACGCCTCGCCGCTCGGCGCCGCATACAAAAACCTCGTCGCGGAGTATTCGAGCTATCGCGCGACCGAGGCGGTCGAGACAGCGGCGTACGAGAAGCTCGCGGGCGATGCGTCAACGACGACGCTCGATACGATCGACGACGTCGAGAAGGCGATCCTGAACGCCGCGAAGGCCGCGAGCGCGAAGCCGAACGACCTCGTGCTCCATGCGCTCGAGCTGTCCGCGGAGATCCAGCAATTCGAGCTCACGTCGGAGGAGGCGATCGCGCCGCACACGGAATTCATGGCCGCGCACGCCGCATCGATGCCGGACATGACGTCGGGCGCAGAGCGGTCGATCAACGCGATGCTCGGATACGTGGAGCAGCGGGTCAAGCGCAGCGACAAGACGGCGACGTCGCTCGTGACGGGGCTCGTCTTGCGACGGCACGCGCTCGCCTTGCTCGGCGCTGGCCCGGACGCGGGCGAAGATGCGATGGCGTCGCGCAGCGCGCAGGCCTCCGCCGCATTTCAGGCGGACACCGGCGCGCTCCTCGCGCAGCTCGACGAGGCCGGCGCGACGGAGAACGCGCTCGGGTCGCCCGATGCGGCGAAGCGCCGTCGAACGTTGAAGACGCTGCTCCAGTTGAAGCCGCTCTGCACGGAGGGATCGTCCTCGTTCCGCGAGGCTGCGTGCAAGCCGCTGCGGCAGCGGTTCGCGGCGATGGCGGCGGAGCTCGATACGCTCGAAAGCACGGAGGGGTTATGAAGAGGTTTCTTTGCCTGGCGGTCCTGCTCCTTGCATGTGTCCTTCCGATGACGGCGCTCGCGGGGACGCCGTATACCGTGCATTGGGAGATGCACCAGGAGAGCAACTCCTGCGAGGACGCCAGGCTCGGCATGGAAGGGGGCGCCTATTTCCACGGGAATGGGATGCCGCTGGCCACCTTCGAGGTGCCCGGGGCCTACTTCGCGAGCCCCGACGGTTCGCGGAGGAACGTGGCGGAGGCCCCATTCGATTCCGTGCTGCTGCGCATGGGCGCGAATGAGTTCTCGTTCGGGGTCAGTGCCTCCACCGGCAACAACACCTGCGTCCATTCGCAGAATATCGTGACGCTCGTCGCGCCGACGCTCGGAATTCAGAAGCCGCTGTTCAACGTCCGCCGCGATGGGACGGCCTTCAGCGGCAGCACGCAGGTCGGCCTCGCGCTTGCCGAGATCAACCCACCGCTCGCGCAGGCCATCACGAACCTGGAAGTGGCCATCGCGCACGAGCGAGAGGCGCTCCTCGCGAACGCGTCGGCGATCGCGGATCTCGACGAGCGGCTGAGCTTCTTGCGGGAGCTCGATCTGGAGCTGCACGATCTGGTGCAGAGGCCGCTCGATGAGATTTCGCAGGTGGATCTCGACGCGATCCTCGATCGATACACGGGCGTCGTCGACGAGGCGACGCGGGCGGCGCTGAAAGAGTTGATCGACGATTTGAAGCAGAGCGTCGTCGACCTGCAAAACGAGCTCGCGAGCCTGGCCGCGGAGTTCGGCGCGCAGGCGGACGCGGTGGCGGACTTCCTGACGGCGGACGCGCGCGCCGATGGGTTCGATCCGGACGATCCGTTCCATTACGGGCTCGGCCCGAGCGGGACGCCCTCGGTCGACATCCCGGATCTTTCGGGTGTGCCGGGCGCGTTCGAGCCGGGGAACGATCCTTATGCGGCCTACGCGGACGCGGTGATCGCGGCGCTTGAGGAGGACGTCTCGGGGGGCAAAGTCGTCGATCGCGGCTCGTTCGTCGCGACGGTACGCGCGTGGCGGGCGAACCAGGCAGCGATCGAAAAGGCGCTGCTGTCGGGCTCGGGCGTGACGCAGGCCGAGATGAGCGCGTTCTTGAACGCGCAGAACAAGGTGACGAACCACCTCAAGCATTACATGGACGCCGCGGATTGGTTCCTGGATTCGCAGGTGCCGGCGGACGTGCGCGCGCAGGTGGACGGGGTCTTGAAGAACCTGTACGGCGCGCACGCGGAGCAGTTGAAGGACGCGCTCAATGCAATGGGGGGCGGTGACGGGGGCACGATCGATCTGGAGAAGACGCACCTCTTCCAGATGATCCGGGGGTTTTCCGCGGGGGTGTCGGAGCTCGGCGACGTCGCGGCGCCCTACGTCGACGTGATGGTGACGATGACGCACGCGGCGACGCGGATCGGGATCGGGTTCGTGCCGTACGTGGGGGCGGCGCTCGATTTGTGCGAGGCGGTGACGGGGAAGGAGTTGTGTTTGCCCGACGGGAGGGAGCTATCGCTCGGCGAGCGGATCTTCTCGGCGGTCGGGACGGGCGTGGGGGCGGGCGTCGCGTTCCACAAGGGCATGAAGAATGCGCCGATCGGCGCGGTCGGGAAGGCGACGGCGCAGGGCGTCGTGGAGTTCGGACCGGAGCTCGTCGAGGCGCTGAGCAAGAGTCGGATCAAAGAGTGGAGAGGGATCAAACGCGGGGCCTTCAAGCTCAGCGAGAAACTCGAGCACGTGTTCGAGCGAGACGTGGCGCTCCACTTGATCAAGAAGGAGGGACACAAGATGCTCGCGCTGGGGGACGGCGAAGTGCGCCAAGTGGTAGGTATCCTCCCGAGCGCCCAGGTTCGGGGCGTCTCCAGGGCCTGCGATTTCCTCACGGTCTCGCCGAACGGCGGGTTCGTCCTCAGCGACTCGAAGTTCGTCGGCCCGAAGAGCACCGTCAACGTGCCGAAGGCGCTCGAGCAGTTCAACAACGTGATGGCCGCGCTGGGCAAGAAAAACGTTGCCGGCTTCGTGGAGCGGGCGCAGATTGTCATTCCGGCTGGCGGGAGGCTCAAGGAGGGTTTTAAGATCGGAGAAGGTGGGAAGTTGACCAGCACAGCCACAGGAGAGCTCGTGAAGGTAACCGGAGCGAAGAACGTCGAGCTCGTCGTCCACGTGGTGGAGTTATGAGAAGAAAGTGGAACCGCAAGCCAGCGGGCGAGGGCCCCAGGCCTTGGCCGACGTTCCTGGCGTGGTGCCCCGAGGGCAAACGTTTCGAGGCCTTCGCGTCGGCCTTGTCGACCTTGGTGGGCGCGTCTGGGCATTGGCTCGTATCGCGTTTCATGGTCATGGGCGACGATGACACGGAGTATCTCCTGCCCCCGGAGCAAGCGGCCGAGTTGAAGCGCCCAGGGTACGAGAAATACGGGTGCAACAGCGCGCAGCTCGACGATTTTCGGGCGGCGTCCGGCCGTGAGCTTGCATTCCGTGTCAACGTGCAACTGGATTGGAAGGCAGATAAATTCTTCCTGGGCGGATGCGGAGGCAGCGCGCTCGACATCGGTTTCTGGTACAAGGGGTTCGAGGAGGGCTTCCTCCTGCCGGCGGAGCTGCCGCGGCTGAAACACGGAGGTCCCTCGTCCCTGGCCATGGAGGCCGGGGTCGCTTGGAAAATCGCGCTGATCGACAGCTACGACCTGCTCGTTCGGTTTTGCACGGCGAGCCCAGCCATCACGACAGGCGGCTGTGGCGAAGGGCCGGACTGGGGCGCTCCCATGACCATGGCGGGGACCTACCACGCGGATGGATATCCCGGCCGCGATCTCGCGCTGACGTGGATGCGCCTCCACGACAAGGAGCGGATCGATCTCGCCGTGAACTCTCCCCTCGACGTGCTCCGGGCGCGCGTCGAAGCGTCGCCGCGCGGGAGCAGCGTCTGGATCATCGATGAAGAACGATTGGCGCGCGAACAAGTGCTCGCAGCGCTCGACCTGCCTCCCAAGGTCTTGATCGAGGCCCTCGAGGCGGCCCAAGAGAAGCTACATCCCACATGGGAAGCCATGCAATGGGAGCTCTCTCGCCTGATCGATGAAATCGGACGATCCCCCGCCGACGAGCGGGAAATGATCCCCGTGACCGAGGAGCACATCCGCTTCATCGAGGAGCACACGCCGGCGTACGTCCGGCGCCTCGACAATGGCGCGATCGTGCTGATGGCCCACCCCGACCGCACGCTCTGGCCCCTCTGGTCGGATGCGCTCTCGCTGCTCGGGATTCGGCCGTAGGGGGCTCGGCCTACCGTCTCGATGGGCAGGAACGTCGCCGTCTTGCCTCGGCCTGTTCGATGAGCTGCGCATCGCGCAGGTCATCGAACACGGGTCCAGCGCTTGCGCTGGTCCGGGGTGAAGGGGGCGGAGAGCCCCCTTCTGGGGCCTGGGGCGACGCCCCAGCGCGGCGGCGGCCTCACCTCGAAGGCCGTCGCTCTCTTGTTCATGGCTACTCCTTGCCCCGCCCCTTCGGGGCCTCGTCCTTCTCCAGCGTGACCTTGAACAACCCGCCCGAGGCCGAGTGGAGGATGACCACGCCCTCGGGCTGCATGAAGCCGGGCGCGGCGCGCGAACCCTCCTTGCGGAGAATGGCCAGCGCCTCCTCGGTGACGGTGCGGATGTCCATACCCTGCGCCAGCACTGGGACGACGCCGCAGCACGCCGGACGCACCGCGTCGTCCTCCCAGCGGTGGGTGTCGAAGAGGCTGAAGCGCCTCTCCTTCAAGCCGTAGCGCCGCTGAATGCCCGCTCCCCACCACTCGCCGTAATGCAGGCCCGGCCCGAGGCCGGTGATGAGTTTTTCGCGATGCTCCTCGACCCAGCGCGCGAAGCCGAAGTTGTCGTCCTGCGACGTGATCCACTTGCTCCTGGACCCCGCGAGGATGATCGTCGGGGTCGGCCCACCGGCGCGATGGGGGACGGGCTCGCCGATGTAGATGCACCCATTGGTCCCGTCGATCTTCTCCGTTGCGACGCACAGCCGGTTGAGGCGCGGGATCTTGGGGAACTGCTCGAACGTCGGTCTGACAATCTCGTTCATGGAGAAACCTCCACGGTTCTCGTTCCTGGTCGCGGACCCGTATGAAGCCGCCCTTCCTCCGCGAAGCTCGTGGGCACGAAACCCTCGCTCAGGTAGAGTTTCTTCGCAACCTCGTTGCTCTTTCGGACCGTGAGCATCATCGGGCCGGAGAGCTTGTCGATGGCCTCTGCCTCTCCGTCCCGAGGGCCGGAGCGGCAGGAACGTCGCCGCTCTTGCCACGGCCTGTTCGATGAACTGCGCATCGCGCAGTTCATCGACCCCGGGTCCAGCGCTTGCGCTGGTTCGGGGTGAAGGGGGTGGATAGCCCCCTTCTGGGGCCTGGGGCGACGCCCCAGCGCGGCGGCGTCCCCAGAACGAGCCTGACCCCGCTTCCCCTACCGCTCGCGCCTGGGTATAACGGCGCCGCGCGTTTCGCAGGGAAAACCGAGAGGAGCACGTCCGTGGGCGACGATCGGAACGAGCAGGGCGAAAGGGCCCCGGGCATGCGCCCCGACGACGCGCTGCCCGACCTCGATCCCGAGCCGCGATCCATCGCGCCGCCGAGCACCATCCCCCTCTCGCCGGGCACCGTCGTCGCCGACAAGTTTGCCCTCCAACGGGTCATCGCCTCGGGCGGCATGGGCACGGTGTTCGAGGCGTGGGACACGCTCATCGAGCGCAAGGTCGCGCTCAAGCTCATGCACCCGCACTACGCCACCGACCCCTCGATGGTGGCCCGCTTCCGCCGCGAGGCGCAGGCCGCGGCGCGTGTGCAGCACCCGAACATCGTGAACGTGCTCGAGGTCGGCCGCCGCCGCGACGGCGCGTTTTACCTCGTGCAGGAGCTGCTCGTCGGGCAGACCTTGCGCGAGCACCTCGACGCGCGCGGGCCGCTCGAACCCGACGAGGCCCTCGCGATCCTCGTGCCCGTGATGAGCGGCATCGCGGCCGCGCACGCCTCCGGCATCATCCACCGCGATCTCAAGCCCGAGAACGTGATCCTCTCGCGTTCGCCCTCGGGCGAGATCATCCCGAAGATCATCGACTTCGGCCTCGCCAAGCTCCACGAACCGGGCAAGCAGAGCCTCACGCGCCTCGGCATGCTGCTCGGCACGCCGCAGTACATGGCCCCCGAGCAGGTCCTCGCCGAGAAGGTCGACACGCGCGCGGACGTCTGGGCGATGGGCGTCGTCACGTTCGAGATGCTCTCGGGCGTGCAGCCCTTCGGCGCCGAGGGCCTCGCCAGGCTGCTCGCGAAGATCGTCTCGTCCGAACCGCCGCCTTCGCTCGACTTCGTCGCGCCCAAAGCCGCGTGGCCCTTCGCGCCCGTGGTCGCGCGCGCGCTCGCCCGCGACCTCAAAGAGCGCTTCGCCACGATCCTCGATTTTCGTGACGCCCTCTGCGAGGCCCACGGCGGCGCGCGCCTGCTCGTCGGGCACGCGGCGCCGCACGCGGGGCAGCTCGCGGTGCCGGGGCTCGTGGACGTCGTCCCGATCGAGGATCCGGTCCTCGACGCGCCGGTGCACGACCTCGCCGAGGGGTTTGCCGCGCACCATGCCGACGATGGCGGTGGGTACGTCCGGGTCAACCGCCCGCCGCCCCCCATGCCGCCACGCCCCGCCGCAACGCCGCAGCGGCCGCGCGTGCCCGTCTTGACCCCGCTCCCGGCGTCTCGGACCGAATGGGGCGGCCCGGAGAGCCGAAGCCAGACGGACGAGGATCCCGTCAAGCTCGCCGAGGAGGCGCTCGACGTGAACGCCCTCGGCGACGCGATTCGCTGGGCCGAGATTGCGCTCGAAGTGCCAGGCGAGAGCGAGGACGTCCGCGGCAAGGCCTGGCTCGTGCTCGCCATCGCGCATCGCTGGCTCGGCCATTACAGCGAGGCCGCGCGCGCGGCGCAGGAGGCCATGGCCCGCATGGCGCGTGGCTCGAACGGCTGGCATGCCGCGTTCGGGCACCTCGTCATCGCGTACGGCTACCTCGGACGAAAGGATCGCCTGCTCGCGCGCGTCGACGAGCTCGTCCAGCTCGAAGAGGAGGAGGGCGTCACGACCGAGGCGCACCTCGTGAGCGCCTGCCGGCTCGCCATTTTCGTCATCCGCGCGGGCGTCCCGCCGCTCGGCCGCAAGCTCGCGCGGGACGCCCACAGCCGCGTCGCGCGGGCGGGCGCCGTGGGCCCATTCCTGCGGGCCTGGCTCGCCGCGGCCCGGGCCGAGATCGCCATCTTCGAAGGGGACCCGGCGGCGTATCTGCGCCGCGTCGAGGCCGCCGTGGACGGTTTCACGGAAGCGAGCGACGTCCGCAACGCCTGTGTGCAGCGCACGAACGTCGGGCTCGCGTACATGCACCTCGGCGCTTACGATCGGGCCTGTTTCGGCTTGCGGCGGGCCGTCGCCGTGGCCGAGCCCATGCAGCTCGATTTCGTCCCGTTCGCCCAGGGCGCGCTCGGGTATTGCCTCGCGCACCTCGGCCGCGACGCCGAGGGGCTGCCGATCATCGAGGCGGCCCTCGAGACGTCGCGCCAGCGCAAGGATCGGCGCCGCGAGGCGGGCCTGCTCGTGCACGCGGCGCGGATCCGGGCGATGCAGGGCGATCACGTCGGGGCGGTGACGCTCGCGCGCACGGCCGCGGAGGAGGCCGAGGACATCCCGGCCCAGCGCGCGTATGCGCTCGCGGTGCTGGCGAGCTCGCTGCTCGCGGAGGGCCACACGGTCGCCGCATTGGCGCCTGCGAGCGAGGCGGCGAGCCACCTCGACCGGATTGGCGGCATCGAGGATGGCGAGGCATTGACGCGGCTCGTGCAGGCCCTCGCGCTGCATGGCACCGGCCAGGAGGCCGATGCCAAGCGCCGCCTCGGCGAGGCGCGGCGGCGCCTTCTGGAGAAGGCCGACAAGATCGGCGACCGGCGCTTCCGGCGAAGTTTTCTGGAGCAGGTGCCGGATCACCGGCGGCTCATCGAAACCGCGGCGCAATGGCTCGGGCCGGCGTGACGTCACGCTGAGCGTATCGTTCGCCACGGAGACCCCCTCCTTGCCAGCTTGTCAGAGCGCGCTTCGGGCGGGTCGACATTTTGACCGGGAATAAAACGCGTCACCCTGCGAAATGCGGGGAAATCGCGATCGTCCTTGCTGGCCCGGGGCTTGCGATGGACGCCTGGCATGAGCCGAGAAGCCCTTGCCAGAGAGGTCGAGAAGGATTCGCGTGGTGGTCGGACCGTGCTCGTGATCGGCGGCAGCGGCGGAATGTCGGACAGGTACCGTGACGTCGCCGAGAAGCACGGCTTGACCCTCAAGCACTACGAGACGCGCGTGCCGAAAGGGGTGCGTCGCGACGTGGGGAAGGTCGCGCTCGTCATCATCATGGTGACCATGGTCTCGCACGCGCTCCGGGATCAGGTGCAAAACCTTGGGATCGACGACGCGCCGGTCGTGTATCTGCGGAGCGCGTCCGTCTCGGCGCTACGAGGCGCGCTCGAACAGTGGGAGGCGTGATACGCTCCCGCGCCGAGCATGAGCACGAACCGGAACCCTTACGAAGAATTGCCTCGAACGAAGGCGAACTACGCGCCGCTGACGCCGATCACGTTCCTCGAGCGCGCGGCGGCGGTGTACCCGGAGCGCGTTGCCATCGTGCATGGCCGCATCCGTTTGACCTGGTCCGAGGCGTACGAGCGCGCGCGGCGGCTCGCCTCGGCGCTCACGCGGCGCGGGATCGGCGTGGGGGACACGGTGGCCGTGCTCCTGCCAAACATCCCGGCCATGCTCGATACGCATTTTGGCGTCCCGATGACCGGCGCGGTGCTGAACACGCTGAACACGCGCCTCGACGCGGCTACGATCGCGTTCATGCTGGATCACGCGGAGGCGAAGGTCCTCCTCGTCGATCGTGAGCTTTCGGGGATGGCGAAGCAGGCGCTCGCGCTCGCGCAATCGAAGCCGCTCGTCGTCGACGTGGACGATCCGATGTACGAGGGGCCGGGCGAGCGCATCGGCGCGCTCGAATACGAGGCCTTCCTCGCGGAGGGCGATCCCTCCTTTTCGCCGCGCATGCCCGAGGACGAGTGGGAGGCGATCTCGCTCAACTACACCTCGGGGACGACGGGCGATCCCAAGGGCGTCGTCTATCACCACCGCGGCGCGTATCTGAATGCCATTGGCAACATCGTCACCTGGAGCATGCCGAAGCACGCCACGTACCTGTGGACGTTGCCCATGTTCCACTGCAATGGCTGGTGTTTCACCTGGACGGTGGCGGCGAACGCCGGGACGAACGTTTGCCTTCGAAAGGTCGACGCGCGCCACGTCTTCGAGGCGATCCGCGAGTACCGGGTGACGCATTATTGTGGCGCGCCGATCGTGCACGCGATGCTGGTGAACGCCGATCCCGCGCTCCGGGAGGGGATCGGGCACCGTGTCCATGCCATGGTAGCCGCGGCGGCGCCGCCGGCGGCGATGATCGAGGGCATGGAGCGGATGGGCTTCGATCTCACGCACGTCTATGGTTTGACCGAGACCTACGGGCCCGCCGCCGTCTGCGAGAAGCACGAGGACTGGGCGGCGCTCGACATCAGCCATCGCACGGAGCGCATGGGCCGCCAGGGCGTGCGTTACCTCGTCGAGGAGGGGCTCACCGTGATGGATCCCGAGACCATGGAGCGCGTGCCCGAAAATGGGGACGTCATGGGCGAGGTCGTGTTCCGCGGGAACATCGTCATGAAGGGATACCTGAAGAACCCGCGCGCCACCGAGGAGGCTTTCCGGGGCGGCTGGTTCCATTCGGGCGATCTCGCCGTCCTCCAGCCGGACGGGTACGTGAAGATCAAGGATCGCTCGAAGGACATCATCATCTCGGGCGGGGAAAACATCTCCTCGCTGGAGGTGGAGGACACGCTCTATCGGCACCCCGCCGTGCTCGCCGCGGCCGTCGTCGCCGCGCCGGATCCGAAATGGGGCGAGACCCCGCTCGCGTTCGTCGAGACGAAGGAGGGCGCCGCCATCACGGAGGCGGATCTCATCGCGTTTTGCCGGACACACCTCGCCCATTTCAAGGCGCCGCGGAAGGTCGTCTTCGGCCCGCTCCCCAAGACCTCGACCGGCAAGATCCAGAAGTTCTTGCTGCGCGAGCGCGCGCGGTCGACGGACGCGATCGAATAAAAAGGTTTTACGTGCGGGCCGCGCGCGGGGTGCGTGAGGCGTGCGCGATGGCCTGCTTCAGGCTCGATCGCGTCCGGATCCGCGAAAGATCCACGCCGAGCTCGATCACCGTGCGGGCCACGTCCGCGCGCAGGCCCGAGAGCTCGACCTCGGCGCCGAGCAGGCGCGCTGCGTGCGCGACCCGAAGCAGGTGCTCCGCGGTCTCGGCCGTCATCGCGTGAATGCCTGTCAAATCGACGACCACGTGCCGCGCCGACGAACGCGCGACCTCGTCGAGCAGCGCGTTCGTCATCATCTCGGCGCGGCGCGCGTCGAGCTCGCCGATGAGCGGCAGCACCACGACGCCGTCGAGCACGTGGAGGATCGGCGTGGAGAGGGCGAGGATCGCCGCTTCTTTCTGGGCGACGAGATCCATCTCGGCTTGAAGCGCGGCCTCGGCCTCCTCGGCGCTCGCTTTTTGCAGATGCGCGAGCGTGGCGAGCCGCTCCTCGTTCCGCTCGGCAGTCGCCTCCAGATCCCGCACCGCGGCCTCCGCCGCGCGCGCCCTTTGCCCGAGTTTTCGGTGTGCCCGCGCGGCCTCGTGGTGGCGCGTCACGAGCAGACGCACGATCGGCGAGGCGCCCTCGCCGCATTGCAGCGGGCATTCGTCGCAGCCCCCGAGCTGCTCCCAAAAATCGTCGAGGGAGTGCATCGCGTCTTCCCGTTCGAGAACGCAGGACTTGCAACGCATGGCCTCTAGCCCTCGAGCAGCGCAAGGGTGAAGGTCTCGTTGTGGCACATGCTGACGCCGTCGACCGGGGACAGCTCGCCGTGCGTGTAAAACCCGGCCTTCGGGATCGACCCGAGCCGTTCGAGCGGCTTGTGGAGCTCGTCGCGGTACCTCGTGCCCAGCACGAGCTTGCGCGCCACGCAATCGAAGAGGAGCGCGCACGAGGGGTTTGGCATGGCACGCAGGGCTCGCTCCGTCGCCACCTCGGCCGCTCGGATCACGTCGTCCCGCGTCCCGGTCGTCATGCGCACGAGCGTGCCCTCGGGCACATCCCCGCCGAGGATGAGCGCTTTGCGCTGGATATCGATCCCGGCGACGGCCCGGAGCACGGCGATTTCGCCTTCGGCCGGTCGGTATGTGCCTTCGAGGCCGCCCACGACCGCGAGCGGGAATTCGACGGCGAGCGAGGCCACGGCGACCGCGCGGGCGCCGAGGTACTCCTGATAAAGCTCGAGCGCCGGGCGATCGTCGATCGTCCGCACGACGTTGCCCTTCTCGACCCCGGTGATCCGGTGCTCCCCGCCGACGGGAATCCAGCCGCTGCGCGCCGCCGTCGCGATCCGAATGGGCCCCGAGAACACCACGACGGACGCGCCGCCCGAGACCACCCCTCCATCGGCTATCTGGTAGGCTCGGTCGAACTGCCCGAGATTCCCGGCGCCTCCGCCGACCATGGGGAACGTCGCGCCGAGCACGTCCTGCAGGCCGCGGAGGACGTACGGCCCGTTGACACGCAGGCTATCGTAGAACATGAGGAGCAGGCTTGGTGCGAGGGCCCGCGCGCGCTCGCCGAGGCGCCGCCCGAGCGCGCGATCGTCCCCGTCGTTCGATACGTCGAGGAGCGGCGTCACGCGCAATGCGCTGCCGAGCCTGAGCCCCATGGCCGTGACGGACTCCGTGAGGCCGCCGCGACCGTCGATCTCGGCGAGGCTCGAACACCCCGCAATCCGCGCGTCGCTGCCGAGGCGGCCGCGCAGGCCGTCGAGCATGGCGCGGCCGTCGTATTTCGCGGACGCGAAGAGCAAGACGAAATCGGGCCGGCCGCCCATCACGTCGATGAGCTCGTCCGCGGCGTCGCGGCCCGCGCGGCGGGCGTCGTCGTGGACGATGGATATCGTGGACGCCTCGAGCATGGTTCCCCCCCCTCGATGACATCCGATGGTGGGCGAATGTTCGCGGGCTTGTCAAGGCTCAGGCTTCGTTTCGTCCTGCCTCCGGAGGCGAAAGAATGGCGCGGAGCGTTGCTTCCGATACGTTGCGCCCGGTAACGACATTCACCACCCGCGGCCGCGCCACGCCGGTCCGGGCGAGATCGATCTTTCCCGCGAGCAACGCCGCGGCGCCCACGGCGGCCGAGCCCTCCACGACGAGGCGCTCCTCGCGCAGGAAATGGCGCATCGCCTCGGCGATCTCGGCCTCCGTGACGAGGACGAGATCGTCGAGAAAGCGCCGGCAGAGGTCGAACGTGATCGAGCCCTGCTCGACGTTCCCGGCCAAACCGTCCGCAAGGCTCGGCAGCTCCTCGGCCTCGGTGACGTGGCCCGCGGCGAGGCTTTTGTGCATGGCGGGCGAGGCCTCGCTTTGCACGCCGACGACGCGGGTGCGGGGCGCGATCGATTTCACGTAGAGCGCGATGCCCGCGGCGAGGCCGCCACCGCCGACGGGGACGAGGACGAGATCCACGTCGGGGAGGTCGGCCAGGATCTCGAGGCCGACCGTGCCCGCGCCGGCGATGACGTCGGCGTCGTTATAGGGCGAGACGAACGTGAGCCCGCGCTCGGCCTCGATACGCCGGCCGTCGGCCTCGGCGACGTCGTAATTGCCCACGGAGACGATGAGCTCGACGGGGTAACGCCAGAGCGATTCGAGCTTGGCGGGAGAAACCGTGCGGGGCACGACGAGCGTCGCGCGCGCGGAGAGCTTGGCGGCGGCGTGGGCGAGGCCGAGGCCGTGGTTGCCGGCCGAGGCGGCCACGAACCCGCGCCGAAAGACCTCTTGCTCCTCGTCGCGCAACCGCAGGAGCTTGTTCGCCGCGCCGCGCACCTTGAACGAGCCCGTGGGCTGGAAGAGCTCGAGCTTGTGGAAGACGTCCGCCGGGATCATGGCCGAGAGCGGCAGGCTCGGATCGAGCGGGGTGGTTCGAATGAGGCCGCTCGGCGCGAGCCTCTTCGCCGCGGCGAGCACGTGCCGCGGTGAGACGGAGGGGAGGGGGGCGTTCATGTCGTTGAAATGGTTTGTCAGGGCGTGGTGACGCCAAAGGGACCGGGGGCGGGGCCCATCTCGAAGTGGAGCGTGCCGCCCTGGGCGAGATCGCCGTGGAGGATTTCGGGTTTGTCGAGCGCGACACCGTTCCAGGTGACGGATTGCACGTAGATGTTCTGGGCCGAGACCGCGGGGGCTTCGACGACGATCGTGCCTCCCTTCACGGCGATCTCCAGGCGGGGGAAGAAGGGCGTGCCGAGGATGTACCGATCGGTGCCGGGGATCGGATAGAAGCCGGCAGCCGTGAAGAGGTACCAGCAGGAGAGGGTGCCGCCGTCGTCGTTGCCGGCGAGGCCGCTGGGTTTGTCCGTGTAATGAGCGTTCGCCACCCAGCGGACGTATTTCTGCGTGAGGTCCGCGCGGCCGACCTGCGCGAATCCATAGGCCGCGTGGATGTCCGGCTCGTTGCCGTGCCAGTAGGCATTCCGCGGCGCCGCCGACGCAAAATTGTCCTCGATGGGGCGCTCTTCGAGGTCGGCGATGGATTCCTCGAGGAAGCGCTGGAGCTTCTCGACGAACGGCGCTTGCCCGCCGAGGAGCTCGGCGATCCCGGGGATGTCGTGCTGCGCCCAGAGGCTGTGCCAGCCGTTCGCCTCGGCGTAATGGTCCGAGATGGAGTACGGGTTGTAAGGGCTCTCGACGAAGCTGCCGGCCTCGTCCTTGGCGCGGATGAAGCCCGTCGCGGGATCGAAGAGATTTCGGTGGTTTTTCGCGCGTTCGGTGAACATGGTCGCGTCGTCCGTCAAGCCCAGCGCCTTCGCGAAGAGGCCAAGCGCGAGGTCGTCGTGCGCGTATTCGAGCGTGTGCGAGGCCGAGCGGCCGACGCTCGACGGCACGTAACCATACTCCATGTACGGCACGACGTGGCCACGCCCGCCGCGCCCGCCGGGCGGATCGACCGGATCGACCGCGGCCCGGCGCGCGATGGCGTAGGCGCCCTCGGCGTCGAAATCGGTCACGCCCTTGATGTAGCTGTCGGCGAGCACCACGTCGGCGCTGGCCCCGATCATCGTGCCCGCTTCGCCCGTGGCAATGGGCCATTTCGGGAAGAAGCCGGAGATCTCGGCCATGGCATGCAGCGATCGGACCGTGTCGCGTGCGGCCTCGGGCGCGACGAGCGAATAAAACGGGGTCACCGTGCGGTAGGTGTCCCAGAGCGATTGATCGGTCAGGAAGGAAAAACCGTCCGCGGTGCGCTGCTCTCCGCCGTAGAGGTAACTCCCGTCGACGTCGCTCGACGCGGTGGGCATGAGGAACGCGCGGTAGAGCGACGAATAAAAGATGCGCCGCTCGGTCTCGGTGCCGCCCCAGAGCTTCATGCGGCCGAGCAGATCGCTCCAGGCCGTGGCCGTCTTTGCCCGCGTGCCCTCGAAATCCCAGTCCGGGATCTCGGTTTCGAGGTTTTCCGTGGCGTTCTCCAGCGAGACGAACGAGAGCCCGATCTTCAATTCGATCACCGCGTCCGCGCCGAGATCAAAGGAGAGCGCGAAGCCGACCTTCGTGCCGCTGCCGCTCGTCCCCTCCGCGGGCGCGTCGCCGTTCGACCAGACCTGCGCCGCTTTCCACGCCGCGCGCGTCCGGGCCTCGAAGAAGACATCGTAGCCCCCGAAGCCGCCCGACATCCCGCCCACGTGATGGAGTTTGCCCCGGATACGTTGCGCCTCGGGCTCCAGCGTGAACTCGGCCTGCGTGACCTCGCCTCCGCCCAGGTGATGATCGAGATCGAAGACGACGTGCCCCTCCTTCGTGCCGGCCGGATACCCGTGGCGATGCTGCGCCGCGTGCCGCGTCGCCGTGAGCTCGCTGTGGATCGAGCCCCGATCCAGGGTGACCTCGTAATACCCGGGCGAGGCCCTCTCCGTCGCCTTGTCGAAGTGCGATTCGTAGCCGGGCGCCGAGAAGCGGGACGCCTCGAACGCGTCGATCGGCATCACCCCGAGGATGCCGTAATCGGTCGCGCCCGTGCCGTGCAGGTGCAGGTGCGAAAAGGCCCGGACCTGGTCGTCGCCGGCCCAGTAGCCCGAGTAATGCAAAAAATTGATGGTATCGTAGGGGCCGCGGGTGTCCGGGCCGACCTTCGCGAGCCCGAACGGCGCCGCCGCGCCGGGGAAGGCGCTGCCATTCGCGAAGCCGAAGCCGCCGCTGCCGACACGCGGATCGGCGTAGACGAGCGGATCCTCGACCATCGTCGGCCTCTCCGTGGGCACGTCCTGCGGCTCGAGCGTGCAGCCGGTTCCGCCGAGGACGTTCGTCAGACCGAGCACGAGGAGGGGCGCGAGGGATCGATCGAGGCGAGGCGGCATACGCGCGATGCGAACACGAAGGCGACGCGGGCGTCAACCCGAGCCTTGCGACGACGCGCGAGATCCCTTAGCGTGGATTTCGCGCTTGGCATGAATGACCTCATCGGCGGCCGATACCGGATCGAACGCAGGCTCGGTGCAGGCGGAATGGGGGCCGTCTACGAGGCCACCGATACGCAGAGCGGCGCGCGTGTCGCCGTGAAGGTCGTGACCGCGGAGGTCGCGCGGAACGAGGTGCTGCTCGGGCGCTTCGAACGCGAGGCGCGCGCGGCGCGGGGCCTCGACACGCCGCACGTGGTGCGCGCGCTCGACGCGGGCCGCGACGGCCACTCGGGCCTGCCGTTCCTCGTGATGGAGGTGCTCCAAGGCGAGGACGTGCGCGCGCTCTTCAAGCGGCTCGGCCCGATCCGCCCCGATCTCGCGGTGCGTATCGTGGTCCAGGCCTGCCGCGGGCTCGACGTGGCCCACGCGCAGCGCATCGTGCACCGCGACGTGAAGCCGGCGAACCTGTTCCTCACGCGTGGCCCGAGGCCCGGCGAGTGCACGGTCAAGATCCTGGATTTCGGCATCGCAAAGCTCGCCCCCGATCCCGAGAGCATGGCCGAGGCCGGCGAGCTGACGAGCTTGACGCAGACCGGCAGCATGCTCGGATCGCCGCTCTACATGGCGCCGGAGCAGGCGCGCGGGCACAAGCAGATCGACGGGCGCGCCGATCTCTGGTCGCTCGGCGTGGTGCTCTACCAGGCCCTCACGGGCGTGACGCCGCACCGGGACAGCGGCGCGCTCGGGGAGCTCATCATCGCGATTTGCACCGAGCCGGCCGAGCGCGTGGAGCGGCTCGCGCCGTGGGTGCCGCCCGAGGTGGCGGCGGTCGTGCATCGCGCCCTCGATCTCGATCCCACGCAGCGTTTCCAGAGCGCCGCAGAGATGCACGCGGCGCTCATCGCGCTGCTCCCGCCCGGCGAGGCGAACGCCGCGATCCACGAGCGCATGCTGGTGCCGCTGCCCGAGCCGGAGCGCGCGCGGGTCTCGGTCCTGCCGCCGCGCCCGCCGACGCTCTCGCAGCCGCCTCCGGCTCCTCCGCGGGGGCTGGCGGAGGCGGGTTCGCACATGATGGCGGAACCTCCGACGATGCGCTGGTCGGGCGCGGCGCTCGGGATCTCGGCCGAGACGCCGGCCGCCATGCAGATCGGCGCGCCTTCGTCGGCGCCCGCGGCGATCACGCAGGCGACGCCGCCGAAGCGACGCTCGAGCGCGCTGGCCTTCGTGGCCATGGCGGCCCTCGCGCTCGTGGTGGGCGGGAGCGTCGCGTTCGTGGGGCTGCGGTTGCCCGAAGGGTCCGGACAAACAACGGTGGAACAAACCCCGGCAGGACAAACCAATCCGGGGCAGGCGTCGCCCGGCATTTCGCCCACGAATACGCCGGTCGCGGAGCCCGCGGTCACGACGGGGCAGGCCGAGACGGAGGACGTGCCTGCGCCGAGCGCCGCGCCGGCGGCCCCGAGCGCGAGCGGTTCTTCCCGAGGCCTCGCGCCCTGGCCCCGCGCGACGACGCGTGCATCCGCCGCGCCGAAGCCCCCGGGCAAGAGCGACATTTACCTGGGCCGGTGACGTGTGTCTTTGATGAGGCCTCCTCGTGTCCTCGGACCGATTTTCGCCGCCGCGCTCGTGCTCTTCGGCGCGGCGCGCGCCTCCGCCGACGGGCTCGCCGACGAGGCCGAGCTCCATTTCCAGCTCGGCGCCGCCGATTACCAGAAGGGCGATTACACCAGCGCGCTCGAGCATTTTTTGCTGTCGAACCGGCTCGTCCCGAACCGGCGCGTCGTGTTCAACATCGCGCGCTCGTTCGAGCAGCTCCGGCAATGGCCCGACGCGCACCGCTATTACGTCGACGCCCTCGCCGGGGAGACGGATCCCACGGCGATCGAGGCCTCGAAATCGGCGATCACGCGCCTCGCGCCGAACGTGGCGATCCTCGACGTCGTCACGGATCCGCCCGGCGCCACCATTTACATCGATCGAAAGGATCTCGGCTCGCGCGGCCACGCGCCGCGGCCGCTCGCCGTCAACGAGGGGAAATACCGCATCATCGCCGAGCTCCCAGGGTATGAGGTCGCGACGAGCGAGGAGGTCGTGGCCAAGCGGGGGAGCGAGGCGCGCGTTTCGCTCTCGCTCGTCCGGATCGTCGGCAAAGTGAAGGTGGCCGTGACGGGTGCGCCGCGCGCGGCGGTGCGGGTCGACGAGGAGTCGGGCCCGCCCGCGTGTGTCGCGCCGTGTGAGCTCGCGCTGCCGCCGGGCAAGCACGAGCTTTATGTGACCGCGGAGGGCGCCTCGGCGCCGGCGCGACCGGTGAATGTGGTGGCGGGCCAGACGACCGAGGTGAGCCTCACGTTGCGGCCGCCGGTGGGCATCGTCGTCGTGGGGACGACGGAGGCGGGCGCGCTCGTGACCATCGACGGGCGCGCGGCCGGTTTTTCGCCCGCGGTGATTCGCGAGGTGCCCGCGGGCGCGCGGCAGGTGCGCGTGAGTTTGCCCGGGCACGCGCCCGTGGTGCGCGACATCGTGGTGCGACAGGGCGAGCAGGTGGATCTCGGCACGCTCGACCTCGTGCCGCTGCGCGAAGTGACGGCGGCGTCGCGGTTCGCCGAGCGGATCGAGGACGCGCCGAGTTCGGTCACGGTGATCGATCGGCGCGAGCTCTCGGCGTTCGGGTATCCGACGATCGCGGAGGCGCTTCGCGGCGTGCGCGGCGTGGCCATCGCGAACGACCGGGGGTACGCGTCGGCCTCGATCCGCGCGATTGGCCAGCCAAACGATTATGGAAGCCGCGTGCTCGTGCTCTCGGACGGGCAGGCGCTCAACGACAACCTCCTGAACAGCTCGTACATCGGCTCGGACGGCCGGGGCGATCTGCACGACGTGGACCGCATCGAGATCGTGCGCGGCCCGGGATCGCTGCTCTACGGCGCCGGCGCATTCTCGGGCATCGTGAACCTCGTGACGCGCTCGCGCGAGGAGCCCACGGGCGTGCACGTGGGCGTCGGGAGCTACGACGGCGCGGTCTTGCGTGGGCGCGGCGGGTTTCACCTGCGGAAGGGGCAAGACAAGGGGATCTGGGCGAGCGGGTGGGGCGCGCAATCGGACGGCTTCGATCTGGAGGTGCCGATCACGGGCCAAACCGAGCCGTACCGGGCGCGCGGGGTCGAGGCCTTCCAGGCGGGCGGCACGGCCGGGCGCGCGTACTGGGGCCCGGCGACGATGCAATGGCTCGTCCATCATCGGACGCAGTCGATCCCGGTCGGCGCGTACGCGACGGCGGTCGGCAATCCGCGGACCTCGTTCGGTGATACACGCATGATGCTGGAGGCGCGCTTCGAGCCGCGCCTGACGCAATCGCTGCAATTGCTCGTCCGCGCGCACGCGAATCGCTACGTCTATCACGCGACGTACGCGTTCGACGACGAGGTCGACAACATCGAGGATTTCGCGGGCACGTGGCTCGGCGGCGAGGCGCGGCTCGTGTATTCGCCGGGGCAGCGGCTGCGCGTCACGGTGGGCGGCGAGGGGCAATGGCACCCGGAGGCGACGCTCCAGGGCCGCGAAGATGTCAATCGCGTGACCACGGAGCGATACCTGGACGAGCGGCAGCCTTATCGGTTCGCCGCGGGGTATGCGCTCGCGGAGGGCGCGCCGCTTCCGTGGCTCCGGCTCTCCGGCGGCTTGCGTATCGACGTGTACAGCACGTTCGGCGCGGTGTTCGTGCCGCGCGCGGCGATCATCACGCGGCCCGTGAAAGACGGCACCCTCAAGCTGATGGGCGGCCGCGCATTCCGGGCGCCGAGCATTTACGAGCAGCTCTACAACGACAACGGCCAGTCCCACGAAAAACCCACGCAGCAGCTCGACGCCGAGAAGATCTGGTCCGGCGAGATCGAGTACACGCAACGTTTCCTCGAAGACTGGGCGGCGCTCGTGGCCGTGCACGGGAGCCACATCGACGGGCTCATCTTCACGAAGCCGATTCCCGGGCGGCCCACGGTGGCATACGCGAACAGCGACACGGGCATGCTCGTGCTCGGCGCGGACGCCGAGATCCGGCGCGAATGGCGCAAAGGGTGGATGCTCGCCGCGACGTACGGATATCAGCGCGCAACGTACCTCGACGAGACGCTCGCCGATCCGCGGGTGCTCAATGTACCGGAGCACCTCGCCGGCTTTCGTGGCGTGATTCCGGTCGTGCCCTCGATCGCGTCGCTTGGACTCCGCATGACGCTGGAGGCGCCGCGCCTGCTCGTGGGCGGCGGCGCGACGGGGACCCAGGTGGTCGGCGATGTGACGGTGTCGGGCGAGGTGAAATCGTACGGAATTCGGTACGTCGTGGGCGTGTACAACATCGCCGACCGCCGCGTGCTCGTGCCCGTGACGGATACGTTCCAGAGCCGGACGATGCCCCAGAATGGGCGGACGTTTCTGGTGGATCTCGTCGGGACCTACTGAGGAGGGCGCCGAACGGTCGGCGCCCTGCGAGATCGCGCAGCGAGCTCGCCTCGCGTCCCCCTCGAGACTAGACCCGAGCGTCGAGCAAGACCTTGCCGAACGACACGTTCGACGCGACGTACCGGTGGGCCTCGACCGCCTCCGAAAGCGGAAACACGCGATCGACCACGGGCCGCACGATTCCCCGCGAGAGCCACGGGCCAATCGTGCGCTCGAGCAATTTCGCCGCCTCGATCTTCTCCTCGATCGGCCGCGACCGGAGCACCGTGCCGATGACCTCCAGCCGCTTTTGCAAAAGCACGCCGAGCGGGACGGGCGCGCTCGCTCCCGCCGTCAAGCCCACGATGACAATGCGGGCCTTCTTCGCGGCCGCGGCAAGGGTCTCCGGGACGTAGGCGCCGCCCACGAGGTCGAGGACGACGTCCACGCCGGCCCCGCCCGTGCGGGCGAGGACCTCGGCCGCGAAGACGCCGCCCGGGACGACGATGCCCTCGTCGAGGCCGAGCTCGCGGCATCGATCGAGTTTGTCCGCGGTGCGGCTCGTGCCGATCACGAAGCAGCCGAGCGCGCGGGCGATCTGGACGCCCGCGGTGCCGACGCCGCTGCCCGCCGCATGCACGAGGACCCGTTCGCCGGGCGCGAGGCGGCCACGCACGAGGAGCGCGTCGAGCGCCGTCAGAAATGCCTCGGGAACGGCCGCGGCGTCCTCGTCGGAGAGGCCCGCGGGCGCGGGGACGACCTCGCGCTCGTGCGCGACGAGCCGCTCGGCATAAGCGCCGCCCGCGATGATGCCGTAGACGCGCTCGCCGCCCGAATACCGGGTGACGCCGGGGCCGACGGCGTCGACCGTGCCGACGTATTCGAGGCCAGGAATGTCGGCGGGGACGCCGGGCGGGGCAGGGTAGAAGCCGGCGCGCTGGAGGAGGTCGGCGCGGTTGACGCCCGTGAGGTGGACGCGGACACGGACGTGGCCGTAGGGCGGGTCGGGATCGGGCAGGTCGCGGAGCTCGAGGACCTCGGGTCCCCCGGGAGAACGAATGACGACGGCGCGCATGGGCCGCGTGTAAGCGGGGCGCGGCGGGAACGCAAGCCGCGCGGGCGTCCGATCACGGGGGGTCTTTGACCGTGACCGTCACGAACTGGTCGTTCGAGACGGCCCAGATCTCGATGCGGCCCGGGGCCTCGCCGGTCGCGGGCTCGAAATTGAGCGGGCCCGAGGTGCCGGAGATGTTGATGTTGCCGCCCGCGGCGAGCGTGCTCTTCCCCTTGGGCCAGGCGGTCGAGGTGATATCGATGATATCCCCCGAGGCCAGGCGCCCCATGCCCTCGGCCACCTGCCGGCCGTCGTAATCCGTCCCCTGGCGCGAGGCCCAGATGACCCCGTACGCGCCGACGTACGTGGCGTCGTAGGCATGCGCGGTGAACGAGAAATCGGCCGGATCCGTGTCGAACTGCGACTGCATGTTCGCGCGGAAGGTCTCGTAGATCTGCCCCGAGGGGCTCGCGGGCGCGGTGCCCTGGGAGCCCGCGATCATCTGCTTCACCTCGGAGGAGAGGTTCGGATCGAGCAGCTTCGTCGCGTCCTTGGCGCCGTCCGTGAAGAAGAACTTACGCCCCGCGACCGGCTTGCCCACCATCGCCTTCAAGATCTCGACGGTTTGTCCCGCCTGAACCGTGATCACGAGGACGCCGGCGGGGTTGTACATGTCGACATCGGAGGCGAGCTTGGCGAGCGCCGCGGGATCGGAGAGCTTGGCCTCCTCGATCGGGAAGAGCTGGGACTTGTCGAGCCCGTACCTCTCCCGGAAGACGGTGGCGAGGCCCTGGCCGTACGCGTCGCTGACGTAGGCGACGGCGACGTTGCCGCCCGCGACGACAGGGTCGGGTGAGATCACGTCGTTCGCCATGACGAGGCCCTGGTGCGTGTCGCTCGGACAGGTGCGCCAGAAGAGCCCCGGCTCGTTCGTCGCGAGGCGATCGTCGGCGTCCGTGAGCGCCGGGCTCGTCGCCGAGGGCGAGATGATCACCGTGGGATACTGCTTCTCCTTGAGGCGCGCGATGAGCCGGAGCGAGTCCGAGGAGGAGAGGGGGCCGACGATGTACGGGACGCCAAGCGTGCCCGCAAGGTAGTCGAGTGCAGCCTGGTTGAGCTCGTCGCGCGCGGCGCCGGTCGCGGTGTTGTTCTCGCCGCCGTTGTCGCAGACGACAACAGCCATGCGCTGACCGCGGTTGAGTTTGTCGCTGCCATTGATCTCGCGCACGGCGACGCGGACCGACTGCGTGAGGACCTCGTCTTTCGCCTCGCCGATCGAGAAGATGCTGCCGATGACGAGCGGCGCGTCAGGGCCGGCGAGGGGCCGGTCAGCGAGGTCCGCCGGCTCGAGGATCGTGCTGCACTGCGGGTGCTTGGGGAACGCCGAGACGCAGACGCCGTCGACGCACGCGCCGCCGCCGCCGAGCTTGCGGCAATCGTGGCCCGTGGAGCACGCGGGCGGATCGGTGCAGTACCCCGCGACACACGTGCTGTTCGGGCCGATCGCGAGGACGCACTCGTCGTCGCTCTTGCAGTCGTCCTGCGTGACGTTGCCAAGCGAGCATGCGCCAGAGGCGACGAGGGTCCCGCCGGCCACGAGCAAACCAAAAAGGATTCCAGTTCCCCGGAGAAGTCGTGCAAGCATGAGAGAGCCCAAGCGTACCATTGAAGGTCGCAGAGAAGTCCGGCGAAGAACGACTCTCTGGAGCCGCCGCGCCGGGGCGCTGCCCCGGGCCCCGCGGGGGCTATTCGCCCCTCGACCCGAACCAGGGCAAGCCCTGGACTCGAGGTTGGAAGACCGGCGCGATGCGCAGTACTTCCACGGGCCGGTGGCAAGACCGGCGAGGTTGGTCTCACGCACGGCCAGCGTTGCCACAACGTCGCGGTCTTGGTCGGCAGGGTCGCTTGCGGTCTTGCCTCGGCCTGTTCGATGAACTGCGCATCGCGCAGTTCATCGACCCCGGGTCCAGCGCTTGCGCTGGTCCGGGTCCAGGGGTGGACAACCCCTGGTGGGGCCTGGGGCAACGCCCCAGCGCAGCGGCCTCAAGCCGAGACTAATGCAAAACCGCGTCCTCGCCCTCGTGGAGCTCGATGGCTGCGGCGCCGGGCAGACGGCGCAAGGCGATGATCTCGCCGGGGGCGCAGCCGAGTGCCACGTCGGGGGAGCTCGACGTCAGGATCCACTGCACGCGCGGCAAGGCGCGGCGGAGGCGCGGGACGAGGGTGCGCAGACGATGGGCGGGCTGCTCGATCTCGACGTCGTCGATGAGCACGACGCCCTCGGCCTCGCGGGGATCGCGGTCTGGGAAGGCGGCGAATAGCGAGCGCACGGCTTGCGCGCCGAAGGCGACGAGGTGGCGCAGACTGCGGGGCAGGTCGTCGAACTCGATCAGGCGATCGTCGGCGTCGCGGAACAGGGGTTCCAGGCGCACGGGATCGACGCCGACAAAGGTCACACCGTCCTCTTCGAGCAGCGCGGCGAGCACGTTGACGAGCGCCGTCTCCAGCCGGGCTGCGGCGGCCGGCGCGCTGTCCGATTTGCGGGACAGGGCGGCTGTGATGCAGGCGAACGAGAGGACCTGCTTGGTCTCGCGGGCGATGTCGGTGCGGCTTGCGTCGTCGAAGCTCGCGGAGGCGCGGACGTCGTAGCGGAGCAGGGTGCGCTCGGGCGTCGTGAGGAGCACGGGCGTGCGCGAGAACCAGCGGGCGCCCGAGAGGGAGATCAGGACGAACCCCCGCTCGCTGGCGCGGCGATCGAAGAGGGCCTGCTCGCGGCGGCGGAGGAGCGCTTCGTCGTCGCGCTCGTCGAGGCGCGCGTTCGGGCTTGCGATGCAGAGCGGATGCGGCCGGGCCGGGTCGTCGTCGCCGAGGAGCCAGTCGGCCACGACGAACGGCGGCGCCTCGGGGCGAGGTTCGCGCTGGGCTTCGGGGCGGAAGGCGCCGGTTGGCGACCCGGATGCCCGAGCGTTGACGAGCTGCGCGACGGCGTGGCCTGGGCGGGTCGTGGCGATGGCGGCGAGCACCGCCGTCTTGCCTACCCCTTCGCCGCCGAAGATGACGCAGAGACGCCGGGGGGAGCCATCCGCGTCGCAGAAGGGCAGCGTGATGTCGCCGAAGGGGCCGAGGCCGACGAGGCGGATGCGAGCAAGCAGCACGATGGCGTCGTTTGTACCACAAGGGCGCGGCCAAGGCGCGGCGCGCGCGGGCTTCCATACGGGACATCCGCACGCGTGCGCGACGGACTGCGCGCGTGGTCAGAAATGGCCGAACGCGGAAGCGCCGACGCCGGACGGACCGATCCACGGGACGAACCCCGTGGACGGCGCGGGTGCGCCCTTTTTCGGCGCTGTCACGATGCCGAAGATCGCCGCTCCAATCCCCGCGGCGCCGACGACGCTGCCTGCCACGGTGAGCCCGAGCGAGCGGTTCCACCTCGCTTGCAGGGCCTGCGCTTCCGCGGGCGTATAGTTCTCGTTGCAGGCGTTGCCCGGGCAATCGCGGCTCACGGTCTTTTGCGCGTCGCTGAAGTCGATTCCGAAGCCCACGGCCACGCCGGCCCCGACGAGCCCGACGCCGCCCGTGATCCATGCCCACACCGGGATTTGCCGCCCGCCTCCCTCGTCGGCTGGGGACTCCGGTTTGCCGAATGGATCCACGACGTCCCCGCCGCCCCCCGAGGCCGGGCTCAGCGTGACGTCGACGGCGCGGGTTTGTCCGGCTGCGACCTGCACTTTTTCTGCCCGCTGGCCGAAGCCTGCGGCCGAGACGACGACGGTGTGCTCGCCTGGGTTCACCTTGTACGGGAGCGACACGGCCGCTTGCGGGATGACCTCGGCGTCGACCTTCACGGTGATCTCGGCGCCGGAGGGCGGGCCGTTCACGTTGATCACGAGCGAGGGGATCTTTGGCTCGAGGCTTTGCGCGAGGGCCTCGGCCTCGGTCATGGCCGTGTCGAAGGCGGCGTTGCCGGCGGAGTTGTCGAAGCGCGTCACCTCGAGGGCGATCTCGCGGGCCTCGACGAGGTGGCCCATGGCCTCTTGCACGCGCGCGAGATCGAGCCCGGTCGAGGGCACGCCCATGATCGCGTGCGCGCCCTGGCAATCCTTCAGCGCCTCGGGGAGCTTCTTCGCGGCGAGTTTTTCACGACAATTGACGAGGAGCTCCCGCGCCGTCTGCTTGGCGGCGGCCGAAGGCTGTTTTCCCTGGGCTGCTGCCGCTCCAGAGAGCGAGAGGCCGAGCGCGACGATCGTCGCTGTGGCACCGAGTCGAGCTTGCGTATGGCGCATGGAAGCCGTGGTTCAGAAGCCGATGTTGTCCTTGCCACCCTTGGGCGGCTTGGGCGCGGTCTTCGTGGTCGTGGCGGGCGGGGGTGGGGCCGTCGTCGCGGGCGCGGTCGCCGTCTTGCGGGTCGTGGGGTTGTCCTCGGCCGTCTTCGCAGTCGCGGCGGACGCGGCCGGTTCGGCGAGCGCGCTCGTGGTGGGCGGGGGCGCCGGCGCGACGACGGGCGTGGGGGACGGGGAAGGCGTGGGCGCTGCGGTGAGAGCGCTGGTGGAGGCCTCGCCGGGTGCGGCGGAGACGGGCGTGGTGTCGTTGCTTCGGCCGACGGCGAGGAACAGGCCCACGGCGCCGAGGACGAGCACGGCCACGCCGGCGGCGATGATTGCGGGCTTCTTGCCGCCGCCCGCGCGCGCGGCCGTGGTCGAGGTCCCGATGAGCGTCTGCGGCGCGCTCGCGGGGCTTTGCGGCGCGCTGTACGGCGAGGAGGTGTAGCCGTGCATGGAACTCGGGGCCGGCGTCGCGGCCATCGGCCCGCCCGAGTACGGCGCGGGCGTCGGCTCGGGGTGCGTGTGCAGCGACCCGCGCGTGACGCCGCCGGTCACCGCGTAGGGCGACGGTGCGCCGAGGATGGCTTGCTCGAGCGCCTCGGCCATCTCCTTCGCCGTGCCGAACCGCTCGGCTGGATCACGCCGCAGCATGCGCTGGAACCACGCGTCGACGGCCGGCGGCACGTCGGGCCGGAGCGTGCTCGGGAGATGGAAGGCGCCCGTGTGCACGGCGACCCCGAGCGAGCCGACGGTCTCGCCGTGGAAGGGCACGCGGCCCGTGATCGCGTGGTAGGCGACGACCGCGATCGACCAGAGATCCGAGCGGTGATCGACGCGCTTGGCGCTGAGGAGCTGCTCGGGGCTCATGTAGAGCGGCGTGCCCATCATCGAGCCCGTGGTCGTGGCGCCGAGGGCGCTATCGGGGCCCATCTTGGCGATGCCGAAGTCGAGCAGCTTGACGAAGGTCTCGCCGTCGATGTTGCAGAGGAAGATGTTGTCCGGCTTGATGTCGCGATGGACGATCCCGAGCGCGTGCGCGCGGGAGAGCGCCTTCGAGGCTTGCGACACGACGAGCGCCACGTCCTTGAGCGGCAGCGGTCCTTCGCGACGGATGCGGCGCTTGAGGTCTTCGCCTTCGAGCAGCTCCATCACGATGTAGGGCGTGCCGTCGGCGGTGAAGCCGTGATCGAAGACCTGCGCGACGTGTGGGCTCTTGATCTGCGCCGCGGCCATGGCCTCCGTGCGGAACCGCTGCACGAGCGAGGCGTTCTCGACGTAGGCCGGGGACATGAACTTGACGGCGACCTGGGTCCCGAGCGCGAGATGGTCGGCGACCCACACGCTGCCCATGCCTCCCTTCCCGAGAAGGCCCTGGAGCCGAAGCGTCGGCGTGATTTGCTGGCCAGCCTGCATCCGCCCGTGCCTTTCCGCACGACCCGCCCCCGGGTCTGCATCGGCGAGGGCGGCTCGGTCGGAAGGTACACGATTTCGGATCCGGATCGTAGCTTCCTGCCAGATTCCAACGACCCGCGGAGGCCTCGCTTCTAGCGGCCTTTTTCGCTCACGGGTCTCCGCGGCCCGGGTTCGCCCTCGGCGAGGGTTTCGTGCTCGCGCTCCTGCGTGAGCCCGCAGCTCGACGAGAGTTTTGTCTCCTGGTGGGGGTTTTCGGCGCGGACGACCGATTCCGCATGAGCACGCTCGGGCCGAGCCTCGCTGAGCGGCTTCTGGCTGCCGGGGCGACCGGTGGCGAGGGTGTTTCCTTTGCCAAGCTTGGGCTCGTGCGGCCGGCGGAGGTGGACCGGAGGCGGCGGAAGGGGCTCGCGCGGTGCGAGGAGCTCGCCGAGCTCGGGCGTGAGGTGGCGGCGCAAGCGGAGGCGGGTGGTCTCGGGGAGCTTTTCGCCGAGGACGCCGAGGACGAGCCGGGTGTGCTCGATGGCGAAGCCGAGGAGCGTGCCCTCGCGGTCGGCGACGCGGCGGTAGAGCGCCTCTTCGGAGAGGTTTCCAAGGTGCGGGCCGTCGAGGAGAAAGGCCGCGAGCGGCTCCGGGAGCGCGTGCGCGAGGGCGCGGGCCTCGTCGGGGACGAGCGTCTCGGCGAACGCCCGGAGGACGGCTTCGGACATCGCTCGCACGAGCGACGTCTCTCCGAGCCCACCACGCCACGCGACCTCGTCCAGGAAGGATGATTCGTCCATGCCCGCACCTCCGCTCCGCGCGCGAGGGGCATGCGAGGCCCGCGCCACGCGCGACCGAGAGGAGCACGCGCTTGCGTCGCGGGGCGATCGGTGCGTCTTTGCGATCCATGGAGGAACTCTTCGCAACTTTGGCCGCGGCGGGCGGCCCGCGGTGCATGTTCGTCGCGGATCCTCGCTCGGGTCTGCGCGCGATCGTGGCCCTCGACGACACGACGCTCGGGCCCGCCGTGGGCGGCGTGCGCACGATGCGATATCCGTCGTCGGACGCGGCGCTCGCGGACGTGCTCGCGCTTGCGCGGGCCATGACGCGCAAGTGCTCTCTCGCCGGGCTCGACGCGGGCGGCGGGAAGGCGGTCGTGCTTCTCGCCGACGGGCTCGATCGGAAGGCCGCGTTCGCGCGGCTCGGGCAGGTGGTCGAGGAGCTCGGCGGCGTGTTCCGTACGGCCGGCGATCTCGGGACGACGGCCGCGGATCTCGCGGTGATGGCCGAGCACACGCGGCACGTGCACACGGACGAGCGAGGCCTCGCGGCGGCGGTGGCGCGGGGGCTCGTTCGGTGCATCGAGGCATGCGCGGCGGTGCGGGGCGTGCCGCTCGAAGGGCTCTCGGTGGCGGTGCAGGGCGCGGGCGCGATCGGCGCGCGCGCGGCCGAGGTGCTGGCCGAGGCGGGCCTCCGGATCGTGCTCGCGGATGTGGATGCGCGCCGCGCCGAGGAGGTCGCTCGGAAGATCCCCGGCGCGCGGGTCACCTCGGCGGATCGGATCCTCGTCGAGGATGTCGACATCGTCGCGCCGTGCGCCGTCGGGGGCGTCGTCACGGCCGAGGTCGTCCACGCGATGCGCGCCTGGGCCGTGTGCGGCGCGGCGAACAACGCGCTCGCTTCGCCCGAGATCGCGGGCCTTCTCGCCGCGCGTGGCGTCCTCCACGTGCCGGATCCGATCGCCTCGGCGGGCGCGGTGATCGATGGGATCGGCCTCTCCGTGATGGGCCTTCCGGACCGCACGCCGCTCATCGATCGGCTCGGCGAAACCGCGCGCCTCGTGCTCGACGAGGCGAAGGCGACCGGGCGGACGCCGATGGAGGTGGCCGAGGCGCGTGCGCTCGCGCGGATCGCGGCGGCGAAGGGAGAAGGACCGTCAGGTTGAGCGACATTCTTCGCCTGGCGGCTTCGGGCAATCGGATTCGGGCACGTAGATGCGCCCGTTGGTGCCGAGCCCCAAGAACGAAGTTTCGGCCCAGGTCAAGAGGTTTTCGCGCTAGCAGGCATGTTCTCCCTCGCTACGGCAGGATCCCCAGCAGGATCATTCCGTTCGCGGCTTCGCCCGCGCCTTGCGCCGAGCCTCGCGGCGCTCATGGCGCTCGCGAATGGGCCGGACGAGCTTCTCTTCTTCGTCGAGGATCATTTGTTCGATGCGTTGTTGAAACGCGAGCCCATAGCCTCTGTCCGCCTCCATGGAAAAACCAGTGTCATCTTCGTCAAGTCCCTCCCACCGAAGCGGAATACCACTCTGCACGAGCTTGCTGCGAATGCCCCGCAGGGCATTTTGGAGCGCAGCCATCGAATCGATGCTTTTGCCAAATTGAATCGAGTCATCACCCAGTCCCAGGATGACGAAGGGGCATCTCCACACCTCGTCGCCAGGGGGTAATTCAGGAGAACCGATGCGGACCACGACGATGCCCCCGACGGCGTCACGTCGCTCAAGACGGCGCTCGGCGATCCAGCGAGGTCGTTTAATTTTCGAGGTGGTTTTCGCGCTAGCAGGCATGTTCTCCCTCGCTACGTCAGGATCCCCAGCAGGATCATTCCTTTCGCGGCTTTACCCTCGCCTTGCGGCGCGCCTTTCGACGCTCGATGAGCTCGCGGAAGAGACGGGCGCGCTCCTCGATCTCTGCTTCAATCATTTTTTCAAGGTGTTGTTGAAAACCGAGGCCATATGCGAAGGGTACAGCCATCTGAAACCCAGTGTCATTTTCCTCAGCCCCCTCCAACTCCCATCGAAGCGGAATCCCGCTCTGCACGAGCATGCTGCGAATGCCACTCAAGGCATTCTGGATGGCCCCCATCGAATCTTCGCTGTAACCAAATTGAATCGATTCGTCGCCGAGCCCCAAGATGATGAACGGGCATTTCCAGGGCCCGGCGCCAGAGGGCCATACAGGAACACCGATGCGGACCACCACGATGCCCCCGACGGCATCACGCCGCTCGAGACGGCGCTCGGCGATCCAGCGAGGTCGTTTGGTTTTCGAGGTGGTTTTCGCGCTAGCAGGCATGTTCTCCCTCGCTACGGCAGGATCCCCAGCAGAATCATTCCGTTCGCGGCTTCGCCCGCGCCTTGCGCCGAGCCTCTCGACGCTCGTGGCGCTCGCTGATGGGCCGGACGAGCTCCTCGATCTCCGCTTGGATCATTTTTTCCATACGCTGTTGGAACGCGAGGCCGAATGCCGAGGGCACATAAACGAGAAAACCCGGGTCACCTTCTTCACCGCCCTCCCATCGAAGGGGAATTCCGCTCTGCACGAGCTTGCATCGAATACCTGTGAGGGCGTTTTGGAGCGCAGCCATCGAATCGATGCTTTTGCTAAATTGAATCGAGTCATCACCCAGTCCCAGGATGACGAAGGGGCATCTCCACACCTCGTCGCCAGGGGGTAATTCAGGAGAACCGATGCGGACCACGACGATGCCCCCGACGGCGTCACGTCGCTCAAGACGGCGCTCGGCGATCCAGCGAGGTCGTTTGGTTTTCGAGGTGGTCTTTCGAGGCTTGGACGTCGTCACTTTCCGAATCTCCATTTACACCAATTTCTCTTCATCTCTTCGCTTTCCAATTTTAGCTCCCAGCAATCCTGGGCATGAATTTTGTTCGTTATCGAGTTGCACAGATTGTCCCACAGCACACCGCCACCCGCGGCGGCGTCGAGGCATCGGTTCAAGTTCGGCTTGGGCCGCTTCCGAGCCGCCTCCGCAATCTCCGACTTGCCAATCTCCACCGACGCGGCGATCACGATGATGATGGCGGGCCCCGCCTCGATGACGAGGTCCGCGAGCGCGATCCCCACGGCCACGAGCACTCCGGGGTGCCCGACGAGCCCACGCTCGGCCGCCGCCTGCCCGTTCGTGGAAGCGGGCGACGCGGGCAGGCGCAGCTCGCGCAGCCTGACGAGCTCCTCCGGGACGGTCATGCCTCGCAGCGCGATCCGCATGCATATCGCGAGCTCTTCATGGGGCACGCCTTTGCTCTTGACATCCACGACCTGTCCATCTTCGTCGACCGTCAACGCGACATCGAACGTGAATTCCCCCCGGGGCAGGTCACCGCCGAACTCATCGACGCACGCTCGCAGCCGCTCCGCGGTGGCGTCCGGCACGCGCGGGCGGTCGTCCTGCTGCACGGGGTAACGAATCTTGGCCGCGCAGCCGAGCGGCACGAGCGCCATCGTCGCGCAGGCCACGAGCCCAACGGAGAGGAGGGAACGCACGCGCGGAGAGGTCATCGCCTGAAGGCGATCAGAAGTCTCGGCCTTCTGTCAACCGTCAGTGGTCCCCACGACGCATCAGCCTCCCATGAATTGGCCGCGCACGTGGAGAGGTGACAAAGATTCTTGCGGAGGGTTCGTCCGCGCTGTCCGCGGCTGGGACCACGCAATCGGAAGACGAGATGGCACTCCCCTGAGCTGCGACGTCTCCTGCGAAGGTTGGGACGTGTCCTCCCAAGAATCACAGGACGCATCTCCAGGATGAGACATGGCATCCACGAACCAAGACGTCCCATCCCGGCGGATGCGATCGCATGTGCGAAGCGCGGATGTCTCATTCGAAGAACAAGACCACACGCCCTCGGAAGGTGACCTCGCAATACACGACCGAGACATCCCATCTTCGAGGCTGCGAGATCTCCCGAGCGGGATGCGCTCCCATGCCCCCAAACCGACCCTCGCATGACGCAACATGAGACCGCGCATGACGCAGACGGGATGTCGCCTGACGCGGAGGGCGACCTCAGGGCCCCGATCTGGTACCCCGCTCGTTTTGTATCTGTCCTCTGTGTTAATTGACACTTCGTATCCAGATCGGTAACGTGCTCCATCCGCCTAGTACGGAAATGGAGGCCTCATGGCAGACGATTCGGTGGGGAAGTACACGGGGGAAGGCATCTTCGACGTGACGTCTTACAAGGACAAGCTCGTCGACGTGAAGAGCGGGGAGCTCAACAAGTTTCGCCGGTCCAAGCCTGGCCTCGCGCGCGTGCTCAACGAGCTGGCCAAGGCGATCCCCGAGCACGGCGATGAAGCCCGGATCCACGCCAAGACCTACCAGGAGATCCTCGAGATCGTCGTCATCCTCGCGCTCATCCGGAAAGACGCGCCAGGCGTCGCCAAGCTGTCCGAGATCCTGCGCGAGAGCGAGGTGTACTACGAGGACAAGCTCGAAACGCTCATCAGCCGGCTCGGCAAATCCGTGATCGACACAGCACAAGACGACAAGAAGCCAGGGCTACTCGCCATCTTCGAGGAGACGCTCGCCTATCGCTCAATGTACGCAGACAAGGCCGCCGCCACGCGAAAGAAGAACGAGGCGGCAGCGCAGGAAGGCAAGCCGACGACGTCCGACGGCCAAGAGCCAGCAGGCTCCTGAGCATGGGTCTCATCTGGAGGCGCTGAGCTGGGGCGTTGCCCCAGGCCCCACCAGGGGTTGTCCACCCCTGGACCCGGACCAGCGCAAGCGCTGGACCCGGGGTCGATGAACTGCGCGATGCGCAGTTCATCGAACAGGCCAGGTCAAGACCAACGACGACCCTGCCCACCAAGACAGCGGCGTTGAGGATTCAACGGGCAACGTGCCCGCTGCCAGCGTGCAACGCACCCTCATGGTCTTGCCACCGGCCTGTGGGAAGAACTGCGCATCGCGCAGTTCTTCCACCCCGAGTCCAGGGCTTGCCCTGGTCCGGGTCGAGGGGCGGATAGCCCCCGCGGGGTCCGGGGCAGCGCCCCGGCGCGGCGGCCCCAAGCGTGGAACACCCTCTCAGAGCCACGATCGCACGAACTCCACGATCGCGATCGCTGCCGCGGCGAACATGCTCGTGCGCGACAGCCGCTGCACCACGCCTGGTCGCGCCCAGATGGGCGGCGGCGCCGGGATCGCCTCGAAATGCTCGCCCCAGAGCACGCGCCTCACCTCCGGCGCGCTGCGGTAGTTTGCCTGCGCCGCTTGTGGCTGCGTCTCGCGCGAGGCGCGCACCGTCACGAGCAACGCGGGCGAACCGGACGCACGCTGGGCTGCTTCGAGCGACGCGCGCGCCGGACCCGAGAGCACGAGCTGGGCAACGTTCTCCTCCGGCGTGTCCTCCTCGACCAGCACGCTCGTCTCCGTCGTCGAGACGACCCGCGCGCGGACGAGCCCCTCGTCGCGTGCCCCCGACGTGAGCTCTCCGAGCGGCACCGTTTGCGGCGGAGCTTCCTCGGCCGCTGCGGGCATCCGGCGCTTCACGAGATGCGCGGCGACGAGCTGCACGCCGGCCCAGAGCAGCGCGACGAACACGCTTTGCCCCACGTTCACGTAGGCGAATGCGCGCGCGCCGAGCCCGTTCACGCCGGCGAACGTGAAGAGCCCGAGCCCGTTGATCAGCGCGATCGCAGCCGTGCCGACCGCGTTCATCCCGAGCCCGAGCAGGATGCCCACGGCGTTGATCCCGATCGCGATCGGCCCGACGGCCACGCTCGCGCCGATGGCGATGAAGCCGACCGCGACGTTGCCGATGGCGATGAAGCCGACCGCGACGTTGCCGAACGCGACGAGCCGGGGGCGTACGTCGTGCAAAGGGCCCAGCCGCGGATGCAGGACCATCGGGAGAAAGGCTAGGCGAGGAGGCGCGGCGTGGTCAACGCGTGCCTCGGTTCGGTCCACGAGGAATCTGCAAAGCTCGAAATTTTCCCGGAACGTCCGCCGTCCGCCCAAGGGGACCTGCGCATGGGCCGCGCACCCCCCTGCGGATACCCTGCCGCATGCGGAGCACGTGTCGCACGCGTGCGTACCGTCCGACGCACCTCGCGCCGGTGTCGACGCTGCTCCGATCCGCCCTCGCGTGCTCGCGACCGCCCGGTTTGGTCACCTTCTCGACCGAATCCCGACGCTCCCGCGTCACGGGCCGCGAAAAACCATTTGCGCGCGCCGCGTCATTTCGCAGCGAAATCGCGTCGTGGGCGTTTGTCCGTGCCGGGTACGCCGTTTGCCCTTGGCGCCCAGCATGCCCGCCCGCGTGATCCTCCCTCGATTCCTCGCCTTGCCGTTTCTCGCGACACTCGCCCTCGGATCTTCAGGCTGCGCCCTCTTTGATCTGTTCGAGTCCGAGACCACCCTCGCTGACCTCGACCCTACCCGCGCGCGGGTCGAGGTGGAGTTTGGCGAGTCGCCGCGCGTCTCGCTCGCGCTCGTGGCCAAGGAGGGGACGTGCGAGGCGATCACCGACAGCATCGAGGCCAAGGTGGATGAGCGGCCGATGGATCTCTTCATCCGCGGCGGCGAGACGCCCTCGAAAGACGGCTGGGTCTGCGGCGCGCCCACCTTCCGCAAGGCCCTCGCCGAGGAGAACCTCGGCAAAGACAAGACGCACTTCGTGGTCTCGGACGATACGGCCCGCATCGCGCTCGACTTCGAGGACCTGCTCGCCGAGCGCACGATCACCCCGAGCCATCCGCAGAACAAGATCGATCCCGGCATCGACCTCGCGCTCGCGTGGTCCGCGCCCGGCGATGAGCTCGCCGAGGAGGACATCGACGTCGTGTTCACGTACGACGACGAGACGCTCGAGCTGCCGGCGCCGCCGCAGGTGAGCGTCGTGGACAGGGAGATCGTCGTGCGGATCCCGGAGGGCTCGCCGGCGGGGCACGCGACGCTCCGCGTGGACGCGAAGGTCCAGGTCGCCGCCACGTCCTGCGAGGGCACGGAGAGCTGCGAGGCCACCGTAAAAGTGTCGCCGGAGGTCGCGCTCGAGGTGACGAGCGGCATCGTGCCCTGAAGCGAGCGAGCAGCGCTCCCCAGGCGCCGCGCGGGGCAGTAGACTCGCGCCCCGATGAGTGACGTGTCGTTGACGGAGGTTCCGGTCCTCGTGACCGGCGCGAGCGGGTTCATCGGAGGACGCCTGGCCGAGCGCCTCGCGGCCGAGGACAAGGCGAGCGTGGTCGGCGCCGGGCGATCCTTTTCGGAGGAGGCGCGGCTTCGAGACGCGGGCGTGACGATCCACCGGGCCGACGTACGCGACGCCGGCGCGATGGAGCGGCTCTGCGAGGGCAAACGCGTGGTCTTCCACCTCGCCGCGTGGGTCGAGCGTGGCAAGGGCGGCGAGGCGGACGCGTACGCGGTCAACGTGGACGCGACGCGCGCGCTCGTCACGGCTGCGGCGCGCGCGGGGTGCGAGCGGTTCGTCCTCGTGAGCACGATCTCTGCGTACGGGCTCCCGTCGACGGACCACATCGACGAGTCGGTGCCGATCGACGTCGCGCAGGCGGATCTCTACGGCCGCACGAAGGCGCTCGGCGAGGAGGCGGCGCGCGAGGCGGCGGCGAAGACGAACCTCGCGATCTCGATCGTGCGGCCGGCGATGGTGTACGGGCCGCGATCGGGCGGGTGGACGGTGGGCATGCTCCGGCTCGTGCAGAAGGGCGTGCCCGTGATCTTCGGGAACGGCCAGGGCTATGCGTATCCCGTCTACGTGGACGACGTCGTCGACATGGTGCGCCTCGCCGCGACGCGGCCCGAGGCGCGGGGCGAGGCGTTCAACGCGAGCGATGCGGCCATCACGTGGGAGCGCTTCTTCAGCTTCTACGGCGCGATGAGCGGCAAGCGCCCGCGCCGCGTGCCCATGCCCATCGCGTACCTCATCGCCCGCGCGAACGAGCTCCTCAAGCTCGGGATCCCGCTCACGGCGGAGCGGCTCGAACGGTACGTGCGGAAGCTCCAGTATCCGACGGAGAAGGCCGAGCGATTGCTTGGCTGGCAGGTGCGCGTGCCGCTCGACGAGGGCATGCGGCGGAGCGAGGCGTGGCTCCGCGAGACGGGGAAACTCAACCAGACATGAGTGCACGGAGGCGCGGGAACGCGGCCTGAATGTCGTCCATCGACACCGCGCCCACGCTCAGCCGGAACCAGCCGTTCTCCTCGCGTAGCCCGAACGCCTGGAACGGCACGACCGCGAGGCCCGCTTCTTCCAGCAGCACCTTGCGGATCTCGTCGTTCGTCTGGATCGTACGACCCCGGATCGTCTTGCCCATCCAGTCGAACCGCGCCGACAGGTAGATCGCCCCTTGCGGCGCGATCGCGTCCACGGGCAAACCCTCGCGCTTCATCGCCGAGAACCCGGCGAAGAGCGCGTCGAGCCGCTCCTTCACCTTCGCCTTCGCGCCCGAGAGGAACGTGTGCATCGCGTCGGGCGCGTCGAGCAGCGCCGCTGTCGCCACCTGCTCGGCCTTCGGCGCCCAGGCGCCCACGTGCCCGAGGATGTCCGCCATGCGTCGCCGCACCGCCGGCGGCATGAACCCCCAGCCGACGCGCATGCCCGTCGCGCAGAACGACTTCGACAGCGCGTCGAGCAGGATCGCGTACGGCGCGATCTCGGGCACGAGCGAGACGGGCGTTTCGTGGCGCGCCTCGCCGTGCGTGAGCATCCAGTAAACCTGGTCGTACACGAGGAACACCGGGCGCAGGTTCTCCGCCTGGCGCCGGCGGTTCTCTTCGAGGACGAGCTCGGCGATGCGGCGGAGCTCGTCCTTGGCGATGACGGTGCCGGTCGGGTTCAGCGGCGAGTTGATGAGGAGGAGGCGCGCTGTGCTGATGTGCGGCCGGAAGTCGTCGGCGGTCGGGAAGAAGTTCGACGCGGCCGAGACGGGGATCTCCACGGCCCTCGCGCCGGAGAGGTAGGCGTAGTGGTTGTTGTTCCAGGACGGCACGGGGTAGACGGCGACGTCGCCGGGATCGATGAGCGTGCGGTAAGCGCCGTAGAGGAGCGGGCGGGCGCCGCCGGCGACGAGCACGGACTCGAGCGGGTACTTGAGGCCGAGCTCGCGCTCGTAAAAGCGCACGAGCGCCTCGCGCAGGACGAGCACGCCGTCGGAGGGCGGGTAGTTCGTGTGGCCCTCGGCCAGCGCGGCGCGCGTGCCCTCGCAGAGCTCGGCAGGGATGGGGAAGTAGGCGGGATCGAAGTCGCCGACCGTGAGGTTGCAGATCTGGGCGCCCTTGGCCTTCATCGCCCGGATCTCGCTGGCAATCTTCAGGATCTCGGAGCCGATGACGCCGCGCGCGAGCGCGGAGAGGCCGGCGTCACCGACCTCGAGCGGAGGAAATTCGAGGGCCGTTACCATGGGGGACGCGGAGCATACTCTCGGATCCGAGGTCGGGGAATGGATGTCGTCGGTGCTTTTTGGGGGCGCAATCCGTCCGGGGCAGGGAATGGAAGCGGGAACGCAAGCGGGAGCGGCAATCAGGGAATCCTGCTCGGGGAGGGCGAGCGTACCGTCGTGCTCGCGCTCTTCAGGGCCAAGCCATGCTCGTCGTCCTCGCGCTTCGCGCTGCAGGCGGCTGCGCGCGGTGCTTACAGCCCGAGAATGGGTCGAGTCTCGAACAGGTGAACGGGGGACGTCTGAAAGCGGCCAGCAGCGGCAAGGCTCAGCCGCTCACCGTACTTGCACGAATCGTCCCTTCGAGAAGACGTGTCGCCCCACGTTCCTGCACGCCTTTTCCAGGAAGCGCCGGTCGGCCGCGTTGCGCTTCGCGTCTGAAGGGTCATAGTCCTCGCGCTTCGCGAGCGCTCGGGCGCAATTCGCTTCGGGACGCTCCTCCACCACGACCGCGGCGCCCTCGTCTTCTACGCGCACGTCGAACCGGAGCATGACGCCGGTGTTACGCGAGGGCGCATCCATGAGCAGCACCCCATCGATTACGTCGAAGACTTTGCGAAGATTCTTGCCAGACACCGCTAGCACGACGGTGTGTCCGACCGAGTACCAGTAGGCCGTCTCAAGATCAGGCCCCACGTGGGCCTGGTCGGCCATGCGGCACAGGAGCATGTCTGGTCGGTCGGGCGCGCTTGGAAATGGCTGTCTACAGGAATGGTTCTCGGGAATGGGTGCGGTGACGCCCCGTTGCGCGAGCCATGCTGCCGGATCGAAGGGCGGTGGAGGCGGCTCCAGGTCGACCGCGTGGGGAATGTCATCGACGTCCTCCTCGGGCGGAGGCGGAGTGGACGCAATGGGCGGAGGCACAGGAGACGGAGCAGGCGCAGACGGAGGGGGCGGGGGAATCAACTGGGATGCATGCGGCTCGCAACCCAGTAGATGTAGAGTTATAAGACATGCACCGATTCGGTTCGCCACGTGGACGGTTGTCACGACGAACGACTCCTTCAAAATCCGCTCCGCCGAAGCGCATCCGTGAGCATGGATCCACAGATGAGCTGGTGGACGATTTGCCCCTCGTCGTTCGCGCTCAGTTCCGCCACAGCACGACGCCACGATGACTCTGGCAGCACGGCGATGGTCCTCATTGGATGAGTGGACACATAGGGTGCCACCGCAGGACCAGGCTTGGAGAAGAAAGCCTGGTGGACCGGCGCATACGCCCCCGGGTTCGTACCATACATCCGGATCATCTTTCCCGTATGCTCCTTGCCAGTGCTGGCCCAGCGCAGCGCTGCGTCGGCCCATCCAGTCACCAGCGGACTCTTCGTGTCGAAGCAGTACACCTCCCGCAGAGCATCCGAGCGGAATCGGTGTGAAGCATTGCGATGCCGGCTCAAGAATCGCGGAATGTGGTTGTTGCCAGAGCTGAATGCACCGAGCGCCACACGCCCGATGTACGGATTCGGCGATCGGAAGAGCCCAGCCTCCTTGAAGAAGAACGATTGGATCTCGAGGAGAAACGCCTCCATCATGCCGGCATCGAGGGCATCGCCGAGCTCCGCGTCTTTGTCGTTCGCGTTCGGCACCGGGAGCACCAGCACGAGATTCTTTCCGGAAGCAGCGATCTGCGGTAGCAGCCCCCGGGTGTACGGCCCGTCGCTCGCAGCGTCGAGTGGGTTGCCCATGAAATTGAGGTATCGATATAATGATGTATAGAGATAATCCCAGCCGTCGGGATACTGCTTAAGGTACGGCAGCACATTGATGTTCTGGGCGAGCTGGTGCGTGAAGAACACCAGGAACGGCGTAGGATTCGCCCCCTCGTCACGCGGCAGCGCGCGCGGCCACGCCACGGCGAAGTATTTCGGAACGACCTGATCCCCCTTTCGCTCCAGGACGCGGACGTCGAACCCCGGAGCATACGCAAACTCCGCGAACGCCACGCTATCGCCGGAGACGACCTGCTCGGTCACGATGGGGACCAACCCAGGCTCCGAGGAGACCCAGGACTGCCCCCAGGTCGGCTCGGCCATGATCGGCTCCCACCGATCGGGGGGTGGATTCCGCAGCTTCTCGAGCAGCCTCTCGGACGCATCCCGGAAGATCGAGAGGTGGAAGTGCACGACGGTGACCGTGTCGCGCCCCGATCGGAGGGTGCCCATTGTGGAGAAAAACTCACGTGGGCTATCGGGACAGGCGACGGCGCCGTCCGGGAGCACCTCGAACACCGCCGACTCTGGCCAGTACCGCGGGTCGTCCGGAATGGCGTATACCGTCACGCGCGCCAGCTCATCGAGGGGTATACTGGCGTAAGCGTGCCCTGCGCTCGCCTGCTGGGCAGGTGTGAACGTTTGCCCTTCGTCGGTCGAGATCATGAACTTGCACGCAGGGGAAAACGCGCCACGACGATCGACTGCGCGGAAGACCAACGTGTTCATCGCTCGTTCCCTTCAGGGAGTCTCATCATGGGGCGGAGGCTCGATGATCTCGATGCACTCGAGCCATACCTGCCCTTCGTCCGCTTTCGCCTCTTCATGAATCTTCTGCGACGCGCGGAGCAGCTCGGCCGGGCGAAAGCGGATGCGCGGGCCGGTGAACTCCGGCTGCGGAGTCGCTCCCGCGAGCGCATACCCGATCTCGTGCCGCCCGTCCGGCTCGAGTCGGCGTAGATCGATGTCGAACATGGCGCCGGGCGTCGACACCTTGGATAGCGAGGAGCTCGTACCTTGCTCATCACGCGCGAGCACGAACATGCTCGGAGCTCCGGCTGGCAGAGCGCCAATCCAGCGGATCGTCCGCACGAGGCGGATGGTATTACGCGTGCCCCCGAAGGAGGGTGCTACGTGCACGCGATACCTCTCGACCGGGAAGCGGAAGCTCGGATCACGCATGGTGGACGGGCCGAGAGGATTTCAAGTCATGGGACGGTCGTCAAGCTCTGTGTGAAGGACACTCAGCCTTGCCATGACCAGCCTCCGGCTGTTACCTTGGCAGTCGCCATGGGTTCCCCCGGCGCAAAAGAGGGCGATTGCATCAGCGGCATCGACACGCACGTCGTCCTCGTTCCCTCCCCAGGCGGCCCTGTCCCGACGCCGACACTCATGCCTTTCGCTGGAACGCTTGCGGGAGGGCTCGCCAGCGACGTTTTCCTGGACGACAAGCCCGCGGCCACTGAGGGAAGTACGGCACGGAATCAGCCCGCGCACGTCCCCGTCGGTGGGTCGTTTCAAACGCCTCCGTCCAACGAGGCCAGGGTGCAAAAGGGGAGCGGCAGCGTTTTCATCGAGAACAAGCCGGCCGCCCGGATGGGTGATCCGGCAACGACCTGCAACGACCCGGCCGACGCGCCGAACGGCAGGGTGATCGCCTCGGGGACCGTGTTCATCGGCGGTTGAGGATTGACGCGATCCGCGCGTAATGCGCTTTGTAGGCATCGTGCCATGCTCCGCGCTTTCGCTCGTCTGCGCTCACGATCGCCTGGTAGAGCCGATCAAGCGCTTCTCGATCCGCCTGCGTGATACGGTAACGCGCGAGCACCTCCGCCGAGCGCTCCGGCGACATGGCGAGCTCCACCGTGAGCGCGGCGTGCTCCTCGAGCGTGAGCTTTGGCGGAAGCTCCGGCGGCGCGGGGGCGGAGGATGGAAGGGGCCGGCGAACGAGCTCTCGCGGTATCTCGAGGAGGAGCTGCGTCGATGCAAGCTCCTTCGAATTCTTTCTATCATCGAACGGCATGTCGGTGCCACGAGGGACATCGAGCGCAAGCGCCGTCCCCGAAATCGCCGCGCGCGGCGATTGGGAAAGCTCGATGGCCGACGTTGGCGACGGCTGGGCCGCCGGCTCTTGCGTCTCCACGAACGGCAGCGCAGGGCCTCGCGGGACATCGAGGGCAAGTGCAGTTCCCGATAGCTCGACAGGGGCGCGCACCACTGCCGGGTGACTTGCCTTCGACGTTGCATCCGTCCCGACGAATGGCATTTCCGAACTGCGCGGGACGTCGAGCGCAAGCGCCGTCCCCGAAATCGCCACGCGCGGCGATTGGGGAAGCTCGATGGCCGACGTTGGCGGTGGCTGGGCCGCCGGCTCTTGCGTCTCCACGAACGGAAGCGCGGGGCCTCGCGGGACATCCAGGGCAAGCGCGGTTCCCGACAGCTCGACAGGGACGCGCGCCGCGGTTCGTTTGTTCACGAATGACAATAGGTCCGCATCGACGAACGGCAGACCAGGGCCGCGAGGCACGTCGAGCGAAAGCGTGGTGCCTGATAGCGCGGCACGCGGCGGAGCGTCCACAGGGAGCCGGAGCGGCTCGGGCGGGCCCACGTCTGGCCCTTCCACGAATGGCAAGGCCGGACCGCGGGGCACGTCGAGCGAAAGCGCAGTACCCGAGATCGCGGGGGGCACGTCACGGACCTTGGAGCGTATGGACAATGCGGGCGCATTCGGTGACGGCGGCACGGGCTTCGGGCGAGCATGGGGAGAAGGAACGAGCTTCGCAGGCTCGATGCGCAGCACCGGCAAAGCGACCTTCCGGTCACCCGCGCGCGCGAGCTTTTCGGCGCGTCGAGCGAGCTCGCGATCGGCCTCGAAACGTTGCTTCCACGCCCGACCCAGCCGGGCAAGATCGGGCAGCGTCAGACCCAGATCCTGGAGTATCGAGCGTGGATCTTCGCTGGCCGCATACATCGCAAGAAAATGGACCCATGCGCCGAGATCCTCGTCGAGAGGCTGGACGCGACGCGTGAGGAGCTCCTCGGCCTGCTTTTGGGCCGACGCGTACGCGGCGAAGAGCCGAGGCCCGGCCTCCGGATTGCAGAGCATTTCCTTGCAGGCCACGTCGGCTGCGCGAAGCTCCTCCACCGCGAGGCCCTCGACGGCGAGGATCTCCGCGAGCGAAAACCCTTCGGCCTGCGCAGCCGCCACGTGGGCGAGCTGCGAGAGGGGGACACCAGCAAATGACATGACCGAGTCACCCACGTCGTCCCCGGGGGCCTCAAGCCCCATGCGCCTCGATGAGCGCCTTTCTCGTATCCGCGTCGAGCTTTCCCGTCACCGGCAAACCACGCGAACGCTGGAAGGCCACCAGGGCTCCGCGGAGCGCCTCCTCACGATCGACGGTGAGATCCGGGCCCGCGATCAAGAAGCCCAGGTTTTCCAGGCGCTTGCGGATGCCGCTCTCCTCGGAGCCTGGATCCATGTCCCCCACGAGGCCGGTGTATGCCACGTTTCGTCGAGGAAACAGGATCTCGATCTCCCGCACCGTGACCGGCACGTCGAAATGCACGCGCCCATCCGCGTCCGTCTGTCCATTCAATGGCTCCCCGTCCGCGCCCCGGAGTCCACGGACCTCGTAGGGCTCCTCGGCCATCGGTCCTTCCTCGTCCTCGAACACCAGGTCGACCGCTACGCGTGACACCGACGCCCGGTATCGATTCGCCGTCCCCGCCGTGAAAGGAAGTCCCTCCTTCGTCTGGACCGGGATGTGTATCACGTCTCCCGGCGCCAAGAGCTCCGGGTTCGGCCGCATTGCACGCAGCTCGTCGTTCTTCGGGTGTCCCCACACCTCGTCCGCGTCGAATCCGTGTACATGAGCGAGCTTCGTCAGGTAATCGCCCTGCTTCACCACGTAGGGTCGCATCACGCCATCTCCACCTTGGAAAGGTCCGGAAAGACGATCCTCCCTGACGCCTTCGCGCTCACCTCTGCTCTCCCGTCCTTGTCGAGGATCCCGCTCTGCTCAGAGCCGTCGTCCAGGATGATGAGATATCGCTGGTATGCGAGCGGATGGCCGTCCTGATCCACGAGCGAGAGGGTCGTCGTCGGCTCCGGCTCTCGCGGCGGGGAATCCTTGGCCTGCTCGGGCGAATTCAGGAGAATCCTCGCTCCGTCGAGCTTCACCTCGCTGCCCATGGCGATCGAGGCGCCGCCCTGCGTCTTCAGCACGACCTTGCCGCCGAGGAGCTGCGCCAGCGCATTCTCCGTGTTCATCTGGACGCCCTCGTCTGCCATCGACAGACCGCTGGTGCCGCCCTTCACCCGCAGCGACGGCGTGGAGAGCTCGATGCCGTCGGCCGTGATCCGCACCGAGCTCTTTCCGCAGCGCAAGACAAGCTCTTTATCGGTGGTTATCTCCATCGCCCCCGTGCTCCCGAACTTGGCCACTCCCTCCACGTGCAGCAGATACGAACGCTCCGCATCGTGGCGTCCCACCACCTTGGTCTCGCAGCCATGGATCTTGGTGGTCAAATCGTCGCCATACGTGAGATCCGCATTCCCGGTCACCTGCCGCCGCTCGCGCCCTTCGAGCCGCGTGGTCAGATCGCCCGACACGCGCCGATCTTCGTGCCCGCTCGTGACGTCGATACGATTTCCTCTGACCTGCGAGGCGCTGTCACCCTCCACGGTGACCTCACGACGCCCACCGATCCGCGACGTGGCGTCACCGAGAATCTCTTCGCGCCGGTCTCCATTCACTCGGGTCGATTCGTCGCCTTGCACGGCCAGCGTATGATTGCGCTCCACCACCTCGTCGAGATCCCGCTGGGCGTGCACGTAAATTTGCTCGCTGCCGACCTTGTCCTCGAAGCTCAGCTCGTTGAACCCATTTGCGCCCGGCGAAGACTGCGTCCGGATACCACTCCGCGTCTTGTCCGCGGGCAATCGGAACGACGGCGGGTGGGTGCCATTGAAGAGGCATCCCAGAACCATGGGTTTGTCTGGGTCTCCGCCCTCGAACGTGACCACCACCTCCATCCCGACCCGCGGGATGAACTGCGTCCCCCATCCTGCGCCGCCCCAGGCTTGCATCGTCCGCACCCAGCACGAGCTGTCGGCGCTCCCCTGTCCCTCGCGGTCCCAGTGGAAATGCACCTTGATCTGCCCCAGCGGATCCGTGTGAATCTCCTCGCTCGCGGGTCCGACCACCGTCGCGGTCAACGCCACGAGCACACTCCTTCGCTTCGGGCGCGGCGGGCACATCGTCACGTCCTCCGGCGCTGCGCTGAAGGTATTGCGGAAAATCTCCTTGTGCGCAGCCTGCGGAGTTGCCCATCCCTCGTGCTTCACGGATGTCACCACGTAGCCACGGTTCAGGTGGTGCGCCGGATGGTCCTCCAGCCGAAATCGGTGGCCCACGGCGAGAGCCTGGCACGTGCTCTCGCCCTCGGCGGTGTGCGCGCGGCGGCGCTTCTGGCGCAGGATGAGCGCTGGTTCGTGCTCGGCGTGGCGCCACTTCGGGAACAGAAAAGGCGCGTGGTGCTCGTAATGCTCGAGCTCGGGAGCAGCGATCAGCGACGAGATGGCTTCCGTCGGCACGTTCACCGAGGCGCTCGCGCGGAAGGCCCCGTCGGAGCCGGAGGAGGCGCTTGCAGACACCTGGAGCACGGCTCCCTCGTCACGCTCGTGGACGGCGCGCGTCGTGATCAGAGCGAGGGGCCGCTCGGGATCGTAGTCCCGGTAGACGGCCGTGTTGGTACGCACGCGGCTCACCGGCTCGAAGCGCGTCACTTTGTCGAATGCCGCGGTGCTCGTGCCCTCGATCGAGAGATAATGCAACACCGGGGCCTCGAGGCCAATACTCATGGAAACGCCGCCGACCTCGGTGGAGGCGGACGTGGGCACGCCCAGAGCGCTGACGACCGCGCCGATCCGGTCGCCGTCGTCGATCGGTGGATACGCCGATGCGTCGTCCGCGAAAACCACCGTCTCCCCGGTAAACACCTTGGCAGCCATCGCGCTCGCGGCATAGCCGAGCAGCCCTGCGGCAGCGCCACCGATCGCATCGCTCGCAGCAGCGAGGGCTTCTTCCACAATCGCCGAGGGCTGGGCGTAATGGAAGAAGATTCCCGCCTCGGCCGTGATCCTCCGGACGAACTGGTAGTCCGTCTCCTCGTATTGCGTGCAATACTCGCGTATCGGGTGCTCCCCGCGGAGCAGGAAGCGGGCATCGATGTTCGCCTCGCCGAGCACCTGCGCGAGGATCCGATCGATGCGCTGGTTCTGAAAAATCCGCGAGCGACGTCGGTGCTTGAGCAGCCATAACCTGGATACGAGGCGCATTCGAACCTGTGAAGCTCCGTGCGCCCCGCGCAGCCCCTCGTGACGCACCGAGGCTACGATCCCGTGAAAGACGCGCGGCGCCTTCCCGGCCCGCAGCACGAGGAGCGCACGTTGCCCGAGCGAGAGCCGCTCCACCGTGCCCTCACCGATATCGGGCCCCGTGACAACGACATCGAAGGAGTAGATGCCGGACAGCTCCTCTCTGCCTCGGAACGAGCGCACAGTGAAATGGTTGAAGGGGAAAGGAAAGACGAGGAGCTGGAAGGGCTCCCCGCTCGGGCGCGAGGCGCCGCCTTCGACGCCGAAGGTTGCCGACAGGCTCATGATGTCTGTTCGGACGATAACAGAGGTATGGGGGTCAAGGCCAGGGTCTTTCGCGTGTATGTTCACGCGACCATCGTTCGCGGATCCGGAGCCGTACGAACGTGCGTCCATGCCGAGGCCGGCGCCCGCATCCGCTCTCTTCGAGGTCTCGAAGGTTCACCTGTCGAGCATCGAGAACGCCGACCGTTGACCATCGCGACATGCCGAGCCCCTCCGCGGGGCTCGTTGTTCTTCTTTCGCTGGCCTGGGGCTCGCTCGGGAGCGCGCGGGTTGCGACAATGTGTCGCATCCGCGGACGCACGGAATCACCTAAACTCCGGTTTCTGAGGTGTGTCATGGATCGAATCTCGATCCGCCGGGCCGGCGGGGCCCTGAGATGAAGCAGGGGTACGCGACCCTTGACTGACCCGGATCACGTCATCGCCGTGACCACGTAGCGGCTTCGATCGTCTCGATGTCAGAACGCGGCGTCGAGCACGACCTCCCCGGATACGCCGACCTGGTAGGCCGAGACGCGCCGCTCGAAGAAATTGGTGACCTCTTGCACGTCCTGGAGGTCCATGAATGAAAACGGGTTCTGCGTCCTGAAACGCTTCGGGAGCTCGAGCGTCGCGAGGCGTTGATCCGCGCAGAACTCGAGGTAGCGGCGGACATCACGCGTCGACATGCCGGCGATGCCGTCGCCAAGCAGGTCCTCGGCGAACTGCATCTCGCAATCGATTGCCTCGTCGAGCATGTCGATGACCGCACTGGAAAGCGCGTTGTCGAAGAGCTCCGGTTCCTCGCGCCTCACCGTCTTCACCACCTCGAAGGCGAACGCCATGTGCGCGCTCTCGTCGCGGAACACCCAGTTGGTCCCCGCCGCGAGCCCGTGGAGCAACCCACGGGAGCGAAGGAAATACACGTACGCAAACGCGCCGAAGAAGAAGAGGCCCTCGATGCAAGCAGCGAAGCAGATGAGGTTCAAGAGGAAGGCTCGCCGCTGCGCACGCGAATCGAGCCGCTCGAGCGACCGCGTGGAGTCGAGCCATTTCATGCAAAACGCAGCCTTCTTCCTGATGGATGGAATGTTCTCGACCGCGGCGAACGCACGGTGGCGGTCCTCCGGGTCGGGGACGTACGTGTCGAGGAGCGTCAGATAGAATTGCACGTGGAGCGCTTCCTCGTAGAGCTGCCGCGACAGATACATCCGCGCCTCGGGTGCATTGATGTGCTTGTACAGGTTCAAGACCACGTTGTTCGCGACGATGGAATCGCCGGTCGCGAAGAAGGCGACGAGGCGCTGCACGAGGTGTCGCTCGGCGTCGCTCATCTTCTTCTTGAGGTCGCCGACGTCGGTCGAGAAATCGACCTCCTCGACGGTCCATGTGTTCTTGATGGCCGCGCGGTACATCTCGAAGAATTTCGGGTACGTCATTGGCCGGAGCGTCAAGCAAAGGCCCGGGTCGAGCAGGCGGGCGGGACGGGCGGCGGCGCTCATTGGCATGCCTCGCAGCTCTCGGGGTTTTCGAGGGAGCACGCCACCGCGGCGGCGTCCGTGGTCGCGGCGCGGGGGGGCGGCGGCGTCCATCCGGGCGTGCCGCCGGGATTGCTCTCTCCGCTCGATGTCGATTTCGGCTCCTCGACCGTGGCCTTCGCGATGCGCGTCGCAGGGCGGGACCGCAGATAGTAGGTCGTCTTCAGGCCCTTCTTCCAGGCATAGAAATACATCGACGAGAGCTGGCCGATGTTGGGGCTCTCCATGAAGAGGTTGAGCGACTGACTCTGGTCGATGAAGGCCCCACGATCGGCGGCCATGTCGATGAGCGAGCGCATCGGGATCTCCCACGCCGTGCGGTAGACGGCGCGCAGCTCCTCCGGCAGTTCATCGACCCTTTGCACGGAGCCCTCCGCGAGCTTGAGGCGCGAACGCATCGTCTCGGTCCACAGCCCGAGCGCCTTGAGCTCTCGGGCGAGGTATCGATTGACCTGGAGGAAGTCGCCGGAGAGCGTTTCCCGCTTGAAGAGGTTGCTCACCTGCGGCTCGATGCACTCGTAGCAGCCGGCGATGGAGGCGATCGTCGCGGTCGGCGCAATGGCGCAGAGCAGCGAGTTGCGCATGCCATGCTCGGCAATCCGGGCGCGAAGGTGCTCCCAACGCTCCGGGTCGTCAGGCGTCACGCCCCACGCGTCGAACTGGAGCTCTCCCCGCGCGGCGCGCGTCTCCTCGAATGCCGGATGACGCCCCTTCTCGTTCGCGAGCTCGACGGACGCCGCGAGCGCGTGATAATACACTTCCTCCGAGATTCGCTTCGAAAGAGCGCGGGCCTCGGGCGCGTCGAATGGGAGACGCATCTGAAAAAAGACATCCTGAAGCCCCATGAGACCGAGCCCGATCGGTCGCCAGCGCAGGTTCGACGCGCGCGTCGTAGCGATGGGGTAATAGTTGAGGTCGATGACGCGGTCGAGCTGCCGGACCGCGGTCCTCACGGTACGCCCAAGCTTGTCGAAATCGAACGCAACGACGTGGCCGTCGATGACCCGCGTGTGTCGAGCGAGGTTGATCGAGCCGAGGTTGCAGACTGCCGCCTCGTCCTTCGATGTCACCTCCAGGATCTCCGTGCAAAGGTTCGAGAGGTGCACGACGCGTCCCGGAAGGGCCGTCTGGTTGCAGGCGCGGTTCGACTTGTCCTTGAACGTCATCCAGCCGTTCCCCGTTTGCGCGAGCGTGCGCATCATCCGCGCATAAAGGTGACGCGCCTTGATGGTCTCGAGCGCTAAGCCCGCTCGTTCTGCCTCCTCGTATCGGCGCTCGAACGCCTCGCCGTAGAGATCGGGAAGATCCGGCACGGTCTTCGGGTCGAAGAGGCTCCAGAGCGCGTCGGCCTCGACGCGTTTCATGAACAGGTCCGGGATCCAGTTGGCGAGGTTCAAGTTGTGCGTGCGGCTCGCCTCGTCGCCGGTGTTGTCGCGCAGCTCGAGGAACTCCTCGACGTCGGCGTGCCACGGTTCGAGATACACGCAGCACGCGCCCTTGCGCTTGCCACCCTGGTTGACGGCCGCGACGGAGGCGTCGAGGGTCTTCAGCCAGGGCACGATCCCATTGGAATGGCCATTCGTGCTCTCGATGAGGGAGCCGCGCGAGCGGACGCGGTGGTAGGCGAGCCCGATTCCACCGGAGAACTTCGACAGCATCGCGACGTCCGTATAACTCCGATAGATGTTCTCGAGGTGATCCTCGGGGGAGTCGAGGAGGAAGCAGCTCGAGAGCTGCTCGTGGCGCGTCCCCGCATTGAAGAGCGTCGGCGAGCTCGGCAGGTATTCGAGGGACGAGAACAGGTGGTACAGCCCGAGCGCGTCCTGCACCGTCTCCGAGAGGGCGCACGCGATGCGCAGGAAAAACTGCTGCGGCGTCTCGATGACGAGACGCGAGGTCGGGTGCTTGAGCAGGTACCGATCGTATACCGTCCGGAGGCCGAAGTATTCGAACTCGCAATCCCGCTCCGGGACGAGCGCGTCGTTGAGCTTGCGGGCGTTTCCCGCGACGAACGTTTGCAGGCGATCGTTGACGAGGCCGAGGCGATGCCCCGCGGCGATCGACTGCGAGAAGGCGTGGATTTCCTGATTGCGAACTTCCTTCTCGATGTACGTCGAAAGAAGCCGGGCCGCGAGGCGAGCGTATTGCGGCTCCTCGACGATCAGCCCAGCCGCCGTCTGGATCGAGAGCTGGTCGAGCTCGCGGGTCGTCGCGCCATCGTAAAGGCCGCTGATGGTCTTGGTCGCGATGCGCAGAGCATCGACGTCCGAAAGTCCCGTGCAGCATCGGCCCACGGCGCGTACGATCTTGTTGACGTCGACCGGCTCACTCGACCCATTGCGTTTCTTCACGCGCATGGTCGTCTGCGTATAGATCTCACCAGCCGTCGAGCTCGTCGTCCGCGTGGTCGCGTAGAACGGCGCCGCGCCGTTGCTGTTCGGGGTCGTCTCGTTTTGCATCAGGCTGCCTCCTCTCCGGTCCCGTATCCGAGCGGGACAAGACCGCTCGGGTTGAAACCCGCGAGAGAGGAAGCCGGCCGATGCGCGCGCCCGCGCTGGACCCTTGGGGAGCCCTCGGACCGACCTTCGCCCCCGCGGGCGACTGGAACACCACAGCGAGGGACAGGTCGATACCGAGACGGGCACACGAGAGTGTGCCGCTCGGACCTTCCTGCCTTCCCACGAGGCTCCCAGGTCGAACCGACTCCGGATATCTCCCGGGGTCGGGTGCGGGCAGGTCTTCGGACTCACGAGCGCTTCGGCGATTGCCGGATTCCTACTTTCCGCCGCTTCCCAGGTCCCGAAGGTCCCAGTGCATGTGGCGAATTTCGTTCTCGCTTACCGCTGCGGGGCAGTCCCGGAGTTTCACCGGGTTCCCTTTTTAAGGCCGGGCCGAAGCCCAGCCACCAGCACGGGACGCACCCTATGGTCGTGTCGGGTACGATGTCAACCGAGATGTTCCGATGACGTGTAAAGGTTTGAATTTACATCTGTTCTTCGACCAGGTGGCCCCGATCTCGCGTGGCGAAGGATCGGCCCTAGCACCGGTGGTCGTATGTACGTTCTCATGGTCGAGCCTCTCCTTGTGGAGCCGTATCGCGCTGTCCCCGCAGCGACGAGATCGGTGCCTCGGGCAAAAGGGGCAGCAGCGCGCGCAGCCCGCGCAGGTCGATCGATGAGGGCCGCGTCCCCGATACGGTAAGAGCGGAAGTTTGCTGCAAAGTTCAAACGAGTCTTCCGCGGCGGGTGCACATGGCTCCCTTGCAGCCTTGCATCAGCGCTCATGGCCGCCAAAGCACCGTGTTGATGGCCTCACACCTCGCCTGGCCTCCAGGGATCCTTTCGCATCGTCCACAGTAATTCATCTCACGACATACCAGATTTTAGTCACGGTCTTGCTCTGGGCTGGCTTGATAACGGAACTTGTGGTCGTCCTGTCTCATGGAGGGCTCATTCGCACCATGGCCAGGTATCCCTCTCCTGTAGCAGTCCCCACTGATGCGGACGTCCACTCATTGCGGCAACGCGTCAAGGATCTGGAGAAACAGCTCGAGGTTCGGGCCGACGAGATCGCAGCGGCCCAAGAGGATGCACTTCGTTACCGCCGCTATTTCAATTTCGCTCAGATCGGAATGACGGTAACGTCGCTCGGAACCGGCTGGATAGACTTCAATCAGCAGCTGTGCGAACAGTTGGGCTACACGCCGGAGGAGTTGAGGGGTACGAATTGGGTAGACCTCACGCACCCCGACGACGTCTCGCTCGACAAAGATCTGTTCGAGAAGCTCGTCCGAGGCGAGATTCAGCGATACAGTCTCGACAAACGTTTTTTGCGCAAGGACGGCAGCATCATGTATGGAAACATTCTCATTCAGGGTGTCTACCGCCCCGACGGTTCGTTCGACCATATCTTCGGTTTCCTGCACGACGTCACCGAACGCTTGCAGAACGAAAGGGAGCGCTTGGGGCTCAAGCAGGAGATCATCGACACACAGAAGAAGGCGCTGCGCGAACTGTCGACCCCACTGATCCCCGTCGCCAAGCACGTCCTCGTGATGCCGCTCGTGGGCACGATTGACAGTGTGCGCGCGCAGGCGGTGCTCGAAACATTACTCGAAGGCGTCACGAGGTATCAGGCGAGAATGACCATCCTCGATATCACCGGCGTGCAGGTCATGGATAGTGAAGTCACCAGTGCATTGGTCAAAGCCGCCCAAGCCGTGGAGTTGCTCGGCGCACAGGCGATCCTGACGGGCATCCAGCCGGGCATCGCCAAGACGCTGGTGGAACTCGATGCCGAGCTGAGCAACGTCATGACCCTCAGCACCGTCCGAGAAGGCATCTCCTACGCACTGGGGAGGCTTCATCGATGACGAGTTTTCAGGGGCTCGATGATTGGTTCGACTATTCGACGGCAAGCTGGCGGGCGGCGGGTGGCCATGCTCCGCTCGATCCGCGCGACATCCCCAGGGACCCGACATCGTACAATCGCGAAACCTACCGATGGCTCGCCGCGCGGTATCGGCACATTTACCTTGACTTCTACGAGGCCATTCGGGCTGATGGAACGCTGATACGTCAGCAGCCCGCCCATTTTGCGCGGCAGTGGGCGGCACATTACGAGTCCATCACGATCTGGAAGCAGGTCTGCCCGCTCTTCGTATTCGGTCAGGCGCTCGGCGGGCTCGATGCGCGCCATCGAGACCTCGCCCGTGCCTACGTGCTGGGGTACGGCATTCCGGTGATGGCCATCGATCGGATGATGGACGCGCTACCGGGGACGCCGTCCTCGAAAAACACATGGCTCTTCGTCCTGGCATCCTATGCGCTTGGACTCGAGCAGCTCCGAAAGGTCGATGCGAAGGCCTCCGTCGAAAGCTGCTTCCTTCGCCATACCCAGGAGATGTATCACTTTTTCTGGGGAGAGGAACGGGAGCGGTATCGGTTGCCCGAAGCGGTCTCGGCGGCCACCCTGAACGAGTATCTCGAGGGCCATAGCCGGCTTCTGTCGTCCATCTTCTTTGCCGTGACGATCGAATGGGCTTTCGTGCTCGCCAAGGGAGCGTTACCTCCCGAGTTCGCGCCAGCGCTCGTTGCATTGCGGAAGATGCGGCAGCTCAATGACGAGTTGGTGGACGCCGACGAGGACATTCGCTACGGTATCGTCACATTCCCCTACTTGCACGGCCTCGCCTCACCCCACGGCGCCGTGCTCGCCCAGAATATCATCTCGACCTGGCAGCTCGATCGCGACGAGCCCGGCTCGCCGAAGATGGCCCTGCTCACGGCGCAGCGCCGCGCCATCTTGCAGGAAGCCGGGAGCTTGGAGGCGGCCGCACAGGCCTCGATGCGTTTCTTGCGGACGGTCATGCAGGCTGTGATGAGCCATTTCCCAGCCGAGAACGCGTTCGACGTCACGCTGCTGGTCAATCAACGCGTGTCGCACTTGTTCAGGTTGTTGCAACACGGGTGGAACGAAATACCCAACGTATATCAACCAGAGCCGTTCTCTGAAGCGAGCGAACCTGCCGCTCCCTTGCGCGTGCCATGGAAGTGATCTCACGCGAAACTCACGCTGGCGGCTGGCACGTTGCCAGTTGAATCGCCAGCGCCGCGATCGTGATGGGCGGGGTCGTCGTTGGTCTTGACCTGGCCCGTTCGATGAACTGCGCTTCCGCGCAGTTCATCGACCCCGGGTCCAGCGCTTGCGCTGGTCCGGGTCCAGGGGCGGATAGCCCCGGTGGGGTCTGGGGCAAAGCCCCAGCGAAGCGCCTCCCAAGCTGATACCAATGCTCAGGCGCGCCCGGCCGGGGCCCGAATCGTGCTACTTCCTCGCTTTGAGCGTGGTGTAGGAGGTGATCAGATTCCGGTAGTCCGGGATGTGGTTCGAGAACAGCGTTCCCAGGCCCTCCACGTCGTTGCGCCAATCGCGGTGCAACTCGCACGCAACGCCGAACCAGCTCATGAGCTGCGCGCCGGCTGCGGCCATGCGGCTCCACGCGGCATCGCGGGTCACTTCGTTGAACGTGCCCGAGGCGTCGGTCACGACGAAGACCTGATAACCTTCCTCCAGGGCCGAGAGCGCCGGGAATGCCACGCAGACCTCGGTGACGACGCCGGCGATGAGGAGCTGCTTCTTTCCGGTCGCCTTGACGGCCTTGACGAAGTCTTCGTTGTCCCAGGCGTTGATCTGCCCCGGACGCGGAATGAACGGTGCGTCGGGGAACATCTGCTTGAGCTCAGGCACGAGCGGACCGTTTGGGCCGTCCTCGAAGCTGGTGGTCAGGATCGTCGGCAGGTTGAAGTACTTCGCGAGGTCGGCCAGGGCGAGCACGTTGTTCTTGAACCTGTCGGGATCGAAGTCGCGGACCAGCGACAGGAGTCCGGCCTGGTGGTCGACGAGCAGGACGGCGGCGTTGTTCTTGTCGAGTCGGGTATAGGGCGTGCTCATGACGGTCATTTTCTCCTTGGTGGTTCTCCGGTTCGAGGAACCGGTTTCGGGTTCAATCCAGGTAGCCGAACTTTCCGCTGTCGAAATCAGCAAGAGCCTGCGCAATTTCGCGCTCGCTGTTCATGACGAACGGGCCGTATTGCACCACGGGCTCGTGGATGGGCTCGCCGTTCAGGACGAGCAGGTGCGCTTTTTCACGGGCTTCGATGACGACGCGTTCTCCGATGTTCGCGAACACGACGAAGTCGTGCGCTGTCGCTTTGGTTTCGTCGTTGATGGTGATGTCACCCTCCATCACGAGAAGGCTCGTGTTTTGATGTGCCGGAAACGTGAACTCGACGTTGCCTCTGGCGTTCAGGCGGACATCGAACACGTTGATCGGCGTGTACGTCCTCGCTGGCCCCTTCACGCCTTGGAACTCGCCCGCTACGATCCGCACGACTCCCGCGTCATTCGGCAGTGTCACGAGACCCATCTGGTCCGCGACGAGGGCCTGATACCGAGGACGGGCCATCTTGTGCGCCCTGGGTAGATTCACCCAGAGCTGCGCCATCTGAAATGGGCCGCCCTGACGTGCATAGGTCGCCTCATGGTACTCCTTGTGGAGGATCCCCGAAGCGGCCGTCATCCACTGGACGTCGCCTGGACCGATCACGCCTCCGCCCCCGGAGCTGTCGTGATGCGCGACGCGCCCCTGCCAGGCGAGCGTGACGGTCTCGAACCCGCGGTGCGGATGCACCCCAACGCCCCGCGCGTGCTTCGTGGGCGCATAGTCGTACGCGGGGTGGTAGTCCAGGAGCAGGAACGGATTCAGCTTTCGTACTGCATCTGGAATCGCCCGGAAGTAACCGGCGACGCGAAAGCCGTCGCCCACCCAGTGCAGTCCCGGCGCCCGGTAGATCCCGTCGAGCTCACGTGGCTCGCCACGTCGCCCGTGATCGGTGGTCGTGGCAGTGGTCATGGTTCTTCTCCTCGTCGTTCTCCCGACGCCGAGTAGAATGTACACCCCGGACCAATGGAACAATACTGAGCTTCGGCAAATCACTGTTCCAAAACCGAGAACAATCTTTGGTCTAGGTCCGAGCTGGTCCGTCAGCCAACACGAGGCGGTTGCGGAGCAGATCCAGGAGCGCGATCACCTTGGGGGACAGGTGGCGCGTGCTTGGATAGAGTGCGAACACGGGCACCTCGGCAGCCGCCCACGCGTCGAGGACGCGACGCAGGCGGCCTGCCTTCAGCTCCTCGGCGCACTGGTACTCGGGCAAAAGCGCGACGCCGAAGCCCGCGAGCACGACCGCACGGAGCATGTCGTAGTCGTTGACGGCGAGGCGCGGGCGCACCGTCATTTCCAATGACTTTCCACCGGACACGAGTCTCCATGTGTTCCCATCCGGCGCGAACACGAGCGACGGAATACGCTGGAGATCGGCGGGCTCCTTCAGCGGCCCGAGCCGCTCGATCGCCTCCGGTGCCGCAACAAGGAAGCGGCGCACCGTCCCGAGCCGACGAGCCACCCATGCTGAATCCCGCGGTCGACCTGCGCGAATTGCCAGATCAAAACGCTCCTCGACGAGGTCGACCCTGCGATCGGTGCAAAGCAGGTCGAGCCTGACATCGGGGTACAGCGCCATGTATTCGGCCAGGATCGGCCCCAGAACGGAGAACGTGAGGGGGGTGGTGACGCGAAGCAGCCCGCGGGGCGTGGACTGGAGCTGCGTCACCGCGAGGTGCGCTTCCTCGAGCTCTGCAACGATTCGAGAACAGTGCTCGTAGTACACGCGCCCGACGTCGGTGAGGCTCAGCTTCCGGGTCGTACGCTGAAGCAATCGCGCGCCGACGCGCGCTTCGAGATCGGAGATCCGGCGGCTCGCGGTCGATTTGGGTATCCCGAGTCTGGCAGACGCGGCGGAGAAGCTGCCCAGCTCGACGATCGTCGTGAAAACAATGATTTCGTCGAGGTCGACGTTGAGCGCTCGGTGTTCCATCGTGATGCCTGCTTTGCCTCTGGGCGGCGGGGGCTCAGGTGCTGCGACGGCTGGCGAGCACGAGATCAGCGCCCTTGGCCGCTATCATCATGGTGGCCGCGGCCGTGTTTCCGGAGACCGTGGTGGGTATGATGGAGGCGTCGACGACACGCAGGCGCTCTGTGCCTCTGACCTCGAGGTTGGGCGTCACCACGGCCATGTCATCCACGCCCATCTTGCACGTGCCCGCATAGTGGTAGCAGGTGTCGGCAGTCTGGCGAATGTAGGCTTCGATCTCGGCATCCGTTTGCACGCGGGGTCCAGGTAGGATCTCTTCGGCGAACCAGTCGGCCAGGCCTCGGTTGTGGCCAATATCGCGGGCAAGCTTGACGCCGAAGATACAGCGCTGGATATCCTCGGGTGCATTGAGATAGCGAGGATCGATGATGGGGTGCTCGGCGGGGTTGGTGCTCGCCAGCTTGATCGTGCCACGGCTCCTGAGGAGCTGGAGGTTCGGGTAGATGAAGTAGCTTTGCCGCTTGTCTGGAGGCAACTCCAACCCCTCCATGGTGCCGCTGGCCAGGGAGCATTCCACGTCGGTGAGGTAGGGGAGGGTGGAGGGATCCGTGGACGTGAAGATCACCGCACCCATGAGACCGTAAGGTTGTGGTGGCATGGGCTTTCTGCTCAGGAACATGGCCGTGACGAAGAGGTCGTCTTGGAAGTTCTCGCCAACTCCGGGGAGCGCTGATACCACGGGGATACCCAGATCCCGGAGCTGATTCTCCGGGCCCACCCCGGAGAGCAGCAGGAGATGCGGGCTGCCGATGGCACCCGCTGCGATCAGGATCTCTCGGCTGGCGTGAATCTCCACCTGGCGCTGGGTGCGCAAGTCGGTGGCCGCCACGGCCACGGCACGCCGCTCGCCGTCGAAGACGATGCGATCGAAGCGGACTCCGCTCGCGATGTGGAGGTTCTTGTGCCTCCCGGTGCCCAGGAAGTTGCTGAACGTGGTCTCCCGCTGCCCCCCTTGGCTGATCAGGAACTGGAATGGGGAGACACCGAATGCATGAGGGGATGTGTTGTAGTTGGGGGTGTAGGGGATGCCCATAGGATTGCAGGCGACCACCAGATCCTCGATGAAAGGATCCACCGCTGCCTGGGTGATGTGCATCCGCTCTTCCACCCGCTCAAAATAGGGGAGGATGTTATCGTAATTCCAGCCCACGCACCCCTCTTGGGCCCACCGATCAAAGCCGTACGCGCCACCGCGCACGTACACCATGGCATTGTGTACGCTGCAGCCGCCCAGCGCCTTGGCCCGGCGGAGTTGGATCTCGCGGCCATGGAGTCCCGTCTGGGCGACCGAGCGGTAGCCCCATTCCAGCGTTCGATCACGCGAAACCAGTACCCACCTGGTGGGGTCCCAGACGGTCTCGTGATGGGGAGGAATGTCGTCGCCGGCTTCCAGCAAGAGAATCCGGTCGTCGGGGAGAGCCTCCGCGAGCGTGGCGGCAAGGATACAGCCGGCAGAGCCGGCCCCGAGAATGATGTAGTCGAATGCTCCTTCGAATGGGCTCATGTGTGCTTCCTTTGAACGCGTCCCGAAAGGGGAAGCGGTCCCTCGGATTCGGGGCGCCCGATCAGTTCTGTGTTTTCCGAGAGGTCACGATTTGCCATTCATCGAATCGCATGCCGATCTCCGGGCCTATTCCGAAGATGATGTCGGAGAGGCTGGCCATTCCCTGGATGCCCGCATAGAACGGCCCATAGAACTTTGCGCCCACCGCTACCTGAACCCCATACCGCGTGCCTTCACCGAACATGAACTGCGGGCCGACGCGTGCGTAAAGGAGTGAACCATCGACGCGGACGGCGGGCGTCATCGCGAGGCGAAAACCTGGATGGCCCCACGCATCTTTGATCGGAATCATCCCCGAGATCGCGAGCTCGATCGCGACAGACCTCCATACCCGAATCGCAGGCGCAATGTCGATGGGTACCCAGCCGCCATGGCCCAACGTGTGAACGTCGCCGTACCCGAGCGTGACCATGCTGTATCCGACGACGGGCGTGACGCCGACTCCGATACGAAATGGGAAGGGGATGCCAGGGGGCGAAAGAGGCTCAGGTGGCGGCGTCGAAGCACGCACCGGCACGAGAGGCGTTTCCGGCGCCTGCGCCGCCGCGCGTCCTGAACTGAGGAGGACGAGCGTAGGCGTCAACATACACACGAAAAGGGTCGGTCGTATGCGCATGCTCAGAGCCTCGTCGACAGCCAGTCAATTGCACGGTTGCTCGCCTCGATGGCGTCGAGACCGTGGCCGACGTCTTCCAGGTACTCGATCGAGACGTCTTGGTCAGCCCCCTCTGCGGCAGCCATGAACCCGCGCTGCGTCTGCGGCGGGACGATCGTGTCGGCGGTTCCTTGGAGGATGAGCGATGGGATCTTCGGCCCCGTCCGCAGGTAGCTCAGCGGGTTTGCATCTGCGAACTGCGCTGCGTAGTCCGTCACGCTGGCGCCGTCCGGCAAGTCGAGCCAGCGGGTCATGTACACCCGGACCCACCACTCCTCTGTCGTGTCGTAAACAGCAGCAAGGTCGTTCGCGCCGTAGAACGACACGACCGCTCGAACAGCAACGCTTTCTTCGTGCGGACACCAGGTGGGCTCGAACTTGGGATCGGTCTGCGCATACCCCGCCATCATCGCAAGGTGCCCACCGGCAGAATCGCCCGCCGTGGCGACGCGGCCCGTGTCGATTTTGAAGGGAACAGCGTTGGCCGAAAGCCACCGAAGCGCGCAACGCACGTCTTGAATCTGGGCGGGCCAGGGTGACAACGCGTCGCCCTCGTCGTTGGATTCGTTCGCGAGTCGGTAATTGATCGTGACTCCGACGAAACCACGGTTCGCCACGTTCTGGATGGCGTCTCTGAACGTGCTCAGGTCACCGAACATCCAGCCGCCGCCGTGGATGAAGACGACGGTGGGGAACGGTCCCGGCCCTTCCGGGACGCGAATGTCGAGCGTCAATCGATGCTTGCCCTTGGGCGTCGGGGCCTCGGCGTACGTAATCGCCCCTTCCACGGGGGCTTGCGCGCAACTCATCAGCGCAATTGCCACCAGGCTCAGAGCTCCCTGAATTGCGCGTGCCATGTCGACTCTCCTTCTCCGGGACCGGTCCTGAAGGGAACGCCGACCCTTACCAAGGCTCAAGGGCCTGGGGCAAGGCAGCACGAAATCGTCGCCCCCTTCACGCGCCACCCTGGGATGGAGCCAGACGACGCCGACTCCGCCCTCACCACATGAGCCGCGCGAGCTCCTCCGCCGCGCGTGCGCCCTGGGAGGCGGCGCCCTCCATGTGCCCCTGGAAATCGAGCGAAGTGTGCTCGCCGCAGAAGAGCACCCCGCCTTGGCGAGCCGCCTCGTGGCCGCCGAACAGGACCCGCTGACCCACGCGATAATAAGAATACGACGCCTCGTAGAGCGGGTTCAAGTGCGGCATCGATTGCGTCGCTCTCCCGTTCCAATGCGCAAAACCTCCTTTCAGGACCCTCTCCAGCGAGCCGAGCCCCGCACGCGCGTCCGCGAGGACGCCCGCGTCCTTGACGATCGCGAAGGGCTTTCGTGTCGACATCGCGTCCGTCACGGCCCCGCCGGTGTACAGGACGAGGATCCCGGGCTCGCCCGGCTGGGCGCGGCTGACCTCCCAGGTGTTCTGGTAGCCGGTATCGGCATAGGTGGATCCATTGCTTCGGCCTGGCCAGGGGCCCTCCTCGCGCCAGTAGCGGCGCGAAAACTGGAGGTGAAGCTTGCCGTTGTGCGCCCGACCGAGCTCCTCGATCGCGAGGCGCTTGCGCGCGTCAAAATTGGCGTCCCGCAAGTCGATGGTGCGCAATACGGCGAACGGGATAGCGAGGACGACCCAGTCGGCCACGACGTCGATCGCGCCCGGCCCTCGCTGAAAGGTGAGGATCTGCCTCCCCGCCGGGCTCTCGCGTAGGCGGAGGAGTCGGTGCCCGCGCTTGATGGCGTCCGGACCGAGCGCCTCGGCGATGGCCATGGGGATCTGCTGGTTGCCGCCCTTGATATGATGAGCCTCGTCGGATTCGCCGAACATGGAGAAATGGTCGGGATCGGGCTGGTGGCCGAGCAGGTAAACGAGGTTCAGGGCGGATTGATCCCGCGAATCGGCGCCCCACTCGATGACGTAGGCCACGTCGAGGAGCTGCCCGAGCGGCGAGGCGTGCCCGCCCGGGACCCGCGAGGCGATCCAGTCGAATACGCTCATTTGATCGAGCGCGCGCCCCGCGGGCGTCGCGCGGTGATGGGTGGTGGTCTCGCCCGCGGCGAGCAGATCCGAAAGGAGAGCGGGGTAAACACGTGCGAAATCGCGTTCGGCCTCGGCGACGGGGTAATAACGGCCGTCGAAGAAATACGTATCCTCCAGGCCGGACGACTTTTCGCTCTCCAGGCTGTCCATGGTCAGGCCGAATCGGTGGGCGAGGGCGAACAGGGTGCGGTGATTGCTATCGATGAGCTCACCACACCACTCGCTGACTTGACCGGCAGCCCAGGAGGTGGTGTTGGAGAACATGCGCCCGCCGATGCGGCCGGAGGCTTCATACACCGTGGCCGAGAGGCCGCGATCGCGCAGTGCGAGGGCGCAGGTCAGGCCAGCGATGCCGGCGCCGACGATAGCGATGGTTGGATGGTCTGCGGCGCGGAGCGCGCGCGGGAACGCGAGGGTCAAGGCCCCCGTGGCCGCGGCGCCGAGGAAGCGGCGGCGATCGAGGGAAATTCCACGGCGGGCCTCCCGTTCGCGAGCGGCCGCGCGCTCCTCGCGCAGCGCGGCGAGGGTGAGCCCTCGCTCGCGCGCCGCGCGGTGCTCCGAGGCCAGCTTCTCCAGTGATCGCAAGAGTGGTGTCCGTGCCATGCGCGCCCTCCCAGCGGCATAGCTGGCGCCCGGGCGGGGCCATGTCACGGGCTTGCGCGCGACGGCGTGGAGGCTCTAGGAACGAGCACGCGCCGCCTATCGATACGCGTCCCAAACAGCCAATTCCAATGGGTTATAGGGGGCACCCCGGCTCACGTGTCGCGAAGGACCCTGCGCGCGTGTGGAAACTCCCTTCGCGCGGCCACTGCGTAGCCGTCTACTCCCCGAATCGGGTCGATCGACCTGCCGTCACGTTCCTCCCGGGGGCGCCATCATCCGCAGTGACGGAGATTCGACACCATAGCTCCCCAAGGGTCGCGCGCCATCTGGACCAATCCTTGCAATCTCACCGCGCTCCTTCCCCAGACCACGATACAGGATGACATTCATGCGGGAAAAACCCCACACCGTTTGGCTCGGCTTGGCTTCGTTCGTGTTCGCGACGAGCACCGTTGCCTGTTCCACCAATGGTTCCTCCACCCCGACGCTCATCGACGTGGCCCCGGCGGCGCAGCTCAGCGCGGGACGTTCGCATACCTGCGCTACACTTCGTAATGGTAACTTGGCTTGCTGGGGCAAGGGCGACCGGGGGGAGCTCGGCAAAGTCCTCGCGGACGGCGCCGATTCTTCCGCAGCGCCCCAGCCGGTGCCCATCCTCGACAAGGTGATCCACGTGGGGGCCGGGGCCGCTGGTTCGTGTGCGGTGCTCGAGGATCGGACCGTCCGTTGCTGGGGCAATAACGCCGACGGTCAGCTCGGTGTGACGGCGACCTGTAACCCAGGCCTAACGTTCTGTATGATCGAACCAGAGACGGTCGATGCGCTCGAGAACATCGTTACCGTCGTCGCGGGAAGGTCCCTCGCCGAGGAGGCGGTCGACGCCCCACGGAACCATGTTGCCTGCGCGCTGGACGATGGAGGCCTGGTGCGCTGCTGGGGGGGAGCTGACCAGCAAATGCTCGGGCGCGGGAGCATTGCAACGTTGAGCACGACACCCATGGTAGTGGTGGACGCCCAGAACTTTCCTTTGCGGGACATCACGCAAGTGGCGGCGGGAGCGTATCGGATATGCGCGCTCGACATCGAAGGCGTTGTGTGGTGCTGGGGCGCTGACGACACGTATCATCAGCCCGGTGGTCTGTCCGCCGAGCCGGTCGCGTTGCCCATTCCCGCGAAGACCATCGCGGTGGGCGAGGGGCATGCCTGCGCGGTCCTCGACGACGGAAGCGTCTCGTGCTGGGGCCGCAATCAAAACGGCGAGTGTGGTGTCTCCTCGGGCGGCAACGATTGCTGCAACGGGGAGGAGGGGTTCTGCATACCCGGTTGTCGTCACGAGCCGGTGACCGTCCCGGGGGTGGTCGGCGCCGTGGGTGTCGCCGCAGGCGGATTTCACACCTGCGCGTGGTTGGCCGACGGAGGTGCCCTCTGCTGGGGCAGCAACCAGTCTCTCCAGCTCGGAAACGACACCCGGTCCCTGGAGAGACCGCCGAGCGCCGTCACGTCGGTCCCCGGACGTATCGTCGAAATGGTGTGCGGCAACCTGCACACCTGCGCGCGGACCGACAAGGACGAGATTCATTGCTGGGGAACCAGTGAGCGCGGGGAGTCGGGGCAATGAGCAGACGCATGGGCTGGGGGCTCGCGATCTTGCTGCTCTCGGCTCCGGCCGAGGCGCAAACCGAGCCGAACGAAGCGCAAGCCGAGCCGGACGAAGCGCAAACCGAGCCGGGCGGAGCGCAAACCAAGCTGGGCTTCCGTTATTGGCACGGCGACATTGCTTTTGGCGTGCGGGGAGGCGGTGGAACGCGCACGGTGGATGCGCAGCTTTACGCCGGTGCCTTCTTGGCGCGCGCCGTGAAGGTCCCGGGCTGGGCGCCCTTCCTGGGCGCCGGCATGCACCTGAGCGGCGGAGAGGTGACCGTCGATGATCCTCGCGGCATCGATGGGGAGGTCGACGTCGCACGTTTCGCCGTCGGCCCCGAGCTTCGCCTGGGCGTCGCGCGAGGCAAGAAGGTCGAGCTCTTCTCGCGCGCTTGGCCCCATGTTCAGTTCTACGTCAGCTCGGCATTGACGATGGTCTTCGCGAGCGCCTTGACCGACAGGTTGCCGGAGGCAGGACATGGCTGGGACTACAAGTTCGGCGTTGGAGCATCCTTCCCTGCGTTCTGGTCGGTCATCAATGAAGACAAGGGGGCCTCGTGGCTCGTGTTCCTGTGTCCCAATACGTACGCTTTCGATATGGAGGTGCCGCTGGATGAACCATCCAGGCGCCGTTACGGGATACGTATAGGATACGGTTTCTAGCACCACGCGACCGGACCGCGTGTCCGCCGCCGCCGCCACCACGCGTGCTTCAAGTCGAAGGGCGGTTCTGATCGTGGTCGTGTAATGCGGCCTATCCAGTCAAATTCCTGGGGGGTGTACAACCGCGATCCACAGCGGCTTGCCGGCGCTGCGGGACGTGCGGGTGCGTCGAGGCGTCGCTGAGGAGGCTTCGCGTACGCGCGCATCGCGGGGAAACGCCGCCGCGCCGCAGGGTTGTACGGCTGGGAGCCGCACGCCGGCCGGTCACGCGTGGATCTGTACGGGCACTTGTTGCTCCTCGGCCGCCGCCGAACCGTTTTGTACGGCCCGGCGCGCCGCGGGGCGGCCGACGCGCCGTTCTGTACGGCCCGGCGCGCCACGGGGGCGGCCGATGCACCGTTTGGTACGGCCCGGCGCGCGCGGAGGCGGCTGGTGCGATGAGCTGTACGCGCGTTGGCGCTGCCGCTGCCGCTTTCGCTCCCGCTCCCGTCTCCCCTGACTCGGCGTCATCCACTGTATCCGCGTCGTGCGCAGCCCTGCGGGTCGGTCCTGCGCTCGCCGCTTGTCACGGGGGGCAGCTTCTTTAGGTTTCACGCATGTCGTATCGAGCAGCAGCACCGGTCTCGATCTGTGCCCGCATTCAGGGACGGGAGGTGGCGCGAGCGCAGGTGCTGCGCTGGGAGAATCGCCGCGTCACCGCCGCCGCCAAGAAGCTCGGTGTAGTCGTTCCGGACGGCGATGTCTTCGTGCGCCGCGCCGCGCTGCTCGACGCCAAGCTCGAGCTCGGGAGCGCGCAGATCGCCGAGCGCCTGGCACGGGACGTGCGCGGGGCCGACCTCGTGGGGCGGACAAACGCGCGGATCACCAGCCGCCGCCGGATCAGCGTGACCGAACTGTACATCTCCGCCGGTTCCGCGGCCGGATTCGTCGCGTGGTTCGCTCACCGCAAGTCCGACGAACGAGCCATGCTTGCGGCCTGCCCCGACCACTTCGTGATCCGCCCCCGCAGCGACGGCCAGCTCGAGGTGCTGGAGACCACCGGAGGGAGCCCGCTGGCGACCCGCTTTTTCATCGATTACGTCGACACCTCCACCCTGGTCACGGCCCCAGACCCGTCGTTCCCGCACCAGATTGCCGGCGTGGCCCGAGCGTCCGACGGCACCGCCATCGGCGGCGTCCGCCACCAGTTCCGTGACGTCGAAGGCGGCTTCCACGCAAACCTGACCGTCGAGTTCCCCTTCCTGACCGTCTCGCACATGATTGCCGAGCACCGCTGGCACCTCGCCTGCGAGTTCTCCAACTGGATCGAGGCCGCCCTCGCCGACCTCTGAACCCACGGCAATCTCGGGCGGTCGCCACGTCCGCGGCGCATCGAAATGCGCGCATGCATTGAGGTCCACCTTCGCCTGCCCGACGCGGAAGCAGTAGCGGAAGCGGTCGCGGTAGTGATAGCGGTAGCGGAGGGGAACATCCCATGGTGAAGCCCGAGCTCTCCGGTTTGCCCACGGCGCCCGATGCGCCGGAGGTCATTTCCGCGGCGTCCGAGGGCGTCTTGCGCGTGGGCCAGATCGTCGCCGGGCGATACGAGGTCACGGCGCGCCTCGGCGCGGGCGGCATGGGCGCGGTGTGGCGTGTGCACGATCGATCCCTCGACGAGGACGTCGCGCTCAAGGTCATCTTGCCCGATCGCGTCGGTGATCCCGCGGCGCTCGCGCGGTTCCGCGACGAGGTCAAGATCGCTCGCAAGATCACGCATCCAAACGTCTGCCGCGTCTTCGACCTCGGCGAGTCCGAGACGCTCACGTTCCTCACGATGGAGCTTGTCGAAGGAAGCACGCTCCGGCACCTGCTCGCGGCCGAGCTGCTCTCGCCCGCGCGCGCGCTCGACATGCTCCAGCAGATCGTCGACGGCGTCGCCGCGGCGCACGAGCGCGGCGTGGTGCATCGGGATCTCAAGCCTGAAAACGTGCTCGTGCGGCGGGATGGGCGTTGCCTCGTCGCCGACTTCGGCCTCGCGCGTGAGCCGGGGATCGGGGCTGTGACGACGGCGGCGGGCGCGGTGGGCACGCCTGCGTACATGTCGCCCGAGCAACTCAAGGGCGAGAAGCTCGACATTCGCAGCGACGTGTTTGCCCTGGGCATCGTGGGATACGAGCTGCTCACGGGGCGATCGCCATTCGGTCAGGGCTCGCCCGGGACGATTTCGACCGCGATTCTGCGCAGCGAGCCACCGCCGCTCGAGGTACCGGGGCTCGCGGAGCCCGTTCTCCAGGGCCTTCGCGAGGTCCTTTCGCGGGCGCTCGCCAAGGATCCGGATGGTCGATTCGCCTCCGCGGGCGAGCTCGGGGCCGCGCTCGCGCGGGCGCGGGACGCGACGCAGGCCCGGAGCACGCTGCGAGGTTTGTCCGAGCCCGAGCCGGACACATCACGCGCGCCCGCCGCATTTCAATGGTGGAAGCTCGCCCTCGTCCCGCCGCTGCTGTTCGTGAGCCTCTTTCTCCTGGCGCAGTTCCCGCGGGGCGACATCCGCCATTGGAGGCCTTTTTCCGGCGACGACGAAGAACCCGAACCACAAACCCCGCCGGGCGCATCCGCGTCGCCGTCGGACGCGGACGAACGCGCGACCCTCGTCGTCCTTCCCTTCGAAAACCTCACGGGGGACGCGGCGTGGAATGGTTTGTCCCTCAGCGCGCCCGAGGTCGTACGGACGGGGCTCCGCACGATGCCGGAGGTCCGGCTCTCCGAGGTCACGCCGGCTGATCGAGACGCGGCCATCGCGGCGGGGGTTGCCTTCTGGGTGCGTGGCAGCGTGCAACGCGTGGGCGGCACGCTCCGGCTCTCCGCGCAGCTCGATCCCGTGGGGGACGAAAAAGAAGCATTGCCGGGCGAGCCCGTCGAGGTCGACGCCGAGGGCAGCGACGTGACGCGACCGCTCGAGACCCTGCGCAGCCGTGTCCTCGACGAGGCGCGGCTCGTCGTGCGCCACTGGGGCAAGCGTCGCAGGGCCATGCTCGGCACGACGAACGAGGCCGCGAAGAAGAGCCTGCTCGATTATTACAAGATGGTGGGGCCCGGGCCCCGGAAAGAGCATTTTTCCGAAGGGCTCCGGCTTCTCGATCGGGCGATCGCGGCCGATCCGGCGTTCGTCCCGGCGCTCGTCGAGCGCGCGCATCTGCGCTCGATGGGCGCGGGGGAGGGGACGCAGGCTTCCAGAATGGCCGACGCGAATGCGGGGATCGAGCAGGCGCTCGCGACGAGGCCGCAGGATCCGATGGCGCTCGTCACGCGCTGTCGGCTGATGCAGGTCGCGCTCGAAGTGGGCGGCGACAAACCCACGGACGCCTCGATCGAGCGGGCGAAGGCCGCGTGTGACGCGGCGCTGGGGGTCGCCCCGGCGCTCGCCGACGTGTATCTCTCGCTCGCGCGCCTCCAGGATCGCGCGTGCCACGACGAGGAGGCCATGCTCTCGCTCGAACGGGTCCTCGAGCTCGATCGGAGCCTCTCGGGGCGGGTGCTCAAGTATTCCGTGAGCCTCGCGCTCGCGAATGATCGCATGCTCGTCGCCGAGAAAAAATCCGAGGCGCTGATTGCGTTTCACGAGGAGGAGCGGCGGCTCGGCGCCCGGTCGATCGCGCGGCGGGCGGGCATTCCGCCGGAGCAGATGGGCGTATATTTCCGGCGCGGCGTGGTGCTCCTCCGCGCCTCACGGCTCGACGAGGCCGAGCGCGCGTTCGAGCGGGAGATCACGGACGTCGAGGCGCTCGCCGGCAGCGCGTGGGCCGAGGCCGCGGCGATTCGTGGGCTCTTGCGGGTGGGAAAGGCCCGGGGCAAGGCCGTGTTGCCGGAGCACCGGCGGAGGCTCGCCGAGATCGAGGCGGAGATGCGCGCGAAGGCCGCGTCGGATCCGTCGGTCGCGAAGACCATGGTCGGCGCGTATCTCTGGGTCGATCCCGAGGCCGCGGTCGAATGGCTCGGGCGCCTGTCGGCGCGGGGATCGTGCGAGGACGCGATCTGGCGAGGGCTCGTCTATCGCGCGGCGGGAAAAACGAAGCTCGCGCGGGAGGCACTCGCCGCATGCAGCGCGACCGAGCAATGGGAGAAGCGCTGCGTTTCGCGGATCGAGTCGCTCTTGCCGCGGTGAGCGGATCAGTCGTCGCTGGCGCCCGATCGATCACAATCGTCGGGCGTCGTGCAGCCGAGATCCGGCGGGATCGCCTGCGTCTCGAAGGGCGCGTTCATGGCGTCGTCGCAGGGCACCTCGACGCTTTTTCCATCCTTGCCCGTGGTGAAGCAGGCATTGAACTCGTCGTCGTACCAGATGAGATCCGCGGGCTCGGTCGGCTCGGCCATGCAGCCGGTGGTGAAAAGGGCCGAGAGCGCGACGAGAACGAGACCGAGGAGCGACGTGGAGCGAAGCATGGGGAAGACCTCTCTAGGCGCCGATGGGGCGCCGCGTTCGGGGAGAGGTCTAAGCAGGCGGCGTGCCAGGGGAGGGGAGGGCGCGCGATCGTGCGGAAACCCTTGGTGGTTTTCGCGCAGGGGGAGGATCGGGGCAGGGGAGCGATCGATCGATGGATCGATCGGGTGATGCAGGTGGATCGATCACGTGATCGATCCACCTCGCGGGCCGCGTTTCACGGCGTGATCACGACGGCCATTCCGTCGAGGAGCGCCCCGATGTTTTCGAGGCTCGTGTCGAGCGCGAGGGCCGCGTTCCGGGGCGAAAGGCTCGTGTAGAACACGGTCCCATTGCGGAGGTAACGCACGGTGTTGCCCGAGACCTGGACGCGGAAGACGTCGTTCACCGTGTACGTCCCGAAGCTGCCCTTGTCGAATGCGCCCTCTTGCACCCGGACGAGCGGCGCGCCGCTCGCGTCGTGCGTGAGGTAAATCCCGTATTCGATGTCGTTGCGGTTCTCGCTCGTGTTCACCGTCCCGAGGCCGGCGGCCTTCTTCGCGTTGACCTCCGCGGCGGAGAACTCGGCGTACCCATTCTGTCCCATCGCGATCGTCTGGCGCGACACCGCTCCGCCGACGCTGCTCGTCCCGGACACGCTCTCGAGCTCGTTGCCCTCGGCGAAGACATAACGGACGTCGTCCCACAGGCCCGGATCGATGCACGTCGTATCGCCTTCCGCGCACGTCATGATCTCCATGTCCACGATGACGGCGCCGATGTTCTCCAGGCTCGTGTCGAGGCGGAGATCCGCGCTCGGCGCGGTGCGGCTCGTGTAGAAGGGCACGCCATTGCGGAGATAACGAACCTCGTTGTCCAGGACCTCGACGCGGAAGACGTCGCCCGCGGCGTACGTCCCGAAGCTGCCCTTGTCGAATGCGGCCTCCTGGACGCGGACGAGCGGCGCGCCGCTCGCGTCGTGGGTGAGGTAAATGCCGTATTCGATGTCGTTGCGAAGCTCGCTCGTGTTCCCGGCCCCGAGGCCCGCCGCTTTTTTCGTGGTGGTCTCGATCGCGGTGAACTGCATGTACCCCTCCGCGCCGAGCGGGATCGAGGCGCGCGAGATCGCTCCGCCGACGGAGCTTGTGCCCCACACGCTTTCGAGCTCGCCCTCCGTGGCGTAGACATACCGAACGTCGTCCCACATGCCCGGATCGATACACGCCACATCCCCCGGCTTGCACGTCTCGAGCGCCGCGTTCGTGATCGTGGCCCCGAGGTCCTCGACGCTCGTGTCGAGGCGGAGATCCGCGCTCGGCGCGGTGTGGCTCGTGTAGAAGGGCACGCCATTGCGGAGATAACGCACCTTGCCGTCCAGGACCTCCACACGGAACACGTCGTTCGCGGCGTACGTGCCGAAGCTGCCCTTGTCGTACGCGCCCTCCTGGACGCGAATCAGCGGGGTGCCGCTCGCGTCGTGCGTCAGGTAAATGCCATAATCGATGTCGTTGCGGTTCGCGCTCGTGTTGCCGGCGCCGAGCCCGGCGGCCTTCTTCGTGGTGATCTCGCCCGTGGAGAACTGGACGTATCCATTCGAGCCGAGCGGGATCGACTTGCGAGAGATGGCGCCCCCGACCGAGCTGCCGACCCGGCGCAGGTTGTTCTCCCGCGCCAACGCATACACGACGTCGTCCCAGAAGCCGGGCTTCACACAGCCGATCTCGCCCGCGATGCAGGCGTGCACGCGCGCGTCGGTGAGGAACGCGCCGGCCCCTTCGAGGCTCGTGTCGAGGACCATGCCCGCCGTGGGCGCCGTGGCGCTCGTGTAGAACGGCATGCCATTGCGTAGATAACGTACCTTGCCGGAGACGACCTCGACGCGGAAGACATCGTCCCAGGCATACGTCCCGAAGCTGCCCTTGTCGTACGCGCCCTCCTGGACCCGGACGAGCGGCGCGCCGCTCGCGTCGTGCGTGAAATAAATGCCGAATTCGATGTCGTTGCGGTTCGTGCTCGTGTTCCCCACGCCGAGGCCCGCGGCCTTTTTCCAGGAGACCTCGCCCGGCGAGAACTGCACGAATCCATCCCCCGCGCCTATGTTCCCCGACGAACGCGCGCCGCCCACCCCCGCCGCCGTCCTTGCGAGGCGCGTCCCCGAGGGGTTCGTCGCATTGACGAGATCGACCCAGCCGACGGGATCCAAGAGCTCGCAGAACGTCTTGTTCGTCCAGGCGCAGTTGAGGTCGTTCCACTTGCCCGTATCCCACATCATGCCGCAGTCCTCGTTGCCAGCATTGTTGGGCTCGTAGGTGGACCAGTTCAGGAGCGACGCGGAGAAACCGTTCGACCAGCGGTAGTCTCCCTCGACGACGCGGTCGTTCAGGTCGATCCAGAATCCTTGCGTGCCCACGGCGAACGGCTGGAGGAATGCGTTCTCCGTGAGGCTCTCGATCCGGGCGAGGCCGTAGCCGCGCCCCTCGCACATCGCCTGCGCGGTCGCGTGATCGAGCTGGTTCTGGCACACGCGGTATTCGTGGCCGCCGTCCACGTGCGTCTGGCAATCGCAGATCCCGTCCTCGTCGATCCGGTCGTCGCCGTCGTCGTCGACGCCATTGCAAATCTCGGTCGCCAGGGCCTGCGCATCCTCGCTGGTAAAATCCTCGTCCTCGGTGCCGGGCTCGGCGACGCAGCCGGCGAGGGGCGCGGCCGCGAGCGCAAGCGGGGCGGCGAGGAGCAGCGAGCGAAGCGAGGAGCGGAAGAGACGCGTCGTCGAAAGCATGGCGAGAGAACCTCCGGGGAGCCACGCCTTCCGCGCCGGTCATCGGGCGGGGTGGCTCGTCGTTCGCCGGCGAGCGATTGCGTGAAGCGTGCCAGCCTCGAATCGTGCCGAAATCTAGGTTTTTTGGAGGGAGGCGCCCGGTGCGGGCCCCGTGGTCGATCGCTCCGATCGATGATCGTTCGATCGACCGATCGATCGTCTGATCGATCGGGTAGACTCCGTCGATCCATGACGAGCTCCGAGAGCAACGCCACGGCCCCTGAAGCCCCGGAGGTCATCCGGGTGCCGTCCAAGGAGCTTTTGACGATCGGTCGCGTGCTCGCGGGTCGTTACGAGATCCAGGGGCGGCTCGGCGCGGGCGGAATGGGGGCCGTGTATCGCGCCCACGATCGCGAGCTCGACGAGGACGTCGCGCTCAAGATGGTGCTCCCTGAGCGGCTCGACGAACCGAAGACGCTTGCGCGGTTCCGGGCCGAGGTGAAGATCGCCCGCAAAATCACGCACCCGAACGTCTGCCGCGTCTTTGATCTCGCGGAGGACGAGGGGCTGCTTTTCCTCACGATGGAGCTCGTCGAGGGCTCGACCCTGCGCGAGCTCGTCGCGGCGGGCCCGATCGATCCGGCGCGGGCGCTCGATCTCTTCCAGCAAGTGACGGACGGCGTGGCCGCCGCGCACGAAAAGGGGATCGTCCACCGCGATCTCAAGCCGGAGAATGTACTGCTCCGGCGCGACGATCGGTGTGTCGTGGCCGATTTCGGGCTCGCGCGTGGCCCCGGGCTGGGCGCTTCGACGGCGGCCGGCGGGGCGGGGACGCCCGCATACATGTCGCCGGAGCAGATTCGAGCCGAGCCGCTCGACGTGCGCTCGGACGTATTCACGCTCGGGATCATCGGATTCGAATTGCTCACCGGAAAATCGCCGTTCGCCGCGGATTCGCCGGGCGTCGTCACCACGGCGATCCTGCGCGCGGGGCCGCCGCCGCTCGTTTTGCCGGGTTTGCCGGAAGGGACACGAAAGGCGATCGAGGCCGTGCTCGTGAAGGCGCTGGAAAGGCGGCCGGAGGACCGGTTCGCGTCCGCGGGCGAGCTCGCCGCGGCGCTCGCCAAGGCGCGCCGAGGAGGCGCCGAGACCCGCAGTACACTGCGCGGGGTATCCGATGGGGCTCCGGCGGCGCCGCCTTCCATTGGGAAAACCAATCTATTCGTAGGGCGGCGCGGTGTAATTGCGGCTGCGACCGCGGTGGTCGTGGTGGTCGTCGTGGCATTCGTTCTGCGCCGGAGCTCGTTCGAGCGGTCGGCGACGGCGCCGCCTGCGCCAAGCGGATCGGCCGCCATTCCGCAGGAGGATCGCGCGGCGATCGTCGTCCTTCCGTTCGAAAACCTCACGGGGGATCCCGCCTGGGAAGGCCTCGCGAAGAGCGCGCCCGAGGCCCTGCGCGGCGTGATGCGCGCCATGAAAGAAATGCGTCTCGTCGAGACGGCGGCCGTGGATGTCGTGGCCGCGCGCAATGCGGGCGCCACGTTCTGGATGCGCGGGAGCGTGCAGCGGGTCGGGGCGCGGATCCGGCTGGCCGCGCAGATCGAGCCGATCGATGCGGAGACGGGCGCGGCGCCGGGAGAGCCGATCGAGATTGACGAGGTCGAGGCCGATCCCCGGGCCGCCCTCGCGGAGCTGCGCCAGCGGGCGCTCGATGAGGCGAGGCTCGCGGTGCGCGCATTCGAACGGCGGCGGCGGGCCCTTCGAGGGACAAACGTCGCGGTGGCGCGGGAAAAATTCCTCGCGTACGAGGCGATGATCGGGCCGGCCCCGAAGCCCGAGCATTTCGATCGAGGCCTCACGCTGCTCGACGAAGCGCTCGCCGCGGATCCCGCGTACGTCCCCGCGATCGTGGCTCGCGCGCATCTCGCCTGGCAAGGCGCCGGGCCAGGGACGGACGCGACGCGTATGGCGCGGGCGCTCGAAGAGCTCGGCCGGGCGCTTTCCCTCGCGCCCACGGATGGCCTCGCGCACGAGACACGCTGCCGCATTGCGCGCGGGGCGACGGAGCTCGCGGAGCGCCGGACGGATCAGGCATTCGAGCAGGCGTTAGAGGCATGCACCCTCGCATTGCGCGTGTTTCCCACGTCCGCGGAGGCGCGTATCGCGCTCGCCCGGCTGGAGGATCGGCGGTGCCGGGACGAGGAGGCGATGCGCTTCTTGGAGGAAAGCCTCGAGCTCGATCGCGCCGTCTCCGGCCGCGCGCTCCGGTATCTCGTCACGCTTGCATTGCAGGGCGACAGGCTTCCGATTGCCGATCACGCGAGCGCGCGGCTCGTCGCGTTCCAGGAAGAGGAGCAACGCCTCGGGCCCCGCGCGCTCGGCCGGCGCGCTGGCATGCCGCCCGTGCGGGGCGCGCATCTGTTCCGCGGCGTGACGCTCCTCCGGCTCGGAAAAACCGACGAAGCGGCAGAGGCATTTCGCAAAGAAAGGGTCGATGCCTCGGCGAGCAAGAGCGACGCCTGGGCCGAAGCGGCGGCGATCCGGGGCCTCGTGCGGATCGCATCGCAAAGGCGCGAGGCGCCGGCCGAGGATCTCGTGCGGCGGCTCGATCGGATCGAGGCGAATTTCAAGGCCAAGCCCGGGGGCGCGCGGAGGCTCGCGAGCGCGTATTCGTTCGTGGATCCCGCGGCGGCGCTCGCGTGGATCGAGCCGCCGAGCGAAACGGACGGGTGCGAGGCCGCCTTCGACAAGACGCTCGCGTATCAGGCGGCGGGAAAGCTCGATCGAGCCCGGCAGAGCCTCGCCATGTGCAAACCGGCGTTCGCCTGGGAGCGCTCGTGCGTGGAGGCGCTCGCGCCCGAGCTCGGGCCCTGACGCGTCCGCGCGGGGCTCAATGCTCCGCGGTGTTCTTGGGGTCGCAATTGTCGACCTGACAGCCCGCGTTCGGGTCGCGCACGGCCGCGGGCTCTGCCCCCGGACCTTTCACCTCGGCCGGCGAGTCCGCGGGCTTCGTCGTGCCGGCACATCCGCTCATGAGGAGCGCTGCGAGCGTCATCGAGGGGAGGATCCAGTGCGCGCCGTGCTTCATTGCTTTTTCTCCAGTCCGAAGGGCCCTTGGCCCGGCGCCGGCTCGGAGCACGGCGCATGCCAAGATGGTCACTTTCGCTCGCCCGCGGCCGCGTGGCAATCGTCGTGACGAGGATCGATCGTTTGATCGATCGGATCGATCGACCGGATCGATCGCCCCGATCGATCGATCCACGCTTCGAGCGAAAATCCCGGCGAAAACCGCCTGAACGTGGGATGGCACGGTCCTTGGAAAGACGTCCTTCCGAACCACGACGACGCAGGAAGGCAGGTCCCCCCATGAAGAGCATCCAGAACATCGTTCGTTTCGGCCTCACGGTTCTCCTCGCCGCGCTCCCCGTGGCCTGCGTCGCCCCGGAAGCCACCGACGAGGATCTTTACGTTGTCGCCGAGGCGGACGATCTCGACGCTCTCGCGACGGAAGAGGACGATCTTGCGTCGGGCGACGAAGGCCTCCTCCTTCCGACGGCCTGCCTCACGAAGCGCGTCACGTTCGACGAGACGACCCAGGCGTTCACGAGCGGTTATACGCCCGTCACGGGGTCCCTCGCGTCGGGCCAGTTCAAGACCACGACCGACGCGACGACGTGTAATGGCGGCTTTCGCGGCAAGTCGCCGAACGGCAACAAGTTCGCTTGCTACGACGGGGCCACAACGTCCAGCGTGAATGCCGCGTGCGTGAGCGTGCCCATCGCCGCCGGCATCGCATATCGAGCCCAGGTCTACGCGCGCAGCCTATCGACGCAGACCAGCGAGGCGAACAAGCCCTCGCTCCAGTTCTTCGTGGCCGGCGCGGCGTGTGGCACGCCGAAGGCGCTCGCCTACAACAGCGTCGACACGGCCTGGGAGCTCGTCTCATGTGATTTCACGCGCCTGAGCTCGAGCATCGTCACGATTTGCGTCCAGGACCTCTCGACCTCCGGCTGGGCCAACGATTTTGGCCTCGAGGATCTGCGTATCGCCGCGAAGGCGGGCCAGCAGCTCGGCGAATGCATCGACGGCGGGGGCTACCACCGTGAATGCGACGGCAACGGGAATTGCCGCACGGTCGCTCTCGTCGACGGGGAAGGCGCCTGAACGCCGCTCAATCCTCGTCCTTGCCCGCGCCGCCCATCAGCCGATCCACGCGCCGCTTCATCATGATGCGCGTGATCCCGAGCAGCCGCGCCGCCTCGCTCACGTTGCCTTTCGCCCGCGACATCGCCTCTTCCACGAGCAGTTTTTCCGTCGGTTCGAGCTCGGCGAATTGCTCGGCCAGGCTCTTGCCGCGCGGCTGCCCCGGCTTCGGTCGCGCCGCGCCGAGCCGCGGGGAGAGGTCGTGCGCGTCCACGAGCGGCCCGTCCGCGTTGATCACGGCGCGCTCGACCTCGTTGCGGAGCTCGCGCACGTTGCCCGGCCAATCATGCCGCAAGAGCGCTGATTGCGCGGCCTCCGTAAAACCCTCGATTCGTTTGCCCATGGCGGATGCCGATTTGCGCATCAGCGCCGTGGCGATGAGCAGGACGTCGCTCTCCCGCTCGCGCAGCGGCGGCACCTCGATCTCCACGACCGCAAGCCGATAGTAGAGATCCTCGCGGAAGCGCTTCTCCGCGATCTCCTTCGTCAGATCCTTGTGCGTCGCGCTCACCACGCGCACGTCGACCTTCTGCGTCCGCTCCGCGCCGAGCGGCTGGATCTCGCCCTCCTGCAGCGCGCGCAGGAGTTTTGCTTGCGCCGGCAGCGCCAGATCGCCGATCTCGTCGAGGAACAAGGTCCCCCCGTCGGCGAGCGCGAACTTGCCGCGTTTTTTCGCGACCGCGCCCGTGAATGCGCCTTTTTCGTAGCCGAAGAGCTCGCTCTCCAGCATCGTCTCCGGGATCGCGGCGCAGTTCAGGGTGACGAACGGCCGCGCCGCGCGCGCGCTCGCCTCGTGCAGGGCCCGCGCCACGAGCTCCTTGCCCGAACCGCTCTCGCCCCGCACGAGCGCATTTGCGTGCCCCGCGGCCGCGTATTTCGTGAGCTGCGCCCGGAGTCGCGTCATCGCCGCGCTCCGGCCGATGATCTCCTCCGCGACGCCGCCGCCCGTGAGCGCCTCCGCGATGGCCTCCGCCCGCTGATAACGCTCGGCGCTCTCCAGCGCCGCGCTGACGAGGTGCCCGAGGGCCGTCAGATAAGCGAGATCGTCCGGTCCGAAGCGCTCCGCCTCTTGCCGATCGTCCACGTAGAGCAGACCCACCGGCCGCGCCGAGAGCCCGAGCGGCACGGCCATCGCCGACACGATTCGCTCGCGATGCATCGTCTTGAGGCCCGCGTCCCGCAACGCGTCGCGCACGATCACCGCCTCGCGCCGGCCGAGCGTCGCTTCGAGCACCGCGCGCGAAAGGACCACGTCCGGCGAGGAGCCACGCCGCGCACGGCAGAAGCGCCGCACGATGCCGCGCGTCGCGTCGCCGAGCCCCACGAGCGCGCGCTCGCCGCCGAGCACGTCCACGATCGCCTCGAGCATCTCGCCGAGCATCACCTCGGTGTCGCCCATCGCCCCGATGGCGCGGCTCACGTCGAAGAGCAGCGACAGGCGCCGATCGGCCTCGGCCTTGCGCGGCGGCGGCCCAGCGGCCGTGACCTGATGGTGCACGATCGTCCGCTCGTCCTCCTCGTAAAGCTCGAGCAGCACGTTGCCGATCTGGATCCGGTCGCCATCGGCGAGCGCGTGCGCCGTGACGGACTCGCCGTTCACCCGCGTGCCGTGCCGCGAGCCGAGGTCGCGCACCTCGAAGCCTTTTTCGGTGCGCGTGAGCGTCGCGTGCTGGCGGGAGACCTGGTGGTCATCGAGGACGAGCTCGTTTTGCTCGTGCCGCCCGATGCGCAGGACGTCCGGAAGCGGCACGGAGTAGGCCATCTGGCCCGGCTTGCGCACGACGAGGTGAGGCATGGAGGTTCTCGCGTGCATCGTAGAGCATCGTTCTTCTCGACTGAACGATGATCTCGTATGTGTCGCAACGGAAGTTCGTCGCGGCGAGGTGGCTTGCGATCAGGCGGGCGGCTCGGGGACGGGATACGCGGCCGGCGGCTCCGGAACGGGGTACGGGGCGGGCGGCTCGGGCGTCGCGTAGGCCGCCTCGGGCGCGGCCGGTACCGGATAGGTTTCCGGGGGAATGGGCGGCACATACGGCGCGGCAGCGGGCGCCGGGGGCGCCGCAGCGGCGGGGCGCGGCGCGAGCGGGGACTCCGGGATCACGGGCGGCGGGGGAATGGGCGGCGCCTCCGGGACGACCGGGCCTTCTCCTGCGCCGGCGGGCGGATCGAGCTTCGGCACCTCGACCTCGGGAATGGCCGGCATGGGCGGAACCTCGACGTCGGGAATCGCGGGGAGGGGGACCTCTTTTGCCTTCGTCTCCGGCGTGCTCGCGTCGCTCATGACGTGTTTACTCTGTCACGAGGCGTGCTCGGGGGCGAGCGGGGCCTTGGGGCTTTTCCCCTTTTTATCGCTCCGTGATCCTCGCGCCTGGGCGAGCGGCCGCGCGGCCCGCACGAGCGCGTCGCGCAGCCATCGCGCCCCGGGATCCTCGTGCGTCCTTTCGTGCCACACCATCGTCATCGTGACCGGCGCGAGGTCGAGCTCGGGGGGCGGCTCGAACGTCGCGAGGGGCAGGAGCGTGGTGAACGTCGCGGCCACGTGGGCGAGCATCGTCGTCACGTGATTCGAGGTCGCCACGATGTGCGGCACGACCAAGAAATGCGGGACGGTGAGGGCCACGTGCCGCACGAGGCCCTTCTTCGCGAGCGCGCCGTCCACGATCCCGCCCGGTTTCCCGCGTGGCGACACGAGCACGTGCGAGAGCTCCGCGTACGTCGCGAGATCGAGTTTTCCGCGCGCCCTCGGGTGGCCTTCGCGCGCCACGCCGACGAACGTGTCCTGGAAGAGGGACACGCGGCGCACGTCGAGCGGCATATTTTCGTGCTCGAAGCGCCCGACGGCCACGTCGATCTCGCCTTCGCAGAGCGACTCGGACGCCGGAGGAACGCCGATGGGCAGGATGTGCAGGGTGAGGTTCGGCGCCTCGCGGGAGAGGATTTCTTCGAGCGCGGGCAAAAGGACGAACTGCACGTAGTCCGTGGCCCCGAGCTTGAAGGTGCGGCGGCTCGTCTTCGGATCGAACGAGGGCAGGGGCGCGAGCAGCGCTTCGAGCTCCTCCACGACGGCGCGGGCGCGAGGCACGAGGGCCTCGGCGCGCGGCGTGAGCGTCATGGTGCGCCCCACGCGCACGAGCAGCGGATCGCCGAGCGTCTCGCGCAGCCGGGCGAGCGCGTGGCTCATCGCCGGCTGGCTGAGCCCGATCCGCTTGGCGGCCTCCGTGACGCTGCGCTCCTGGAGGAGGGCGTCGAGGGCGACGACGAGGTTCACGTCGATGCCTGCAAGGTTCATCGCCCCGAACATGGCTACACGATCCCCGCGGAGGAGGAAATGCCTTAACACTTATGGAAGTGCATCTATAAGATATGCCCGTTCCCCCCGGGCGCCTGCCATCGCAATTCGGCACCGAGCGCCCCGGGACGAATCCTGTTGACCCCCTCGGGTGGACTCTTGTAATCGTTTGAGAACGAACGTTCGTTCAGTTTATTCTATCGCATAGGAGGGACCCCATGCGTACTTACCTTGCGTGTGTGCTCGCGTTCGTTTCGCTCCTCGCGTGCGGACAGGCCCCCGACAACCCGTCGACCGGCTCCGGAGGCAGCGCCGCGGCGGGCGGCGCTCCAGGCACCGGCGGACTCGGAGGCGGCGGAGCCGGAGGTGCTGGCGGAGCCGGAGGTGCCGGAGGCGCCGGCGGAGCGGAGACGGGCCTGTACCATGTCGATCTCGACTTGCCCGAGGCCTCTACGCCGCCGATTCCCACGGACGGCGTCGACGTGACGTTTTACGCCGACGTGGCGTACGGCTCGGACCCGCTTCATCGATTCGATATTTTCCTGCCGAAGAGCGCCGCGCCCACGCCGCTCATGATCTACATCCACGGCGGGGGTTTCACCGGCGGTGACAAGGCCGAAAAGTACAACGCGAAGATCACGGGCGTGCTCGCCCAGGGCGTCGCCTTCGCGAGCCTCAATTATCGGCTGCTCGATCCCGTGGATACCGACGGCGTGGCAAAACCCCTCGGCGACTGCCGGCGTGCATTGCAGTTCATCCGGTACCACGCGAGCGCGCTGAACCTCGACCCGAGCAAGGTCGTTTTGCTGGGAAGCTCGGCAGGCGCGGGCGCAAGCATGTGGCTCGCGTTTCACGACGACATGGCCGCCGCGGGCGGCGCGGACCCCGTGGCGAAGCAGTCCACCCGGCCGATCGCCGTCGCGGCGAACGCCACGCAGGCCACGTACGATTTGATCAAATGGGAGACGGTCGTCTTCAAGGAATACGGCATCTCGATGGTCGAGGCCGCCGCCGCTCTGGGGCTCGAGCAGCGCTTCGCGTCGTTTTACGGAATGGGATCGATCGACGAGATCGACACGCCGCCCATCCAGGCTTATCGAGCCGACGTCGACATGCTCGGGCTCCTCAGCGCCGACGATCCGCCCGTGTACGTGCACAACCAGCTCGCGACGCTGGAGCCCCCCAAGAACACGAGCGAGCTCTTCCACCACGCCCACCATGCGCGCGCGGTCATGGAGGCAGCGCAGGGCGCGGGTGTCCCGGTGGTGGCCAAGATCGAGGCGCTCGGCGTGGACACCTCCATGGGGCAGGACGAATGGGCCTTCCTTCTCGCCAAGCTGAAGTGACGCCCCCGCAGACCGGCGATTGCCGCCCGAACCGGCCCTGCTAGAACATCGCTCGGTTTGGCCCAGCGAGCGGAGCGCCATCACGATCGCCCACCCACGCTGGGCCAGGTGCCTCGCAAGGCCGAGGCGCAGGAATGCCTCGACGAAAACACGATCGTGGCCCTCCTCGGGCGCGCGCTGCCGTCCGAAAGGCGCGCGGCGATCGAAGCGCACGTGGACGACTGCGAGGCGTGTCGGGTGCTGCTCGCGCAGACCACCGAGCTTTTGCTCTCGACGGTCGCGGCTTCGCGTCCCGGGGCACCCGCGCCGGCGGAGGAAGGGATCGGCCCGAGCACGAAGCTCGGGCGGTACGTGACGCTGCAGCCGATCGGGGCAGGCGCGATGGGGGTGGTGTACGCGGCGTACGATCCCGACCTCGATCGCAAGGTGGCGCTGAAGCTTTTGCGCCGGGAGTCGGGGCGATCGGCCGTGGAGATGCAAGCGCGGCTCTTGCGGGAGGCGAAGGCGCTGGCGCGCCTGTCGCATCCGAATGTGGTCGCGATCTACGACGTGGGCACGGTCGACGGTCGGGTCTTCATCGCGATGGAGTTCGTCACGGGGACGACGCTGGGCGCGTGGCTGCGCGAGGCGCCGCGGCCCTTTCGCGAGGTGCTGCAAGCGCTCCTGCACGCGGGAAGGGGGCTCGCCGCCGCGCACGCCGCCGGGCTCGTCCATCGCGATTTCAAGCCCGACAACGTGCTCGTGGGGCGTGATGGTCGGGTGCGCGTCACGGATTTCGGGCTGGCGCGCAGCGCACTCGTGGAGGAGGCGGCCAGGAAGGGTGAGGCGGGCGCGCATCTGCCCGAGCTCTCCCAGACGAGGGCCTTCGTCGGGACCCCCGCGTACATGGCCCCCGAGCAGATGCGAGGCGAGCCCATCGACGCACGGGCCGATATCTGGAGCTTCTGCGCCACGGCATACGAGGCGCTGTGCGGGGAGCGTCCCTTCGAAGGGGACACGGTGGAGGCGCTGCTCGAGGCGCGCTCTGCGGGGCGCTTTCGCGAGGCGCGGACGTCGCGGATCCCGCCGCGGCTGCGAAAGATCCTGCTTCGCGGGATGAGCGCGCGGCCGGAGGAGCGATACCCGACGATGGAGGCGTTGCTCGCGGATCTGTCGCGTGATCCGCGGGCAGCGCTGCGTCGGGGCGCCGCGGCGGCGCTCGTGCTTCTCGTCGCAGGATCCGCCGCGGCGGCCGTTTCGGCCTCGCGCGGCGCCCGTGCCCGGCCCGAGCAGCTCTGCACGGGCGGCGAGGCCCGCTTCGCGACGGTGTGGGGAGACGAGCAGAGCAGGGCGGTGCGCGAGCGGTTCGGGGTGTCGGGATTGCCCTTCGCGGAGCGCGCATCCAAGGGCGTGGACGAGGCGATGTCCGCGTATGGCCGCACATGGGCCGGGATGCACCGCGACGCCTGCGAAGCGACGCGGCTGCGGGGCGAGCAATCCGAGCATTTGCTCGACGTGCGCATGCAATGCCTGTCGAGGCGCCTGCGCGAGGTGGACGCGGCCGCAGGGCTTTTCGTGTCGGGCGACGCGAAGGTCATCGAAAACGCGCTCCAGGTGGTCTCGGGTCTCACGCCCGTGGACGTGTGCGGCGCCGCCTCGGCGCTCGACGCGGAGGAAGGACCGTCGCTGTCGGACGACGCGCGCGCCTCGCTCGACGCGGACCTCTCTCGGGCGCGATCCCTGCGCGACGCGGGCAAGTATGCCGACGCGCTCGACGCGGCGCGCGCCACCCTCGCAGGGGCGCGGGCGAAGGCGAGCCGGGGGCACGAGGCCGAGGCGCTCCTCATCGCAGGAGAGATGACCGACCGGCTCGGCCACATCGAGGACGGGGCGCGGCTACTCGAGGACGCGGCGGCCGTCGCGGTCGAGGGCCGAAAAGACGCGCTGGCCGCGAGGGCCATGGGCGCGCTGATTTACGTCGTGGGGAGCCGCAAAGCGCAGATCCAGGCCGGGCTCTCGTGGGAGCGTCTGGCCATCGCGACGGTCAAGCGAGCCGGCGCGCCCGCGCTGCTCGAGGCAGCCGTGCTGCATCGAGCCGGCGTCACGAAACACGCAGCGGGCATGCTCGCCGAAGCCGAGGCCGATCTCGCGCGGGTCATCACGCTGCGGGAGCAGGAGCTCGGCCCCGATCACTTCGAGCTGGCCGCAGCGCTCGCAGACGTGGGCAGGGTGCTGCGCGAGCGCGGCGAGCGCGGGCGCGCCCGGTCGGCCTTCGAGCGCGCGCTCGTGATCCAGGAGCGGAGCCTCGGCCCCGATCACCCCCAAGTGGCCACGACGCTGAGGTTCCTCGCGGATCTCGACGGGCGCGAGGGGCGCTTCGACGACGCGATCACCCGACTCCAGCGAACGCTCGTGATCCAGGAGAGAGCGCTTGGGTCCGCGCACCTCGACGTCGCATACACGCAGAACGCACTCGCGAACGCGCACCTCGACAGCGGCGCCCCCGAGAAGGCATTGCCGCTCTACGAGCGCGCGTGCGCCATGGGCGAGAAGACCCTCGGCGAAAACCACCCCGACGTGGGCATGTGCCGCATGAACATCGCCCTCGCGCTCATCGAGCAAGGCCGGTCAAAGGAGGCGCTTTCGACCCTCGAACGCTCGCTCACGATCGTCGAAGCGAAGCTCGGACCAACCCATCCCAACGTCGCACTCATCGAAGGCACGATGGCCCGAGCCATCGAGGAGCAAGGGCGCTGCGCCGAGGCCCTGCCGCATTCCCGGCGCTCGCTCACCATTCACGAAAAAGCCCTCGGCGAGCGCAACGCCGAGTTCGCCGACATCCTCGTGGGTCTCGGCCGCTGCCTGTCAAAGCTCGGGCGCGCACACGAGGCTCTCCCGCCGCTCGAGCGCGCCGTTTCCATCCTGTCGTCCCACCCCGGCGCCCCCCTCGAGCACGGGCGCGCATTGTTCACGCTGGCGCGCGCACTCTGGGCCGTGGGCACGAAGGAGCGCGCCCTCGCACTCGCCGAGGAGGCGCGCCAGCGCTTCGCAGAAGCGCCTCGCCGAAGGGCCGCAGCACTCGCCGACGTCGACGCATGGCTCGCCGAGCGTCGCGTGCGCTGATCCTGCGCCGGAGCGCTGCGCCGGGGCGCTGCCCCGGACCCCGCGGGGGCTGTCCGCCCCTCGACCCGGACCAGGCACGGCCTGGACCGAGGGTGGAAGAACTGCGCATCGCGCAGTTCTTCCAACGGGCCGAGTCAAGACCAGCAACGACGTTGCCCGCCAAAACCGCAGCGCTGACGTGTCTACTCGAGGCGAGCAGCGCTGCTGTCTCGCCTGGCAACGTGGTCCGTGGTCTTGCCACGGGCCCGTCGGATAAACCGCGCATCGCGCGGTTTATCCGCCTTCGGTCCAGGCCGTGCCTGGTCCGGGTCCAGGGGTGGACAACCCCTGGTTGGGGTCCGGGGTGAAACCCCGGCGCTACGCTGCTTGTGTCAACCGCTCTCGTCTTCCAGGATCCGGCGCACGCTTGCGTCGAGGTCCTGGCCTACGAGCCGGAGCACGCTCTCGAATTCGCGCGGCTCGAGGGAGAGCCGCTCGCTCAGGAGCCCGCGTGTCCGTTCGAACAGCCATGCGCGTGCGTCGGCGATCCATCGGGCCACGGTTGCGCGGTGCACGCCGTAGATGACCCCGATTCGATCGATGTTGAGCCCGTCGATGATGTGGAGGCGCAGCACGGTGCGGCCCTTTGGCTCGAGCGAGAGGAGTGCGTCCTGGAATGCGGCGCGGAATTCGGCTGCGTACCGCACGCGCAGGTAGTCGAGCTCGGGATCGTCCGAGGGCGCGAGCAGCGTGTCGGGGATCTCCTCTCGGAGAACTTCCCGCGGCTGTGCGCGTTTGCGATCGAGCGCGGCGCGCACGGCGACCACGCGCAGCCATGCGCCGAGGGGCCCTTGCCCGGTGTAATCGGCGAGCTTGGGCCTGCCTCCTGCCGAGGGCAGCAGCAGTTTTTCGCGGAGCGCCTGCAAGAGCTCGGGGATGGTGGCCTTGTCGTTCTCCACGCGCGAGAGGAATGCTGGGACCTGCGCGAGGAAATGCGCTTCGAAGAACGCGATTGCCCTTGGATCGCCGCGCAGGCAGGCGCACGCGAGGAACAGGTCGGACGCGTGCGCGACCTCTGCGCCGTCTTCTCCGGTGCGCTCGCGCAGGTACGCCATGAATGCCTCCCGATCCAGCGTGACGCCGGGCCAGGCCGCTTGCGCGGCCACGAATGCATCCTCGAACGCGGCTTTCATCGGTCTCGTCATGCGGACGCTCGGGAGGCCCGAGCTGGGCTCACTGACACGTGCCACCCGTGCAGTTCTGGGAGCTGCAGTCGGTGTCGTCTTTGCAGGGCGATCCTGCGTCGGTTCCCTGGCAGCAGCCGTTCGTGCAGTTCTGCGTATTGCAATCGGTGTCGTCCTTGCAGCTCTGGCCGGTCGGCTCGCCCACGCAGGCGCCCCCGCCGCTGCTGCTGCCGCTCCCGCACTGGGCCGACGGGTCCTCCATGCACGACGACGGATCGTTCGTCGCGTTCTCGGCTTGCATGAAGCAGTTGTCGATGCACCCGAAATCCTCGGGAGAACACGCGTTGATGCAGCCGTCGATGTCGAAGCCCACGCACTTGTCGAAGGCCGCCTTGTTCGGGCAACGATAGTTCGTGTCGTTCAGGCAGCACTTGAAGTCGCCGCTGCCCCCGCCCGAGCTGCTGCCGCCATTGCCGCTGCCGCCGGCCCCGTTGCCCCCGCTCCCCGGGTCGCTCCCCCCGTCTCCGTCACCCGACCCCGAGGAGCCGGCGCCGCTGCACGCCGCGATCACGAGGGAAAGGAGGAAGCAACCCGAGAGCGTCTTGATGGAAAGTTTCATCGTCGAACCTCGTCACGAGAAAGGACGCGGTGCTGTCTCACCGCACCCCCCTGACGGGCGGGCTCGCCGACTGTCGCGCAGAAAAATGGAGACCTCGGGGACGGACGCTTTCGCGTGGGCCGCGCTACGCCCGACGCCGTGTTCAGGTCGCCGGGGGCGGGTCTGGCGCGTAAAACTTCGTCGTGTTCTCGACGCATTTCTGGGCGTCTTCGGCGGACGTGCCGGCGGCTTGATTCGCGGCGCCCCAGGAAACGCTGCTCTCCGTGATGAATTGCCTCGCCTCCGGCGTCAGCCCCCAGGCTTCCTTGTCTTCGAGGAAGATCGAACGAAGCTCCATGCTTAGGCCGAGCAGCGTGAGATCCCAGCCGACGCCCACGGCGCCGGGCCCGTATTCGGACCACATGCCGGGCGGGACGATGGCCGCGTGCTCGAGCTCGAGGATCGTCTGGTCGCCCTCGCCAACCGACAGCCGCACCTCGACCTTGCTGCTCTCGTCGTCCTTCGGGCCCATCGACCACGTCACTTCGAGCAGACGGGGCGGGTCACAGCGCAGGATCTTGCCGCCGGCATTGCCTTTGAGCTGGTAATGACCGCCGAGGCGCAGCTCGCCCTCGAGCGGGAGAAACCAGCGGCGGATGCGCTCGGGATTCGTGATCGCATCCCAGACGTCCTCGATCTCCGCATCGTAGCTCCGCCGCAGCTTCACCGTGCGGCCTTCGCCCGCGAGCATGGCCTTGGGGCCGGTCTCCCGATGTACGGCGTAAAGCTCCTTCATGATGTCGATCATGGTTTGTCCTTCTCCCTCGTGGTCGTGTCGTCGGTCGTGGACGAACGCGCTTCGGCCTTCAAGCGGCGTTCGCGTTTGCCTCGCGCGAGCTCCGTCGCGAGCGCGTCGAGGCGCTGCTCCCAGAATTGGCGGAAGCGATCGAGCCACAGGTCGACCTCCTGCAAAGGCCGGACGTCGACGGCATACAAGCGGCGGGTCCCCTCCGCCCGCACCGTGGCAAACCCGTTGTCCCGCAGCACTTTGAGGTGCAACGATACCGCCGGCTGCGAAATCCCGAACTCCCTCTGGATGACCTCGGTGATCGCCCCCGAAGTCTGCTCACCGTCGGCGAGCAACTCGAGGATCCGGCGGCGGACCGGGTCCCCGAGGACGTCGAACGCTTCCACGACCGTCCTGTATCACCGTCCGCTTATATTAGTCAAGCCTGATGTTCGGGAGAGGGCCCGCAGAGCGTCGTCATCTCGATCCGCTGCCCGCGCGGGAGCCCGACCGCGTCCGCATACGCCGCGTCGAGCGCCGCGAGCACCGTGGAGAGCGTCGTTTGATCGAGCACGGCCCGGGGATCGAGCGACGCGAGATCCTGCCCGACGAAGTTTTTCGGGCACGCGTCGACGACCGGGAGCGACCGCCCGCCCTTTCGCTCCGTAAAACGAATCGGCAAGCCGTGCGTCCGGCAGATCGTGGGGCGCGCCTCGTACACGGCGCACCGGCCGTCCTCGCCGAGGGCGGGGCAATCCGTCCCCGCGGGATCCGCCGCCCGCGCCGCGATCGTTTGCCGCTCCTCGGCCGGCAGGCGATCGAGCGCTTCCTGCACCTCCGCCGCCTCGATCGTCGTCACCGAGAATCGCCGCCGGCAGCAGTCGTCGCAGCCCGCGGCGCACGTGATCGCCTCGCCGCACCGGCTCTTCGCGTGCGCGAAAAACGAGTCGACCTTGAGGAAGAGCTCGTGCAAGCGCTCGCGGGGGGAGGGCGTTCGGACCTCGGACATCCCGGCTCTCTAGCATCCGCCCACGCCAAACACGAGCCGACCCTTTGTGCGCAGCCCCGTTTGCCTCACACGAGCCCGCTCGGGTACGCTCGCCCCATGTCCATGACGCCGCCGCCGGGCCCGAACGAGCCGATCGACATCACCGTCATCCTCCACGATCGCTCGCGCGCGGAGCTCTTGGACTTGGTGATCGAGTGTTCCGATCCCGAAAGCCCGCGCTACGGCCGCCACCTCTCGCGCGCCGAGCTCGGGGGCCTCGTCGCGCTCGACGACACGCAGATCGAGGCCGTGCACGCTTGGCTTCGCCGTGCCGGCCTCGAACCGCTCCCGTCCGGGCCCGTCGGCCGGCAGCTCATCGTCGTGCGCGCGCCCGAGGAGCCGATCCGCCGCGCCTTCGGCCGCCACCTCGCCGATTGGCTGCGCGAGCCCGCCGGGCACCGCGCCCCGCGCGTCGACACGGCCGTCCCCCGCGAGCTCGCCGGCTACATCCAGGCCGTCCACGGCTTGCGCAACGCCCCCGAGGCCCGCAGCTCCATGGTTTCCCGCGCCCGACAAGAGGAAGTCCCGCTCGAGCTCCGCGAGGGATTTCCCTTTTCGGTCCGCAGCGAACCGGGAAAACCCCCGCCCGGCCTCGCCGGCGTCACGCCCGCGGACATCCGTCGCATTTACTCATTCCCGGACCACCTCACGGGCGAGGGTGAAACCATTGCACTCCTCATGCTCGGCGGATCCATCGATATCGGCGACCTGCACCTTTTCTGGCGCGCCCACGGCATCACGCCGCCCGCGGTGGAGATGATCGATCTCGGGCCCACGCGCGGCGGCCGGCTCGTCGATCCGCTGCACCGGCTCGAAGCCACGATGACCGTCGCCTGGGCCGGCGCGATGGCGCCCAGGGCACGCCTCGTCGTGTATTTCGTCGATCCCGAGGTCGTCGCCGATCCCTGGTCGATGTTCCTGCTCGCAGTCATCGGCGACGAGGAGCGCAACGTCACGGTCGCCTCGACGAGCTGGATCACGCCGGAGCGGCGGTATTATCGCATCTTCGGATCGAGCGTCGTCACGGGCCTGCTCGATCAGGCCGCGGCGCTCGGCATCACCGTGATCAGCGCGGCGGGCGATTGGGGCGCGCTCGACGGCATTCCGCGCCGCATGGTCGACGGTTATGCCGTGAGCGACGCGCCCTGGCCACACGGGGTTTTTCCTGCGGTCGAAGAGCGCGTGCTCAGCGTCGGCGGGACGATGATCACGTGCCTGGATCCGCTCACCGAGCTCGCCTGGAGCGGCCCGCCGCCGGTCGCCGTCGCCAAGTTGGTGCAATTCACGCAGCTCGCATCAAGCGGAGGCTTCAGCCAGGACGTCCCCATTCCGGCCTGGCAGCGCGACAGCCTGCGCAAATGGTACGCGCGTGGCGCGAACACGCCTGCGGTCGTCCCGTACGGCCGCGGTTTTCCGGACGTCGCCTTGATGGCGTCAGGCCCGTCGGTGCAGCGCGGCGAGGTGCTCTCGGCGCTCGGTTATCAGGCGGTGATCGGCCGCAACTGGATCGATTACGCGGGCGGCACGAGCATGGCCGCGCCGATCTGGGCCGCGATCATCGCGCTCGCGAACGAGGCGCGGCGCCGGGCAGGCAAGGGCCGGGTCGGATTCGCCAACCCCGCGCTGTATTCGCTCCGCAAGGCCGATCCTCCGGCCTTCCGTGACATCACGATCGGACAAACCGACGTCTGCGTGCGCGTAGCGAACAGCGTGGGCAAGGCCGTCGTGCAGCGCGTGGACGGCTACAGCGCGTGCGCCGACTGGGATCCGGTGACAGGCCTCGGCGTGCCGCACGTGATGAACCTCGTCGAGCACCTCGTCGCGCTGGGCAAGCCGCTCGAAGGCTGATGATGGGTCTCGTCGGGCAACCGTTGCGCCGGGGCGCAGCCCCGGGCCCCGCGGGGGCTATTCGCCCCTCGACCCGAACCAGGGCCTGAGCATTGGTCTCATCGCGAGGCGTCGCGCCGGGGCGCTGCCCCGGGCCCCGCGGGGGCTGTTCGCCCCTCGACCCGAACCAGGGCAAGCCCTGGACCGTTCGTGGAAGAACTGCGCATCGCGCA
>NZ_JAGTJK010000036.1:95715-108960 GCF_028435265.1 Polyangium jinanense | reverse complement strand
ACGGTCGAAGCGTGGGACCGAGGTGGCTGCGCTTTTCTATTCGTACGTGGAGAGCGCGAAGCTCTGCGGGCTCGACCCGAAGGCGTACCTACGTACGGCGATCATGGCGGCGCTGCGCGGAGAGAGGATCGCGCTGCCGCATGAGGTCGCGGCTCAGGGATAGCGCAAGGCGAACGGCATGCCGCATTGTCCGGGCCGAAGGCGGCGCGACGAGGGCACTGGACTGCTCGGAGTATTGATCGCTTGCGACGAACCGGGCAGTCCCGGGAACGCGCCGGCCGCGCCCTGCCACGTCTGCGGGCGTCGAGCAAGACGTGGCTGCGCGAGGAGATACGAACGACTGTCGAGCAGATGCGCGCGGACCACCGCCCACACCTTCCGGCCGAGCCTCCGCCACCCGTCGCGCGGGATCGATCGCCTCCACGACCCGCGGCTCGAAGGCCGGCTCGCCGTCGGCCAGATGCTCCACGCGATATTGCAAGAGATCATCCACACTGCCGGGGCCAAGGGTTCCCAGACTCAGAACCATTGTCACCGTACCGCGCGCTCGGCGCTCCTCTCATTGAGGCGGACTTACCGTGAATCCCAGGTCCTTTCGCCCTAGGAATTTGATCGTTCCGCCCATTTCGTGAGCTACCAGGCTCAGATCGAGCGGGATGTTCGCCAGAGCCAGCACGAGCGCTTGCACGGAGTCCGCGCCCCATACGGATCGACTCGTCTTGTGCTCACCGGGGCCGTGGATCTCGAAACACACCGACCAGTTCCCGTTTTCCTCGGGTGCAGGCGCATGGATCCGGACGAGGACCTTCCGTGCCCCCCGCTTGCCTGGTTGAGTAAAACGTAGCTCACGCTCGGCGATGACCGTCATCGTTGCGCCTCTTTCTCGCATTCGAGATAACATCGTGAGCGCTCCTCGTTGGCACGACGTCAGCATCGTTCGCGATGTTTCTTCGGCTTCTCGGGCAACTTGCGACATTGACGGTTGTCGTAATCCCACACGAGATCGCACGCGCGTCTACAGTAGGCCCACTCGCTGTCGTCCGAGGCGACAACCGGCATCGCTGCCTTCTTTACGTCTTGATATGCCGTCGCCTGTCCCGATGATAAGAATAGTACCAACAAGCTGACTGCCCACACGATCGCCAATGCATTGCGCGCGAACTTCCTTCGTTGCACCCCCACCTCTCCCTCCGTGTGATCGTAGGTTCCCAGATATACATACCGCACTCGTCGTGCCAAGTTTCCGCATGACGTGGCGCACAGTCACCGAAAGCCGGCGGGCTCGGTCCTCTCTTGGGTCAGGCACGCGTGGAGGCTGCCTTGGATCCTACGAGGCCACCACGCCTCCTCGCTCTTGCCCTCGGTGACGAACTGCTCCGCGCGGATCCGATTGGAGAGGGGATGAAAGGCGCTGGATCAAGCCGGAAACTCCCTCCCTCTCCACCACGTGGAGAGGGAGGGTTGGGGTGGGTGAGGTCAGAGCGAAAGCCGCCAACGTGCCAGCCCGAGCCGGGCATACGCGGTGTCGAGGGGAATCCGCAACGTCCGAGCGATCTCCGGCATTGACCGGCCGTCGATCAGATACGCGCGGGCCACCGCCCACACCTTCCGGCAGGCTGATAACGACGTAAAGGAAGCACAGCGGAGGCAGACCTTGATGAGTGGCTTAGCGGACGCCGAAAGCGACATGGCCACCGAAGTCGACGAGGGTGCGGGATAGAGTCTCCGGACGATGCCATAAGGGCGCGCTGGAAATCGGATGCGCTTTACCCGGCTGGAGTGCGAGCGCGTTCGGCGGCGGGCGGCCTTGCAAAAGTTCTTCGCGTTAACTACCTTCCCGAGCCCGTGCCGTCCTTCGCTTCCGTCCAGTTCGCTCGCTCCTGTACGGCCATCGCCTTCGTTCTCATGGCGTCCGCCGGATGCGGGGGCGCGTCCGAGCATCCGGCGGCTCCTGCGCCCTCGCTGCCGCCGCCTCCGGCGCTCGCCGGCGTGCCGCCGCTTGGCTGCGCGGCGCCGCTCGCCGATCGGTCGGCAAAGGCCACGGCTCTCGTCGCGAGCGAGCTCCACACGTGCGCGCTCCTCGACGGTGGTCGTGTGGCGTGTTGGGGGCGCGACGAGAAGCGCGGTCGGATGAACCTTTGCGAGAGCAAGCACGCGGCTCTGGCCGTTGAGCTACCATTCGAACGCGGCGACCAGGTCGCGACCTCGATGGAAGGTACGTGCACGCTCTCGCGAGGCACCGTCCGCTGCACGGAAGGAATCTTCACCGCGCTGTGCGATGATCACGCCTGCGGGAGCGGAGAGGTTCGAGCGCTCGCGGGCGCCTCACGAATTGCGGTCGGCGACCACCACGTCTGCGCCATCGTTCGCGGGGAGGTCGTTTGCGTGGCACCCGTATTTTCGCTCGGCGTGCCGCCGGTGCTCGCGAATCTTGGCGGTCGCGAGGCAAAGCGGGCGCCGACGGGTGCGGGCGGCGAATACGCGCGGAGCAAGGTGCCGATTCGCGGAGCAACGCTCTTGACGGCCGGCATCGGGTTCTCGTGCGCGACCGATGCAGCAGGTGCGGTGTGGTGTTGGGGCCAAAATTATTTTGGCGTGCTCGGCGTGGCACCCGGCAAAGAGCAGGACGACGGCGTTCTGCACCGCGTGGCGGCCTTCGATGGCGTCGTCCACCTCGAGTCGAACCGCGCGACGGTGTGTGCGATCACGCGCGCGGGCGACACGTATTGCTGGGGCGCCGGTTTCGATGACGGTGCTGTCAAGATGTCGTTCGAGCGCGCGCGAGACGTCGCGATCGGAGACGGATTCGTCTGCGCGGTCGACGGCGCGGACCGCGTGACGTGCGCGGGAAAGTTCAATGATGTGCTCGGTGGCGAGCCGCTGTCCTTCGCCGGCAAGCCGATCGAGATCGCGAGCGGCGGCGGGCGCCTGTGCGCGCGGCTCGAGAGCGGCGCGATCGCGTGTGCCGGAATCTCCGGGTACCTCGGCGACGGCCGCGGTTTGCCGACTCCCGTCAACGACGGCTCCGGCGCGATGGACGTCACGCTCGTACACGAGCCGCGCTACGTCCTCGGCCCGCACGCCGAATAACGCGCGCCGTCGCGCGCGCCGCGTCGCCGCGAACGGTAGCTTCTCCCATCGCTGGAAGTCGGCTAGGGTTCGCCCGTGAACGCAGCGGACCTCGCCACCGAGCGCCAGCTGATTGCCGATCGGCTGCCGTCCTTCGTCGAAGTCTTCGCGCGTGCGGAGGACGGGTCGATGCCGCGCTTGGCGCCGGCTCTCGAAAGAGCCTTTCCGATCCTCGGGCCCGCAGGCGAGCGGATCACCGTCGGCAACTACGGCATCGTCGAGGACGACGAGAGCGTCGACTTCGTCCTCGGCTGCTACCTCGAGACGCCTTCCGCACCCCGGAGCGCGATGTGGCTCTGGGTGTACACGTTCCCAGACGACCTCGGCGACAGCGTCCTCCAGTTCGACGGCGTTCGTATGGTGGTGCCGGTCGAGAACGTCGTTCGCCGGCTCTCCCACCGCATCGAAGCGTATGGCGTGCGTGGTCGCTTTCGCTTCGCGACGCTCCCTCCCGAAAAGCGCGCGACGCTCGAGGACCTCCTGATCGGCAAATACCATGGGTTATGACCTCTATCGCGCGGACCATCCCATCCTGCGGAGGGAGGGCGCGGTCGCGACGGAAGCACCGGACGACGCGCGATACCTTCGCCTCGACGCTAACGCCATGGAGCGGGTGCGCGAGGCGCTCGCGAACGTCGGCGTACTCAACGAGTCGTACCTACGCCCCTTGGTCCCGGCAGAAGGAGCCGAGCGGGACAGGGCCTTGCGCATCCAGGCTCCGGAGGGCGAAGGGGTTCCGCTCTTCAAGCTCTGTTTCAACGACGGCGCGTGGCTGAGCGAGCGAGAGTGTCCGCTCGCTGCCGCCGGACTTCGGGCGATGCTCGAAGCTACGCGCGCGAAGCTCGAACCGCTCGAGCACGAACGCGAGCTCTTCGCGCTCCTGGAGTCGTTCGCGGTGTTCTGCGAAGGCTGCGCCGCCGCTGGCGGCTTCTTCGTTCACTGAGCAACGGAGTTCTCTACCGAGCTCCAGCGCATCCGCCGCCAGGTCTGCTCCGTTTTGGAGCGGGTGCTGCTCCGTTTTGGAGCGGTGCACCGCTCCGTTCTGGAGCGTTCATGCGCCGCTCGGTGGCGCACAAGTGATGGATCTCACTTCACGAGTGCTTCCGCGCTCTTCACGGGTGCCTCCGCGCTTTTCACGAGTGCTTCCGCGCTCTTCCCGAGTGTCTCTGCGCTCTTCACGGGTGTCTCCGCGCTCTTCACGGGTGCCTCTGCGCTCTTCACGGGTGTCTCCGCGCCTTTCACGAGTACCTCCGCGCTCTTCACGGGTGTCTCCGCGCTCTTCACGGGTGTCTCTGCGCTCTTCACGAACGGCTCCGCGCTCTTCACGAACGGCTCCGCGCTCTTCACGACCGCCATTGGCATGAGCCGTGCAACATTCGCGACCGATACGACGCCGTACCTCCACCACGCGTCGAGGGAGGAACGTCATGACTGCAGCACTGATTGTGAAGAGCACGCTTCCAGCCAAGGATTTCACCACCATCACGCAGCTCGGCCTGAAAGCATTGAACCTCGCCGTCACCCACGCCGCTGTCCTCGGCCCGCGGCTCTCGGAAGGGCTGGTTCAGGGGCTTTCGGGGGACATCGAAAAGCTCGGTGAAGCCGTCCCTGGCGCCAAACAGGCCCGGAGCGAGGCCGTCGCAGCGACGAGCGCGCAAAACGTGGCGCTCGAACAGGGGCACGCGCAAATGCAGCAAATCCGCGTCGCCGTTCGCCGCGCCAAAGCGCCCGCCGACGTGAAGCGCGCCTACGGGATCGGGCAGAAGGTGAACAAGACGAACGTGCGCGACGTGAAGGCGGTGATCCAGCAGATCCTGGGCCGCGCCAACGAGCACCCGGCCGAGGCCGCGTCCCTCGGGATCGTGCAGAAGGACCTCGACGGGCTCGCGCAAGCGCTCGTGGCGATCACGAATGCAGATGCGGTGCAGGAGCAGAAGCGCGCGAGCGCGCCGGTGACGACGCAGGAGCGGAATCGGATGGGGAATCGGATTCTTGCGGCCGTGGCGCGGATCGAGGGGGCGGGGCGGATGGAGTTTGCGAACGATGAGGCGAAGCGGGCGAGCTTCGAGGCGCTGGGGGCGGGGGCGAGGAAGAGGAAGCGGGCGGGGGAGGAAGCGGCGCCGCCCGTGCGGTGACAGACGACGCGTCTACGATTTCGGTGGTGTGGGTGAGGTCAGAGCGAAAGCCGCCGACGTGCCAGGCCGAGCCGGGCATACGCGGTGTCGAGGGGAATCCGCAACGTGCGAGCGATCTCCGGCATCGACCGGCCGTCGATCAGATACGCGCGGGCCACCGCCCACACCTTCCGGCTGAGCCTCCGGACGACCGTCTCCATCCGGCGCGCAGCATCCATCGCCTCCACGACCCGCGGCTCGAACGCCGGCGCCGGTAGCTCGCCGTCGGCCAGATGCTCCACGCGATATCGCAAGAGCTTTTGGTGATTCGAGGCGACATAGAACGCAATCGTAGAAATCCACGACCGCGCGCCCTCGGGCGTCACGAGGCTGTCCCAGCGGCGCCAGGCGATGACAAAGACCTCCTGCACGAGGTCGTCTGCCTCCCGCTCCGGGACGCCGCGTTGCAGAACGATGGAGCGGACGAAGGGGCGGCATTCGCGGTAAAACCGCTCGAAAGACGCCTCCGGGGAGGGAATGCGTGTAGGTTTTTTGGCGGATTCGGGGGGGACGTTTACCTTAGGCATAGCCTGGAACTCCGTTCCTGCGGGTTTCGGGTCAGACGCCGGTCGGTGTGTCAGCGCCGGCTGGCGTCGCCTTTTTTGTGTCTCATGGTTTGTCGGGGAAGGCAATGGGAAAGTGCGGGATATGGTTCGTCTAGGAAGAACCAGGATCCATCGGGACTGCGTGGCGCGGCCGCTTGAATGAGAGGAAGATCCAAGTTGGCAGAAGGCGTGCCGTCCTACGACGGACGGCACGCCCGGCCCCTCATCGCCGCGTGAGCTTGTGCAGGGTGCCGATGAGGTGGTCCAGCTTGATGCGGAGCTCGTCGTCCACCCTGTCCACGGAGCCCGCACCTTGGACCCCCAAACCGCCTCACGGGCGCCCGGAAGCAGCCCGTCGACAAACGCCAGTGTCGAGCTGGTTGCTCGCTCCTGGGGTGTGGGGCAAGATGGCCGGGTCATGTACATCCAGGAGGAGCCTCCTCGTCCGGCCGATCCCCTTGCGACGTTCGACGACGATTATGCAACGGCCGTCCTTCACATTGCCTGGGATCTGCACACGCAAACAAAGGAGCGAACGCTGCTCTTTGGGCTCGTGGAGCTGTTGCCGACCGAGGTGCCACCTCCGTTCGAGAACGATGATGAGGAGAAGGAACCTTGTCTCCTCCGGAAGACGAACCACAGGATCTTCCTGCGTCGGGTGGTGATGCCTGCGCGGGAGGCGCTGCGGTGGTATCTGGATTGCCGGCGCGGGGTTGGGGGGCTGCCGGACAAGCCAGGGGAGGACCCTGCACGAAAGCTTTTATTGTCGGATCTCGGCGAAGATCCGCCCTGGCCGAACCTCCTGTGTGTATCAGGGGACAACGCGACTCCGCCATTTTGCCCGCCATGGCAGGAGAATCCGCGGGTGCATCATTTGATACCGCTTTCGGAGCCTGGGATCATGAAGGTTTGGCGCGACGCGGAGCGAGAGAAAGCGACGGACTGGCTCTCGGATCGGCTGCATTTTCGTTTCGATGAGTATCCGGAATACTGGGGCTCGGTGCACCTCGTGGCGCCGAACCCGGTGTATCGGGACCTCGAGATGCGGTCTCGTCCTGGTATGCCACTGCGGGGCTCTCTGTTTTTGCGGTTTCAGCCGCGCGCCGGGCAGACGGTGGAAGGGCTTTCTATGATATGCCGACCCAATTCATGGATGGGGCCTGTGGATATTCGTCATATCATCGTGAAGGCCCGGATTTTGCGGATTGAGTCCGAGGCACGTGTGACCGATGTCCAGGATGAAGTTATTGATCTGAAACGCGGGCTGCTTGCACAGGGGAGCTACGCATTTCCGACGGGTTTCAATCTCCAGGTGAACATGGTCACTTCTCGGGTCCGCGTGGCAGGAAAAACACCGGAGGAGTCCTTCGAGGTCGATCGTGTGGACAAGGGGGACAAGATCGTCACGAACGAGACAGAAAGGACGCCGTCCGCCCGTGAGCGCATGGCCGAGGCGCAAAGGCAGCGAATGCGGAAGAGACACGTTGACTCGCGGTCGCAGCGCTGGTTTTCCGGGGCCAAGGTCGAAGCGACGAGCGTCGTGCGGGAGCTCATCCATCCGGCAAAGCGGGAGGTTTTGCTCGTCGATCCGTATTTCGGTCCCAACGAGCTGACATTTGCCCTCGCGGTTCGGCAGGAGGGGATCCCGATTCAAATTCTGAGCTCCGTAGAGATGCTGAAAAACCGCTGCGAGGAAGAAGGGCAGGAGAAGGAACAGGGGGAGGCTCTACTCGCGAACCTCGATCGGCTCGGCGCGGAGGATCGCCTCAATCCGATGGCGATTCGCGTCATGACGGGCGATCGCCCCGCCATTCACGATCGGTTTCTGCTCGTTGATGACCGTGTTTGGCTCCTTGGTTCCTCGCTCAATGAGTTCGGCTCCCGCGGAACGATGCTCGTTTCGCTTCCCGATCCGGAGGCCGTTCGAGGCCACCTCCGCAAGGCGTGGGATGACGCGAAAGATCTCCGGGTTTGGGTGGATGAGCGGAAGAAGGCGCAGGTGGGGACATGAGCGTTCAACACGCTTCGCCGGCCGAGGCGATTGAAAGGGCGCGTGAGCTTGCGCGGGAGGTGGCGCTGGGAGCTGCCCAGCCCGAGGCCTTGGAGCGAGCCCATGAGGGGCTGCCGTCACGTCAGGTCGAATGTTGGAGAGCTTTCAAGGAAACATTTGCAACGCTGGTGCGCGAAGACGAGCAACGGTGTAGCACCTGGAACACGGTTTTGCGTGAGAAAATCAAGACTGCGATCGCGGATCCGAAGAAGCTGTTTCTTTCATCCAGCAAACACGAGATTCGGCAATTCGATGCGCAGGTCGACGGGTGGAAATATGAGCTTGATCCGCTCGCCGCCTGGGATCGTCGGTGCCGAGGATATGTCGCCTTCCGTGGAGAATATCCCTTTTTTCACCTCCACCTGCTCCTTTGCATCGACCCCGCTGCCTGGTGCGTGGAAGTCGACACGTTGCCCGCGCTGGATCTCATGGACGGGGCGCTCTTCCATTACACCCACCTGAAAGAAAATCCGGAACAAATTGAGGCTCTGCTCCGCCTCGCGCCGCGGGTGTTCGAGGAAGACGGTCGATGGGCTTCCTCCCGCAGCGTGGTCGCCTTGCTCCTGACCCATCATCTTCTACACATCGATTCCTCCGAGGTTTGGCTTCGTGATGCATTTCGGGTTCTCCTCGAGAGGCCCGACGGGAAATATATCGCTTTCGCTTTTCTCGGACACCTCGCCCACAAGGAGCTTATCGCCGACCAGCGGTTTGGTGGCCATAAGGACGAGCCCGAGAGGAAGGCGTTCAAGGTCCTCGCCGAGCTACTCGCGACGAGGTTTTCTGTGAAAGACGCGCGTGACGCGTGGACCGCTGCCGAGGCCGTGGCGAAGGAGAAGCACAAGCGCGAGAAAGCAAGGCGCGTCCTGAAGGAAAACGACGGGGTTCCGCGCATGGCGGACGATCGCGGCGAAGGCGCGCGCACGCTGCGCGGCCAGGGATTGCCCCTGCTCTTCGGGACAGCCGTCATGCTGGGAGAGAACCCGGCACAGGCGGAGGCACAGGCGTTTTGGTCATGGTTCGAGGAACTCCTCGTAGGACGGGACAAGGGCCTCTCGATGGCCCGGCGCGACAACGGGAGCACAGAGCAGCTGATACGCCGTTTCGGCGCTTTACTCGCATGCCTTCCGGACCCGGAGAAGGCTTTTCGATCTATCTATCGAAACCTCGAACCCCAGCGCCGCCGAACAACGTTTTCGCATCGTTACGAAGGTCATGACGATGACATTGGCAGCATGCTGCTTCTCGACATCGGCCCCTATGCCGCCTTGTATTGGTGCAAGCGGGACGCGAATGCGGGGGGCGAACCACTCTTCTGGTGCGGCTATGAGGCGGCTCGACGGTTATGGCTCACCTCGCTCCAGCGTTTCAGCAAGGAGAAACGAAAGCTTGTTTGCTCTTTCTTCGCCTTCCTGCCGCACATCTTCGGAGAAAATCTCGAGGAAGCGCTGCAAAGGGCTCTCCCCCCGATCGCGAATGATGCCTCGATGGTCTGCTCGGCTGGGTCGTTGCTCTTCCGGAATGGCGTCGCGCCCGAGCGATTGCGCCCCCTCATTCGTCAAGCAGGCGTCGATCTCGAGGTGGCGCTGCGGGATGCTTACCAGTGGGCGACGCTGACCGAGAACAATTCGATTCCCCGCTCGATCGATACCCAGAATGAGGATTTTCCTCGCACGTTCGAGGATCTCGTCCGTGCGCTCGGGATGGCGCTCTCCATCGAGGAGATCGGGGAGCAAAGCGAAGGGAAGTCCTCGAAAGAGCCTGCTCTCACACGACAAAGGCGCGCGTTTGCCCTCGGGATCGCCTGGGGCTCGAGACTGCTGCAGCGCCTCGACGAAGAGCGCTGCACGCCTCGGCGGCTCCTTTCCCTCGACGCGACAGGCTCGATGTGGCTGCTTCAAGTCGCCCTGCCCCCGAATGTCTCGAAGCAATTGGGCATCTCTCAGGAAATTCGAATCCTGGCCGTGCATGGGGACGTCCGTGGGCGCGATCTTCGGATGGTTATGCGAGACCCCGAAGGGGACGCGAATGTCGATCCGGATCTCCTGGTCGTCGCAAGTGATCAACCCGAGCTTGCCAAAAAGCTCCCCTGGCTTGCCGGTTCCTGGGGACAGCGCGTTCCCTGGTCGCTTGCCGAAGATGAATACTCGTACCTCACCAGCGCTTTGCGCGAGCACCTGCCAACATTCGCTCGTGGGCCGAAAGGCTGAGATCGCAGGACCTCACGCCGTGAGCCGCCAGGATCGCAGCGAGGCTTCGACACATTGGCACGCAGATCGCGCCGCTTCTCGTCACCGCAGGCCCAGTCTCGCACTGCGTACAGCCCGCGAATTAGCCCGAGCACGGCCTTTATTGTCGGTCGGCATCGGGTCTCAAACCCTATACGTCGTCAGACCCCTCGAATGTACCGATGGCCCGCCAAAAAACTCTCTCATCCGTCCTCCTCTAACTCTTGGTGACCAGTGTCATCCTCGGACATGAAGCGAGGGGCAGATGCGATGGGATCCACGGAGCCCATCACCCTGGACCCCCAAACTCGGATCGAGGGGACGGTGACGGTCCCGCCGCGGATGACGGTGGCGAAGTGGGTGGAGTCCGAGAACCGGAAGGTGCGCCTGTGTGAGGCGGGTGCGGGGGGCGGATCAGGTGCTGCCGTACCATCACTACGCGGGAATTCCGCGGTTCATCAGGTTCCATCACTACGATGAGGTGAAGCGGCGGCATGCCGGGGCAAAGATGCCGACTGGGCCCCACGCCAAAGCTCGCAAGAAGTAAAGGCTCGAGCGACGCGAGCGCGGTGGGATTCATTCGCCGCGCATCGTCGGGTCGTGGCTCGCTTGCCGCCTGACGTCCACATCACAACATGATCCTCAGGACGCTCTCGAGAGCGACCGGGAGGGAGAACTCCATGAAAAAGTCATCCCTGGCTTATTTCGCAGGCCTCACCGCGCTATTGGTGGCGACCAGCGCGTTCGCGAGGATCGACTTTTCCTTGAACCCACGCGAGGGCGAGACCACGCTTCGGGCTGGTTTCTCGGGTGACCCATTTTTCGTGATTGTCACGGCGGGTGGGTACAACAACGCGAGCTCGGTCCGCTCCGGCTGCGAAGGCTTCGTTGCGGATGCGCCAGACTACCGCGTCCGTCGCGAGGGCGTCACGACCTTGCTGCGCTTCTACGTGACGTCGGGCGAAGATACCACGCTGCTCATCTCCGACCCGTCCGGCCAATGGTACTGCTCCGACGATTCGTATGGCACGCGGAATCCGACGATCGATCTCTCGAACGCTCCGGAAGGCCGATACGATATCTGGGTCGGCACCCGCTGGCAAGACCGCTCCGCGCAGGCCATCCTGAGCGTCACCGAAGCGGAATCGAATCATCCATAGCGCAGACCCTCCTCGCCGCCCGGCACGCCGGCGCTGACGCTGGTGGGCGGCACCGCGCGGCTCGGCTTTGGCCTCACGTTTCATGCGAGCCCGAAGTTCAGCTTGTTCGCGAGGCCCGAGACGGTCCTCTATTTCGGGAAGGTGGGCGAAGGCGCCACCAGCCGATCGCTCCTCAACCTCGACGGCGGCTTCAACGTCGGGATCACGTACGTCTTTTGATCCCCAGCGCGGTCGCTTACGGACGACTGGCCGTTCTGGGTTTCATCCGCCGGCATGCGCGGTCCTCTGGAACCGAATTGACTGCTGACGAGGAGGAGAGCCGAGCAGCATGATCCATCGAAACAGTGCTAGCGTGGTGCCGGGGACCGCCTGCGGCGGTGCGCAGCAGCGGCGGCGACGAGGACGAGGGCGGCCCAGCGGGCGGGGCTCTCGGAGGGCGTTGGAGTGGTGCGGCAAGCGCAACCGCCGTCCTGGGTGGGATCGCTGCCGCCGGAGGACGTAGAGCCGCCGGTGCCGGTGCCCGTGGAATCACCGCCGGAGCCGCCACCACCCCCGGAGCCACCGCTGCCGCTACCGCCAGCGCCGCCGGAGCCACCGCTGCCGCCGGAGCCACCGCTGCCGCCGGAGCCACCGCTGCCGCCGGAGCCACCGTTGCCGCCGGAGCCACCGTTGCCGCCGGAGCCACCGCTGCCGCTACCGCCAGCGCCGCCGCTACCACCGCCGCCGCCAGCGCCATCCGGGACGCAGGTTCCGGTCATGCACGCACCACCGGGGCATGGCGCGCCGTTGGGCTTTTCGGGGTTCGAGCAGGCGCCCGTGGAAGGATCACACGTACCGGGCTCGTGGCATGGGTCCTGCGCGGCGCAGGTGACGGGTTCGGCGCCGGTGCAGGTGCCTGCATTGCAGGTGTCGGCCTGGGTGCAGGCATTGCCGTCGTTGCAGACAGAGCCGTCGGGCTTTTCGGGGTTCGAGCAGGCGCCCGTGGCAGGATCACACGTGCCGGGCTCGTGGCATGGGTCCTGCGCGGCGCAGGTGACGGGGTTGCTCCCCTCGCATACGCCATTGGTACACGTGTCGACTTGCGTGCAGGCGTCGCCGTCGTTGCATACGGGGCCCGTGAGCAGCGCGCAGGTGCCGTCCGCCTCCGCGCCGGCCGCCATCGAGCACGCGTCGCAGTCGCCTGCGTCGCAGGCCGTGTTGCAGCAGACGCCGTCGACGCAGAAGCCACTCTCGCAGTCGCTCGCGACCGCGCAGCTCACGCCGTTGGCCTCGGCCGGATCGTAGAGCCGCGTGCTCGCGGTGGGGGTGCCGTTGAAGCCGCCCGTGACGAGGACCTTGCCATTCGGCAGCATCGTGCCCGTGGCCCGGATGCGCGTCCCCGACATCGACGCGGTGTTCGTCCAGGTGTTCGTCTGCGGGTCGTAGACCTCCGCGCTCGCCAGGTAGGTGCCGCTGTACCCGCCGGCCGCGACGAGGACCTTGCCGTTCAGCAAGCGCGCGGCGATGTGGTGGCCACGCAACACGCCAAGCGAAGCGGCCGGCAGCCACGCGTTCGTCGCGGGATCGAAGAGCTGCACCGACGTCGTCGCCGTCGAGCCGTTCGTCAGGCCGCCGGCGACGAGGACCAGGCCATTCTGGAGCAGCGTAGCCGTGTGCATCCCGCGGACGGTGTTCATCGGCGCGAGCGTCGTACACGTGCCCTGCATCGGGCTGCAAACGTCGGCGTTGTAGACGTAGGCCGTGCCCCCCGCCGTCGCCGAAAAGCCGCCCGTCACGAGCACGCGGTCGTCCGGGAGCGCCGTCACGCGCAAATCCGCCCGAGCCAGCGAGAGACTCCCCGCGAACGCCCACGTGTTCGCCGCGGGATCGTACCGCTCGACCGCCGAAGTGGCGTGGGGGGGGGGGGGGAGGCCCGCCCCCGCCCCCCCACCAACAGTGGGGGGGGAAGGGGGGGGGGGG
>NZ_JAGTJK010000036.1:0-95705 GCF_028435265.1 Polyangium jinanense | reverse complement strand
TGTGGCGTGGTTGTCGGCGTAACCGCCGACAACGACGACCTGACCATTCGAGAGGATATCCGCGGCGTGCCGGCGATGCCGGACATTCATGGCCGCGGCGGACGACCAGGTGTTCATGGTCGGGTCGTAGATCTCGCAGCTCTGCAGCGAGACACCGTTCGTGGTCAAGCCGCCGGCCACGAGGACGCGGCCGTCCGAAAGGACCGTCGCCGTGTGGTAATTGCGGGGGACGGTCATCGGCGCGGCGGCGGTGATGGTGTTCGTCGCGACGTCGTAGATATCGACGACAGCCGTCGGTAAATCCCAGTTGCCCGTGGTCGCGCCGCCCGTGATGAGGACTCTGCCGTCTTGCAGGAGCGCCGCCGCGTGGTTCCAGCGCGGCGTGGTCATGGCCGGCGGCGAGGTCCACAACGGGTCGACGAGGAGCGACTCGCCCTCGATGTCGGCGAAGAGCTCGATCGTGGCCTCACGCGCGACGAGCTTCACGTCCACAGGACGCCCGTCCTCGGCCCAGGCTGCCGGCGCCGTGACGCGTACACGCGTCCCGCCCGCCGCGTCGAGCACCTCCACCGCGTCCCCGTCCTGCCGGAGCGCGGCGCCTTCGACGTCCCACGTTGCGACGGGCCCGTCCCCCGCCGTCGCGTGCTCGTCGAGCAGGAGCCACTCCTCATACCCTGCCTCGACGGCGGTCCAGAAGGACGAACCCCCCTCGCGAGGATACACGACCGCGAGGTTTTCGGGCGCGCCCGGGCCGACGATGCCTCGCTCTCGCACGCGGATCTCGAATCCGTCGGGCGTATGCAAAACGACTGCGCGGGTCGCCGCCGCGGGCAGGCTCATCATGAGCCCCCTGCGGCCGGAGGTGCGCGAGAGCGGGGACGGAGAGGCGAAGCCGTTCTCCACAGGGAGGAAGCTCTCTCCTACGTCGAGGATCGCCGGCGCTTTCTGAGGAAAACGCGCGCGGAGCTCCGTAGCGCCGGCGCCGGCTCTCCCACCGCGCCCGCCCGTATCATTGCTGATGCTCTCGCTCGGCGTGGACGTGTCGGGACGACAAGCGGCGCCGCCCGCGATACCGGCGATGGCGCAAAGGAAGACAGCGATTCGATTCTGCATGAATTCTCCTTGGCAGCTTGCACTGTGCTCGTCGCGCCCCCCGTAGCCACGGGACCGCATGCTGAAGCGCTTCGTGTCAAAGGGCCATGACACGGCCATCGTGCCATTTGCCTCGTGACAGAGCGAGAGCCGGGAGCGCCAGAAACGAGATCAGGACGCGTCAGAGCGAGGCACCCGGTTCGCCGCCGCACGCGCTGGTAACAGGACGGTGCAAAGGCCGGAGCGCCGGCGGCAGAGCGCCTGTATGGGCGCGAGCAGGCGTGCGGGAAGTCGTTCTTCCACTGGCGTTCGTTTGCGTGGTCGCCTCACAGGGTTCCGCGATTCGTAGGTTCCAGAACAGACAAAGGCTGGACGGTGGAAAGCGGGATCCGACCCGCAGGTCGACGCCGGCCCTTGCGCTTGTCCTGACGACGGCAACCCCTGCACGGACGACGTTTGCGACGCGAGCGGTGCCTGCGCGCATCCTCCGAGCTGCGCGTCGGAAGCCTTGAAAGGAGAAGCGTTCCGGCAGCAGCAGCAGCAGCAGCAGCGGCAGCAGCAGCAGCAGCAGCAGCGGCAGCAGCAGCGGCAGCGGCAGCGGCAGCTTGTCCCGAGGGTTGTCCTTTGACAGGGAAGCGCTGTCGGAAGAACATGTGCCTCGCACCGTCATGGCCCCTTCCGCCGATTCATCCTCCGCCGCTCGAAAAGGCGTCTCCACACCTCATGAGCCCGCGGATGCGCTGATGGACACGCTCGCCGCGCCTTCGAGCGCCACGCCTGCCTTCGCTCCAGGCAATCGGGCGATGCCCGCGGGAGCCTCCAGCGCCCATCTCCACTTGCAGCCCGGCACGGTCCTCAAACATTACGAGCTCATTCGCAAGCTCGGCGCGGGCGGAATGGGGATGGTGTTTCTGGCCCGTGACGTTCGCCTGGGCCGGCTCGTCGCCATCAAGTTCCTGCTCGAGCATACGGGGCAAGCGGCAACGCGTTTCCTCGCCGAGGCGCGCGCGACGGCGCAATGCAAGCACGAGAATATCGTCGTCATCTACGATGTCGACGACGCGCAGGGCTCTCCGTACATGGTCCTCGAGTATATCGAGGGCCGCACGCTGCGCGAGGCCATGACGGAGAGGGCGCATGACACCACGTCCGTGGTCGTGGAGCGGATGCTCCCCGTCGCGCGCGCCCTCGCCTGCGCGCACGCCATGGGCATCGTCCATCGGGATCTGAAGCCCGAAAATATCCTGCTGGCCGACGGCGGCCAGGTGAAGGTGGTCGATTTCGGCATCGCCAAGCAGGTCGCCCTCGATCTCATGCAAACGTTGCCCGCCACGCTCGCCTCGAAGTCCCCAATGCTCGATCTGACGCAGGATGGCGCGCTCGTGGGCACGATGCCGTACATGTCGCCGGAGCAATGGCTCGGCGAGCCGCTCGACGGGCGCAGCGATGTCTGGGCCGCGGGGCTCATCCTGTTCGAGCTCGCGACCGGCGCGCATCCGCTCGCGCCGCTCACGCTACCGGATCTCGTGGGGGTCTCGGATCTCGATATGCCGATGCCGAGCGCCCGTGACAAGCTTGGCGCGGGCCATCCGCTCGCGGAGGTGATCGATCGGTGCTTGAAGAAGCGCAAGAGCGAGCGAATCGGCTCGGCCAAGGAGCTCGTGGGGCTGCTCGAGCGACTCGGCGCAGAGACGACGAAGCCCGCGGCGCTCGCCGAGGACGAGAGCCCGTTCGCGGGCCTTTCCGCATTTCAAGAATCGGACGCCGCGCGTTTCTTCGGGCGTGACGACGATATCGCCGCGGTGCTCGGCAAGCTCCGCCATCAGCAGCTCGTCGCGATCGCGGGCGCTTCGGGCGCGGGGAAATCCTCGTTCGTGCGAGCGGGCGTCATCCCGGCGCTCCGGCGCGCGGGCCGCGAGATGGAGGCGTTCGTCCTTCGCCCGGGGCGGCGTCCTCTCGCCGCGCTCGCCGACGTGCTCGCGTTTTTCGTGGACAGCTCGGGCAACGCGGCCGAAGGCGGAGCCGATCCGGCGGCGATCGCCGAGCTCTTGCGGGCCCAGCCGGGAGCGCTCGGCGAGAGGCTGCGCGCGCGATGCAGAAAGCGCGGCGGCGAGCACCGCATTCTGCTCGTCGTGGATCAGCTCGAGGAGCTGTATACGCTGGGGAGCGATGCGTCGGAGCGGGCCGCGTTTTGCGCGTGCCTCGAGGGCGTGGCGGACGACGCGTCGTCGCCGCTGCGGGTGATCGTGACCATCCGTGCGGATTTTCTCGATCGCGTGTCGGAGGACCGGCGGTTTCTGTCGGCGATGACGCGGGGGCTCATGTTCTTGCCGCCCATGACGGCCGATGGGATGCGGAGCGCGCTCCAAAGGCCGCTCACGGCGGCGCGTTATCGGTTCGAGGACGAGGGGCTCTGCGACGAGATGCTCGGCGATCTCGGGGGGATGAAGAGCCCACTGCCGCTCTTGCAGTTCACGGCGACGAAGTTATGGGAGGCGCGCGACCGCGAAGAGCGGCTCTTGACGCGGAAGGCGTATCGCGCGCTCGGCGGCGCCTCGGGCGCGCTCTCGACGCACGCGGATGCGGTGCTCGCGGGGATGAGCGTGTCCGAGCAGTGCCTCGCGCGGGCGATCTTCTTGCGCCTGGTGACGCCGGAGCGGACGCGCGCGGTGGTGCGCTTGGAGGAGCTCTGCGCGCTCTCGGAGGAGCCCGCCCTTGCCGAGCAGGTGGTGCACCATCTGGCGGACGCGCGGTTGCTCTCCATCGAGGCGGGCGGCGAGCGCGAGGGCAAGACCGTCGAGCTGACGCATGAATCGCTCATCGAGCGGTGGGCGAAGCTCGAGCAATGGCTCGACGAGAACGAAAAGGACGCGGAGTTTCTGGTCGAGCTGCGGAGCGCGGCTTCGCAATGGGAGAAGAACGGCAAGGCAAAGGGGTTTTTGTGGCGCGACGAGGCGGCCAGCAAGGCGGAGCAATGGCTCGCGCGGAAGAAGGCCGAAGGCGACGCGGAGGGGACGCTCGGGCTCGGGAAGCGGGATCGGGGATATCTCGAAGCGGTCGTCAGGCTCGCGGAGCGGTCGCGGCGGAGGCGCCGCCAGGTGACCGGCGGGGTCATTGCGTTTCTCGCGTTCTTTGCATTCGTGGTCTCGCTCCTCGGCGTGCAGGCCAAACGCCAGGCGAGGCGGGCCGATGACAAGGCCGTAGAGGCCCAAGAGAGCGCCGCGGAGGCGCAGAAGAGCGCCGATGACGCCCGGAAGAGCGCTGCCCAGGCGGACAAGCGTGCGGCCGAGGCGCGTAATGCCAGCCGTATGGCGAGCGCCCGCGAGCATCAGTCCGACCCGACCCTGGTCCTCGCCCTCCTACGCGAGATGGAGCCTGCGGGCGAGCTTCCGCCGCGGTGGCGCGAGCTGGCCCTCTGGGCCAAGCATCAGGGAATCGCGAGCGTGGTTCTCTCCCACCAGGATGTCGTCTATTCGGCGGCGTGGAGCCCCGACGGCACGCGCATCGTCACCGTTTCAGGGGACAAGACCGCCTGGGTCTGGAACGCCGATGGCACGGGCAAGCCCCTGCGGCTCGACGGGCACCAGGATGTCGTCTATTCGGCGGCATTCAGCCCCGACGGCACGCGCATCGTCACGGCTTCGTTGGACAAGACCGCCCGGGTGTGGAACGCCGATGGCACGGGCAAGCCCCTGCGGCTCGACGGGCACCAGGATCGCGTCTATTCGGCGGCGTGGAGCCCCGACGGCACGCGCATCGTCACCGCTTCCGGGGACAAGACCGCCCGGGTGTGGAACGCCGATGGCACGGGCAAGCCCCTGCTTCTCGAAGGGCACCAGGCTAGCGTCCATGCGGCGGCGTTTGGCCCCGACGGCACGCGCATCGTCACCGCTTCCTGGGACAAGACCGCCCGGGTGTGGAACGCCGATGGCACGGGCGAGCCCCTGCGGCTCGAGGGGCACCAGGATCGCGTCTATTCGGCGGTGTTCAGCCCCGACGGCACGCGCATCGTCACCGCTTCCTGGGACAAGACCGCCCGGGTGTGGAACGCCGACGGCACGGGCAAGCCCCTGCGGCTCGAGGGGCATCAGGCTCGCGTCTATTCGGCGGTGTTTAGCCCCGACGGCAGGCGCATCGTCACCGCTTCCGGGGACAAGACCGCCCGGGTGTGGAACGCCGATGGCACGGGCAAGCCCTTGCTGCTCGAGGGGCACCAGGAGCGCGTCTATTCGGCGGCGTTTGGCCCCGACGGCAGGCGCATCGTCACCGCTTCCGGGGACAAGACCGCCCGGGTGTGGAACGCCGACGACACGAGCAAGCCCCTGCGGCTCGAGGGGCACCAGGATGGCGTCTCTTCGGCGGTGTTTGGCCCCGACGGCACGCGCATCGTCACCGCTTCCTTGGACAAGACCGCCCGGGTGTGGAACGCCGATGGCACGGGCAAGCCCCTGCGGCTCGAGGGGCACCAGGATCGCGTCGCTTCGGCGGCGTGGAGCCCCGACGGCAGGCGCATCGTCACCGCTTCCTGGGACAAGACCGCCCGGGTGTGGAACGCCGATGGCACGGGCAAGCCCCTGCGGCTCGAGGGACACCAGGATCGCGTCGCTTCGGCGGCGTTTAGCCCCGATGGCACGCGCATCGTCACCGCTTCCTGGGACAAGACCGCCCGGGTGTGGAACGCCGATGGGACGGGCGAGCCCCTGCGGCTCGAGGGGCACCAGGATCGCGTCTATTCGGCGGCGTTTAGTCCCGACGGCACGCGCATCGTCACCGCTTCGGCAGACAAGACCGCCCGGGTGTGGAACGCCGATGGGACGGGCGAGCCCCTGCGGCTCGAGGGGCACCAGGATGGCGTTTCTTCGGCGGCGTTTGGCCCCGACGGCACACGCGTCGTCACCGCTTCCTGGGACAAGACCGCCTGGGTGTGGAACGCCGATGGCACGGGCAAGCCCCTGCGGCTCGAGGGACACGGCGCACCCGTTGGCACCGGAGCAAGGGGAGGGGGGGCGTTTAGCCCAGATGGCGCCCAGATCGTCACCTTCTCGGATGACAAGACCGTGCGCGTGTGGAACGCAGATGGTACGGGCGAGCCGGCGATCCTCCGCATCCCCGAGTTCGAGGCCCATTCGGCGGCGTGGAGCCCGGACGGCACGCGTATCGTCACCGCCTCGCATAGCGGGATCGACCCAGCCACCGGCAAGATGAAGTCCTGGGCCACCGTATGGCCCCGCCTCCAGCGCTTCACCAGCCTGGAGGACCCGGCGCTCTGGACGGCCACCCGTTACTGCCCGCCCATCGAGCTACGAAAGGAGCTGCTCGGCGTATCCGAGGACGTCGCCGCCGAGCAGCTCGCGAGCTGCCAGCGCCGCGTCGCCGAGGCGAACGACCGCCGAGCGGCGCACCCTTGATACCTCGACGCCGAGGCGTCCCGCGAGCGCCATGGCCGGAGGTATGGCGACGCCTGTAGCGGAAAACCGGACCACGTGCTCAGGCGCCGAGCAAGAGGTCGCGGTCGGCCCGCAGAGTGGCCACCAGAAAATCGACCAGCACGCGCACCCGGGGGGTTTGCCGCAAGTCCCGGTGCACGGTTAGCCATAGCGGTTGCCCAGGCTCGCGCGGCATGGGCACGTGCGTCAGGCCCGGCGTCCGGTCCCCGAGGAACCTCGGCAGCACCGCCACCCCGGCGTCGGCCTGCGCGGCCTCGGCGAGGGCCAGCGATACATCGCTCACGAAGGCGGGCCGCACGCCCGGCGATAGATGTTGCAGCCAGGCCAATTCGACGCCGCTCGCAGGCAGCAGCAGCGGGTGCTCGTGCAGATCGTCCGGCGTCCGAACCGGGTGCCGAGCCAAATACGCGGCGGACGCATAGAAGCCGTGCCGCACCTCCCCGACGCGGCGGACCCGCAGCGATTCGTGCGACGTACGCACGAATCGCACCGCCAGCTCGGCCTCGCTGCGGCTGAGGTCGAGCACCGCGCCAGCCGGCAAAAGCTCGACGCACAGCGCCGGGTACTGGCGGCCAAAGCGCGCGAGGCGCGGGGCCAGGTACGCGATGCCGAAGGTCTCGGGCGAGGTCACCCGCACTGTGCCCTCCAGCGCGCCGCGCTGCGCATGGACCCCGCGCTCCAGCGCAAGCACCGCGTCCTCGACCTGGCGCAGGGGGGAAAGCAGCCGCTCGCCGTCGCGCGTCAGGACGTAACCTGCGGCCGTGCGCGTGAACAGCGGCAGGCCGAGAGCGCGCTCGGCCGCCTCGATACGCCGGCCGACCGTGGTGTGATCGACGCCGAGCACCGCGGCCGTCTTGGCCAGCGAACCGGCGCGCGAAAGCGCGGCGACGAAGCGCAGATCGTCCCAATTCATAGGCTGTGGATTCTTGCACGGCCGTCGGGTGCCGACGTGCATTCTCACCCGGCCTCTCGGGCGCTACGCCTGTCGAGTCCCCCCACCCCCACAGAGGTTTTCATGCGCGCCCTTCTTTCGCTCGTGTTCGGCCTCGCCCTCGTCGCCTGCGCCGATAGCCCCGCCCCTGATTCTGCCGATCCGTCGCCCGGCCCCGGAGCGCCCGTTCACACGCTGACGCTGCCAGCGAGGTATGCGTCGTCGTCCGACGTCGACGCCTACGCCGAGCTCGCGAATGGGCAGGCGAACGAGGAGACCGAGTTGATCTACGGGCTCGGCGATGGCTACCCGCGCGAAGTGACGCTCGTGCCGCAGGACGGCTACGTCCTTTCGTCCGATTGCCAGATGCACCCCGGCCCGGTGGTCTGGAAGTCGATCACCGACGTGCAGGGGACGGCCGCGACGGTCGAGCTCGTCGGCGGCGCGCTCGCTGTCGAGCTCCGGGAGGAGGGCACCGTGACCGTGCTCCTCGAGGGCGAGATCACCGGGCAGCACTGCCCCTCCGGGGACGGATCGATTGCGACCGCGCTGCCGCTCCAGCACCGGCTCGTGCTGCACGTCAAGCGCGTCGTCGGCTTCGTGGTCGAGCAGTTTCACCAGCAACTGGCCGGCTGCTGGGACACGATGGTGCTGCCGTCGGGGGCGCCGCTATGGGCGCCGACGGCACGCCCGCTCGATGCGACAGGAAAGCCCTTTTCGGCGATCAATGCGCCCGTGCCCGTTGCCCTCACGCTGCAATCGAATGGAGACCTGGCGCCTGGGCCCGGCGCCACCTACCTGACCGCAGGCCCAGGCTCGGTGACGGTATCGGTCGACACGACGCTGCCGGTGCAGGGGATGCACGCCTTCCAGGTGGTGGGCCCAGACGCGCTGACGTCCGTCGATGCCTCGTTCTACCTTCGCAAGGCCGCCCTCAAGGGCAACGTCTCCGAGCCCATCGAGGAAGGTGCGTCGTATGAGCTCTTCCTCCCCGAGCAGAGCAATGGTGTCGACCTCCACGTCGATGCGGCGATGACGACGCACGGAAAGCTCTGCGAGCACGTGCCGGGGGCCTGGTTCGCGTCGGCGTCGTCGACGCCCACGCAATGCGAGGCGAACGTGGGCGTCGTCGAGCCATACGCTTCCAGCACCATTCCGGTGGCCGCAATCGGCGACGCCGGCGAGTGCCGGCTTTCGGTGACGATTCCGGGCACGACGCATCGCTGGACGACGCGGTTCAGCATCGCGCCGTGAGCGCGGAGGCGGTTGCCGAGGGCTCGGACGCCTGTCAGTGCTCGAAGTCGAATACCACGGCGGCGTCCATGATGGGCTCGATGAACCTCGTCTTCACGTCGACGTGCACCGGATGGGTCAGATAGACATCGCGGGACTCGATGTCGCGGAACGTCATGCGAAACCCGAAATCCCAACCCCGGCCCGGAGCTTCGGGGCTGTTCTGCCGGCCCCCGACGTAGGCGTCGATTCCGGGGATCTGCTTCGGGAGGCTGGCGATCGCCTCCTCGGCGTCCTTCTTCGCCGACTCGGATGCGGTGGACTTCCAGCGAAGAATCACGAGGTGCTCGACGGGTTTCTTTTCCGTGGTGGACATGATAGGCATCGTAGTTCTCCTTCGTGAGCGTTGACCTCTCGAGGTCGCCATTCTATCGCGAGTGACCGGAGGGCGCGCTGTTCAGCGTGGAGCGCGTGAACGGACGCCACCAGGTTCGCTCGGAGGCAGAGCGATGGATTAGCAGCGTTCGTGCCAGGGTCGTGCTGAGGCGAGAGGAGCGCCGGCCGGGCAATACCCGGGCCCGCACGACGGATCATCATGTGCCGCCCGCGTCCGTGACAGTAACAGTGACAGTCACTGTTACTGTCACTCAGACTGTGTGGAAAGGGAGGGTTGGGGTGGGTGAGGTCAGAGCGAAAGCCGCCGACGTGCCAGGCCGAGCCGGGCATACGCGGTGTCGAGGGGAATCCGCAACGTCCGAGCGATCTCCGGCATCGACCGGCCGTCGGTCAGATACGCGCGGGCCACCACCCACACCTTCCGGCTGAGCCTCCGGACGGCCCTCTCCACCCGTCGCGCGGCATCCATCGCCTCCACGACCCGCGGCTCGAACGTCGGCTCCGGCGGATCGCGGTCGGCGAGATGCTCCACGCGATATCGCAAGAGCTTTTGGTGATTCGAGGCGACATAGAACGCAATCGTAGAAATCCACGACCGCGCGCCCTCGGGCGTCACGAGGCTGTCCCAGCGGCGCCAGGCGATGACGAAGACCTCCTGCACGAGGTCGTCTGCCTCCCGCTCCGGGACGCCGCGCTGCAGAACGATGGAGCGGACGAAGGGGCGGCATTCGCGGTAAAACCGCTCGAAAGACGCCTCCGGGGAGGGAATGTGTGTAGGTTTTTTGGCGGATTCAGGATGGACGTCTACATTAGGCATAGCCTGGAACTCCGTTCGTGCGGGTTTCGGGTCAGACGCCGGTCGGTGATGTGAGCGCCGGCCGGCGTCGCTTTTTTGTGTCTCATGGTTTGTCGGGGAAGGCAATGGGAAAGTGGGGGATATGGTTCGTCTAGGAAGAACCAGGATCCATCGGGACTGCGTGGCGCGGCCGCTTGAATGAGAGGAAGATCCAAGCTGGCAGAAGGCGTGCGCCTCCGCTTCCGTTACGGTTCATTCGCCGCGCATCGTCGGGTCGTGGCTCGCTTGCCGCCTGACGTCCCCATCACAACATGATGGTCAGGACGCTCTCGAGAGCGACCGGGAGGGAGAACTCCATGAAAAAGTCATCCCTGGCTTGTTTCGCAGGCCTCACCGCGCTACTGGTGGCGACCAGCGCGTTCGCGAGGATCGACTTTACCTTGAACCCACGCGAGGGCGAGACCACGCTTCGGGCTGGTTTCTCGGGTGACCCATTTCTCGTGATTGTCACGGCGGGTGGGTCCAACAACGTGAGCTCGGTCCGCTCCGGCTGCGAAGGCTTCGTTGCGGATGCGCCAGACTACCGCGTCCGTCGCGAGGGCGTCTCGACCTTGCTGCGCTTCTACGTGACGTCGGGCGAAGATACCACGCTGCTCATCTCCGACCCGTCCGGCCAATGGTACTGCTCCGACGACTCGTATGGCACGCGGAATCCGACGATCGATTTGTCGAACGCTCCGGAAGGCCGATACGATATCTGGGTCGGCACCCGCTGGCCAGACCGCTCCGCGCAGGCCGTCCTGAGCGTTACAGAAGCGGAATCGAATCATCCATAGCGCAGCCCCTCATCTTCGCCCCCGCTATCGCGAAAGCAGGCTGCCACGTCCCGAGGCACGTCTACCGGCGCCCCCTACCGTCGCGTGAGGCGGTGCAGGGGGCCGATGATGTGACGCAGCGTGTTGCGCAGCTGCGCAGCGGCAGCAGCGGCAGCAGCAGCACGCCGCCCTCACGACCGATACGGAGCCTGGGGATGTCGCCCCACCGACGCTCGAGAAAGAAATCGTCGCCGGAGAGATCACTTCAGCTCCAGCCGGCCACCTATCGCGTCTCGGTGCTCGCCACCGCGCTCTTCGGCGTCGCGTTCCATGCCTCCCGCGCAGTCCACGTGACCACGCTGCTCGGGCTCGACGCCGACGTGCTCGACACGCGCTACGTGACGCAGGTCGGCGGGGAGACCCACCACGTGCTCGTGCCGTGGCGGGTGCGTGGGGTGCTGACGATGGGCGTGGACTGGGTGCTTTGAGAGAAGGTGGGTGCGGGTTCGACATTCACGCGGGCGCGGTGATCGATGGCCGCGATCGCCGCCGTGTGGAGAGACTGTGCCGGTATCTGGCCCGGCCGCCGATTGCATAGGAATGCGGCGCTGCGCAGGCACGTCGTGGCCTCTCGGCGCCCCTCGGCCCTGGCGATGGAGCCAGCCCCTACGACGTTGAAGACACCAGGCACACGGTTGACCGCCGCGCGAGATGCGTGCTACGCGCCCGAGGAGGCGGAAATCCTGGTTTATTTGTCCTAGGTGCTCCCGTTCACGTCGTATGGCTGCATTCCCTTGCACGCCACGCCAAATTCGACGACGGTCGAGCGCGCCGCCCTCCCCGGGCGCGCCTCGAACTGGAGGTCCCGCAGGATGGCTGGAAACGTGCTCGGTGCAACGCGCTTCAACGCGCCCGGAATCTTCCAGGGCGTCGCCTTTTCGCCGGACGCGCGTGTGCTCGTCGGGCTCGTCGCCGGCAAGAAGCGCGCGCGACTCCATCGCTTCCGTGTTCCGGATGGACAACCCCTCGATCCCATCACCGTCCCCGGCACCTTCACGGAGCTCGCCGTCCTGCCGGGGGGCGACTTCCTCCTCTGGTCCCGCGAAGGCGTGGCCCGGTTCACCGCCGATGGCGAGCGCATCTGGCACGTCGGCACCGCGAAGACCGGCGCCTTCGACTCCGTCGCGCTGAGCACCGATGGAACGTCGTTCGCGACGCACGGGCGCGATTCGATCGCGAGCATCTTCGACGCGCGCACGGGCAAGCGCGAGGGCGTCATCAAGGAAGACGGCGAGATCTACGCCTTTGCGTTCGCGCCGGAGGGTCGGACGTTCGCGACCGGTGGCGAGAAGGGCGTCGTGCGCGTCTTCGACCAGAAGACCCGGAAGGAGCGCGCGAAGCGGAAGAGCACGAAGGTCCTCGCGCTCGCGTTCTCGCCCGACGGGGAGCGGCTCGCGGGTGGGCATGGCCAGGGGAGAATCCTCTTCTGGGACGCCGGGACCCTCACCCCGATCGCCACGAGGCACCTCCCGACCCACCGCTTCTTCGCCGAGGAAGCCGGCGGCGACGTGGATCGAGGTCCGGCGGCCTGCCGGTGGCTCGCCTTCTTGCCGGGGGGCGGGCTGGTCTCGTACGGGAACGAGCACGCGCTCCGCTGGTGGACGGCGGACGGCGCCGAGGTCCGCCGCGTGACGGTCTCTCGCCAGCACGCGCAAGGCTCCGCCATGGCCATCGCGCCGGGAGGCGCCTGGATCGCGACGGGCGCCACCGCCTCCGGCCTCGGCGTGTGGAGTGGCACGGGCGAGCGTGTGACGGGCGAGCCGGCGCTCGCCGAGCCCCGCGCGATCGCGCTGACCCGCGATCGCCTCGTCGTCGCCACGCCGTGGACGCTCGTCTCGCTCCGCCGCGGCGACGGCACGCGCATCGAACGCCCTTCCCACGGACCGAACACCGCGATCGGGGCCCTGCCGGACGGCGAGCTTCTCGTCGTCGGCGACGACCACGCGCGGGTCGTCCGCGAGCTTTCGGACGCCGAGCGGCGCCTCTTCGACAACGCCGCGAGCTCGCCCCGCCCACGGGTGAGCATCTCGCGCGACGGGAAGACCGCCCTCTACGCGGCCGACCTCGTGCTCGAGGTCTGGGATCTCACGCGCTCCGTGCGCACCGCCGCGCTCTCGCACGAACAGCGCGTCACGGCATTCGCCTACGGTCCGGGCGACGGCTGGGTGGTCAGCGTGTCCGAGGACGTCCGGATCTGGCGCCCGACCACCCCGGACGAGCCCGTTCGCACGATCGCGCTCCCGGACGGAGCACCCGCGTACTGCGGAGGCGTCGCGGTCTCCAGCATCGGCTGGATCGCGGTGAGCGTCGACCGGTCGAGTGGCAACCACGATTCGAACAGCCTGCTGGTCTTCATCGATCCGCGCTCCGGCGCCGTGACGGCGTCGCTCCCTCACCCCGTCATGCGCCTTGGTCAGCTCGCGTTCGTCGACCATCGGCGGGTCGTCGTCGTCGATTCCGCCGGGCGGCTTCGCACGGCCGATGCCGAGACCGGCACGTGGCTCGACGAGCCCGCCGCGGAGGACATCGACGTTCACGGGTTCGCGATCCGCGCGCTCGCGGCGTCGGACGACGGCACCGAGATCGCGCACGTGGACGGATGGGGGAACGTCGTCGTGCGCGCGTTCCCGCGCACCGGCGAGGAAGCTACCACGCCCTTTGATCTCGGACTCGACGCCGCGGCGGAGAAGCCCGCCGAGGATCCGACGAAGCTGTTCGAGAAACGCCTCGCCGGCACCCGCTTCCTCTATGCGGGGAAGTTCCAGAGCTCGGCGCTGGAGGTTCGGACGAGCAAGGAGTTCCGGGAAGAGACGCTCCGCGAGCTCGGCGGCGAGGTCACGAAGAAGAGCAAGGACGCCACGCACTTCGTCCCCGCGCTCATCCCGTACACGAAGCACGTCCCCTCGAAGGTGGAGCTCGAGATCGACGCACGCATCGCGAAGGGCGAGCGCGTCGTGAAGATGAGCGAGAAGAAGCTGAACGAGCTCCTCTTGCCCACGTTCGCCGAGGCCCGCGCGATGCTGCGCGGCGAGATCCCGGACGGCATCGCTCGCTGGAACCGCTGGCGCTCCCGCTGGCAGACGGAGTACGGCGAGTTCATCTCCCTCGCGGGGATGGATCTCGAGGGGATCGACCTCCGCGGCGCGAACCTGGGCGCCGCGCCCCTCCAGGAGGCGAAGCTCGCGCGCGCCAATCTCGCGGGGGCCGAGCTCTACGACGCCGTCTTCCGCGGCGCCGACCTCCGCGGCGCGAACCTCGACGGCGCGCGCTGCGGTCGGGTCGACTTCACCCAGGCCGACCTACGCGAGGCCCGGCTCGGCGCGCAGCTCGGCGGGGCGCGGTTCGACGGCGCCGATCTGCGTGGCGCCGACCTCTCCGGCGCGGATCTGTCGTACACGAGCTTGGCCGGCGCACGCCTCGAGGGCGCGCGCTTTCCGGACGGGTACACTCCAAGCTGACCGGATCAGCCTCCCCGCCGCACGGCGCGGGGTCGTTGAGGCGCGTCATCGCGGATCGCTCGACACCTCCGCCGCGCGATCGTCCTCGAAGCGCAGACCGAGCACCTCACCGCCGGCGACATGGTGTGGCCCGAAGGATCGGAGGGCCGCGAATGCGTCGCGCTGGAGGTCGATCTCGGCCCCGGCCGTGAAGATGCCCGCGAGCCACAGGAAAGGGAAGTTCCACCAACGCCATTTCGAGAGATCGGCCGAAAAGCTCACGTAAAGCACGTCGGATGCGCGATCGCGACGGATCGTGAGCGCAAGGCTGACGTATCCGCGCCGGCAGAGGTATTCGCTGCGATCTTCGTCACTGTGCTCGAGGTCGGAAGTGACCGCGATGCCGCGCTGGCGGAGCGCCGCGACGACATCCCTCGCTCGGCAGGCGCGGGCCGGGATTTCGAGGATCAGTGGGCAGGACACGCGAGGAGGGGTAGGCGGCGCGAAGGGCTTTGTCCAGGTCCGGCGGCGGGCACACTTGTTGTGCACCGCTCGACCTTCGGCGCGACACCGCCGGCGCCGGGGCGGCTGCGTCATTCGGTGGGTGCGTCATCCCTAGGGAGCAGCTGCCACTGCCGGCGCGACGCCCCAGAAGTTCGTCTCGAAGAGGTCACCGAGGCGCTGCGCTACGAAGTGGCGGCGCTCTCGTCGCGCCCCCGCGCATCGACGCGTACCGCCCCCTCCGCGACAGCGCGTTCCGGGCGATCGATGCTGCGCTCGCCGCCGCTCCCGACCCTGCACCCGTCGCCGAGCGCATCGTACAGATCGCGGGGAGCGACGCGCCCGCGCTGCATCATCGCGTCGGGATGTGGGCGCACCTCTTGCCGCGCATGATGCCTGAAACCATGTTCGAGCGCGGCCTCCGTCGGAGGTTCCTGCGCGGAGTCGAGCAGGCGTAAAGGCGGGAGCTCGGACGCGATTGCCAAGCTCGACGAGATGCTCCTCCCCGATCGCCGCAAGTTCGACCTCATCCAGGTCGTCCGCTGGCACCCGGACAATACGAAAGAGGTTTGCCCGAGCGGAGCGATCCGGATGACGTGGGGCTGACGCTCGACCCCGCGCGCATCGATGATTCTCCGAGCCGCATCCAGGTGAAGGGGATGCGCTTCAGCCACTTTCCCGTGGGAAACGAGACGCTCGTCGGGGCGCGCTTCGAAGACTGTCGTTTCTTGAAAATGAAGTTCAGCGCCGCGAACATGAACAACGTCGAGCTCCTCGGCTGCACGATCGTCGAGACCGCGATGAATTTCGTGGCGCTCGGGCTCGCGACGATCCGGCGCTCGACCTTCACGCGGTGTAACCTCGTGGAGGTGGGGTTTCACCGCGCGACCGTGGAAGACACGCGCTTCGAGAGCACGCAGATGACGCTGGGAAGGTTCGTGAATTCGACGTTCCGCGAGGTGGACGGGCGCGGGTGTTGGATGAACAGGGCCCTCTTCCGTGAGGCTACGTTCGAGGATTGTGATTTCCGCGGCGTGGACCTGCGTGATGGCAGGTTCGAAGGAGCGACGTTCGTGCGCTGCGATCTGCGCGGCGCGAAGATCTCGCCGAAACCCGGGAGCCAGCCGCGATGGCGCTTCGAAGAATGCCAATCGGACGGCCCGTTGCCGCCGGCCGTAGGGGATCCCTAAGGCCCCGTGACGTCCTCGAACATCGGCGGCTCGCCGCGCGTGCCGTCGAGCGTGGCGCCGAGGAGGTTCGCCTCGCGAAACCTGACGGCGCGCATCGTGGCTCCGGTGAAGCGCGCGGAGCAGCCGCACACGCTCGAGCGGGCCGGGATCCGCCTCGATCCGCACCCCGAGCCCGAGCGCATTTTTCTGATCGTTGAACGCTTTTGGGTCGCGGAGCAGGAGCTCGAGCCATCCATCGCGGTCGTTCGGAGAGAGCATGATCGCTCCGCCGGCGACGGGCGCCCAGAAGTGCGATGAGTTTGGGGCGAAGTTCCAGCTCAGGGGCGCATGCAAAGCATCCGCTCTGGCGGTGATACGATGGGGGCGATGCTTTCTCCGCAGGACAAGGACGCTTGGCTCGAGCTGCTCCGGCGCGACGTTGGTGCCTTCAACGCGCAGAGGAACGCGCTGCCGCACCCTACGCGCATCGATCTTCGTGGCGCCGATCTCGCGGGGCTCGATCTCGGCCTGGCCATGCTCGGGTGGTGCGATTTGACGGGGGCTCGGCTCGCGGGCGCTCGTGTCAGAGCTCTCGCGCTCGTGAAATCGCGCCTCCAGGGAGCCGACCTCACGGACATCGAGGTGATCGATCCCGAGCAGCGAGAGCGGCTCGAGCTCATCCGTTGCCTGTGGAACGACGTCAGCCTCTTCAACGCGCGGCGGCGGGGCCCCTGCCCGAACCTCATCTCCGCCGATTTGTCGGGCGCCGACCTCGGCGGCGCCAATCTCGGCAGCGTCGTGCTCGATCGGGCCAACCTCGAGGGCGCGGATCTCTCGCGCGCGGATCTCGCGGAGACGGCGCTCGCCGACGCGAACCTCGAGCGCGCGCGTTTCGCGGGCAATGCCCTCAAGGCCACCGACATGCGCCGGTCGCGGCTCGCGGGCGCCGACTTCACGGGCGTGAAGCTCAAGTTCGTCAGGCTCGATTGCGCCCACCTCGACGGCGCGAATTTCGAGCGCGCGGTCCTCGATACCTGCCCCATGCAAGACGCAGAAGGGCGGGGCGTCTCGTTTCGCGCGGCGACCTGGCGCAGCATTTTTCCCATTTGCGCTTCGCTGCCCGAGGCCGATTTCAGCGGTGCCTCGTTCGAGCGCGTGCGGTTCACCGAGACCCGCCTCCGCGGCGCTCGGTTTGCCGGCGCCTCTGCGCGTGGCCTCATATTCCGCCGCGCCGATCTCGAGGGCGCGGATCTCGAGGGTATGACGGGCGAGCCTCCCACGTTCGAGGACGTCGTGGGGTATTGAGGCGAAAGGCTCGCGGGCCGCAAAACCATCGAATGTCCTCTCACTCGTCGGGTTCGTCATCCTCGTCATCCTCGTCGGTCGACCATTTCGGCGCGAATGGCTCGAGGACGGCCACGACGTCCGCGAGCGGGGGGCGCCGGCCGGGCGTGGGGTCGAGCCCCTGCGCCACGATGGCCGCGAGCTCGTCCGGGCCCGTCCATGCGCGCCGCTCGCCGCGCCGCATCGCCGCGGCTTGCTCGTCGAAATCGCCGGCGAACGGAGGCTCGCCCGTCGCCCAGCGCGTCAGGATGGCGCACAACGAAAAGACGTCGGCTCGATCCGTCGGCTTCGCTTGGTCGAGGAGGATCTCCGGCGCCATGTAAATGGCGGGCCAAGGAGCCATCGGCGCCGGGGGGTTCACCGTTTGGAGGAATCGATCGTGCCGCGGTAAAACGCCCGTGATCAGCGTGCGCTTCGCGCGTACGTCGAGGTACACGAGCTCGGGGCGCAGGCCGAGCAAAAAGAGCCCCGCCTCGTGCGCGCCCTTCACGATCGCCGCGAGCGCGATCCCCAACCCGGCCGTCGTCGCGAGATCGAAGGGCCTTGATGTCGCCGACGATCCGACGCTCGGCCGTCCGAGCGGCTCTTCCTCGGCGAGCGCGTCGAGCTCCACGCCTGCGGGGGTGTCGTCGAGGGGGCCGACATACCGCAGATTCCCCACGCCCGGGACCGCGAGCTCGAGCTCGCGCGCGAGTTCGTCGAGCGAGCGCGCCTGCTTGCCGCCCAGGGTGACGAGGATCGTTGGGCCGTTCGGGTTCGTCACGTCGAACCCGCGATGAAAACGCCCCTCGGGCAGACCCCGCGCCCGCTCGGCGATCCCGTACCTCCTTGCGGCCATCGTAGCGCCGAGGGGGAACGCCTGCGCCGTCCTGCCGCTTCGTATCGCGGCATAATGCTTCTTCGCGTCTTCGAGGAGCCCGCGCAGCTCGCCGCCCTCGATGAGCTCGTAAATGGATCCGCCGCGCCACGTGTCGCGGGCGATGGCCCATACCTCGTCGCGGCTCGTGTCGAACGGCGGATCGGCCCAATATTTCGACGGCAGATCGTCCGGCTCCTCTGCCCGCCAAATCGTGAAGACGTTTTCGAGGTGAAACCCTTTGCCGCCGGGGGCAAGGCGGGCGTCGATCTCGGGGGCCAGCACGTCCGAGAGGCCGTACTCGAGCGTGTCCAGCACGAGCCCGAGCGGGTCCTCCGTGACCTGGATCCGATTCTTCGTCGCGTACACGATGCGCATCGTCGCTTTACCTGGTGCTGCCTCCGCCGCCGCCCGCCGGGGGGGCTGCACCTTCATCTTGATGTTATTTAGGCTCGTCGCGGAAATCCACCACGATTCGATCGGACCGGGCACGCCGTTTTCGACCTCGCGTGCGACCGTGACGTGAACGAGCACGGGGGCCTTGCTCCCGGCGGTGTACCCACGGTTTCACATGATCCGATTTCATGGAGTACTCGCCCCGAATGCGGCGCTGCGCAGGCACGTCGTGGCCTCTGCACGTCCGTCGGCTCTGGCGGTGGAGCCAGCTCCTGCGACGTTGAAGACACCAGGCATGGAACAGCTATCGCTGTTCGGGCAGATGGAGGCTCCGTCGGGACTCGAGCGACGTGACGTTCCTGTTGACCGCGAGCGGGTGGACGGTCGAGCAGGTCGCGCACGGCCGGTGCATCCGCGCGTTCATCACCACCCGCGACGAAGGCGACTACAACGTGGGTCACACGGTGTTGCTCTACGAGCCCATCACCCCCTGAGCGCTCCGGCCAAGCGCTCCACGCGCACGCCCTGCCCCAGCGACGTACCGCCGAGGGACGCGGCAGGAAATTGCCTTCAAGACGGAGCGCGGGGAGCCCCAGGGCAGGAAGCGGGTCCGAATGGTGTATAGGGATACGGTTGGCCGCCGCATGGGACGCATGCCACGCGCCGAGGAGGCAGAAATCCTGGTTGATTCGTCCTAAGCGCCGAGGCAGCGGCCGGTCATCGAGGCTTGACGGCCGCGAACATCCCGACGGTGAAGACGCCGGCGCTGCGCGCGTCGTCGAGGGCCTTCTTTCCTTTCTGGAACATCTCTCCCTCGGGGCCCTCGTAATGTAGCCATTGCGCCTGCTCCGCCGGCGTGGCGCTGCCTCGCGACTTGACGCCCTCGTACATGTCGCGAGCCATGGTCACCTCGAGCCCTGCGGCCTCCATCATTTTCTTGTAGCTCTCGACGGTGCCGTGCCCCGGGATCGCCGTAGAGTCGTTGAGGGGCCGCATGAACTGCATGATTTGCTCCTCGGTCTGGTGATCACCGAAGGGCCGCTGCAACCAGTCCATGCCGCCCAGGCGGCCTCCCGGCTTCAGGATCCGGCAAAGCTCGCGGAAGAGTGCCGGTTTGTCCGGGATGTGGCACACCGATTCGTAGAAGGTGGCGGCGTCGAAGGTGTTGTCCGGGAAGGGGAGATTCTTGTAATCGGTGTCTCCCACGGTGATGAATCGCGCCTTCGCGGCGAGGCCGAGCTCCGCGGCTTTGTCCCGGGCTCTCTGGTTGAGGCGCTCGTTGTTGGTGATCCCGACAAAAGATGCAGACGACACCTTGGCCATGTGGAGCGTGGGTCCGCCGATCCCGGAACCGAAGTCGAGGGCCCAGCGGCCCTCCTCGAGCCCGACCAGCGACACGATCTGCTCCTCGAGTATCTCGCACGCCCGCCGGGGCGAGACGCCGCTCGCCTCTGCCTCCGGGTCTCCGTGGTGCCAGCGGTCTCCCATGAATTGCTCGTAACAATGGAGCGCGGTGTCGTAAAACTCTCGAACCTTGGCCTCGTAAGTCATTCGTAATCCTTTCCTTCGTCGTAGCTCGTGAGCAGCCGCTCGCCCGTCAGTTTCGGGCGCGCCCGATGGCGTCGATGACGCGATCGCATTCCTCTTCCGTGTTGCACGCGTGGGGCCCCACGCGCAGGACGCCACCCGGGCGCGTGTCGATGTCGATGCCGTCACGCGCGAGCTCGGCGACGATACGCTCGCCCTCTTCCACCGCGAGACATATCGATCCTCCGCGCGCATGAGGCGGGCGGGGCGTCCGGATCGAGAGCCCGCGCTCGTCGGCGCGCGCCATGAGGCGCTCGGTGAGCGAGAGATTGCGTGCGCGGATGGCCTCGACGCCTGCGTCGAGCACGAATTGAAGCCCGGCCCGGGCCGTGTACACTGGCTCGATGGCCGGCGAGCCCTGCATGAAGCGGCGCGCGCCACGAGCGGGCTCGTAGGAGGGCGCAAAGCCGACCATCTCGCGATGGCCAATCCAGCCCGGGTAGACCGGCTCGAGCGATTCCGCGAGCGCCGGACGCACGTACAGGAACGAGAGGCCGGTGCTGCCACCGCACAGCCATTTGTGCGTTCCGCCGACCAGAACGTCGACATCGAGCGCCGCGACGTCGATCGGGACGACGCCGACCGCCTGATAGGCGTCGACCACCACGAGCGCGCCCCTCGCGCGCGCGACCTCGACGATGGCGCGCAGGTCCGCGAGCGCGCCCGTCCGTGGTGATACGAGCGACAAGGCCACGACGGCCACGCGCTCGTCGATCCGCTCGACGAGGCCGTTCGTCGGCGTGGCCCCGTCGGTCGAGGGCACCTCGATGACCTGGAACCCCCTGCGCTTCTGGGCTTCCCACAGGTATTGCGACGAATGAAAGTCGAGCGCGGTATAGAGGATTCGATCGCGTCGTCCTCGAGGCACCTGCGTCGCGGCGATGGCGGCCTGCGCTGCGGTCGCGCTCGGCATCAATGCCACAGCGTCGCGCGGCGCCGCGAGGAGCCGCTCGAGCAGGCCGATGAGCTCCTCCATGCGCTCGATCCAGAGCGCCATACCGCGGTTGCGCAGGAAGAGCGTGCGGCGGTACTCGTCGAGGTCGATGAGCATCTGCTCCGGAAACGGGCCCACGCTCTGCGTATCGAAATAGGTGCGCTCTCGGAGCACCGGGAACCGCGCGCGGAGAGCGGCGAAGTCCGGCGCAGGCGGCGCGCCGCTCATCAGAAGCACCTCCGGTACATCCCGTCGAAGAACCTCCACGAGCCATTGGCCACGGCCCGCGCGCCGCGCCAAGCGGCCTCGAGGGGGGACCCGCTCGAGGGCAAGAGCCTCGCGAGCTCCATCGATTCGTCGGCGTGGTCGACCTCCAGCTGCTCGTGCAGATGCAGCCATTCGAGCGTCTGGGGCGCGACAGAGCGCTGGCGGCGGAACTCGTCGGCGACGAAGGCGTCCACGTGTTTGCCGTAGATCTCCACGACGAGGCTCGCGCCGAGGCCCTCGTAGGGGTCGGCCGTGACATAAAGCCGCTCGAGCTCGAGGCCCAGATCGCGCCCGGGTCGCACGAGCTCGTCGGTGATCTCAGCCGACGAAAGCGTGGCCGCGATGCCCGCGAACATGTGCTCGAAGAGGTTGCGGTGGGCGCGCGAGAAATCGCCATTGCCGAGCTCGTCGTTGAGCTGCTTCGCGAGGATGCAGCGGATGCGGTCGTCCTCTACGCGCGCCGTGAGCGCCGCGAGGCGCTGGGGAAAATCGAGCGTGATGGCCGCGCGGAAGTTGGCGAGCAGCTTCCATAGCCGCTCGAGGTCCACGGGCTCGCGCCGGAGGCGTTCGAAGAAGGGGTGCGCCGTCGCCGGTGTCGCCTCGTAGTGGCGCACGACCTCGGTGGCGGGCTCGAGGGCGGGGGCGGGCTTTGCCTTCACGGTCGTCCGAGGCGGCTCGACGCGGTAGGCCTCCGGCCCGAGGTAAACTGTCACGCGCGGTTCGTCGACCCAGCGCAGCGACGCGTAGCTCTGCATTCCGGTCCCAGCATCGAGCGGCCGCTCGGCAAATGCCTCGAGGGGGCCTGCGAGCGCGTTGACGGAGAGCCCGTGGCGGCTCGCGTATGTCGCGATCCGATTGCGAGCCTCTCGATCATCCGGCGCATAAGCGCCCACGGGGAAGTAGATCGTGCTCGCCGACGGGCGCTCGACGTCACCCTCGACGAACGCCAGGCACGAGACCGGCCCTTTCGCCATGAACGGCCCGTCGCCGGCGAGCGTCGCGCAGAACTCGGCGACGTGCCCGGGCGAAGAGCTCCGCGCCGCGCCGCATGCGCGCTCGAGGTCGTCCAGCGAGGCCTGCAAGTGCCGGAAGTAAAGCTTCACGCGCGCGTCGCCGCGCGTCGACAGATCGAGGGAGCAATACAGCGGCACATCGAGCGCGGGCCCTCGCCCCATTGCGTGCTCGGCGACGACGGGCCATGCACCGGCGAAACCAAGCCGATTCAGCGTGGCCTCGGCGAGCGCTGCGCCGCGCGCGACGCCTTGCGCCTGGAGGTTCAGGTAAATCTTGAATGCAGGCGCGCGACCGGGCCAGAACGAGGCGGCATGCCAGGAGGCGAAGGCGCCCTGCGCGTCGGGATGGAAGAAAAGATCCTCGATCTGGCGCAGCCGGTCGAGGCGAATGTTGAAATCGCGCGCAAGCTCTTTGTGGAGAGCCGCGGCCGCCTCCAGGTTCGAGCGGAGCGTCGGCGGATCCGCGCGCCTCTCGACGAGGATCCGGAGCTCGGGGGAAGGCCCCCCGACGGCAACGGAAAACTCGTAGGGCGTATGATCGTCCGATGCATCCGATGGCCACGGCGGCGCCTCGCCGATGGGCGCGTCGGCCCAGGTCCCGAGCATGCGACGGAAGATGCCGCGCATCGCGTCGATCTGATCGTCGATCCCGACGGCCCGCGCGAGCGCCGTGAGGCGCCGCGAACCGAACTCAAAATGGCTCTGTGTCGAATGCATATCGCTTCCAAGCTCCATTACGACGCTACGTCCCATCGCGCCGACCGTATAAACGCGGCGCTCGTCCGCGGTCAAGAAGTGGACGTTCCGCGCGGTAGCACGTCGGAAGCGTGCCCAGTGGGTCGATTTTCTTGCGCCGTGGTCACCCCGAATGCGGCGCTGCGCAGGCACGTCGTGGCCTCTGCACGTCCAGCTCCTGCGACGTTGAAGACACCAGGCATGGAACAGCTATCGCTGTTCGGGCAGATGGAGGCTCCGTCGGGTTTTGACGTGGGCAAGAGACGGCGTGCTTGCGGTCCGGGACCGTGACGAACACGTCAATGGCTGTCACCCTTCGCGTGCTTGCTGGCACGCGAAGGGGCGATCGCGCCGTCCGGCGCGATCATGCGTAGCCTTGACGGGACCGGGTCGCACTGCGCGCGCTCGGCTGGTGTTGCGTCCTCTGGGCAGCCATGATCGGCCAAAACGCGTTCGAGGCCGGGGAGGTCTGCGAATACGAACGTGTCCTGTTCCCCGGGCGATGGGGTATCACGGTCGCAAAGGCAGGGTCGCGGTCGGTGGCGGGCACGCGGAGGCGCCAAGCCTGACGCAGCCGCCGGGAGAGGTTCGTACGGGGCCGGATGGAAGACCCGTGCGCGTGATGAGGCCGGAGTCGCGGCGCAGGGAGGGTCGGTCCGGCGGAGGCGGGGGTCGAGGGTGGGCGCGGGTACAGGTGGTCCGGCTTCGCTGGGGGTCGAGGGTAGGCGCGGGTACAGGTGGTTTGACTTCGCTGGGGGTCGAGGTAGGCGCGGGTACAGGTGGTCCGGCTTCGCTGGGGGTCGAGGGGGGGCGCGGGCGGGGGTGGTCCGACTTCGCGGAGGGTTGCCTTTCGAGCCTACGCTCGGGCGGGCTCGTTGGCGCTCGGCGAGCGCCGTCGCGCCCGCGGCGCCCTGAAGGAGCCACGCGTGCGCGTCTGGTGCCGGATGACTTCTGGTCTTTTATACTGAAGGAACCAAGGAGATCCCTGATGCTTCGCGACGAGTCCGATCCGTACTCCGCCGCCGTTTTCCTCGAATCATGGGCGCTCGAGATCCGGGCCGGATATACCCCCGCGGAGCACCTCGACCTCAGCGAACGCCTGAATGAGTACCTGGACATCGATGTCCCTCCGCATCTCGAGGCCCGCCTGGTTTCCGAGCTCACGCAGCAGACAGAGCGGCTGCTCCGCGAGGCGCGCGAGGTCGAGGCGACCTGGGCCGGGCCGACCATGAATGACCGCATCACTGCCGCGTTCGCCGATCTGCGCACACGAGGCATCCTCGCCAAGGAGCGCGCCGGGCTCACGATTCAAGACGGCTGGGGGTACGTGGGTCTCGAGGCCCGGCCGGACCATGAAGGCGCCGTGTTTTTCCACCAAGAGGACGTGTTCGACGCGCTCCGGGGGATGAGCCTGCCGCTTTCGTACGGGAGCGCGGGCGAGCAAGTCGAGGACCCCTCGCAGGCGCACGCGATCGCCGTCTCGGTACTGGACTCGCTCGCCAGCCACGGTGTGCCGGCGGTTTGGACCGGCCGCGTCGAGGATTGCATCGAGATCCTGCCATTCAAGTGGCAACGCCGGCGATGGACTGCGGCTCCCCGAGAGATCAGCGGCGCGACGCCGTGGCAGCGAGACATGAGGCAACTCGGGCTCTTTTCGGTATCTGCACGAGACCTGGAGCCGTTCATGCAGCCTGTCCGCGCCTACCGCACCACGTTCGGCTTCGACGCGCGGCTCTCCTTCATCATGCGTGGCGTGTGGAAGTTGCTCGGCGGCGAGCGCGGGCAGGTCGGGCACGGGGGCGATCCACACGTATTCGTGCCCGCCGGCGAGATGACCGTGATGATGCCCCGGGACGCGCTCTGCAACCTCGACCCCAGCGAGGCCGCAGCGATTCGACGGCGAGCCATGGCTGCCAGGCGCCCCGGCCCAGAAACGATGAGGGTCGTGCCAGAGCACAAGAAGACGATGGGTGAAACCGCGGCAGCCGAGACGCGCCGGCGGCCATGGTGGAAGATCTGGTGACGGTGTCGCCGTCTTCCGAATGCAGCGCTGCGCAGTCAGGTCGTGGCCTTTCGCGCGCTGGCAGCAGCGCGCGGAGAATCAGGGCAGCGGACCCAGGTAGGTCGCCGTCATCCCTTTCAGCAGAAACAGATGCTTGTCGCTCAGGTCGGCGAAGGTGCCTTGATTGACGACGATGTCGATCTCCGTGTCGGTCCAGCGTGTCGGTACCTGGATGACGGACTGCGTGCGGTTCTCCCACACGGGCGCGTCCGCAAGCTCGATGCGCTCGAAGCTGAAGTCCAGGTAGGGCATGGCGTGACCGAGGAACTCGCCCGCGTCCCCGTCCATGTCCACCGTGTTGGAGAGCAGGAAGTAGTCGATCTTGCCGCCGGTGCCGAGCCAGCCGGAGATCTCGCCGGTATAGCCGCGCGAGGCGTCCTTGAGCATCTGCCCGTTGGCGTAGAACGAGATCACGTCGTTCTCGAAGTCGGCAAGGATCTCGTAACGGATCCAGGTGTTGTCCTGGTAGGAGGCCGGAGGATCGGCGTAGATGCCGGGCATGCCGTCGTTGCTGCCCTCGGCCCGCGCCGTCAAGGTGCTCCCCTGCAGGGCGGTCCACACGTTGTGGTTGATGACGCTCGAATCGGTCCAATAAAAGCGGAAGTACTTCCCCGGCTCCTCCGTCGTCGAGAGGTTGACGTAGCAGGAGAGGTACATCTGCGGGTGATACTCGTTCGTGTCCCACAGGTTCCAGTTGCGCAGGCGGTAGTTCTGCGGATAGGCGTCGCGGATTTCTTGTGTGATCCGGCGCTGGAGCCACCGCCCCGACCGCGTCGGTCCGCCGGAGAGCTCGAGCGTGGCGCCGGACGCGGTGGCGGCGGCGTTGAAGTCCGTTGACGTCAGGATCGGGTAGATGCCGTCCAGGTGGGCGCGCCAGCCCTCCTTGGTGTTCTCCGCGGGCTCGGCCGAAGTCGCGTTGTCGAAGTCGGAGAAGCGCGCCACGAGGTGGCGCTTGCCGAGGAAGCGGTGGTCGCCGGCATTGGAATCGACCTTCGCGCCGAATCCGGTGCCATGGATGGTGAAATCGTCGCCGTGGCGGGAATGTGTGGTCGTGCCGGAGTTCGAGTTGCTCGACGCCGACGAGGCGGTGGCGTCGTCGCGGCCCGCGCAACCGCTGACCCAAGTGGTCGTGGCGAGCGCCGCGAACGCGAAGGCGCCCAGCACCTGGGGGAAACGCTGCGATTCAACTGGTCGCATGTGCATTCTCATGGTCGAGCCTCTCCTTGTGGGGCCGTATCGCGCCGCCCCCGCAGATGTTGCCTCGCGCATGCCCGCTTGTGCGCTCGCAATTCTGCAAAGGGTCGTTGCAAATTGGCGACCCAAGGGGGCCTGCGCGGCACGGTTTCGCCAAGAGCGCTCGTGCGTGGGCTGGATCCGGCCACTACCCTTGAACGCGAGAGGAGGTTCGCGTGGACGCGAACGCCGAGCGAGGCGGACGCTCAGGCGATGCGGAGCGCCAATTCGGCGAAGGCCGCTCGCACATCCCGGGGATTCTCGATCCACGGGAAATGCCCAGCTCCCTCGATGACGCGCTCGATGACGTTGGGCGTTTGGAATCTCGGCTCGCGAAAGCCGCCTTGCCAGACGATCCGATCGTCCGAGCCAGCCAGTCGAAGGACCGGCATTCGCGTCGGCCACCACCGGGCCTTGTAGACGTGGTCGAAATTCGCCTCCGACCACGCGACCGCCGCGCTGTTGTAAGGCATCCTCGCGAGGAGCTCGCGTCCCGCCGAAAGCCCGGCCGGGGTGAAGTTCCATTCCGCGGACGCCACCGCAACCGCGGCGATGTTCTCGTCGCGCGGATCCGCTTCATAGATCGCTGTCGCCGCCTCGACATCGGGCAACGGATTCGCCCGGGTCATCTCCACGAAACGAGGATACCAGAGGGCGTCCGGAGCGGTGTCCAGAAGCGCCAGGGCCTCGAGGTGCGGTTCCAGTTCGGGCGTCGAAAGCAGATACATGCCCCCGGTCGAATGTCCGGCGAAGACGACGCGCGGGAGCGCCCTGGCAGCTTCGGCCACGACCTGGGGCCAGGCATCAAAAGGACTTCCCAGGCTCCCTGGAGGGGCGCGATTGGAGCCATCTCCAGGCAGATCGACGAGCCAGATGGCCCCCGGCACATCCAGGATGTCGGCCAGCCCTTCGAGGCTTTCCGACCCGATGCCAGGTCCTCCCGGCAGGAGCAGCCAGTTGAGGTCTCCGGAGCGGTTGGAGTGACGACGCAACCGGACGCCCGACGGCGTAAAGAGGAGGTCGGTCATGCCGGCAATAGGTAGCGCAAAAGATGCCTCCGGCCAGGCCGTGGAGAGGGGATGGGACCCGTCGGGACTGCCGGTCCGCACGCAGCTCCTGTTCAGCCGCGATCCCGCCACCGGAGCGGAATGCCGAATCGCGGCGCGAGCGCCTCGACGCGGCCGCGCACCTCCTCGATGGGGACTTGCATTCGTGACGCGGCCTGGGATAACCACGCATCGTCGAGCGGCGCGCGTGGATCGATGAATGGAGCCGCGCCGTCGTAGTCCTCGCTGAGGAGCCGGCGTTCCCATCGCTCGACGCGACCCGACAGCGCCCGGAGGGCTTGCCGCCGGATCGAGGGATCCGGGTCGTCGAGGCGCTCCATCAGCAATGCCTCGATCGCCTCGCCTCCGATTCGCTCCAGCACTTCGACGGCGGCGCTGCGGACGGCCGTATCCGTATGCCGGAGGGGAGCCACGAGGGCGCGGAGGACGGCGCCTGCGCCCAGGCCAGCGAGTAGCCTCACCGTCGCATCGAGCGGGATTTCATTCGGGCGCTCGAGGTTTTCGATGAGCGGCACAATGGCCTCATCCGCTTTCAGCTTGACGAGCGCCATGATGGCTGCGCGCCGCACCCCTGTGTGCGCGTCATGCAGGAGCGCGACGAGCTGCGGAATGGAATCCTGGCCCCGAAGATAGGACAGATCGGTCGCGGCCTCGATGCGCGTGTCGGGGTCGGGGGCCCGAAGCTGCTCCAGCGCGCGCAGGATCGCCACGCGTTCGCCGCCCGGCAGCGGCGCGCGGCGTTGATAGGAAACGCCGCAGCCGCCGCAAAAGCCCTGGACGAAGGACTCGATACCCGTCTCGTCCTCGCGATAGACCTTGTGCTTTTTCTTGATTTGCAAGGCGAGGCCGCAGCTCGCGCAGAGGTCCTCCTCGTACGCCCGTTCCCAGGAGAGGCCGGACGTGCGCAGGACCGCGGCGATGAAGGCGTCCGGCGGCCGGTAGCCATGCTCCGCGACGTAGTGGTGAATCATCACCGGCGCGGCGAACCTCGTTCTGTCGTCTCCGACCACGCGGATCTCGCCGGTTCCGATGATCGGCTTTTTGTGGACGAACGCGCAGGTATGATTGCGGCGCGAGAGCACCGTTCGAGCACGCGTCACCAGGACCGCGAGCCGCACGAGGAATGCGGTGGACACGGACCCTACGGGAAACGAATGCCCAGGCTCGAGCCAGCCGATGTTGAGGATGGGCGGCGCCGGCGCGCTCGTGTCGTCCTCCGCTTCCCTTTTCGGATTCTCGTACGGGCTCAGATCCGCGAACCAGGCCATACAATCTCCAATGCAGTTTTCATGTCTGCGAGGTGAGGTAAACAAGGGAGCTCGAGCTCCGGCGGTGTGTGCGTCATGCTGGTGGCGTGGTACCTGGTCTGGGGATCACGACGAGCCCGCCAAACGCGACGAAATCGTGCTCCCCGCGGGTCGACCGAGCTCGACGTGGTTGCCTGCGTTTGCGGTCCGCAGGTCGCGAAGGAAAGCTTGGGGGTTTGCCATGGGCCTTTCCGCGCTCCGACGAGCCGAGGCTACACGGCTGGTCCCATTGGCTCAAGGCTCGATGCGCCGGAGCAGCTCCGGGACGTCAGGGTGGGGTGCTCGCCCAGGCAGAAAAATCCGCCGATCGGATCGAAAGCCCCGCCCTGTCGTGCCCGCGCGGAGAGCACTACGTTCTCGCTTGCAGGCGGTCCGATGACCGTCGGTCGAAGGAGAGCGGTCATGAAAACGGACGAGCACGGAAAACATGCGGTGATCTTCGGGCGCGAGCGTGCATTGAAATACGACAGCCAGGTGCGCCTCTCGATGGAGGGCTACGATGCCATGCACCAGGTCGCCGCGGAGGTGCTCGTCGCGGCGCTCTCGGGCCAGAAGGCCGCGTCGCTCTTGATGGTCGGCATCGGAACCGGGAGCGAGGTGAAGCCGTTCGCGCGCCACGCAGGAGCCGACTTTCATTTCACGGGCGTCGATCCCTCGCCGGAGATGATCGCCATTGCCAGAGAAAAGCTCGCGGCGGCAGGTCTTCTGGAACGGACGAGCTTGCATGCCTGCGAGCTCCGCGATCTCCCGCGCGGGCCTTCGTTCGACGGCGCGCAGATGATCGGCGTCCTGCACCATCTTCCGGACGATGAGGCGCGTATCGAACTGCTGCGGGAGATCGCCGGGAGGCTCGTGCCGGGGGCGCACTTCGTGATCGGTTGTCGGGTTGGAAACGAGCCGCTGCTCAGGGCCGTCGAGGAGCAGCGGCTCGTCGCGAATGGCTGGCCGCCCGAGGCGGCGGAGCACCGACGGAAGGCAATGGCATCGATGCGGATCCCGGCCTCGGATGCCGAGGTCTTCGCGCTCCTGGCCCAGGCAGGCTTCGCGGCGCCCCGTTTCATCTTCGGCGAGCTGCAGTTCCGCGTGTGGGTGGCGCGCTACGAGCCATCCTCGAGCGGTGCGTGACGTGCAGGTCATGTCCTCCACGACCGCAGCAGCAACGTTCCGGTAAAACCGATTCGTTCCCCGACGAACCTATCCCTTGTCCTCGCCGCGCTCTCGCAGTAGAGCGCCCTCGTGCCTTCCCTCTTGCACGAGGCGATCATCGAGCTCTTCCGCAACCGTCCCGTCCTGGCGGCGGAGCTCCTCCACGAGGCCCTGCACATCCCGCTGCCACCGTTCACGGAGGCCCGGATTGCCTCGGCGGATCTGACGAACATCATTCCGCGGGAGCTTCGCGCCGATCTCCTTGTCTTGCTCCTCGATGATCAACCTGTCCTGGTCATCATCGTCGAAGCCCAGCTCCAGTGGGATCCGGACAAGCCCTTCGCCTGGCCTGCGTACGTCGCCGGGGCGCGAGCGCGTTACCGTTGCCCCGCGTGCTTGCTGATCGTCACGCCCGACGCGGCGCTCGCGGCGCGTCTTTCCCAGCCGATCGTGCTCGGCCCTGGACAGGCTTCCCTCACGCCTCTGGTCCTGGGACCCGAGGGGGTGCCGGTCGTGAAGGACATCGACGAAGCCAAGGAAAGGCCGGAGCTCTCGGTCCTCTCGGCCCTCGCGCACGGACGAACGGAGGGAGGGATTCCCATCGCCGTCGCGGCGCTCGCCGCGGGCGCGGGGCTCGATGCGGAGCGCGCGAAGCTTTACGCGGATCTCGTGCTATTTTCCCTGGGCGAAGCTGCCCGGATGGCCCTGGAGAAGCTCATGAGCATCCCGAACTATGAGTATCAAAGCGAGTTCGCCCGCAAGTACGTGCAGCAAGGGCGAGAGGAAGGGCGCGCGGAAGGAAGCCTCGAACCCGTTGTGCGCCTGTTCGAGCGACGGCTCGCCCGGCCGTTGACCAGCGACGAGCGTGAGAACCTCGCCACGCAGCTCCGCAAGGAGGGCGCCACCCGACTCACGGACATGGCTCTTGATCTCTCCGCGGCAGACCTCGCTGCCCTGCTCGTTGCGAACAAAGGGCGCTGAGCGTTCCCAGCAGCTCCCCCCTCGCTAGTGCGCGCCCAGCGCCCGCGCCCGCTCCTCCGCAATCCGCTTCCGCAGCTCCTCCGTCATTCCTCGTTTTTGCGCCACCCGTTCGAGCGCATCCGCCGCCTGCGCATGCGCGCCCGCGCGGCTCGCGGCGTCCGCGAGCGCGAGCCAGCGGGCTTCGGTCGGTTCCTCGCGGGCTGCGCGGGCGTAGAGCGTGAGCGCGGAGCCGCTGTCGCCGCGGTTCTCGCGGATGCGCGCGAGGAAGGACGCGGTCTCGGCGCAGGCGGATGCAGAGAGGCACGTCGCGGCGAGGAGGTCTTTGCTGGCCGCGTCGATGCGCGCGATGCCGGGGACGCGGGAGGCGATCTCGATGCGGGCGCGCAGGCATCCGACGCGATCCATGACCCGCGCACAACGCGCCGCGAGACGGGCCTCGGCGTCCTCGCTCTTGCCCTCGGTGACGAGCAACTCTGCGCGGATCCGGTCGGCCACGAAGTCCCCGGGGAACGCGGATTCGAGCGCGGCCGCATGGGCTTCGATCTCGCGCGCGCAGCGGGCGCGGTCGTCACACGTGCCCTTCGCGAGCGCGTCGAGCTGGGCGTTCGCGGCGCGCACGCGGGGGCCGTGGGCGCCGGGGTTTCGCGCGATTGCCTCGGCGTCGAGGCGCGCGCTCAGCGCGGCATGGCCGGCGTTGCGTGCTTGCACCGCGAGCTCGTCGAGCATGGGCGCGCCGGCTTTGCCTTCGGGAACGGCGCCGGAAAGCTCGTCGTAATCTTTCGAGATCCGCGCCGCGAACACGCCCGCGGGGCCGACGAGCGAGCCGTCTTGCGTGACGGCGATCCGCAGCTCGAGCAAGGCCTGGCGGCGCGCGCCGCGGCTCGTGAGGACCTGCGCGAGCAAAAGGTGCGCGCGGCCGTTGACGTGGCCTCGTTCGAGCGTGCGTTGCAGCCACGGGAGCGCGCTCTCGCGTTTGCCCTGGTAGGCCGCGAGCGCGCCGATGAGCGGGAAATAAGGCTCGGCCGGGTGGCGGCGCATCGCCGCGCGGAGCGCGCCTTTCAGCGCGTCGTGCGCGGCGGGATCCGCAGGGTTCGTCGCGTCGTAGGTCTTGCGGATCGCGTCGCGCTCGGCACCGACGTCGGGATGGCCGAACCGGAACGATGCGGCGGCGAGCGCGAGGCCAACGAGGAGCGTGAGGGCCGGCGCGAGGCGCGCGAGCTTGCCCGGGGCCTTCGCAGCAAGGCCGCCGGACGGGCGCGAGCGCGCGCGATCGCCCCACAAGGAGCCGAGTACCGTCGCGAGCGCGAAGCAGACGGCGGGGATCTCCAGCGAGAGGTCGGCGAGGTTCTGGAGGAGGACCACGACGACGCCCGTGAACGCAGACGCCGCGAGTCGGCTGCGCAAGGCGCCGAGGCGCGAGGGAGCGAGCGCCCAAGCGAACAGGACGAGCGCCGCGAGCGCGACGGGCGCGCCCCACTCGACGAGCCACTGCGCCGGGAAGTTCTCGACGTACGCGAAGACGACGTGGCCCGAGCTCTCGCGGTACGCGGGGAAGACGCTCTCGAAGGCGCCGCGACCGATGCCGAAGATCGGGTGCTCGCGCAAGACGGGCAGCGCCCAGAGCACCATCTGGAGTTTGTCGAGGTTCTTGTCGTAGAGCTCGAACCACGTGTCGCGCGTGCCGCCGAGCAGCGCGAGCGCAGCGCCGCCGAGGAGCGCGCCGCCGAGGAGAAAGCGGAGCGAGGGGTCGGTGGTGCGGGCGCTCGCGCCGCGGCGCGCGGCGCGGAGCCGGAGCAGGAGCGCGAGCAGGAGGACGCCGAGGATCAAGGCGATCACGCCGCCACGCGAGGCAGAGGTGACGTCGACGGCGACGAGGAACGCGATGCCCGAAGCGACGAGCCAGCGCGGCGCGATCGGATCGTGCATGAGCACGAGGCCCATGCCCGCGAGCGCGCCGAGGTTCAGGTACCCAGCGAGGGTGTTCGGGTTGATGAGCGGTCCGACGTGCCACGGCGGCAGCGAGACCGACGGCGTATAAAAGCCGTAGACCTTGGTCATGCCCGCGAGGCCGTGCACGACCGTGACGAGCGCGACGGCGAGGGCCGAGGCGAAGACGGTGGTGATGCCCGTGGCCGCGCCGCGACGCGCGGAGACGGCCGCCGAGGCGGTGAAGATCGCGGCGTAGGAGGACCACTTCAGGGCCTCGACGAGCGTGCTGCCCGGATCGAGCGACAGGCTCGCGAAGCGCGGGCCCGCTTCGCCGAAGGGCAGGAGCGCGCGCGACCAGACGTCGGCGTTGCCCGGCGCGATGCGCTCGAGCACGGCCATGGGCAAGGGCACGGCTTGCAGGAGCGTGTACGCGGCGAGGGCGATCGCGAGGATCGCGGGCAAGGCGAGGGAGATCGATCCCTTGCGCTCTTGCTCGCGGCGAAGCGCGAGCGCGGCGGCGACGAAGGCGAAGGGCGCGAGGAGGGCGACGACACGGACGTGGACGCCGCCGAGCGCGAGCGCGGAGCTCGCGACGGTGAAGGCGACGAGGGCGGCGAGGGCGCGCACCGAGCCAGGCCTTCCGCGATCTCGGCTGGGGCTCGGTCGGGAAGTGGGAGGCATCCGAAGCTCGTGATCCGGGCGTGCGGGCGTGGCGCCAGTGTATCGCAGAACGATCGACCGCCGGGGCGCGAGATGTCGCCGCGCGTTCGTTGACGCCGGGCCGTGTTCCGCCGAGGATCGCTGGTCATGGAACGTGCGTCTTGCCGCGGGCGTCGCGGCCTTGCTTCCCTTGGAATCTCCGGCATCGCTGCGCTCGTGACGGGCGTCTGGCTCGGCGGGTGTGGCCTCGATGAGCTAGGGTCGGCGCCGCCGGGACAAGCGTCGTCGTCGTCCGCAGGCGGGAGCGGCGGTGACGGCGCGTCCGTGGGACCGGGCGGGACGGGCGGCGTCGGTGGGACGGGCGGCGCGGGCGGGGTCGCGGTGGGTGGAATGGGCGGCACGGGTGGAATGGGCGCCGGTGGAATGGGCGCCGGCGGAACGGGCGGCGCGGGCGGCGGGCCGGTGGTCATCCGGGAATGGGCGGCGACGCAGCCGGACCTCGGGGCCTCGACGCCTCCGACGTATTCGTTCCCGGACGGGTGGCTGGAGATCAAATGCGACACGATCAATCGGACGTCGCAGTTTGGCCCGCACTCCATTCGACGGCCTTACGGCGCGAATGCCGCGCGTCCGCGCAACGTGGGCAAGGGCTGGGGGCTCAGCGTGGAGAGCGTGCGGACGAACAAGCTCAGGAACAGCGATTCATGGAAGGGGACGGGCTGGGACAAGAACACGACGTACGGCATGGGCGAAGTCTCCGGCCAGTCGGATCCGGCAAACGAAATGCAGGCGGTCCTGTTCGACTCCCCCCCATCGCTCAGCGGGAAACAATCCTCGTACACGACGACGGGCGGGACCGGCTATTCCACGGCCTGGCTCAAGGGCAACGGGATGTTCGGGCCGTTCTCGCGGTTGGTCGTGGATCCCGACCCCGACAAGAACTGGCCGACCTCGGCGGTGATCGATGTGAACGATGGAATGGCGTGGCGACGCTACGAGCTCTCGAATGTCAGCGGCTACTTTCGACTGGAGACGCGGGGCGATAGCGACGGCGATCCGTTCCCGATTCTCGCGGACAAGTCCGTTTTCGCGTACGGGGCGCAGCACGAGCTCAACGTGAAATACCCGTCGAGCTACATCCCCACGCTGGAAGCCGAGCGGACGCGCGAGGCCGACATCCTGCGCACGAGCTTCGCCGCGTCCCTCCTGCCGGGAGGCTCTTTCCACGTGATCTTGAAGATCGCGCCGAACTACGCGTCGACGGAGAACGTATCCGACGAGCACCACCTCCTCTACATGTCGAACAGATTCGGTCTTTGGCTCGACCTCAAGAACTCGAAGGTGGTCCTCGAATCGGACGACAATCAGCTCGCGGGCCCGACGGGCGTCACGTGGAGCCGGGACCAGGAGCTCGTGGTGGAGGCCAAGGTCACGAGCGCAGGGCGATTCCTCTCCCTGAAGAACGCGTCCGGGGGGAACTTCGAGGTGAGCGACGTGGTGGCGACCCCCTGGCCCACGAACCTGCCCATCTACATCCTCAGCCGCGATACGGGCGCCCAGGAATGCGCGGATCTTCGTTCGGTCGCCTTCTACCAGCCAAACTAATCGTCGCGCGGCGACGTAAATGTATCGCGTTGCTGAAGCAGGATTCGGCTGAAAATCGGTCCCCGTGCGCTTGACGCGACCTCGCGCCGTGCGCAAAGAGACCTGGCTCTCCCGGAGAACCAAATGAGCAAAACTCTCGCGGTTGTTCTCGCACTCGGTGTTTGCGGCGGCGCCGGCGTGGCAGCGTTCGCCTACATGAAGAAGCCCGAGCGCGCTGCCTGCGTGCGTATCGCCGATCTCTGCGGTGAAAAAAACGGGACGAAGGACGACCTCGACAAGTGCGTCGAGGAGGTCGAGCAGTGGCGCAAGGTCGCCGGCGACGAGCCGGTCGACAAGGGCATCCAGTGCGTCGACGACGCCAAGACCTGCGGCGAAGCCATGGGCTGCGTCGCAGGTGCCGGCATGAAGGGCTTCCAGAACGTCGTCGACGACTTCTTCAAGGGCCTCGGCAAGGGCCTCGGCGGCAGCAAATAGCCCCGAACCGCCCTCACTCCGTCAAGATCGCACGTACGGCTTCCCGAGGTCGCGCCCGCCCGACGGCAAGGGCGCATCCTCGGGAAGATCCAGGCAACGGACGAGCCCCTCCTCGATCCGGTATCGATATCCACTCTCCGGACAAATCATGATCCCATCGGGCCCAGGCCTGCCGAGCTTCTGCCCGTGCCGGCTCATGAACCCCGTGCGCCGCGCAGGGACGCCCGTCATGAGCGCATAATCGGGGACGTCGCGCGTGACGAGCGCGCCCGCGCCGACGAAGGCATGCCGGCCGATGGTCGTGCCGCACAGGATCGTCGCATTCGCGCCGATGGTCGCGCCGCGGCGGATCAAGGTCTTTTCATAGAGGCCGCGGCGATCGATTTCCGCGCGCGGGTTCGTGACATTCGTCAGGACGCACGAAGGGCCGAGAAAGACCGAATCCTCGACGATCGTGCCCTCGTAAAGGGAGACGTTGTTCTGGATCCGGACGTCGTCCCCGACGATGACGCCGCTCGCGACGAAGACACCCTGGCCGAGCACGCAGCGCTTGCCAATGCGAGCGCCCGGCATGACGTGGCAGAAATGCCAGATGCGCGTGCCTTCGCCAATGGAGGAAGGCTCGTCGACATAGGAGGAAGGGTGCACGAAAGGAGCTTGCATCAATCAGCGGCTCCCTTGCTCCCAGAGCCCGAACGGGCCATGCACGGCGCGCGGCGGGCCGAGGACGGCCGCCGCAGGGCTCGCCGTGCGCCCGAGGAGGAAGCGCGCGCGGGCTTCGGCGAGGCGGCGCGGGAGGCCGTCGGGGGCGTCGAAGGTCGAGGCGGAGGCGGGTTTGCGAGGATCGAGGTCGCGATCGAGGACGACGTCCTCGGGGCGGCCGAGGGCGGCCGTGATGGCGAAATGGCCGTAATCGCGGACTTCGACGAGGATACGCTCGCCCGGGGGGACGAGCTCGCGCGCGGCGGCGCCGATGGCGACTTCGTCCGTGCGCGGGACGAAGTCCTCACCGCGGAACCAGCGGCGGACGATGACGAGGCTGAAGACGAGGAGAGCAATGGCCGCCGCGCCAGCGCCGAGGCGGGCATTGCGGCCGGCGCGCGGGAGCAACGTGGCCGCGAGGTCCCCGACGAGGAGCGCGCAAAGGAGGAGGCCAACGAGGAGGGCACGCTCGGGGTGATGGGTCGGGGCACCGTCCTTGACGAGCGCCGCCGAGAGGGTGACGAGCTGGAAGAGGGCGAGAGCGAGCGGGCGCGCATAAGGGCGGAGGGTTTCGCGGGCCCATGCGCGGAGCGAAGGGAGCGCGGCGAGGGCGAGGAGGATGGCGAGCGCGCTGAAGAGCTCGGGCTCGTGGCGGGCCATCGCGACCGGGTAGGCGAAGAGGCGCGCGAGAAGCGCGTCGGCATCACCGCCGAGGGCGCGGCGATAGGCGGCGACGCGATCGAGGGAGTCGAAGGCGCTGCCGCGGGCAAAGTGGTTCCAGAGAACCCAGAGCAGAGGGCCGAGGAGCGCGAGGGCCGCCGCGAGGATGAAGAGGACGCGGTGTTTGCCGGAGCGTTCGCGATCGCGGAGGGCGTCGAGGCCGGTGAGCGCAGCAAACGCGGCCGCGATGGGCCAGACGTCGTACCGAGAAAGGGTGGCGCCGAGGAGCGCGAGGCCGCCGAAGAGGCGCGCGCGAGGTTCGCGTGGGCCGACGAGGGAGGCCATCGCGAAGAGGGCGAGCGCGGCGGTGGGGAGCTCGGGGACGGTGGCGACGCCGAGGCGCGCGCTCCAGGGGAAGACGGCCGCCAGGACGGCGCCGAGGAGGGCGGCCGTTCTGTTCTTCGTGAGGCGCTCGGCCGCGAGCGCGACGAGCACGGCCGAGAGGACGCCGAGGACGAACGCCGTGACGCGCGCGACGAGGAGCGTACGTCCCGCGCCGATCATGGCGGCGCCCGTGATCCAGAACGGGAAGGGGAGCCAGCTCGTGCCGGTCGGATCGAGCTTCGGTGTGTGGGCGAAGTCCTGCGCGATGACGACCCGCGCGAAGTCGTCGTCGCTGACGGCGCGGAAGCCCGTGGCGATCACGATCGCCACCGCGGTCACCTTGACGAGCGCAACGAGGCCGAGATCGCGCCTCTCTAGCAACGCGGGCAAGTGGATCCGCCTCGGGCGCGGAATTACTTCGGCTGCGAGGTCTCGAACTGCTTGAGCTCGCGATCACCCGCCGAGGACAGGTACGCGAGGGACATGCTGGTGAGCATGAAGATCGCGGCGCAGATCGCGGTGAGGCGCGTCATGAAGTTGCCCGCGCCGCGGCCGCCGAAGACCTGCGCGCCGCCGCCGAACGACGAGCCGAGGCCTCCGCCGCGGCCCTGCTGCAGGAGCACCACGAGGATCAGGAAGATACAAACGATGACGTGGATGACGTTGAGCAGAGTGGTCAGCATCGGCGCACGGCGACGTTCTACCCTCGTTCAGCGGCTTCCGCCAGCCGCTCGGCGCTGTCGATGATCTTGCCGAAGCCAGACGCGTCGAGGGAGGCGCCGCCGACGAGGGCACCGTCGACGTCCGCCTGCCCGAGGAGGCCCTCGGCATTGTCAGCCTTCACGCTGCCGCCGTAGAGGATGCGCGTGGAGGCGGCGAGCTCCTCCGAGACGCTCGCGCAGAGTTCGCGGATCTTCGCGTGGACCTCCTGCGCGTCCTCGGGCCTTGCGACCTTGCCCGTCCCGATCGCCCAGACCGGCTCGTACGCGATGACCCCGAAGCCAGGGCGCTTGCCGAGCTCGTCCAGGAAAGCGCGCGTCTGGCGCTCGACGACCTCGAGCGTCTTTCCAGCTTCGCGCTCCTCCAGGGTTTCGCCGACGCAGGCGATCGGGTGGAGCTCGGCGCGGATCGCGGCGGCGATTTTTCGCGCGATGAACTCGTCCGTCTCGCCGAAGAGCTGCCGGCGCTCGCTGTGACCGAGGATGACCCAGGTCGCGCCGGAGTCCTTGAGCATCGGCGCGCTGATCTCGCCGGTGAAGGCGCCGGCGGGCTCGGGGTGCATGTTCTGCGCGCCGAGCATGACCGCGCTCTTCGACTCCCAGAGCTCGTGTGCGGCCGCGGCGAGCGCCGTGAACGGCGGGCAGATCACGACGTCGACGCGGGCCGAGCGGCGCGCCGCCTCGACCACGCTGACGGCCAGGCTGCATGCATCCTGGCCGCCGGCGTTCATCTTCCAGTTGCCCGCGATGAGAGGGCGGCGCGCGACGTTCACGACGCTTCCTCCGCCACGGCCGAACGAAGCGCCTCGACGCCCGGCAGCTTGCGGCCCTCGATGAGCTCGAGCGCAGCGCCGCCGCCCGTCGAGATGTGACCCATGCCCTTCGCGATCTCCTCACCCGCCGCGCGCACGGCCGCCGCGCTGTCGCCGCCGCCGACGACGGTGAAGCCATCGGCGCGGCTCATGATGCGCGCGATCTCGAAGGTGCCGTTCGAGAACGGCTTCGATTCGAAGAGGCCCATCGGACCGTTCCAGAAGACGGTCTTCGCGCGCTGGATCGCGTTCCCGAAGAGCTCGACCGTCTTCGGGCCGATGTCGAGCGCCATGGTCCCGTCGGGGATCGCGTCGACACTCACGGCCGTGCCGTTCTGCGCGTCGAGGCTCTTGGCCACGACGACGTCGACGGGCAGGAGGACCGACGCGCCGCGATCACGCGCCTTCTGCAGGATCGTGCGGGCGAGCGGGAGCTTGTCGTCCTCGATCTTGCTCGACGCGACCTTCTTGCCTTGCGCCGCGAGGAACGTGTTCGCCATGGCGCCGCCGATGCAGAGCGTGTCGACGACGTTGAGCAGCGACTCGACGACGGCGATCTTGTCCGAGACCTTCGCGCCGCCGAGCACCGCGACGTACGGCTTCTCGGGACGATCGAGCAGCCGAGCGAGCGAGCGCAGCTCCTTCAGCATGAGCAGGCCCGCGGCGCGATCGCGGATCATGCGAGGCAGGGCGTGCACCGAGGCGTGCGCACGATGCGCCGCGCCGAACGCGTCGTCGACGTAGATGTCCGTGAGCTCGGCGAGCTGACGCGCGAAGTTCTCGTCGTCCTTCTCTTCCTCTTCGTGGAAGCGGAGGTTCTCGAGGAGGCAAACCTGGCCCGCGCGCAGGTCGTGCGTGACCTTCTTCGGGCCGTCGCCGACGCAGTCGTCGGTCAGGTGCACCTCGTAGCCCGTGAGCTCCGCGAGGCGCGCGCCGGCGGGCTCGAGGGAACAGCCCTCGTGCTTGCCCGGCTTCGGTCGTCCGAGGTGCGAGGCGAGGATGACCTTCGCGCCCGCCTCGACGGCGAGCTTGATCGTCGGGATCGACTCGCGGATGCGCGCGTCGTCGGTGATCGCGCCCGTCTTCTTGTCGAGCGGGACGTTGAAGTCGACGCGGATGAAGACGCGCTTGTTGGCGAGTCCGGAGTCCTTGGCGAGGTCCTCGATCGAGCGAATGCCGGTGAGCTTCATGGTCTCACACGCCCTTCGCGGCCATGAGCTTGGCCAGGTCGATCATGCGGTTCGAGAAGCCCCACTCGTTGTCGTACCAGGAGAAGATCTTCGCGAACCTGTCGCCGATGTGCTGCGTGAGCGTGGCGTCGAAGATGCTCGAGTGCGGGTTGCCGATGTAGTCGCCCGAGACGAGCTGGAGCTCGGTGTACTCGAGGATGCCCTTCATCGGGCCCTCGGCCGCGCGCTTCATCGCGTCGTGGATCGCGTCCTTCGAGAGCGGCTTCTCCGTCTCGACCGTGAGATCCACGAGCGAGACGTCAACCGTCGGGACGCGGATCGCCTGGCCGTCGAACTTGCCCTTGAGCTCCGGGATGACCTCGCTGAGCGCCTTCGCCGCGCCCGTCGACGAGGGCACCATGTTCACCGCCGCTGCACGCGCGCGGCGCAGATCACCCTTGCGGTGCGGGAGATCGAGGATGTGCTGGTCGTTCGTGTACGAGTGGATCGTCGTCATGAGGCCACGCACGATCCCGAAGTTGTCGAGGATGACCTTCGCGACCGGCGCGAGGCAGTTCGTCGTGCACGAGCCGCACGAGATGACGCTGTGCTTGGCCGGATCGTACTGGCCCTCGTTGACGCCCATGACGACGGTGAGGTCGTGGCCCTTGGCAGGCGCGCTGATGATGACGCGCTTGGCGCCCGCGTTCTGGTGCGCGATGGCCTTCGACTTGTCGGTGAAGAGGCCCGTGCACTCGAGGACGACGTCGACGCCGAGGTCCTTCCACGGCAGCTCCGCGGGATCCTTCTTCGCGAGGACCTGGATGCGCTTGTCGTCGAGCGCGATGTAGCCGTCGCCGTGGCTCACCTTCGCCGCGCGGAACTCGCGATGAATGGAGTCGAAGCGCAAGAGGTGCGCGAGCGTGCCGGCGTCGGTGAGATCGTTGATCGCCACGATCTCGAGATCCTTCTCGCCGCGCTCGACGAGCGCGCGCACGATGCAGCGACCGATCCGGCCGAACCCGTTGATTGCAATCCTCGTCGCCATCGGAGACTCCTGGAAAAAGTGTTGAACGGCGCGATACGTAGTCAGGGGGCTTCGCAGGGTCAAGCGACAGTAGTGTGGCGAACGTCACGGTCGGACGTGAAGGGGGAGGAAAGGGAGTTCAGGAGGGCGAGGGGGCTCGGTGAGCGAGTGGCAGCCGAGGTGGGCGGGGCGAGGGGGTGTTGGGCGCGAGAGGGAAGGGAGGGGGCGCGGGCGGGGGGTGGGATCCTGTGAGGTGGAAGGGTGTTTCCCGCGGCGAGGGGGGAGCTTCTCGGGGAGGAGAGGGGCTTCTCCGACGTCAAGGCGGAAACGACTCGTCGAGGGAAAAGCGAAAGAGAGCGCCCCGTTGCGTGTAAACGAGAAGCTCGCGAGCTGGATCGGCGAACGCGATCATCTCCGCTTGATCGAAACGCGGGCCGAAGTCCATTTCGGCGAGCAACGCACCTGTCCGCGTATCGTAAATGAGCAACCTCTGGCTCTCTTCCCAGGGCAACAACGTGGGCACGACAGCTATGAGATTGCCGCTGGGCGAAAACTGCGTCTTCCAGAACCATCCGAAACGAGGCCAGTGCCCGGAGAGTTTCACCGCATGCCCATCGGACTGATTCAATACCCAGAACGGGTCGGATGATCCCCTTATCAGGGCGAGGGTACCCCTCCGCGTCTTGGTCACGGAGCTCGTCAACGCTTCCATCGGCACGGGAGGGCCTGCATCCTCGAGCTTCACGCTTACCTTGGTCGTGTGTTCGGCGGCGTAATTTTTCTCCTCGGCATGGCGAAAGGGACCTACGCCTCCGGTGATGGGATCAATCGGGAAGTAGCCCCCCGGCTTTGGGGGTGAACGGTACTCCAATTCTGGGGGAATATCATTTGAATGGTCATAGAAGAATCTGCCTCCGCCTGCGGTTCTCAGCAGGGTCGTCAAGGCACCATCGTTTGCCCGCCAGATCGCGAGGGAGCTGGGTTTTCCCCCCCACGAGTTCATCGTATATTCTCCGATTTTAATCTCGGCCGAGAGTGATTCGTTGCCCGTCCAATGTTTCACGAAAGTTATTTGGGCGTTCTCTGGAACCCTCAGCTTCACGCATTTCCCATCGCCGAGCATTTTTGTGCCGTTGCCATACCTGCTCATTGTCGCGACGAAGTGCGTGGCCCCTGGAAGCAGGGCAAAAACCTCGCCCCCGGGAGCGCTCGTCAAGTAGGACTGCGTGTCGATGGACAACAAGCCAAGGCGTTCTCTGGCGTCGGCCCTCGTCACGAGAATATCCGAGCCCGGAAGAACACTATGGATGAGGACATCCGGCTTGAATTTTTCGCGACCTGTGCTCGCGTCGATGATGGTAATGTCCTGTTTGATCGTCTGGAAGAGATAACGCCCGGAGCCCGTGAATTCCATGTCACGAAAGAAGCCCTGGTTCTTCCGCCAGCGCTGCTTTCCGGAGCGCACATCCCAGACGGTCACGAAACCGGCGGACGCCTTGTATTTGAGGTCGCTCGGCAGCCCACGGGACAAAGCTTCTTCGAAATGCCGGGAAAACCATGTCACGGCGGCGCTTCCGTCCGGGGAGAGCGCGACCTTGTCGGCTCCTCCCACGTCGGCGACTTCGCCCAAAAGCTCGCCCGTGTCCGTGGACCACACGCGGAGGCCCGTGGTCAGCGCCGCGAGAGCGCGACCATTCGCACTTGGCGCCACGTCGACCAGCGCCGATCTCCCGTTCACGACCAGCCGGATGGGTCCGGTGGAAGCCTCGGTTGAGAGAGGATTCACGGAGAGCTCCCAGCGATCGGCAACCCAGGTCGTCTTCACCCAAACGCGACCGACCTCGACCTCGGGGGAATTGTTGAATCCTTGCAGGCTGAGCCACCGCTCCCCATCGGGGAAAAGCCACGCTCGCGGCGCCGGAGGTTTTTGAGAGTTCAGGACCTTGGTCAGCGCCTTGGGGTGCACCTCGGCGAACCGGAAGACGCTCGTGAAGTTCCACTCGGAACTCACATATCCATCGAGCGCGGGGCGAGGAAATTTGGTGATCGGTGGCTGCGGATAATTGGAAAGCTTATCATTAATGAGCGGCATGGTCCACACCGCGTCTTTGTCTTCGTCGGTTCCTTCTCCGCTCATGAGGTCGACGCGGCGAAACCCTGTCTTTGTTTTGAAGATCCCTGTGCGCCCGTCCGGCGTGATCATGAGGGGCCACAGTTCGGCACCCGGCGGGAGATCAATCACGCGACGGAGCGTCAAGTCGGCCACATCCCACACAAATAGCCCGTGGCCTACGGTGAACATGCGCTTGCCGTCACGCGTCGCAAAGTAGCCAATGCCAGGCGTGACGCGGTCGTCACCGCCCACGGCGAGGAGTTTGACGTGGTCCCCGCCGAGGGTGACGCGTGGCATCACCCACGTATCCATACCCGGGCCGTCGACAGGGCGGAGCGTAAAGGCGTTCTCCGTGTTGTCCTTGCACGGTTCCGGCGGCGTTCCAGGGTGCGTGACACTCAATAGGAAGACAGGTCCGGGAGAAGAGGCGCACGAGGCAGGCGCCATCAGGAGCATCCCCGCGAGAAGCGCGCACGCATGGGGTCGTTCGGAGCAGACCATAACCGCACTCTCGCATGTCGGAGGGCGTGTTCCCAGGGCAGAAGGAGGCGTTTCGCCGGGGCGCCGCCCCGGACCCCGCGGGGGCTATCCGCCCCTCGACCCGGACCAGGGCAAGCCCTGGACTCGGGGTGGAAGAACTGCGCTCCGCGCAGTTCTTCCAACGGGCCCGTTGGCAATCGAAAGGGCAGCGTGGCTGTCTTGATTGGCAGGGTCGTAGCCTGTTCGATGAACTGCGCATCGCGCAGTTCATCGACCCTGGGTCCAGCCCCTGGCTGGTCCGGGTCCAGGGGCGGATAGCCCCTGGTGGGGCCTGGGGCAACGCCCCAGCGCGGCGGCTTCGCTCTTGACAGTGCGCTCTTTCCCGTGCGGACTGGCCGTATGGCAAAGCAGGTTACGGATCGACAAGGCGCTGTTGCGCTCGTCGCGTCGGCGGCGGACACGCATGCGGTGCGGTTGCAGCAGAAGTTTCAAGCCATCTTTGCGGAGCATTTGAAGCCGGGCGAGGTGATGCCTGACGTTGGGCTCGTCGCGAACCTCATTGGAAGGCGGCTCGGCGCGGTGAATACGGCGCTCGTCGAGAAGAGCGACGCGTACGACAGGGAGCTTTCGGACGACGCGGGCCCGCGTGAACGGCGCGACGAGGCGGCGGCGAGGTTGACGAGCGAAATCGTGGAGATTCGCGGCACCCTCGAAGCGGCTTACGGCCCGGCTGTGTTGCGCGAGCTCGGGCTCGATGGCAAGACCGAGGTCGAGCCGAAGGCGATTCTGGCGAAGGCGAAGCGGCTCGTCGACGAGCTTGGGCGGCCCGTGAGTGCCTGGCCCAAGCCGCGACGAAAGGGGGTGATGCTCGACCCGGCCGCGTGGGTATCCGACCTCTTGGGGCCGATTGCGACGCTGGAGCAAGCACTCGCCGACGTTGCGCGCGAGGCGCGCGAGGCGCAGGCGGCGAGTGACGCGAAAGCCACGGCGATGGCCCACAACGACGACGTATTCGCGCGGTCCGCGGGTTGTCTCTCGGGGCTCTTGCGCCTCGTCGCGGAGGACACGCTGGCGCGGCAGGTGCGTCCGTCGGGGCGGCGTCCGGGTCGGGTGGCGGAGCCGGAGGAGTCGGCGAGCGGGGAGGAACCGAGTCCGGAAGGGCAAGAGGCCTGAAGCATGCTCAAGCGCACGATCCTTCTCTTCGGTCCCGCGATGGTGCTCGCCGCCGCGTGTGGATCCGACGTCCCTGATTCCCCGCCGAGGCCGCTGCCCGACGACTGCTCGAACCCCGCGGTGCGTGATGCCCTCGGGGATCAGTCCGCAGGGCACAAGACGTTACGCGTCCGCGCGCGGATCGCCACGAATGCCGCGGGGGAGCTGGCCGTCCCGACGTCCCGGCCCATGTTCGACATGGTCACCCTCAATGCGCATCTCGCGTCGGCCAACATTCAGTTCCTGCTGGTGGACGTGGAGACGCTCCCCCCGGACGACGCGCTCTACGACATCGCGTACGGCGCAAGCCCCCTCTGCGAGGGCGATCTGAGCTCGCTCTCCGACGACGCGATCCCGATCCTCTATGTGAACACGATCGACTTCGGGAACGGCAACAAGTACGGCGGCAAAGGGAATCATTGCGGCGCAATGATGACCGTATACAACACGTATGCGATGTTCGGTGATCTCCACGGCGACTTCTCGGACCCGGAGACGCTGACGCACGAGATCGGCCACGTTCTCGGCCTGAGCCACACGCATGAGTGCTACGAGAACGCTGATTATCCCGAGGATCCGAAGCTCAATGGGGACCTCGTCGCGGACACGCCGTACGATCCGGGGCCCGTCGGCGACTCGCTCCTCTCGTGCGCGGGCGGCGCGCTTCCAGGTCAGTGTACGATGGACGCGAATTCGTGTGCCGTGGATTGCGCCGACGGATCGACGCCCGATGTTCGCAACTTCATGTCCTATTTTCCGGGATGCCGGAGCCACTTCTCCGCCGGACAGGCGGTCCTCATGCGGTGCGACGTCGAGAAGTTGCACCCGGGCGCGCGGTGCGAGAATCGGTGGGCCGACGGCTTCGGAGCGGATTGGGAGGGGTCCCCAGCCTTCGATGATGGCTACAAGAGCTGGCACATCGCCGACGTGGACGGCGACAAGAAGGCCGATGCCATCCTCCATTACGTCGACTCGGCGCCCGTCGCCTGGGAGGTCGCGCTCTCGAACGGCACGTCGTTCGATCAAGGCTCGGTATGGAGCGCGGACCATGGCGTCTCCGCAGACGGCGCGGTCGGGGACGTGGATGGAGACGGGAAAGCGGACGCCATCGCCGTCAGCGAGGAGGGCACCTGGTCCGTGGCGCGCTCGACGGGGACGTCGTTCGCCGAGCCTTCGATCTGGGTCGAGCAATTGCCGGGCGGGTACCCCTACAGACGGCCGCTCGTCGGCGATGTGAACGGCGACGGGAAGGCCGACGCCGTGTCGTTCGATGACGAGGCGGGGAGATGGTCCGTGGCGCTGTCGACAGGGACCTCCTTTTCGACGCCCGCGCCCTGGATCGAAGGATTCGGCGCAGGTTCGGCGGGCCAATTCCTCGCCGATGTGGACGGCGATGGCAAGGCCGACGCCATCAGCTTCTCGGGCGACGATATGTTCACTCCGAGGTATTTCTTGCACGTGGCGCGCTCGACCGGGAGCTCGTTCGAGCCGCCCACGTTGTGGTTCGAACGGCAAGGCAGGACCGAAGACGTCGATATGCTCTTCGCGGACATCGACAAGGACGGGAAGGCCGACGCGATTCGTTATCTTCAGTGGATCGCAGCCTGGTACGTCAACCTCTCGACCGGGACGAGCTTCGCGGAAGGTTACGGAGCCGCCGGCGGCCTCGGCCAGGGGATCTGGTTTCCCGGCTTCGAGGACCAGGCCTTCGGCGCCGCGGGCGACGTGGACGGCGACGGCAAGGCGGACCTCGTCGCGTTCGACTGGCGCAAGGCGGTCTGGACGACGAACCTCTGCCGATAGCGAGAAGCCCCTTGACAAGAGGCTCGCCTTTCCGGCGACCGCCTCCGCTCAGCCCCCCGCGTAGCAGCAGAACGCCGATCCATCCTCGGCGACCACGAGGATCCGCGGCGCGCGGGGCCAGACCAGCAAAAGCCCGCTCGTGACCGACGGATCGAGCGGGACGCGGATCCACCCGCCCTCCTGCCGTTGGAGCAGGCGCGCGTCCGCGCCCACGGCCCACGCGCCGCCCGTCAAAGGATCGACCGCGACACCCACGAGATCCCGCGTCGTCTGCACGCTCTCGAGCGTCGCCACCGCGCCGCCGTGCCCAGGCTCGACGCGGAGCGCATGTCCCCCGCTGCCCACCGCGTACGCGACGCCGCCCGGTCCCGCCGAGACCGCGTAGAGGTGCCCCGTGCGCCCCCACGGCACGTCACGCGCGCCGCGCTCGCTGATCTCCACGAGCGTGCCTTGCATGCCGACCGCGATCACGTGTCCGCTGCTCGTGCGCGTCACGCCCGCGAAGCGCGCGTTGTCCGGCGCGGCGAGCGTCGCCTTCGCGCCTTCGTTCGGCAAGAAGAGCACCACGCCGCCCGGTCGCGAGGCGCGCTCGCCGACGAGCACGATCCCCCGATCGTCCGCGTGCGCCGCGAGCAGCGTGAGATCGTGCTCCGGGAGCGGGATCCGCCGCAGCCCGCTGCGCGGCGAGAGGGCCGCGCAGAGCCCGGTATCCCCGAAGAGAAGAAGCTCGCCCGAGGGAAGCCGCGACAGACCTCGCACGGCCCGCACGTCGAGCCCCGCGGGCAGCGGCGCCAAAGACCACGCGCCGTGCGCGAGCCGATAGAGGCCCCGCGTGCCGAGCGCCACGATCGCGCGGCCGTCCTCGACGACCATCGCCGCGCGCAGCCGCTCGCCCGCGATCGCGGGGCCGAGCATCTCCCACGCGGGCATCGGCGCGGCGACGGGCGCGGCCGAGGGCGGCGGCACGGGCATCGCGGCGGCGAGGCGCGCGCCCTCGGTGGATCGCGGGAAGACCGAGTCGAAGCTCACGGGCTCGTCCGGCGCGCTCCCGCCGCTCGCGGTCGGCCGTACCGCTTCGCGCAGGAGCGGCTCGAGCGCGAGCCAGAGCTCCCGGATCGATCCATGCCGTTGGTTCGGATTCGTGCTCGTCGCGCGGCCGATCTCGCGGTCGAGCGCGACCACGAGATCCGGCCGATCCCGCAGCTCCGCCGGGAGCGTCGCGCGCACGCGGCCGAGCTGCGGCCGGTCGCCCGTCACGAGGCGCAGGATCGCCTTCGGCTTCGGCTCGCCCGACTTCGGCGCGAACGCCGCGGTCCCGCAGAGAAGTTCGTACAACACGGCCGCGAACGAGTACACGTCCGCTTCGGGCCCGAACGGCCCCTGCACCTGGCCGAAGCTCTCGGGCGCGCCGTAGAGAAAGTTCGGCGGATCCATCGGATCCTGGGGACCGAGATGCGTGACGAACCCGTCCGTGATGCGGGCCGTCTCCTGGCCGCGCTCCTGCGCGATGAGCACGTGCGAGGGCTTCAGATCCCGATGCACACAGCCCGCCTCGTGCGAGGCGAAGAGCCCCCGGGCCACGTGCCCCATGATGCGCCGCGCGCGTGCCGCGGGCAGCCCGAAGCCGCCGTGCGCGGCGATCACCCGCGCGAGGTTTTGCCCCGGCAGGTACTCGCGGATGAGGCACGGCAGCGCGCCGCGTGGGCTTTCGATCGTGCCGTGATCGAGCACGTGCGCGAGCCCGCGACGATCCGTGAGCGACGCGAGAGCGCGGTGGAGGAAGGTCGCCTCGCGGGCGAACCGCGTGAGCGACGCCGCTCCATCCACGAGCTCGGGCCGAAACACCTTCACGGCGACGGGCGCGCCGAGGTGCTCGCTCGTGGTCTTGAAGACCCAGCCGGATCGACCTTCGCCGACGAGCTCGCCGATCTCGTAACGGACGCCCTGGGCGCCATGAAGCACCCGGCCGATCAGGCTTTGTCGGAGTTCGGCGTCCACGAGAGCCAAGCTCTACGAGGAAAATGGAGCCGCGAAAAGACGCGAGCGCGAACCCCTCGTGCTCCGAGGGGCCGCGCTCGTACGTTCGTCAGGTTTCGGTGGCTCGTCTTACACGCCGAGGAGCGCGACGAGCTTCTCCTTGCTCGTCAGCCCCGCGTGCGAGCCCGCCTTCGCGCCGCCTTTGAAGACGATCACCGTGGGCACGCTGCGGACGCCGTAGTTCGCCGTGACCTTCGGGTTCTCGTCGATGTCGAGCTTCCCGACCTTCACCTTGCCCTGGTACTCGTCGGCGAGCTTGTCGACGATGGGGGCGAGCGCCTTGCAGGGGCCGCACCAGGTGGCGGTGAAATCCACGAGCACCGGGACGTCGGACTTCAGGACCTCGGACTCGAAATTCGCTTCAGTGAAGGTGTGGACGTTCTTGCTAGCCATGGTGCCTCGTTACTCCGCCGGGCCGTTGGCGCCTGTCGCCGGTACCCGCACGATCCGGTAGGGCAACGAAACGTAACTTCGAGATTTGGAGCCGACAAGGCTTCCTGCTGACGCTCCCTTTCTGCTACATGACCCCACGCCTCTCCGTGCGTCGGGGAGCACACGAGCTCGAATGGCCCCGCGGATTCTCGTCGTCACGCCGACCTACAACGAGCGTGACAACCTCCCGCGCTTCGTGCGCTCCGTGCTCGAGGTCGTCCCCGAAGCGCACGTTCTCGTCGTGGACGACGCCTCGCCCGATGGTACGGGCGCCGTCGCCGACACGCTCGCCGCCGAGGACCCGCGCACGACCGTGCTGCATCGTCCGGGCAAGCTCGGGCTCGGGACGGCCTACGTGGACGGCTTTCGGCGCGCGCTCGAGCTCGGCTACGACGTCGTCGTCGAGATGGACGCGGACCTCTCGCACGATCCGAAGTACCTGCCCGCGTTTCTCCGGGCGATCGAGGAGGGCGCGGACGTCGTGCTCGGCTCGCGCAACGTGCCCGGCGGCGGCGTCGTCGGCTGGGGGCCAGGGCGGCACGTGCTCTCGAAGGGTGGCTCGCTCTACGCGCGGAGCATCCTCGGCGTGCCGATCCGCGACCTGACCACGGGCTTCAAGGCGTTTACACGTCGCGCATTGCTCGCGATCGACATCGAGACGCTGCGCTCGAACGGCTACTCGTTTCAGATCGAAACGACGTACCGCGCGCTGCGGAAAAACCTGCGCGTGACCGAAGTGCCGATCGTGTTCGTCGATCGGCGCGCGGGTCACTCCAAGATGAGCCGCAGCATCTTCGCCGAGGCCGTCGTGGAGGTCTGGCGGCTGCGCTTCGACGCGATGACCGGCAAGCTCTGACGTCAGCGCATGAAGCCGCGTCGTTGCAAGCTGACGACGCGGCCCAAGGCGACGACCTTGAGCGCGGCCGGATGGTTCTCGTACTCGTCCTGCTGCATGTGCGCCTCGGCCACGATGCGCGCCTTGAAGCGCTGGAACATCGGTAGCTTCTTCGTGAGGCTCTCGGGCAGGTACGCGGGCATCGCCGACGGCGAGCCCGGGGGCACGAGGACGCTGCGGATCCAGGGCTCGCCGAAGACCGTGCGTTTCTGATAGTGCCGCTGCTCGAGCAGCATCCGCTCGGTGTGCGAGTCGAGGTAGCTCGGCGGCAGCATGCGGTTGCCTTGCGCGAAGGCGTCCTTCACCTGCTGCGTGAGCCGCTCGGCGACGCCGCTCGAGGAGGACAGCCACGGCGTCTTCAAGAGCTCGTTCACCGTGTCGACGGTCTCCTTGAGCTTCTTGTCGCCCGCGATGAGCGGCGAGACGGCGGTGACCGTGGCCTTGAGCGTCTCGAGCTCGTCGAAGGGGAAGGTGAGCTCGGCCGAGACGAGCACGAGCGGCGGCGTGAAGGTGCCGTCGTCGGCGACGGCGTCGGCGATGGCCTCCTGGATGCCCTCGGCGTCGGTCGTCACGCCCCGCGTGAGCACGGCGAAGACGTCCTTGCGATCACGGACGTCGGGCGGCTCTTCGGGCGGCGGCTCGTCGTCGAAGTCGAGGTCGCGCGGCTCGGGTTTCTTGTCGAGCAGGAGCTTCCAGTTCGGGTGCTCGCGCATCTTCGGCGCGGCCTTCGGGTCGTACCAGATGAGGTCGACGACGTCGCGCACGGGGCCGCGATGCGTGTACGGGCGCGGTGAGACGGCCGGCGAGGGCGAGGGAGAGCTGTCGCTCGGCGTGGACCACTGGCCCGCGGCGGCGGCCGCATTCGAGGCCGCGGCGGCGCCGACAGTCGCGGCGTTCGCGACGGCGACGGGCGGCGGGGGCGTGGCCTGCGAGGCGCTGGAGAACGCGGCGACGGCGGCCGCACCGGCGAGGCCCGCGGCGGCCATCGCGGTCGCCGTCGGGGTGATCGGGCTCGGCGGGGACAAACTCGCGGCCATGCTGCCGACGGTCGGCGTCGAGATGTTCTCGCCTCCGCCTGGGCGCGCGGACGGGTTTGCCCAGGGGCTGTCGAGCGGCGAGGGGTTCGGCGAGGGAGCGGCCTGCGGGACACGCGCGGGCGGAGGCGGCGGCGGCACGGACGGCTGCGCGGCGGGCGGCGTGAACGGCGTCGCGGGCGGCGGCTGGGACGGCGTGGCGGCGGGCGCGAACGGCGTCGCGTTCGGCACGGCCGGCGAGGGGACGCTCGCAGGCGACTTGCGCGCGGCCGAGAGCCACGGCGGCGCGGCGTCTCCGGGCTGCGGACGATCGGCCGGCGGCTGCTGCGGCATGCTCGCGGCGGGCGCCACGTTTTTCGGCGCGATGAACGGCAGGCCGCCCGCGGGCGCGACGCGGGGCTGCGGCAACGCGTTGTCCGCGCGCGGCGCGCTCATCTGGCTCAGCGCGGAGACCGCAGGCGACGGCGACGGTGGTTTGGCCGGGATGTCGCCCGCCACGTCGGGCCGCAGGAACGGCACGGTCGCCGGTCGATGCGGTTTGGTCGGGGGCGGCGTCGGGCGCGCGGGCGCTTCCGACGGCGTCTCCGGGAGCGCCTCGCTCGCCTGCCCGCTCGCCACGAGCAGACGCTCGACATCGGCCCACGTGAGCCGCTGCCCCGGCTCCTCCATCGCGACCACCACGCGCCCGAGCCCGTGTGGTCTGTCGAGACCGATCTGCCCGCGCCACGTCAGCGTGCATTGCGCCCGGTCCGTGTCGATCCAGAGCGTGTCGCACTTCATCGTGAGGTCCTGCGGGTTTCCGCCCGGCCGGACCACGAAGGCGCGTGGATGCAGCCCCGGCAAGCTCGTCACCATCCGCGGGTGCTGCGGGTGCAGGTTCTCGAGCACGATGCGCTCGTTGTCGCGCAGCTCGTCGAGCTGCTGATCGCGCGGGGCGCAGTCGAAGTACGCGGGATCGATGTCGTCGGGCACCGGCTGCTCGCGGACGATCTGCTGCGAGAACGACGATGCGTGCGCGCCGAGCGCCTCCATCCGGCCCGGCCACGTCGGCGCGATCGGGCCGTACCCGATCGGGGGGATCACGTCCGCGCGGCTCTGCACGAGCAGCCCCGGCGGCTGCAAGTTCGGCACGGGGGAGACGCCGTACGCGTCCGGCTGTGCGTCGGGCCGGATGCCCACGGGGTTCAGCGTGTCTGGACCCCCCGTCGCGCGTTCGTAGCGCAGCGGCACCTTCGTCACGCGGTTCGTCTCGCGCACCGCGCCGTCCGGGCCGAACACGCGCTCGCCGAAGGCCTCGATCGATTTGTCGATCCCGCCGACGACGAGGCGCGTGAGGATCGACCGGGACGCTTCGCCGCGCGGGGCGAACGCGTTGCCCACGAGCACGACGTCGGCGCGCACCTTGAACGGAACGAGATCACTCGGCGAGTACACGCTGCGCGCGGGATCGTCGTTCCAGTGGTTGTCGTCCTCGTTCGGATCGTCCTGGTTCGCGGCGAGGCGCGACTGAACGGGCGCGAGGTCGTACGTGGCCTTGCAGACGACCGTGAGGACCCACCCGCCGCGTCGTGGCTGCCAGAGCAGCGACGCGACCCGGAAGGGACAAACCGTGACGACCTCCATGGCGGAGTGATACTAATCGACCGTCGCGAAAGCGGATACGGGGGTTCTGGCATGACGGCGATGATCTCGACGCGGCCGTGGTTTTTGGCGTGTCTCCTGTCGCTTTTTACGGTCGCGTGTGGGCCGCCGTGGACCGTGGTGGCGAAGGCCGTGCCGAATCCGTTCGTGAACCAGCGAAGCTTCGCCGTGGAGCCCGTGCACTTCGAGGGGGTCCGGATCGGCGAAAAGAGCGAGGCGGAGTACCAGGCGTCGAAGGACGCGGAGCAGCAGTCGAGCTGGGACGAGGACAAGCGGGCGTTCGCCAGCGAATTCGGCCGGGAGCTCACCGAGGAGCTGCCCGAGGTCCAGTTCGTGTCCGTGCCCGCGCCGAGCCCGTTCGTGGTGCGGCCCGTGGTCACCTTCATCGAGCCGGGTTTTTACGCCTACGTCGCGGCGCGGCCCTCGGAGGTGCGGATGACGCTGGAGATCTGGGGCCCAGGGCCGCAACGGCTCGACGTGCTCGAGTTCCGCGCCGTCGTGCCCGCCACGATGACGAACCCTTCGAGCGGTGGGCGTCTACGCAGCGCCGGCGAGGTGCTGGGCGCGCAGGTGGCGGAATACCTGCGGACGCGCGTCTTCCCCTAGTCCCGAGGGGGACGCCTCGCGTCCCCCTCTCGACCGGGCAAAGCCCGGCCGATTCACCCCCCGAGGCGATCTCGCTTCGCGATCTCGCAGAGCGCCGATCGGCGCTCTCCCTAATGCAGCGTGTACCAGTCGCCGTCGTGCTCCACCTTGGGCACCTCGGCCTCCGGCGGGAACGCCTTGCCGATGTCCTCGCGCTCGCGCTCCGCGTCGATGTTGTCGATGCGCTCGATGAGGAGCGGCGCGGGTGCGGGCCGCGGGCGTGGGCGCGGGGGCGAAAGGGGCGCGGGCTCGATCGCGAGGGGCCGCGGCTCGTTGCGGGGCGCGGGCGTCGCTGCCGCGCGGCGACGCTCGACCACGCGCCGCGCGAAGAGGACCAGCACGCCGAGCGTCCAGACGCCGATCCCCGCGAGGAACACGGGCAAAAAGCCGTACCGCCGCGCGAGATCCTGCCGCCACGCGAGCTCGATCTGCGCGAGGGGCGCTTCCTGCGCGGCCGCGAGCGCCTGCTCGAACGGCTCGCCGCTCCGGGCCCGTTCGAGCGCGCCCACGAACGCCGCCCGGTGAGGTTTGTCCGTCAGGAACCGCGCCAGATCCGCGGCCTGCGCATACGCGAGCGACGTCTCCGGCGCGTCGGCCGGCAGGCCTCCTTCGAGCGCCGCGATCCCGTGCAGGCGCCGTTGCAGCGTGGCGAGGAGGAGCGACTGCGCGCGGATCGCCGAGGCCTCGCCGGCCACGTGCGCGGCGAAGCCCTCGTGCAGCCAGAGCGGCGCGGGCTTGTGGTCGAGCGCCTCGTCGAGCGCCACGTGCGCGAGCGCGTGCGGCAGGGCCACGCCGAGATCCGTTGGCTCGAGGGATCGATGCGAGCCGAGGCTCGTCACCACGAGCCCCTGCTTCGAGAAGGCGAGCGCCGGCGCATACCCGGGCACGTCCTCCATCGGGCCGAGCGAGCGCACTTCTTCGGGCACCGCGGCCACGCGAATCTCCACCGCGCCGAGGACCTCGCGGCCGAGCAGCTCGCTCATGGTTTTTCGCGCCCGAAGCACCGCAGGAATCGCGGCGCGCACGCGCTCGTGCGCGGACGGGTGGTAGGCGAACGTGAGGCCTGCTTCCTGGAGCTCCAGGTATCCCGTGGGGCGCGCGGGAACGGCCGCGCGTGGATCGGTCACGACCGGCGCGTCCTGCGGGCGCGGCGCGGCGAACGCGTTCGGGGCGACGAGCCACGACGCGACCGGCACGAGCGCGAGCGCCGAGGACCACACCCTCACGGTGCGACCTGCCCTCTCAGCCGGACCATGCCCGTCGAGTCTTCCGTCACCTTCGACGTGATCAGCACCGCGGCGCCCGCGGCCACGATCGCGCCGACCGGCCCCCAGAACCAGGCCGACTTGTAGAACGGCTTCGGCGTCGGCTCCTCCGGCTTCGCCGGGGCCTTCGTGCTGGTTTGCTTCGGCGCGAGCGGCGCCGGAGCCGCGGCTTGCGGCACGATCACGAGCTTGCGCAACGTCGCCGCGGCGCCCGGCCACGTGTAGCGAATCTCCCCGGCCTCGCTTCGTTCGATCGTCGGCCCGAGCTCGATCGACTCGTAACGCGCCGTTCCCACGCGGAGCACCCGCGCGACCGGGCGATCTCCGGCCATCGACACGGCGACCACGATCTCGGCCTTTTGCTCCGCTCCGAGCGAGGCGAGCAGCCTCCGGCTCGGAGCGTCGTCGTTCGTCGTGAGCGCGCTCCGCACCTCGGCGAGCTCGCGCTCCTTGGCGGGCGCATCCGCCGCGACGGCCTCGCCGGCGAGCACGCGCGCCGCCCGATCATCGAGGCTCGGCCGGAGCGCCTCGTCCCGGTAGATCTCGCGCGCGAGCGGCTTTGCCGCCGCCTCCACGCCGCTCCCGATCGCCACGACGACCGCCCCGCGGCCTGCGGGCGCCGTCGCCGTCGTCGCCCCCGACCCTCGCGCCTCGGGCTCGGCCGCCATGCTGACGCCCGCGGAGCCGAGCCACGTCCCGCACCCGGCGAGGGTAAGGGCGAGCACACGAGAACGCATGTGCGGATTTTACGGAGTACCTATCGCCCCGTCAAAGTGTTTTTCGGTGAGCACGGGGCCCATTCTGCTCACAGCTCGCGCTCGTAGACGCGATATTTCTTGTAAATGCGCCCGCCCATCAGCCGGATACCGGCATTGATGGCCGCGTTGTCTTCCAGCGTCCACGAGAGCTCGCCGCGCTCGAGGCCGAGCAGGTGCGCTGCGCGGTTCATGGCGACGTAGAGGAACGCGGAGAGCCCCGCGTACTTGCGCACGTGCCGGTACTTCTTCTTGATGCCGAGGATGATGAGCCGCGCGCTCTTCGGCCCCTTCACGCGCAGCCGATAAAGGAGCTTCGCCACGTTGAACGGGAAGAGTTTTCCGTCGAAATCGTGGATCACCTCGTTGAGGTTCGGTAGCGCGAGCGCCACCGCGGCCGGCTCGCCGTCGATCGAGACGAGGTAGGTGATCTCGGGGAACAGGATGAGCTTCATGTCGGCCGCCATCTTGGCGAGCTCGCGCTCCGAGAGCGGCACGAAGCCCCAGTTGTCGCTCCACGCATCATTGAAGATGTCCATGAGGACGCGGACCTCTTCGCCGAAACGCTTCGGGTCCAAGTGGCGGGCCGTCACCTCGGGCATCTTGAGGATCTCGTCGTACGCCTTCTGCGCACGCGTCGGCACCGAGCCGACGTCGTACGACCACGCATAGAAATCCTTGAGCTTCTTCAGGCCTGCCTGCTCGATGAGCCCGCCCTGGTAGGGCCGGTGATGGGGCATCATGATCATCGGCGGCGTATCGAAGCCCTCGACGAGGCAGCCGAGCTCCTCGTTGATGTTGAGCGAGATCGGCCCGCGGAGGAGCTTCATCCCCCGCGCGCGGTTCCAGTCCGCGGCCTTTTCGAGCAGGGCCCGCGCGACCTCCGGGTCGTCCATCGTATCGAGGAACCCGAAGAACCCGGCCGCGTCCTTGTGCCGCTCGAGGTGCGTGTGGTCGATCTGGGCCGTGATACGCCCGACACGGCGCCCGTCCCGGTAGGCGACGAACGCTTGCGCGTCGCCGTGATCGAAGAACGGGTTTTTCTTCCGGTCGAGCCGGTCCTCGACCTCCATGTCGAGGGGACGCACCCAGACGGGATCGTCCGCGTAGATGTCCCGCGCGACGTCCAAGAAATCCCGCCGCCGCTTCTTGTCCTTCTCGCCGAGCTCGACGATCTCGATGGCCATTGCCCGCCGTCCGTACCGTTCAGAGGCCGGCGACGCAAGAGGAAACGAGAGCGTACCAACGAAATGGGGCGGACCGCGTACGGACCGCCCCATTTCGTTGCCTCACGCGAGGCGCGTGGCTTCAGTTGATCTGGATGTTCAGGCCCGACGTGCCGTTCTGGCCCTTGCCGCCCACGCCGCCCTCGGGGTTCGTCCCGCCGTTCGCGCCGAGGCCGACCGCGCCCGTCGAGCAGCTATTGCCTTCGTACGTGAACGTGACGCCGCTGGCGCGGGCGAGGCACGCGCTCGGGCCGCCGCCGCCGCCGCCGCCCGGGCCGCCCGCGCTGCCCTTGCCGCCGTTGCCGCCCTTGCCGCCGGCGCCGCTGTCGTCGCTGTTGCCGCCGCCGTTCCCTCCGATGCCGCCCGTCTGTCCGAGCGCGCCATTGCCGCCGAGCCCGCCATTGCCGCCGGCGCCCGTCTGGATCTCGTTCTTGGACACCACGACCTTGCCGGAGGCGGCGAACACGCCGAAGCTGCCGCCGCCGCCCTTGCCGCCCTTGCCGCCGTTGCCGCCCTTGCCGCCGCAGCCGCCGCTCCCGCCGCCGCCGCCCTTGTCCCATTCGCCGAAGCAGAGCCCGTCGCCCTTGCCGCCGCCGCCGCCGCCGCCGCCGCCGCCGCCCTTGGCCGTCTGGGCGTTTGCTCCGTCGGTGCCGTGGGCCGGCACATAGAGACTGGCCATCACGCTGCCGAGTGAATTGCCACCCAGGCCGGCCGCGCCTTGCGAGGAGGGGTCGCCATTCTGACCGGTCCCACCGGTGGGCCCTGCGCCGCCGATGCCGGGCGTGCAGCTGTTCGCCGACGAACCTTGCCCGCCCGGCGCGCCGCCGTTCCCGGGCGAGCCATTCTGCCCCGCGGACGAATTCGCGCCGCCGTCGCCGCCCTTTCCGCCGGGCGCGTCGCAGACCTGCGCCGCGCCGCCGAAGCCGGAGTTGTTGTTCTCCGCTGCCCCGTTCGTCCCATTGATTCCGTTCGGCGCCTGCGACTGCGCGTGCGCCGTTCCGTTCGCCCCGACGTCGCCGCTGTTGGCGTTGCCGATCACCATCTTGTTGTACCGCACATAAAGCTGCCCGACGCCGCCGCCGAGCCGCACGCCGTACGTGCTCTCGCTCGCGCCCTGCGGCGTCGCGGCCTCGATCGAGATTCCCTCGATGTGCGTATCCTTGTCGATTTGCGGCGCGTAAAACACCGTGCCCACGGCCTTCACCGTGGTCGTCACCGCGGACGTCCTCCGGAAACGGAAATCGGCGTTGTTATGATCGAATCCGCCGTAAATGCTGATTCCCGAGACCACGGTCACGGCCTCGTTGTAAATCTCGCCCGAGAGGCAGACCGACGGCACTCCCTTGGCCTGCGCCTGCTGGATCGCCGCGGCGATCGTCTGCATCGGCTCTTGCCGCGTGCCCGCATTCGCGTCGCTGCCCGCGCCCACCGAAACGTAGATGCATTGCTCCGCGACGCCGTCCGTACCGTCGCAGTTGTCGTCCTTGTATTGGTCGTCGATCGGGTCGCTGTCGGCGCTCACCAGCGTGCACTGGTATTCGCAGCCGCACTGCTCGCCGGTGAGCGGGTTTCCGTCGATGTCCCAGGTGCCTGTGGGGCAGCCCATGGAGCATGGATCGACCATCCCCCCGCCCGTCCCGCCGCCGCCGGTCCCGCCGCCTTCGCCGCCTGCGCCGCCCATCCCCCCGGAGCCGCCTGCGCCGGCCTCGCCACCCGCGCCGCCCGAGCCGCTCGACGCGCTCGCGCTCGAGCTCGATCCCGAGCCGCCGCCCGCGCCGCCCGCGCCGGCCTCGCCGCCCGAGCCGCCGGAGCCGCCCGAGTTGCCGGAGCCGCCGGTGCCGCCGGTGATGGTGCCTCCGGACGTCACGGACCCGCCTTCGGCGCAGCCCGTGATTGAAACCGCCCCTACCAACCCGATCAAACCCAGTGTCGTACCAAGATGAAGACGCGCGCGCATGCGTGGATCTTTCGCTCCCGCGCCATCGGTTGGCAAGGAATTTCTTTTCTTTTGACGAACACCGTACAGCCCGAATGTGATCGTCCGACCCGGGTCGTCCGGGCGTGTCGGAATGCGAGCGCGGGCGACGCCCGGCCAGGTTGACGCCTCTCCCCCCGATCGTGCACCATCGAGGCATGAACCGTATCCACGCCGCTTTGCTTCTTCTATCGGCATGCGCCCTCGGCGTAGCCTGTGCGCCCGACTCGAACCTGCCTCCTGGGAGCAATCCCAGCGGCGCCGGCGCTGGCAACGCTGGCGGCGCGGGTGGCATGGGCGGCATGGGCTCGGGCGGGGATATCTTCGTCGGGGGCAACGGCAGCAGTAGCTCGAGCGGCGTCGTGGATCCCGGATGCGGCCTCATCACCGAACAAGGAAAGTCCGTGCCGCTCTCGCTCTACATCGCGTTCGACAAGTCGAGCTCGATGGTGGGAACGAAGTGGAACAGCGGCGAGGCGGGGCTCGCGGCGTTCGTCAACGATCCGACGTCGGCCGGCACCTCGGTCGCGCTCAATTTTTTCCCCCTGCCGGCCGAGTCCACATGTGATCAGATGCTCTACAAGCCGCCCGTCGTGCCCTTCGGCGAGCTGCCGGCGAACGCCGAGCCGATCATTCAGGCCATCGCCGCCGAGGACCCGAACGGCTTCAAGACCCCGATCTACCCCGCGCTCGGCGGCGCCATCCTCGCCTGCGCCGACGCATTGCAGCAAAAGCCGGGCACGGGTTGCGCCGTGCTCCTCGTCACGGACGGCGCGCCCGTCGGGCCCGCGCCCGTGTGCAGCGGCGTCAATCCGGAGGACCCGCAGGTCATCGCGAACCTCGCGGCGACGGGCCTCTCGCAATTCAAGGTCCGCACGTTCGTGATTGGCCTCCAGGGCGTCCCGCAGGACACGGCGAACCTGATCGCGGCCGCGGGCGGCACCGATTCGGCCATCCTCGTCGGCAGCGTGAACGTCCAGGTCGAGTTCCAGAATGCGCTCGCGAAGGCCCGCGGAAAGGCGCTACCTTGCGATTACGAGATTCCGACGAAGGTCTCCGGCGGCGAAGTCGATCCTGGCTTCGTGAACGTGCTCTTCACGCCGTCGAGCGGCGGCGAGCCGGAGACGATCCTCCAGGACAAGGATTGCACGAACGGCCTCGGCTGGTATTACGACAATCCCGTCGTCCCCTCGAAGATCTCGTTTTGCCCGACTACCTGCGACGCCGTCCGCAAGGATTTCGGCGCGAAGGTGCAGATCGCCCTCGGCTGCAAGACCGAGGTGGCCAAGTAAAACCCGAAGCGCGCGCGGCCTCGAAAAACGCTAGCGCTGCGCGCGCTTCGACGCCCAGCGGATTCCCGATTGCAAATCCGCCTTCGTCACGAACGTGCTCATGTCCACGCCGAGCTCCACGAGCGCCTGCGCCACGGCCGGCTGCATGCCCGTGAGCGCCACCTCCGCGCCGAGCAGCCGCACGGCTTGGGCCACGCGCAATAGCCCGTCAGCGACCTCGTTGTCGACCGACGGCACGCCCGTCACGTCGAGAATCACGTGCTCCGCGGCGCGCTCCGTCACGGCCTGGAGCAAGGTCTCGGTGACGAGCGTCGCCCGTTCGGCCGTCAGCGTCCCGACGAGCGGCATGGCGAGCGCGTTTCTCGTGAGCGGGATGATCGGCGCCCCGAGCTGACGTAGTGACTCGCGTTGCGCGTCGATAACCTGCTGCTGCATCGCACAGCGCTCGTCCTGCTCGCGGATCCGTTCCGTGATGTCCTCGGTCACGCCTGCGAGGCGGTAGGGCTTGCCGTTCGCGTCGTGATAGGCGTACCCGGTGCCCCGCACCCAGCGCAGCTCCCCGTCGGGACGGACGACGCGGTGCTCGACGCGATACGAAGGCTCCCTCTCCGTGAACACGCGCGCCACGGCCGCCTGGACGACATGCTGGTCGTCCGGATGCACGCGCGCCATGAAATCGGTCATGTTGCTCCCGAACGTCTCGCGCGTCAGGCCGTAGATCGCGAGGACGGTGTCGGTCCACGTGATGACGTCGCGCGGGATGTCCCAGGTCCACACGCCGATCCCCGCGCTCGACAGCGCGTCGTAAATCCAGGGGGATTGCTTCGCGCGCTCCGCTTCCTCGGCCGCGAGCTGGGCTTCGAGCTCCGCGATGCGTTGTTTGGCTCGGGCGAGCTCGCTCGCGAGCTCGCTCGGGGAGTCGTTTTTCTGGGTCATGTCCCGGACACTGTCCCGCCAAGGGACGAACCGGTCAAGGCCCTGGATTCGGGCTCGGCGCTTCTCCGGAGGGATCGTGCGGCAGGCTTCCGCGGCGGGAACGGAAGTACGAATACGGGGTGTAGCGTAGGAAATTCGACACGCGCGACGTGTAGATATCCGCCGAACGCTCGATCTGCCGCGCCAGGTGGCTCTTGTCGTTGCCCGTGCGCAGGAGCAGGCCCCAGCGCGGGTTTGACACTTCAGCGGCGGCCTTGGCGAGTGGGGCGATTCGATCGTCGAGCCCGGCCAGCGCTACTTTGATGGCGCCAAGCCGCGCGAGGACCTCGTCGCACGACGGCGCGTCCTCGGGCAAACCATACCCTTCCTTGTGCCGCTGTGCAAGGAGCCGGAGCTGGCAGGAGGCGAGTTCGAGCGCCTCTTTTTCCTCCATCAGGGCGCCGAGCCGCGCCTCGTCCACGCGCGACGCGTACGCCGCCCGCACCTCTTCTTCGAGCTCCCACAGGATGAGCGCCGTTCGCCAGCGCAGGACGCTCTTCGACACCCGGACGTCGCCCCAGATGTGGTCGCCCACGTAAAGGATCTCGTCGCCCGAGATCCCGAGAGAACGCTCCACCTGCGTCGCGTCACCGCCGAGGTACGATCCGCCCTCTTTGAGCGGCCCGATCCAGGGCCGGAGCAGCCCGTCCTCGCTCACGACCTCGAAGAGCGGCGATTTCTGCATGAAGAAATCGGGCTTCCGCGCCTGCACGATCACCACGTCGAAGAGATCACGCCACCGCATTCCGTTCGGCAGGAAACGCTCGAATGCATAACGCATCATCGCGTCCGTGTATCCCCACTCCGAGTTCGTGATGAGCAAAAGCTTCTTGCCCGCCCGCTGCTGGTCGAGCAGCGCGAGCGGCGCCTCCGGGTCGAGCACAACGAATCGATCCGGATCCGCGATGATCTCGGCCTTCAGGCGGCCCTCCATGTGCGCCTCGTCGAGGCCGCTCTTCACGAGCCGGTACAGCTGCTCGTAGCCCGTCCCCGGCATCCTTCCGGCGTCCGCGAGGTCGACGAGCTGCGCGTACATGCACGCCTCGGAGAGCGAGAAGAGCGTGTTCAGAAAGACGAACCGTGGCTCGGCGAGGTCGATGATCGTCCGCGCGTATGCCGCGCGCATCGGCTCGAAATCGAGCATCGACGTCCCGTGCATCGCACGTTTTACGTACCCGAAGCGGTTCACCTTGAGCAGGTTGCCGAGCTCGGTGTCGATGATGAGCCCGCGGATCACGAGCTCCGGGTCGAAGCGCAGATCCTCGACCGGATAGCCGCGCGCGAGCAATCGCGTCCGGAGGTGCTCGTACGCCAGGCGCTCCCACTCGCTCACCTGGTAATGGATGAGCGTGTAGTCCATGTCGTAGCCGATCGCCTTGATCGACCGCATGTTCATGGTCCGGTTGCAAAAGATGCCCCGCTCGCGCAGCGGCTTGCCCGGCAGACCGTCGAAATGCGACATTCCTCGAACTCTCCTCGGCCCTGCAATTCGTGTTCAATAGGGCGGTTTCGCCGTCGCGTACGGCTCGGCGAGCCCCGTCTGGAAAAACTCCACGTACTGCGCCTGTCCCTCCGGCGAGAAGATGAGCTCGCCGTGCACGGCGAGCTTCGTCCCCTCGATCCGGTCGAACTGCGACATCACCAGCGTCGAGCCCGTTTCGCCGTTGCCCGAAAGCGGCCCCTCCGCGGCTTCGATTCCGCTCACCGGGCGGATGGCATTCATGAGCGTCATGCCCGACGCGCGTGCGAGCGCTTCGCTGGTCGAGTTCGGGACGATGGTGTCGTTCATGACCACCTGCAAGAGCACGTCGCGCGGCTTTGATTCGGGTGCGCCGGGCAGACGTTCGCCCGACGCGAACCGAGCGTAGTTGATCGGATCGCCCGGGTCTACGATCGCCTGCGTCACGGCGAAGAACCGGGCGAGCGCGCCGTCCGGCGTCTTGGGTGGACGCATCGCGTCGACGAGCAGGCCGAACGTGCCGGAGTCGCGGAGCAGCATCATGAGTCCGTCGCCGCCCACGTTCCAGACGGCTTGCCGGATCTCGGGCGCGAGCGCGAGGATCGTCGGCCCCTGCACGGACCCGAACGAATGGCCGATGTAGAGGATACGCGAGGTATCGAGGTCGGGCTCGCCGTCCGGGGCGCCTGCGGGCAAGAGGTCGAGGGATCCGAGCGTATCGATGAGCCGCACGAGCTCGAGCTGATCCGAGGCCATTTGCCGGAAGTTGTCTCGCGCCTTGCCGATGTCGAAGTCGCCCGTCGCGCTGTCGACGCCGAAGAATCCGAACGCGGCGAGCAGGGCATTCTGGTCCGGCTTTTTCGCGCGCGAGCCGTGCTCGGGCGCGTCGATCCCGAAGACGGCCGCGCCGTTCGGGTGAATCGCCGCGAGCCTCTGGGCCGTGCCCCACGTGCCGTCCTTGTCGCCGCCGAGCCCGTGCCCGTAAATCACCACCGGCCTTTTCCCGCTCACCTCGGCCTTCGAGAACGCCAGGAACACGTCGAGCCCGACCTTTTTGTTGGCGACCGGCGTCCCTCCCTCGAACGACCATTTCCCCGTCTCGCCGCGGTACTCGGGCGCCTCGTACACGCCGCGGAATCGCACGCGCCCACCCGGCTCGGCCGGCGTCTCGACCTCGAACGGCGTGAGCAGCGCGGGCGGCGGCGCTTTTCGCGCGGCGACGCCCATCGCCTCGATTCCAGCGCGCACCGTGGCCGTGGTGAAGGCCGTGGCGAGCACGATGTCGTCGGCGCGGAAAATGCCGCTCGGCTCGACGTCGGCGATCGCCTTGCGCACCTCGTCGCCGTATTCGCCCTCGGCGCCGCCTTCGAGAAGTGCCTGCATGTCCGGCGATCGCCGCACGGGGGCGCCGTCGTCCCCGCGAAGCACGTTCGTCGCGACGAACAGGTACCGCGTCCCGGGCCGGAGCGGCACGGCGGGCTCTGCGACCAAGGTGAAATCGTCCGGGTAAAACCCGTCGTCGGGCTGCGGGAACCAGCGGGGAATCAGCCCCACGGGTGTTCCGTGCTCGGGCGAGTCCGGGTCCACGTCGACGAGGTAGAGCGGCGCGCCGGGTTTTTTGTATTCTTCCGCGTCGAGGATGGGCCCGACGAGCGGCGGCTCCGCGTACGGCGCGAGCACGAGCGAACGCGCGTCGATGGGGCCGCTGAAATTCACCACGACGCCGCCCATCGTGGAGAAGCCGTCCATTTCGTTCAGCAGATCGATCGTGCCCTGGTAGCTCGTGATCAGCGGATCGGCCGCTGTCTCGGGCCCGATGTGCACGCGCCGGCCCGTGGCCGCGGCCGTGTCGGCCGTCGTGTATCGATCGGACGGATAGGGCGAGAGGGCGGTCTCGGCGGCCTTGCCGTAGAGCGCGACGACGCCGGTTTCCGGCGGCACGGGCAGCTCCGCGGGGTCGCTGCAGGCGGCGAGGAGCAGGGCGGCGAGGGGAAGGGGGAAGGCAAGAGCGCGGCGCACGCAGGCAGCATACCGAGAGATGCGCCGCGCCTCTAGATCCTTGATCGCTTCAGGGCATCTTGCAGGCCATGAAGTAATTCGTGATGCCGAACGAGAGCAGGCCCTCGCCGCCCCAGGTGGGGTAAGCCGCCTCGAGCTGCGCCACGGCCTCGTCGGCGGTCGCCGCGGCTTCGAGGATGGGCTTTGCGTCGTTCAGGTACTTCTTGTCCTCGTCGATCACCGTGGCCGTGGCCTTCTCGCCGTGGCCCGGATAGAACGTCGTGAAGCCCTTCGTGGCGAGGGCGTCGAGGTTCTTGATCCAGCCGTCGAAGTTGCACTCGGCGAGCCAGAGGTGCTCCTTGTTGTAGATGAGATCGCCCGCGAAAAAGGCCTTCTGCTCGTTCAGCGCGAGCCCCGCGGCTTCCACGCTCTCGCCCGCGTCGCCGATCTCGACGACGTCGAGCGTATGCCCGTCGACGGTGATCGTGGTCTCCGCGAGCGCGGTGAACGTCACGACCTTGTCGGGCACCTGGCCGGGGAAGTTCTGCTGGGCGAACGCGAGCGTGCCGTCCTTTTTCGCGTCGTAATCGGCGAGGACCGCGGCCGTCGTCACGAACTTCGCGTCCGGGAACGCGGAGCGAATGACCTCCATCCCGAGGTAATGGTCGGGGTGGGCGTGCGTGAGGAAGACGGCCTTGAGCTTCTTGTTCGTGCCCTTGACGAGCTCGACGACCTTCTCTGCCTCCGCGGTGAAGAACTGACCATCGACGAGGACGACCTCGGTCGGGCCCACGATGAGGTGCGAATCGACGCCGAATCCATCGGGCGAGATGTGCGTCTGCACCTCGATCTCCGAGCCGCCGCCGGCGCCGCCGCTGCCGCCGGCGCCGCCGCTGCCGCCCGAGCCCGACGAAGAGGAAGACGTCGAATTGTTGTTATTGTTCGTATCGTCGCCGCAAGCCACGACCGCGAGCGCCGCGCCGAGGCCGAGCGCGAGCCAAAGACCCTGCTTCATGGTGAATTCGCTCCTTGCGAAGGATGAAAGCAACGCGAAGCTAAGGGGTGGGCGCACGACTGTCAAACGCGGAATGTATTGGCGTGAGCGATGTCACCCATGCAGGAGGTGAATATGGAAAGCCGGGCTCGCCACCGCCGCCGCACAGGGGGCCAAGACCGATCGCTCGAAGCGCGCCGGAGCTGCTTTGCGCGGTTGCAGGCCTGTCCAGGCGCTGCGATTGCTTTTTCGATACTTCCCCGAGGGGAGCCGCCGCTGGCAGTTGACGTGTGCGCTGGTTCGAATGACGCTTCCATCGGCGCAGGGTCTCTGCCCTGTCGTTGTGCGCTCGACAGCGGCCCGCGCCAGGTTGGAGGTGGGCCATGAGATGGTGCTCGTCTGTTTCCCGCTCGTCGCGACTCCTGTTGACGCTCCTTCCGCTGAGCGTGCTGCTCGTATCTGGCTATTGCCTTGCGGCGCGGCCGGAGGATTACACTCCTTCGATCGTCTTCGCGCTGCGGCATTCGGTAACGCAAGTGAATATTTTCGGCGGACCCAAAGAGAACGTGTCGTCCCTCTTTGGGGGCGATCGAGGTGCGCGCTCGGGAGAAGGATATTCCTGGTATTCTTTCAGGGACAGGCCGAGCGACCAGCCTAGCGGTTTCAAACTGCCTCCGGGTGTCGTCTTCGGACTCACGCACTCGGCGCACATGAATCCCAGCGCAGTCACTGTGTTCGGCAAAAATCCGTACAGGGACCGCGAGGCGCCTGCAGGGTTCACCAGGGAGTTCGGCGGCGATCTGGAGGCGCCGGCAGGTCAGGGGTACTACTGGTACGAGTCGACCGGGAAGGACTTCTCCGACTGGAGCAATCTCCAAAAGCTCCTGCCTCGGTGGACCGTCGTGGGGCTCAAGCATACTCAAAATCAACCATGGAAGAAGCTCACCTGGGACAACAAGACGTACGACCCCGCGATGCTGAGCGAGGCGCCACCTCTTGGGTTCTCACGTCAATGCGGCGGAGATCTCGGCGCGTCCGGCGGCCATGGGTTCTGCTGGTACGAAAAGATGACCGGAGTGGATTTCGTCTCCGAGCGCTCCTGTGGTAGCCTCGGACAAGGGCCGTGCTTGGAGGCAGGTCCCGTCACGTGCAGATGGGGCCATTGCCGTCAGGATCATACCCTGACCTGCAAACCCGGGCTGGACCTGTACAACAAGAGCACGTGTGTCCCCAGGTGGATCGACGTCCTGGACGTCTGGGGAGAGGGGCGCATTGTTACGAGTGGCCTCGTGACGGGCTTCGACGAGGCTTACAACATCAACTGGTTCAACAAGACAATTTCCAATGGCCCCGCCCGGGGCGAGAACATCCCGCGGCTGCTGCCCATCGAGGACTATGACCGGCCGCGCTTTCTAGTGTTCAATGACAGCGTGAAATACATCACTGTGATGGGGGCCCCCATTACGGCCGCTACTGCCGAGGAAATGTATCGCGTCATCGACAAGTCGCGAGGGATGGTCATCCTGTATGATCCCTGTCCCGTAGCCAGGAAGAACTTCGAGGACCATATGGGCCGCATGCGCCGGAAGAACGTGGATATCAGCGAGTTGTCTCCGTTCAACCAGATCAGGATCGACGGCGATGTCTACGTCTATGACTTTTCCGGGCATGAAGACCTGTGAGCCCGGAGTCGCACTCGTCAACCACGCCGAATCCGTCGGGCGGGATGTGCGCCTGAGCGATGCGAGATGGATGTTTCGGGGCCGGGTTGCTCTTCGGCGAATGCGTCAGCCGTTCGTGGGGTCGCCACCGCCCGGCGGCGGCTCCTCGGCTGCGCCCTCGCTCCTCGCCTTTCGGGCCGCACGCCCGGCCGTGACGAGCGACGGATACGGCGCCGCGCCGCCTTCCTTCCGTCGGATCCACGCGGCCGTGGTCGTCACCTCTCCATAAAGGCCGAGGAGCAGCGCAAAGGCGCGCTGGACCCGCTCGGCCCAGAGCGCTTGCTCCGTGCTGCGGGAGGCCGAAAGCTCCTCCAGGATCCGGTGGGACAGCTCGTCCGCGCGCGCGGCGTCGTCGGCGGTGTAGTGGACCTTGTCGTTTTCGAGCTGCTTCTTTTCGGCGCGGTAGATCCTGGCGAGCCGGGCGAGGTCCTGGGCGAGGTCGCGGTATCCCGTGCCGACGCGAATATCGGCGATCTCGCGGCCGGTGGGCGTGGCAGGGTCGAAATGGTAATCGCCGACCTTGAGCATACGCGTCTTGAGCGTGGTGGCGTCGTCCACGAGCGCGACGGGGAGCTTGGCCTCGGTGCCCTGGGCATGGGCGGAGAGGAGCGAGGTGGCCGCATACCAGGCCGCGAGGGCAGCGGCTTCGAGGTCGTCCAAGGCGGCGATGTCGAAGAGCTCCTTGGGCAGGAGCTCGAATCGGGCGCGCGCCTCCGGCGCGGTGAGCTCGCGGGCAATGCCGAGCGCGACGATGGCCGCGGCGTCGACGCTGGTATTCGGTGATTGGAGGCTGTCTCTGGGGATCTGTTCGAAGCGTGGGAGGAGTTTTTCGAATGCGGCCTTGGCGGCGTCGTGGTCGACCGGGGGTTTCTTCTTTTGGGGAGGGCTCATGGGCGGGACGCTACCATGAGGACGGGCGGATGGTAAACGGGGCAAGAAAGCGACCCCACGTGGCGAGCCCACGCCCCTCTTGTGGGCTGGTGACAAGTCTGTACACTGCCAAACATGAGCTCGACGGCAACGGGGCTTACGGCATCCTTGGGGCTCGCCCTCGGCTTGGGCTTTGTCTTCACGCCGCTCGGCTGTGGGAGCAGCCCCATGGGAAACCCGCGGCCCAGCTTTCACGGTTCGCACGATGGCCCGTCGGTCCCTGCTGCGACTGTCGCACAGCTCGAGGACTGCGCCGAGCATGGCGCAGCTCGCCTGAGGGACACGCACTACGCCATTATGTTCGACGTCGACGTGACGGCGGACGGTCAGGTCGACAAGGCCACGGTCCGGGAGTCGATGATCGGCGATCGGGAGATCGTGTCGTGCATGGAGGATGCGCTCCACGGCATGTCGTTGCCTGGGGTCGTCGCCTCCCTGCGTTCCTCGGGGCCGGTCTACGGCGACAGCGTCTCCCCGGAGGGACGGGCTCCCATGGGCCACCCCGCGGCCGCGGCCGCGGCGGCCGGCGCCGCCGTGAACCTGATCCCGATCGTGCTCATCGCCGGGGGGGTGACCATCCTCGTGGCCGTCACGGCGCATGTCGCGGAGGAGGTGGTCGAGGAGGTGGGCGAGGCGATCGAGGCGGCCCGTCGGCGGCGTGCGGTGGAGCAGATGTGTGCAACCGAACTTGAGAGGTGCCTGTCATACCGGCCGCAACCGGACTGGAATCAGGAGGATTTTGCTAGTCATAAGCACTGCAATTTTTGTTATTCGGAGTGCAAGAAGAAGGGGGAGTGGCCCGACTACAAGTGTCCGCGTCCTGGGTATCGCCCGAATTGAGTCCCATGCAGTATTCGGAGTGAGGCGTCATGCAATCTTCCCACGAAAATTGTCAGCTTTGCTGGTCCTGCCGAAAGCGGGAGGCGACACATTCGTACGCGGATGCAGGACGCATGCTCCGCGTGTGTGCTACCTGCTTCGACCGGCTGGAGGTGCAAGAGGCATTTGAATACAAATGCCTCGACATCAATAAATTCATGAACGACGAGCGATACGACGAAGCGCTCGCATGCCTGGATGCGTTCGAGCAAGAAAACCGTCATCGTGATCACGATGGTTGGCTGGCCCGAAGCGTCGCGTCGGAGCGCGAGTTCATCCTCTACGAAGCGGGCAGGTACGAGGAAGCGCTGCAAGCCTGCGAAGCCGTGGCGCGATTGGGGTTCGAGAACGTCACGGATCGATGGTCCAACGGCAGCGCAAAGGCGCTCAACTTGCAAGCGCTCGGAAGGCATCGGGAAGCCCTGGAGACCTTCGAGGAGGCATTCAGCCATCAGGATCCGAGATACGCATCGGCCATTCCATATTACTTGCCCACGCTGGTCGAGCTTTCGGAGAACGTGGGGCAGCCGGTCGATGAGAAATGGCGGCGCGTCGCAGAGGCGGGGGCGGAGGACTTTGCCGTCGAGATGCCCGTCCGGGACTCGCTCGGAGAAAGCATGCGCGCGCTCGCGGAAATGACCCGAGGGATGCCGTCGAAGAGGGAGAGGGAGTGGAAAGCAACCCACGGCGGCGGAGCTGGCACGGACGCAACGTGAGTCGACCGCCCGGAGGCTCCCGCGAGCCCGCGGCGGTCGTCGTGCGACCTCCGGACGGCTCGGCCGAGCCGCGGAGCGGTCGGTAGGCGACCCCCATTGAGATGAAGCCAACCTTCGGAGGTCGGGAGGTGACCGCCGAGAGGCTCGCGGGAGCCGGGAGGAGGTCGGTGGGTGACCCCATTTGAGATGAAGCCAACCTTCGGAGGTCGGTAGGTGACCGACGGGAGGCTCGCGGGAGCCCGCGCCGCTCTGGTCGCATGGGTGCAAGGCGCGTATGCTGTCAAACGGGGGACTTGATGACAACGAAGCTTGCGGCATCCTTGGCGCTCGCTCTCGGCCTGGGCCTCGTCTTCACGCAAGTCGGCTGTGGGAGCGGCCCCATGGGGAACCCGCGGCCCAGCCTTCACGCCTCGGCCGACGGCCCGTCGGTCCCTGCGGCGACCGTCGCGCAGCTCAGGGACTGCGCTGAGCATGGCGCCGCTCGCCTGACGGATACGCACTACGCCATCGTGTTCGATGTCGACGTGACGGCGGACGGTCAGGTGGACAAGGCCAAGATCCGGGAGTCGTTGATCAACGACCGGGAGATCATCTCGTGCATGGTGGATGCGCTCCATGGCATGTCGTTGCCCGGGGTCATCGCGACGCTGCGACCCTCGGGGCCGATCTCCGGCGGGAGGGTATCCCCGGAGGGACGCGATCCCATGGGGCACCCTGCGGCCGTGGTGGCCGGCGCCGTCGTGAACCTGGTCCCGATCGTGCTTGTCGCCGGCGGGGTCACCATCCCCGTGGCCGTCACCGTGCACGTCGTGAGCGAGATTCCCACGTCTACACGGGATACAACCGACGAGGAGCGCGAGAAGAAGCGCTGCAAGAAGGTAAAGCAAGAATGCATCGAATATTGCAGCGACACCACGCTGCCCACACCCGACTTTGGATGGAAGTTCCAGAAGTGCAAAAATGATTGTCTCGAAAGGCAAGGTTGCCCTCGGGATTCTTGATCTCAGACAGGAGCCAAAGGCATGGACCGAGATACGGCCAAGCAGATCATTGCCCGAATGGAGACCTGTATCGCCTTGCTAAGCGAAGTGGTTCAGATCGCGCATACGAATTGCGGCAAACAAGAAGACAGGGTCGTGCGCCGCGGCGTCGGGCATGTACTTTCGGAGATACAGGACAGGCTCACGGACCCGATCTATCGGGAGTACCCGGATCTCCTTCCTCGAGGCGTAGACTATGCGCCCCTCGCGGGACCAACGTTGAGCGAACTCGCTGCCAAGCTCGGGGCGACGGGCGCTACAGATTGAGAGGGAGCCAGCCAAATCCGCCGTGGGCCTTCGTAGGCCTTTCGTCGGGCCGGTCGAGACAGGACCAACCGACGAGGTGCTCGCTTCGAGAGCGAGGCGGCATCATCCCCAAAATGGTGCTGCGTCGTCCCAGGCCAAGGATTTTGCCGTCGAGATGCCCGTCCGGGACTCGCTCGGAGAAAGCATGCGCGCACTCGCGGAGATGACCCAAGAGATGCCTTTGAAGGCGGAGAGGGAGTGGAATGCAACCAACGGCGGAGACGCACCGTGAGTCGACCGCCCGGAGGCTCCCGCGAGCCCGCGGTGGCCGGCGAGCGACCGCCGGGCGGCTCGGCGGAGCTGGGGAGCAAGAAATGAGACGTTTGTCACCGTTTCGAGATAACAGACGTCCCGACGTATTTCGGTTAACGAAGAAGATCATGGCGAAGCTCGTCTTGGGGCTCGGGGCGCTTTTTCTGTACGGGAAGATTCCCTATGCGGATTGAGGACAACATGGCCGTTCTCGCCACACGCGTGCTCCAGTACCGCAGCGATAGCGGCGCCGTGAAGGACGTCACCCTCACGGTCTTTGCCCCACGCAAGACGGACCAGGCCGACTGGGAATGCGGATTCCAGTTCAGCCCGCCGCCCAACCAGAGGAACATCCACGTGAGGGGCGTCGACGCCATCCAGGCGCTCCTGAGTTGCCTCACGGTCGCCCGCAGCTACATCGAACATCCCACGGAGGAACGGTCGAGCTGGCGAGGGATGGTCCACGCGGGTCTGCCACGATTCGCCGAGAAGCCTGCGGCCTACCAGCCCCCCAGCATCCCCCCGCCCGAGGAGAATCCCGGGGGGCTCGAACCTCTCGCCGTCAGCACCCTCGGTTGCCCCGATGAGACGGGTCGCGCGCGAGAGCTCGGCCTCACGGTTTACAAGCCCTTTCGAGCCGACGACGGAACGTGGAAATGCGCGTTCGTCCTTGGTTCGCCCCTCGACGAGCCTGTTCGTCATGGCACGGGCGAGGACTTCATCGAGGCACTTCTGGACGGCTTCGCCCTGGCGCGCGCGACCTACGAAGCCATGGTCCCGGAAGGCTGGGAAGCGCCGCTGTCGGATGCGTTCTTGGGGCCCACGTTCTTGCCCTACAAGGTGGGCCGATCCTACGGGATGGAGCCGAGCAAGGACCTCGACATGCCCGATTTTTCAATGGCGTGAGTCGAGAATCCGCCGAAACGTCAAATTCATCCTCGCCCCGCGCCCCGCCTGCTTCGGCACCCCGTGCCGATCATGGTGCTGCGTCGTCCCGGGCCGAGGACTTTGCCGTCGAGATGCCCGTCCGGGACTCGCCCATCGAGCACTCAGGGCAGCGTGCCGGTGAACTGGACGCCGCCCGCGCCCTTGGCGAACTGCGGCGTGATGATGACGTTCGGGGGAGGCGGCTCGGGCCGGTTGGCGAGCCCGATGATTAAGCCCGTCAGGGAGAGCCCCACAAGTCCGCATCCCACAGCGCCTACGGCATACCAGGTATTCGCGGATGCGTCCCCTTTCGAGGCAAGACCAAAACCAATCCCAGCGGCACCGACACCGAACCCCATCCCAATGCCGCTCGCAACCATGAGGCCCTTGGGCCACGTGGGCGGGTCGGCCTTCGACGCTGTCGATATGTTTGCGTGGATCGATACGTTCATGGGGGTCGCTGGGAACGCGACGTAGTGACTTTGGATCCGCCGCTGCATCGCGATACTGAGTGTCTTCTCCTCTCCCGCCTTGACCTCCACGCTCGTTTCATAAAAATAGTAATCGTCCGCAATCGCTTTGATGTGGTGCTTTCCGGGTTCGACGTAAATGACCTCGGAGTAGGGCCAATCCCTCACTTGCTCGCCATCCACGGTGATGCGAGCGCCGGGGATGTTGACGCGCGGGAAAATCGTCCCGACCCGAGCCTTTACGGCCCTAAAGGCGGCGCGCACCTCCTCGTCAGTATGCACGGTCCTGTCTTGCACGTGGGCGAACATCAGGACCTCGCCCAGGTTCCGAGCTGCCGGCAAGAAGAGCCCCATTCGAGCCTGTGCAAACCCCAGCTCCGCTTGAACGTCCGAGAGGGGCTGATAGTCGTAGGCGGTCTGGTACTCATCGAGCGCCTCCTGCATCTTCCCTTCCTTTTCGAGCCTCTGAGCTTCCCGCAGGTGCTTCTGCGACGTTGGCGGGAACATCGCGAGAGATCGAGCGGACGTGTACGACGTGTACGGGATCTTGATGGACTCGGCCTCGTGACCGGGAGGCTTCGAAGAAGGATCCGCCAGAGCCGCCGACGAGACCGATACCGCGAGGAGAACCGTGCTTGCGAGGTGTAGGTACTTCATGGGAGTGAGCCTACACCCTGAAGCATTGGCCGGTCAAGACGAACCCTCTCCGCGGACGAACCCTACGTGTTCGCGGGCAAACCACTGGTTCGTCCCGGACCAACCGAGAAGGAGGAGCGCTTTCAGATCCTCGCGGGCAGGATCCGCCGAAACGTGAGGTTCATCCGCGCCCCGCGCCCCGCCTGCTTCGGCACCCCGTGCCGGTAATGGTGCTGCGTCGTCCCGGCCATCACCAGCAAATTCCCCTCGCCGAGCTCCAGCGTCACCTTCTCCCCGCCCTTCTTCTTCGGCTCCAGGACGAACCTCCTCTTCGCCCCGAGCGACAGCGACGCGATCACCGGGTTTTCGCCGAGCTCGGGCTCGTCGTCGGCGTGTTTGCCCATCGAATCGTCGCCGTCTCGGTAATGGTTCACGAGCACGCTGTTGAACGTGCAGCCGGCCGCCGCCTCGACCCGCGCGCGGAGCGAGGCGAGCGCGGGCGTCCAGGGGTTCGGCGTGAGCGACAGACCCGAATACGTGTACGACGCGCCCGGATCGCCGTGCCAGGCCGAAAGGCGGGGCTGCAGGATCGACTTGCCGAAGAGCCGGATCGTCTCCTGCCGGAACGGGACCTCCGCAAGCAGCGCGCTGAACGAGCCGCGGGCCTCGTCCGGCGTGAGAAACGGGTCGTGGAAGAGAAGGAATCCTCCGTGCTGGAGCTCAATCCTTGTCACGGGGGTACGCCCCTCCGCGTGGACCCTTGCGCGCCGCGAGCGCGATCGTCCCGGCGCTGCCCGCGAGCAAGAGCGCGCCCGGGCGCGACGAGCCCGCGAGCGCGAGGCCCGAGATGACGCAGAACAAACCAAACGCGAGCGTCGGACCGGAGAGCCGCCCATCCTCAGGCGAGCCGTCAGGGGGCACCGTGGGCCTCGTGCGGTACGGATGCGCCATGCGCTCATCGTATCAGGGCGGAGGGCAAAATGGTACGGGATCGAATCAATCCCAAGCGCCGTCCGCGCAGGCCCAGCCGTCCTCGCCGACGAGCGGGACGAACCGCACCGCGCCGAGCCTATGCTCCGAGAACCGACCGTCTTCCGGGCTCCGCGTGACGAGGACGAGCTCTTGCTGGTGTTCGTCCGGCCCGATCGGAATCACCATGCGGCCGCCTGGCGCGAGCTGGTCCAAAAGCGCCTTCGGCACGCGCGGCCCGCTCGCCGTCACCGCGATGGCGTCATAAGGTGCGCGCTCGGGATAACCGCGGGTGCCATCTCCAGTGACCACCCGGATGTTTCCGTAACGTAGCGATGTGAGCCGCGCGGCGGCCTCGGCGGCGAGGAGCGGGTGGCGCTCGACGGTGACGACCTCACGCGCGAGCTCGGCGAGCACCGCCGCCGCGTACCCCGAGCCCGCGCCGATCTCGAGGACCCGCGTGTCCGGCCCGATCCGCAGAGCTTGCGCGGTGAGCGCGACGATGTACGGCTGCGAGATCGTCTGCTGAGCGGCTATCGGCAGCGGTCTGTCGAGATACGCCTCGTGCTCGCGCCCGGCGGGCACGAAGGCGTGCCGTGGGACGCGACGCATCGCATCGAGCACCCGCGCATCCTGGATGTCGCGGCGTGCGAGTTGTTCGTCCACCATGCGGTGGCGCGCTTGCTCCATCGGGTCCATGGCGCGGACGTGCTCGACGCAATCGTCGTGCCGAGCCCCTTTCGTGTCGAGCGTCAAGAAGAGCACGCCGGAACCAGCCCTGCCACCCCCTTGCCCCGGGGCGGTCTCGCTCACGCAGGAGGGATGTTCGTCGCGCTAGGGTTTTTTGGCGCTCCGCCATAGAATGCGGCGGCGATGGTGACCAGGAGCAGCGCGAAGGGCGGCACGATGAAGACCAAGGGGAAGACGCAGGGCGGGGTCAAGGGCGCGGCAAAGAAGGCGACGAAGAGCGCGGCAAAGGCGCCTGTGAAGGGCGCGGGAAAGGCGGCGAAGGCCTCGGCGAGGGCGACGAAGGGCAGCGCGACGGCGAAGGTCGAGGCGAGGGCGAAGGCGGCGGTGAGGGCCGCGGCCGTGGCGCCGGTGGACTTCATCGACGAGCCGCCGCCGAGCCTGACGGGGCGACCGTTCCGGCGCCTGGCGTGGGGCTACGCGCTCCTCAGCGAGATGCGTGACGAGGCCATGAACGAGTTCGACGTCGAGGCGGGCACGAAGGTGGCCATCGAGGGGGAGCTCGATCGGCTCGCGTACGTGTACGTCGTGCAGATCGCCGCGGAGGATCGGTCCGTGGAGATCCTTTATCCGCCGAAGGGCGGGGCGCGCCGCATGCGTCCGGGCACGAAGATGCGCATCCCCGGCGGCTCGGGCTGGATCGTGACCACGAAGAAAGGCAAGATCCGCACGATCGCTTCGTCCGCGCCGATCACGGACGTGACCATCCTCGGCATCGACTGAGCCGGTTGTCAGGGGACAACTTCCACTTTTCCGGAAGAAGCTCCTTGCGGGCCTACTTCGAGGATGTTAGAAGTAGGCCCGTGACCTCGAAGCTGGATCGTCACGCCCAGCAGCTCAGCGCGCTCGGCCATCCCGTTCGCCTTCAGATCCTGCGCTTCGTCGTGCAGGGGGGGGACGAGGGGGTGTCTGCTGGGGAGATCCAGGCGCATGTCGATCTGCCCCCGTCGACCCTGAGCCACCACCTGAAGCGGCTCGTCGAGGCGGGCCTGTTCACGACCCGCCTCGAAGGCACGTTCCACTACTACGCGGCCGATTACGCGGCGCTGCGCGTCCTCACCGAATACCTCTGGGAGGACTGCTGCAAGCGTGGCAAAGGCGGACAGGGCGGCTGCTGCTGAAAGGCAGCCCCTTTTTTGCGCCTTGGTTCGAGTTTTTTGGAAGAAAGGAGACTCCGCATGAACGTCCTCAAGCCTCACGTGTCCCTGAACGTCGCGAACATCGAGCAATCCGTCGCGTTCTACGAAAAGGCGTTCGGCGTCGCGGCGACGAAGCGGCGCCCCGGATATGCGAAATTCGACCTCGAGGTTCCCTCGCTCAACCTGACGATGCAGGAGGCGCCTCGCACGGGCGTCAATGCCAGTCATTTCGGGGTCCAGGTCGCGACGACGGACGACGTCCTCGAGGCGAAAGCCCGCTTCGAGGCCGCGGGGCTCACGACGATGACGGAGGAAGATACGTCCTGCTGTTATGCGGTGCAGGACAAGGTATGGGTCGAGGATCCGGACGGGAACTCCTGGGAGGTGTTCGTCGTGAAGGCGGACGCGGCCGTCATGGGGGATTCTCCGGCGCTGAAAAAGGACGAGAGCGCGTGCTGCACGCCCGTCGGCCTCTCACGAAAGCCGGAGGTCAAGCCACAGGCCTCGTCGTGCTGCGGTCCGAAGACGGCGGAGTGATCGAAAAAACACCACGGCGGCGACCGATCACACGCCGCCGCCGTGCCCCCTCTCCAGCGCTGGAAACCCATGGACGGCATCGCCCGCAAGTTATCGTTCCTCGATCGTTACCTGACGTTGTGGATCTTCCTCGCCATGGGGCTCGGCGTGGCCCTCGGCTTCGCGGCGCCCGGTTTCACGGCGCTTTTGAATCGCCTGAGCGTGGGCACGACCTCGATCCCGATCGCCATCGGGCTCGTCGTGATGATGTACCCCCCGCTCGCGAAGGTCCGCTACGAGGAGCTCGGGAAGGTCTTTCGCAACAAGCGTGTGCTCGCGCTGTCGCTCGTGCAGAACTGGATCATCGGCCCGGCGCTGATGTTTGGCCTCGCCGTGCTGTTCCTGCGTGACAAACCCGAGTACATGCTCGGGCTCATCCTCATCGGGCTCGCGCGGTGCATCGCGATGGTCATCGTCTGGAACGACCTCGCGAAGGGGGATACCGAGTATTGCGCGGGGCTCGTTGCCTTCAACTCGATCTTCCAGGTGCTGTTCTTCTCGGTGTACGCGTATTTCTTCGCGACGCTCCTGCCCTCCTGGCTCGGGCTCGAGGGCGCGGTCGTGAACATCACGATCATCGAGATCGCGAAGAGCGTCGCCATCTACCTGGGAATCCCGTTCGCGGCCGGGTTTCTCACGCGCCGATGGCTCGTGTCCTCCAGGGGAGCGAACTGGTATCAAGAGCGCTTCGTCCCGCGCATCGGGCCGATCACGCTCGTCGCGCTGCTCTTTACCATCGTGGTGATGTTCTCCCTGAAGGGCGAGACCATCGTAGAGCTCCCGCTCGACGTGCTCCGGATTGCGGTGCCGCTCCTGGTCTACTTCGTCGTGATGTTCTTCGTCTCGTTCTTCCTGAGCAAGCGCGTCGGCGCGGACTACAAGCAGGCCACCACGCTCTCTTTCACGGCGTCGTCGAACAACTTCGAGCTCGCCATCGCCGTCGCCATCGCGACGTTCGGCATCCATAGCGGATCCGCGTTCGCGGCCGTCATTGGACCGCTCGTCGAGGTGCCCGTCCTGATCGGGCTCGTCAACGTCGCGCTCCGGCTCGGCAAGCGGTTCTTCCCCGGCGGCGTCGATGTCGCACCGGCGCCCTGCAGAGCGCCCGCCGCGGAATCGGAGGTCCACGCATGATGCCCAAGAGCATTCTCTTTCTCTGCGTCGCGAACTCGGCCCGCAGCCAGATGGCGGAAGGTCTTTCGCGGAAGCTGTTCGGAGAGCACGTGCGGGTCGAGAGCGCTGGCAGCAGCCCGTCCCGCGTCCATCCCTTCGCCATCGAGGTGATGCGGGAAATCGGGATCGATCTGACGACGCACGTGTCGAAGTCGGTGGACACGATCGACCCTGCGTCGGTCGACCTCGTCGTCACGCTCTGCGCCGAGGAAGTTTGCCCTGTGATCCTGGGCAAGATCGAGCGGCTCCACTGGCCGATCCCCGATCCCGCGAGCACCGACCCGACGCTGTCACGCGAGCAGATGCTCGCGCGCTTTCGCGCGGCCCGCGGGGAGATCCAGGCGCGTCTGGAGGGGCTCGCGGAGCGTCAGGGCAAAGGCCCCCGCCGATCCTCCACGTAGCGCCGCAAAAGCTCCGGCGTCTGCAAGGCGTACGAGCGGATCTTCTCCTCGAAGAGGAGCTTGATCACGCCGAATTCGAGGTGGAGCAACGCGCCGTAGGTGAGCAGGGTTTTTCCGTCGTCGGCGGGGTCGACCCGGAAAAAACCCCAGCAATCCCCGATGTCGTGGGGCCGCGTCGGGTCCATCCAGAACCGGACGAGCGAAGGGGTTTCCCGACGCGCGCGGACGGTGTATTCGCCCGAGACCTTGGCGCCGCCTTGACGGAACGTCAGGAAAAAATCGTCGCCCTTCCGGCTGACGAGGCGCGCTTCCTGCGTGAGCGGGAAAATATACCGGTACGAGCCCGGGTCGAGCAGCACGGCCATGACGTCGGCGGGCGGCGCCGCGATGAGCACGTACCCGAGGCCGCCGATGAAATCACCCTCGGGCAGCTCGACGTCGAAGGTCCGCTTGACGACCTCTCCCCGCGCGAGGCGGGTTTTCTCGTCCGCGGTGAGGGCGCCGGCGTGCGCTTGGCCCGGCCACGCGAGGACGAGGGCGCCGAGGACCGCGAAGAGGGCGAGGAAGCGGCGCGCCATGCCCACACGGTGGTGTCGCGTCGGTCCGGACGCAAGCCCCGACGACGAGCGCCCCTTCGGCCCAGCGCGCGCGTATACTCCCCCCCGCCATGTACGCCGGTCACCTCGATTTGACGCAGCCCCTCGTCTGGACCGTGGACGACGCGCTCTCGCCCGCCGACTGCGACGCGTACATCGAGCGCATCCGCGCGGGCCAGCAGGAGATCGCGCCGATCGTGGGCGAGGACGGCGAGCCGGAGGTCGATCTCGCGGTCCGGAACAACACGCGCGTGATGTGGGACGACGCGGCCGAGGCAGACGGTCTCGTCGCGCGGGTCGGGTCGCACGTGCCGAAGCTGCTCATGGGCATGAAGCTCGCGGGCGGCAACCCGCGCATCCGTCTGTATCGATACGGGTCCGGCGAGCAACACGGGGCGCACTGGGACACGGTGGTGCACCTCGACGGCGGCGTGCGCAGCCTGGTCACGCTGGTCTTTTACCTGAACGACGACTTCGAGGGCGGCGAGACCGATTTTCCGGAGCTCGAGCGGCGCATCAGCCCGCGGCGAGGGCGCGCATTGATGTTCCAGCACCGGATTCTGCATATCGCGACCGAGGTCGCGCGGGGCGAGAAGTTCGTCCTGCGCACGGACATCCTTTACAGTCCGGTCTGAGGCGCGCATGCGGAGCGGCGAGATCGTGGACGGGCGGTTCGAGCTGGAGTCGAAGGCGAGCTCCGGCGGCATGGGGACCATCTGGCGCGCGAAAGATCTCGCGACGAGCGAGATCGTGGCGCTCAAGCTTCTGCGCGATCCCGAGCACGGCGCCGAGCGATTCCTGTCCGAGGCGCGGATCCTCGCGCGGCTCGAACACCCGTGCATCGTGCGGCACGTCGGGCACGGGCTCACGGCCATCGGCGAGCCCTACCTCGTCATGGAGTGGCTCTCCGGCGAGGACCTCGCCACGCGCCTCGCGCGCGCGCCGCTCGAAATCGACGCGGGCCTCGCGCTCGTGCGGAACGCCGCGGAAGGGCTCACCGCGGCGCACGCGCGGGGCATCGTGCATCGCGACATCAAGCCGAGCAACATCTTCCTCGTCGGAAGGCGCGTCGATCGCATCAAGCTGCTCGATTTCGGGATCGCACGCGCCTCGACGGGCTCGACCGTGCTCACGCGGTCGAGCTCCGTGCTCGGCACGCCCGGGTACATGGCGCCGGAGCAAGCGCGCGGCGACGAGGTCGTGGGCCCACGCGCCGACGTCTTTTCGCTCGGCTGCGTGCTCTTCGAGTGTTTGGCAGGACGACCGGCCTTTCAGGGCTCGCACCCGATGGCGCTGCTCGCGAAGCTCCTGCTCGAAGAGCCGCCCGAGCTCGCGGTCGTGCGGCCGGAGGTGTCCGCCTCCGTGTCGAGCCTCTGCGCGCGTATGCTCTCGAAGGACCCGAGCCAGCGGCCGGCCGATGGCGCGGCGCTCGTGGCCGAGCTCTCCGCCATCAGCGGGACCTCGTCGAGCTCGCCGTCGGTCCGCAGCATGACGCCGTCGCGGCTCAGCGAGCGGGAGCGGCGGCTGCTTTCGATCGTGGCCATTGCGGGCACGGCGCGCGGCGCGCTCGACGAGGTCCGTCGTATCGCGGAGCCGCTCGGCGCGTTCGTGGATACGCTCGCCGGGGGCACGATCTTGATGGTGCTGCCCGGCGTCGGGAGCCCGGCCGATCAGGCGGTGCGGGCGGCGCGCGCGGCGCTGGCGATCCGGGCCGCGTCGTCGGATCGGACCATTGCGCTCGTGACGGGCCGCAGTGACCTCGCGGATCGGCTTCCCGTCGGGGACCTCGTCGAGCTCGTGGCGCTCCTCGTCGATCGCGCTCGCGAGGACGGCCGCCCCGGGGTGATCCTCGACGAGGTCACGCGCGCGCTGCTCGATCCACGATTCGAGGTGCAGGAGCACGCGGGCCATGCGTGGCTGCTCGACGAGCACGCGCGTGGCGAGGAGACGCGCACGCTGCTCGGCAATCCGAGCCCGTTCGTCGGGCGCGAGCGCGAGCTCAACACGATGCTCGATCTCCTGCAGCAGGAGTTCGACGAGCAGCGCGCGCAGTCCGTGCTCGTCACGGCGCCGGCGGGGATGGGGAAATCACGATTGCGGCAGGAGCTCATCACGAAGCTGCAAGACAAGCTCCCCAATCTTTGCCTCGCGGTCGGTCGCGCCGACGCGATGCGTTCGGGCGCGGCGTTTTCGGTGATCGCGTCGGCGCTGCGGATGCTGATGGAGATCGAGGTCGGTGAGCGGCGCGAGGTGCAGCAGGAAAAGGTGTCGTCGGCGGTGCGCGCGCTCCTGTCGGGAGAGGCGGCGGAGCGGACGGCGCCGTTTCTGGGCGAGCTCGTGGGCGCGTCGTTCCCGGACGAACGCAATCCACTGCTCCGGTCGGCCCGCGAGAATGCGCCGCTCATGGCGGGTCGGATCGAATCGGCCTGGGTCGAGTTCATGCGCGCCGCGGCCCGAAAAGGGCCGACGCTGCTCGTGCTGGAGGATTTGCACTGGGGCGATGGTTCGTCCGTGAAGCTCGTGGACACGACGTTGCGCGAGCTCCGGGACGAGCCGTTCGCGGTGGTCGCGTTTGCCCGGCCCGAGGTTCACGATCTGTTCCCGCGCATCTGGGCGGAGCGGACGCACGAGGTCCGGCTCGGCCCGCTGCCGCGCCGGGCTGCATCCGCGCTGGTGCGCGCCGCGCTCGGGGACGACGTCGACGACGCGCTCGTCGCGGGACTCGTGGCGCGGTCGGAGGGAAATGCGTTTTACCTGGAAGAACTCGTCCGGGCCTTCACCGAGGGGCGCAGCAGCGGCGGATTGCCGGAGACGGTGCTCGGGATGGTGGAGGCCCGGCTCGCGGCGCTCCCGCCGGACGTTCGCCATTTCTTGCGCGCGGCCAGCGTGTACGGGGAGGTGTTCTGGCCGAATGGGGTGAGGCGGCTGCTCGGCGGTCGCAGGCCGGTGAACGTGGACGCGGCCCTCGATTATGCCGTCGCGCGGGAATTCGTGACGCGCCGGAATTCGCGGCGGTTCGTCGGCGAGGAAGAGTATGCATTTCGGCACGCGCTCCTGCGGGAAGGGGCGTATGCGATGCTGACGGAGCGGGACCGCGCGCTCGGGCATGGGCTCGCGGGGACGTGGCTCGAGCGCGTGGGCGAGCCGGATCCGTCGGTGCTGGCGATGCATTTCGAGCGCGGCGGGCAGGGCCCGCGGGCCGCGTACTGGCACGCGCGGGCGGCGCAGACGGCGATGCGCGGCAATGACCTCCAGGCGGGCGTGCGGGCGGTCGAGCGGGGGCTCGCGGCCGGGCCGACGGACGAGGTCGCGACGGACCTCTGGGCGCTCAGGGCGCGCATCGCTTCGGCCTCGGGCGATTACGAGGCCTCGCTCGCCGCGGCGGAAGAGGCATTGCGCCGCACGACGCCCGGGTCCGTGGCCCATTGCATCGCGCTGGAGGGCGCGATCGGGGGCGCGATGCTGCTCGGCCGGCACGAAACGTTGCAGGATCTGAGCCGCCGCGTGTTGCAGACCGAGCCTGCCCCGAATGCGCTCTCCGCGCTGGCGCGGGCGCTCGCCCCGCTCATCGCGGCGCTTGCGGCCACCGGGAATGGGGACGCGTTCCTGTTCCTCGAAAAAATGCGCGCGAACATGGGGGCTGGCATCGAGATGGAGCCGTCGCGGGCCGGGGCGCTCGCGTATGCGTCGGCGATGGTGGAGAAGAACCTCGCCCGCAATCCGTGGCTCGCGCGGCAGCACGCGCTCGACGCCGTGCGACTCCTGGAGCAGGGCGGGGAGCGGCACGTGGTGCCGATCGTCACGGCGGTGCTCGTCGGCATTTGCACGGACCTCGGCGCGTTCGAGGAGGCCGAAGTTTGGCTCGATCGCACCGAGGCGCGCCCGCCGAGCATGGCGGCGAACGTGGTCGCGGCGTATCTCGCGCAGCTCCGGCTCGCGCAAGGCCGCTTCGAGGAGGCCATCACGATGTCACGCTCCGTGGCGGAGCGGGTGCACGGCAGGGACGGCAACGTCGTCAGCGTGCTCGGTTCTCTCACGCTGATCGAGGCCCATATCGAGCGCGGCGACGTGGAGGCGGCCGAGTCGCTGATCGACGCCACGAGCAGCCGCGGAAATCTGATCGTCGCCGCCTCGTGCGCGTGGTTCCGGTCGAGGGCGCTGCTCGCGCGGGGGCGCCCTGCCGAGGCGGTGAAGGTTTGTCGCGAGGCGCTCGGGCTGCACCGGCAAATCGGGCCGCGCGGGGTGGAGCGCGTGCTGCTCACGCTCGCCGAGGCGCTCATGGCGGCCGGGGACGTGGAGGCGGCGCAGGTGACGCTGCGCGAGGCGCAGGACGAGCTCGGCGCGCGCGAGGCGGCCATCGGCGATCCCAGCTACCGGCGGCACTTCGTTGAGCGTGTCCCCGGGAACGTGCGGATTCGAAGGCTTTCGGGGACGTGGCTCGGGGGAAGCTCGGCGCAATGATGCTCGGTGACGGGTCGATGTCAGCCACGTAGACAACGTGGCAGCGGCGTGACGCAAGGGTGTCGCATGCGCCGCGCGATTGCCTCGACGTTTCCGCTCGATTAGGCATCGCCCGCGTGAACGGGCCTCCGCCTTCGGAATGTCGTCGTCTTTGCCTCGCGCTCGCGCTCGGGCTCGTGGCGTGTGGCGGCAGGACCGAGGAGCAGGCGCGCAAGGCCGAGATCACGAGCGTCATGGCCCGGGCCGACGAACCGCTCCTCCGCGCGAGGCCGCGCCTCTGCGAGGGCAAATACGCGCGGATGGCCGCGAGCGCGTACGATTTTTATCGCGGAACCGTGCCGCTCTCGCTCCACGATTATCGAGGGAACAATTTCGGCTTCGGCGCCTCCGCGTTCGCGCTCGCCGGGCCACTCGTACCCGCGCTCGGCGATCCGCACCCGGAGAACTTCGGCGCCTTGCTCGCGGCCGACGGCACGCTCGCGCTGGAGCCGAACGATTTCGACAGCGCGGATTTTGCTCCGTATCTCTGGGACGTCCGCCGCCTCGTCGCGGGAATGGCGCTCGCCGCGCGCCTCGCGAACGCGGAGGATCCGGCTGTCCAAGCGGCGACGGCCGCGGCGTCGCGTGAGATCGCGCGCGCCGCGGCGGAAGGGTATGCGGAGGCCATCGCCGCCCTCGCGAAAGGCGCGCCGCGCGAGCGGATCACGGAGGGCGGGGGAGATCCGAACCTCGACGATCTGTTCGAGCGTTCGATCGAGGATCGGGATGCCCGCGCGGAGCTCGACGAGCTTTCGCTGCTCGAAGGCCCGGAGCGTCGTCTTCGTCGTGGTGTGCTCGATCCGGAGGAGCCGACGGGGGTTTATCTCGACGTACCCCCGACGGCGTATGCGGAGCTTCCCGCGGCGATCGAGCAATACCGCAAAACGCTCGTCGATCCGCCGCCGCCTGCCTTCTTCACGCTGCTCGACGCCGCGCGCGAGCTCGGCTCGGGGGTCGCGAGCTTTACCCGGGTGCGCGTCATCTTGCTCGTTCGCGGGCCGACGGACGATCCGGGCGACGACGTCGTACTCGAATTGAAGGAACTCGCCGACAGCGGGCTCGCGGGGCTCTATCCGCCGGGCGTGTTTTACGACGGCGTCGCCGAGCGCGTGCGCCGCGCGTCGCGCGCGGCCTGGGCCCGGCCCGACGCGGAGCCGCTCTGGGGTACGACGGAATGGATGGGGTTCGTCTGTCAGATCAAGCGCGAGAGCGAGGGGCAAAAGACGCTGCGGACGAGCCGCATGGTCGAAGAGCGAGGCAGCCCGGCGGCGCTCGCGAGCCTCGGGCGCCGGCTCGGCGGCGTGGTGGCCCGCGCGCATGCGGCGGATCCCCTGGGGACGTCGTGGGCCGTGGGGGATGTGGCCGAGGTGATCGGGCGTGATCCGGCGGGGTTCGTCGCGGAGCAGGTCGAGGTCGGGGATCGATATGCGGCGCAGGTGCTCGTCGATTGGGGGCTGTTCCGCGAGGCGCTCATGGAGCGCGGGCCTCGGCTCGGGATTCCGATGGATCCGGCGGATACCCCGCCACCCGATTTGCGAGCGCTTTACGGCGACGCCCATGTGCCCTGATTGGAGCGACGAACTCGCATGCGCATATATGCCCTGACGACGATTTTCGCGGCGATGATTGCCTCCGCGGCACCTTCCGCGGCCCAGGAAACGCCCGCCCCCGCAACCGCTTCCGCTCCCGCGCGCGCTCCCGCTCCCGCTTCCGCGCGCGCTCCCGATTTCGACGGCACCGCGGCGCCTCCGACCGCAGCGGGGACCACGGGGCTGAAGGTGACGCCGGGGCTCGAGATGTTCGCGCAATACGCGGTTCGATGGACCGCGACCGAGCCGGGGCAGCGCTCGTGGTTTCACCTGTTCGAGGTGCCGCGTGTGCACGGCGCGATCACGGGGGAGTTTGGCCCGGCCATGGGGCGTGTGGTGCTCGAAGGCGTGCGCTCGGCGAGCGAGGGCGCGCTGATCGGCGTGGCCGGCGATAGCATCGTGCTGCGACTCCGCGAGGCGTGGGCCGGGGTCAAGTATTCGTCGTGGTTCGTGTTCGCGGCCGGCGTCGTTCCGACGCTCACCGTGCCCGAGCTCGAAGGGACGTGGCGGCTCAGGGTCGTCGGGCCCGCGCCGATCGAGCAAACCGGGATGCTCTCGCCCGCGGACCTCGGCGCGACGGCTCGCGTGAATCTGCCGCGGAAATATGGGTTCGTCGCCGTTGGCGCGTACAACGGCGAGGGATACACGAATCGGGAGCTGAATCGCGGGAAAAACATTGAAATCGCGGCCTCGGTGCATCCCGCGCCCGGTGGGGCTGCGCGGCCGCTCGCGATCTTCGGGTCGTACGTCGTTGGTTCGTCGGGTACGGGGCTTTCCCGCGCGGACCGGCTGACCGGATCGGTGCTGTGGCAAGGCACGCGGGTGCGCGCGGGCGCGTCCGTGACGCACGCGTGGGGGCTCGCGGACGACGGCGCGCGAAGGTCGCTCCTCGTGGATGGATTCGTGCGGATCGAACCCGTGGATCGGCTGATGTTCGGCCTGCGCGGCGCTTACTGGGATCGGGATCTCGGCGGGGTGGGGGACACGGTCGCGACGCTGACGGGTTCGGTCGGGTATCGCGTGGCGCAGCCGCTCGAAGGGCACGTCGCGGTGACGCGGCAGGCGCCGGGGGACGTCGCGCGGGCGGCGCTGCCCGGCTCGGATTTCTGGGAGCTCCGGCTCGCGAGCCGGGTCGTTTTCTGAGGAGAGGAGACCACAAGATGGCGAGAATGGAGTTTTTCCTGGCAAGTATGTTCGTCGCGGCAACCGCCGTGCTCGGTTGCTCGGAGGCAACGGAGAATCCGCCTCCCACGGGGAGCGCGAGCAGCTCCTCGGGGCAGGGCGGCGGCGGCGGGAGCGGCGGCGGCGGGCAGGGCGGCGCGGGCGGCTCCGGCGCGGCGAAAATCGTGATCAATGAGATCGCGGCGACGGGCGCGGAGGAGTGGATCGAGATCGTCAACGTGGGCGACGCGGTGATGGATCTCGACGGGTACGGGATCGCCGATCAGGACGGCGACGTGCCGAAGGTCGCGGAAGCCGTGCGTTTCGAGGCCGGGACGAAGCTCTCGCCGGGCGCGTACCTCGTCATCGTCGCGGGTCTCGACGCGCCCGGATCCGGACCGCAATCGGAGTGCCTCGCGGAGGGCGGGCCGGCGACCTGTTATCACGCTGGATTCGGAATCAGCGCGTCGAACGGTGACAAGATCTTTTTCCTGTCGCCGAGCGACGCGATCGTCGCGGAGGCGGAGTATCCGCCGGCCGCCGTGGCGGATGGGCAGACGTACGGCCGGGTGCCGAACGGCATCGGCGATTTCGAGGCCTGTGAGGCGACACCCGGCGAGGCGAATACGAAGGCGCCTTGAGGATCAGTTCGGGACGATGGCGAACGCGACGCCCGGGATGTTGATGCCCGGGCCGCCGAGCCGGAGCGTGCCCTCGACGAGGGAGATGCTCTGATCGGCCTGGTTCACGGTCTTCACCGTGCCCACGATCATCGCGGCGTCGGCCACGCCGGTCGGGTTGATCGGCATGGCGACCGGCTGCATGTAGAGTTTGTCGCCGTCGAGCCGCGCCCACACCTCCTGCCGCTGCTGGTTGCCGAAGAGCTGGGGTTTTACCATGAGGGTCATGCCGCCCGGGCGCGGAGTGTCGCTCGCTTCGAGCACGTAATCGAGCGGGGTCATCACGCCGCCCGGGCCGGGGACCGTGACGGTCATCTTCATGGTCTTGGGCCACGTGCCGATCGCAGGGTTCGCCACGACGAACTCCGTGCTCCGCTCGCCCGAGGTCGCGCCGCCCGAGAGGAACGGGAGGCCCGGCAAGACGCGGAATCGATACTTGGCGCCCGCCGTGAGCGGCGCCGTCGGGACGAACTCGGCGCGGCCGCCGGTCACCACGATCGAGCCTGAAACCTTCTCGCCTGCCTCGGTTTCGAGGATGACGTAGTCCGCGGCGACGTCGGCCGCGGTTTTCCCGGGCTGCGAGTCGTCGATCGGATCGGCGAACGCGATGCTCGGGCGGATGTCGGGGTAGACCGCTTCATCGCTGTCGATGTCGGGCCAGATCGCGAGCGGGTGCGCGCCCTTCGGCGTGAGCTCGCGCAAGAACTGGAGCAGATCGGCTTTCTCGTCGGCCGTGAGGTCGGCCTGTACGTAATTGACGGCGACGTCGAGCGCCGCTTCGAGGCTTCGCCCCTGTCCCTTCACGAAATACACGCCGTGGCGGTAGACGCCGAGTAGCGAGGGGATGTCGGCCGGTTCGCCCGATTTGCCGACGGGGATGTATTCGCGCGACGTGTAGAGCGGCGGCGCGTGGCAGCCATAACAAGCGGCTTTGCCCTCGAAGATGTCTTTGCCGCGGAGGGCCGCCTCCGTGAAGCTGCCGTCGACACGGGTATGGCCCGTCTCGCGCGGGGCGCCGAGCAGCGAGCCGAGGAACGCCTGCAGGCCGAGCGCTTCCTCGGGCGTCGCCGGGCGGCCGACGATCGAGCTCGGGCCCTGATAACCAAAATTGTCCGCGTTCGATACGTACGCGCCCCATTCGAGCGGCGTCGTCGCGTCGAGGAGCTGGAGCGGCCGGACGTTGTGCCAGATCTGCGGGCCGAAGCGCCAGACCATGCCGTCGTTCTGGGTTTCGACGTGGCAACTCGAGCAGGCATGGTTTGCCGCGAACGTGCCGCCGGGGCGCGTGAAGACGCGCTCGCCGAGGGCGACGTTCGTGGGGCGCGGATCCTCGGCGAGCGCAACGGTCTGCACGACGGCGCCGGCCGCGTCGAGGAAGCTCGCCTCGAAGCTCTGGTAGCTGTGGACCGCGACTTCATTTCCAATCTTGACGAGCGCGCGCGCGCCGGGGCCGACGGCGGTGCGGGCTTTTTCGGCGAGCGTGGCGCGGTCGAGGGCCACGACGACGTCCGAGGATTCGGACGAGACCCAGATCGTGTCTCCCACGCCGAGCACGCCCGAGGGATTGACGACCGCGCCGCCGGAGCCCGATTGCCGCGTGAGATCGGCGCGGCGAAGGACGGTGCCGTAGTCGGGTTTGGCCGGGTCGGCCCCGAGCACGACGACCTCGTGGAAAAACGGCATGGCGTTCGGCGCCGATTGCGAGGGCTCAGGGTCGCCGTCGGTCGCGGCGACGTAGAGCTCGCTGCCATCCTCCGAGAGCGAGATCGACCGGAGATCCGCGGCGACGCCGGAGATCGCGAGCGAGACCTTCTGCGTCTCGGTGTCGACGATCCAGATGTCCTCGTCGTCGCCGGGGCCGTAGGTGCCGCGCGTGTCCTTGATCTTGTTGCCTGAGCGATACGAGGCGACGAAGAGGCGTTTTCCGTCGGCCGAGAGCGTGAGCGCGCGCGGGTCGAAGCCGACGGGGATCGTGCCCTTGACCTCGCGTTTGTCGAGGTCGACCACGGCGACCTTGCGCATCGTGGCGAGCGAGACGTAGAGCGTCGTTCCGTCGGGTGAAATGGCGAGGCCGCTCGGCTCGTCGCCGACCCAGAGCGCGTCTTCGAGGACGTTGCGGTCGCGATCGACGATGCCGACCGTGTCGCTGCCGCGCTGCGCGACGTAGACCTTCTTGCCGCCGGCATGATGCGCGATTGCCGCGGGCCAGGCGCCGACCGTGATTTCGCCGTCCTTCTTCCACTGGCCATTGTCGGCGACGAGGCGCGTGACGGTGTAGGAGGCGCCATTCGCCGTCCAGAGCTCGCCGTCGACCGCGGCCGCGCCATAGAGCGGCGTGAGGTGGTGGTTGCGGAAGCGCGCCTGCGAGGTGCGCGCGACGGCACGGAGCGTGAGCTCGGTTTGCGCGGGGTCGTTCAGGCGGAAGGTGTAATCGCCGGGGACGTCGGGCGTGAAGCGCGGCTCCGGGGCGCCGGTGTTGTAGACGGCGTTTTTGCTGTCCGCCGGGGCCGAGACGACCTGCCACGCGAGCTCGGCGGGGCAGCCGGGGTCGGTGAGGAAGCGCGGCAGGTAAAACGTCTCGCCGAGGGTGTGGGCGCGCGGGTTCTGGAGCGGGAGGAGCGCGTCGGCGCAGGCGAGCCCGGGGGTGCCGGTGCTCGAGCTTCCGCCGCCAACGCCGCCCGCCCCGCCGGCGCCGCCGGCGCCGCCGCTGCCCCCGCTGCCGGAGGCGCTGCTCGAGCTCGTGCTCGTGCCGGGGTTCGACGGGTCGTCACTGCAGGCAACCGCGGCAAACGGCGCGCAGCCAACGAGGATCACGAGGAGCTGAGATAGGCGCAAGGATCTCATGTTTGTACACCCTTTGTGAAAGGTGCGTACACGGTCGCAGACGCAAGAGTCCCTTGCAAGATCTATTTTAGACCTTTTGTGATACGAAACTACCGGGAAGGTGATCAGGCCCGCTGGAAATCCGAGGGACGGCGGCGGGCGAGGTAGTCGGCGATCGGGGGCAGGGCGCGGACGTCGTCGAGGAAGCGCTGGAGCGAGCCGTGGCCGTCGAGGCAGGTGGCGACGACCTCGCGGTGCGATTCGAGGGTGTCGAAGGCGAGGAAGTCGGCGTGCGTGGGCGTGGGGCCGGCGAAGTAGAGGGCGCCGCGCTCTTCGGATTGTTCGAGCAAACCTTCGAGGATCGCGCGGAAGCGAGGGAAAACGTCGCGGAAATGCGCGTCGGTGGCGGCTTGATCTTTGAGCCAGCCCGGGTTGTAGGCGACGCGGTTCCACGCGGTGCGGAGCTCGACGACGGTCTCGGCGACGATGTCGGCGCGGACGCGTTCGTCCTCGTTCATCCCGTCGAGACCGAAGACGCGGGCGAGGTGGCGGAGGATGGCCTGGCTCTGGGGGATGACGCGTTCGCCCCCAGATGAGCGCTCGATGAGGACGGGGACCTGGCCGAGGGGGACGGTCTTCTTGAGGGTTGGCCAATCGGCGCGCGGGATGCCCCGGTCGACGTGAGGGGCGCGCGCGTAGGCGAGGAGGAGGCGGATCGACTCGGCTCGGCCGCGGATGTCGAAGTAGATGAGCTCGCGCTCGGGATCTTGGCTCATGCTCGCGAGGAGACCCGAGCCGGCGAGGGGCGTCAATCGGACCTCGGGTCCGTTTGCCCAGGAACGCGATCCCGCGCGAAAGAGGCTCGACGCGGCGCGGGATCCCTTGCTAGAAACGCGGGGAGCATGGCGACCATCGAGCTCCTGCGTCACGGCCGAGAGATGGGGGCCCGGCTCGCCGCGGACCTCGGCGAGGCGACGCGGGTCTGCATCGCGGTGAGCCGCGCGGAGGCGAGCGCGCTCGCGGTGGTCGATCTCGTGGGGTTCGTCGAGCGCGGCGGCGAGCTTTTGCTGCTCGCGGGGCTCGGCGGATATGGGACGGAGACGGCGATGCTGCGCCGCTTCGAGCGGATGCCGGGCGCGCGATGCCGCCTCTACCACGCCTGGGGCGGGACGGCGTTCTTGCCGCGGCTCTACGTGCTCGACAGCGGCGCGCGGCGCGTCGTCTACGTGGGCTCGTCGGACCTCGCGGCGTCGGGGCTCGCGCGGGACCTCGCGGTGAACGTGCGGATCGAGGGGAGCGCGTCGGAGCCGGAGCTCGAACGGCCGATGCGGCTGTTCGAAGAACTCTTCTGGTCGGAGCTCTCGTGGCCCTTGTCGGAGGCGTTCGAGGCCGAGTACGAGGCGCTGCGCGTGGTGCGCCGGGCGGCGATGGAGCGCGCGCCGGATCCTTCCGCCGAGGCGCGGCTCGACTTCTCGGTGGCGCAGAAGCTCGGCGAGCAGCGAGCCAAGGCCGCGGCGCGGCGGCACTTGCTCGTGGTGACGGCGAAGAACTACACGCTTTGTATGCAAACGAAGAGCTTCGGCCGGCGCAGGCAAGCGGAGCTCGAGCGGTACGCGAAGGGCGACCCGTTTTTTTTCCACGTGACCGGGCGCGGTCGGGGGCTGCGGGCGATGGGGATGTTCGTGGGCGAGACGTATCGGGACGACGCAGCGACGTTCCGGGGGATGGACGGCGGAGCGCAGCCATTTCGAAAAAAATTCGTGGTGCTGGGAGAGCTCGGCAAGGAGATCCGGACGCGGCCGATCCTGGAATCCTTGCGGCCGGGCGCGCCGAAGCACTGGTTCAATGGGTTCGTCCAGGATAGCCACACGCTCTCGGTCGAGGATTTCGAGGCGCTGCGCGGGGCGTTCGTCACGGCGCTCTCTGCGGAGCAGGCGAAGGCGAAGGGCTAGACGCCGTCCGGACCGGACCCCGCGGGGCCCGGACGGTCACGGGACAAACCGGATCACGGACAAACCGTGGTCCCCGGTAAAACCATGCTTGACGTTCGGGGAAAAACCGAGCATGGAAAGAGCCTTGGTCAGGTGCGCAGCCGGCGTCTTCCGATGAGGACGCGTACATGCGCAAGGAATCGATCCGACCGCGGACAACGAAAACGAGCATCAGCAGGAACGCTACGGCGGTGGCGACGAATCGAAGAACGAGAAACGTACGCGCGGACGAGGACGAGGCTCCGGAGGAACTCCCGACGGAGCTCGCACTCGGCAGCGATGGGCTGATCTACGTGAATGCCGAGGGCATCGATCCGGCGAGGTATGCCGGGCGCAAGATGTTCACGGGATTCGCGATGACACCGGAAGAGGCGGAGCGCGCCGTGGAGGAAATCCATCGGCTCGCCTTCAACGTGACCGTCAGCGTGCAGGCTGGGAAACCGAGGTCGAAAACCAAGAAAGGAGGGGCCTGAGCGCGATTAAGGATCCGCCACGCGGACGTCGAGGAACCAGGGGCCGCTATCCTGGCCGAGCCCATCGATCTGGATGAAGTACGTGCCCGGATCGAGGGTGAGGTCGAGGAAGCTCTTGTTTTGGCCGTAACCGACGGCGCAAGCCTTGGGGACCTCGACGCCGGGGCAATCGGGCCCTTTGCGGACGTCGAGTAGTGTCGTGTAGCCCGATCCGCCCATGTCGAGCACGACGCGTTTTTTATCAGAAAGCGAGAGCCCGAGGAGCTGGTCGCGTGCCCCGCCCTCGGGCCCTCCACCTTGATCACACCCAGCATTGAAGCTCGGCGCGGCATTCGCGGTGTTGCCCTGGAAAAAACCGCCCGTCTCGGGGATCATGAGCACGTCGGCGCAAGCGTCGGCGAACGGTACGATCAAAGGCGGGATGGTCTTGCGGACGAACGCCGTGACCTGCACGGGCTGGCCGAGGAGAGATTCGGCGACGACCCGGTAATCGCCGGCCGGGACGTTGCGCTTGCCGACGCGGAGCGGCGATTGCGAGCCCATGTCGCAGACGAGCTGGTCGGACGGGCCTCCGCAAAGCGGAAGGGCGAGCGCGACGGCGCCCGTGTCGCCCTGGGAGATTCGCTGGACGAGGAGGACGTCGGAGGCGACGGGCAAGGCGAGCGTGTAGGCGGCGTCGACGGCGCCCGGTAGGCAGTCGAGCTTCACGTCGTCCTGTCGTTCGAGGAGGTCGACGTCACGTGTGACGTTCGGCGTGATCGCGGGAGCGCCTTCGCAGGTCTCGTCGGGAAGAGGCTCGGTGGGCGGCTCGATCACGACGGTCGTGGAGACGACCGTGGGCGCGGAAGCCCCGACGGCGACGTGATACGTGCCCGCCGGGAGCGCGTGGCGAAAGACGTCGACGATCGGCGCGTTCTGGCAGGTGATCTCGTTTTCGGGCAGCGCGCAGGCCGCGTCGCGGAGGGAGATCACGGGGAAGCCATCGCCGTCGACGGAGCTCGCGTAGACGTGGACGTTCGCGGGGGAAGCGAGCTCGAAGCTGTAGAGGAGCTCGCCGGTGAGCGGGGTGCAGGCGATGCCGACGTCCGTGGCGGCGTCGATCAAGGTGGAGAAGAAGGGGACGCCGAAGGGGATGGGCTCGGCGAGGGCGCAGGTCTCGTTCGTGGGAACGGGCTCGGGCGGGAGGAAGGCGACGTCGAGGAGGACGGGCGTGTCCGCGTCGGCGAAGACGTAAAGCGGGAGGGCAACGGCCTTCGCCGGATCGCCGAGGCCGCGGCCACGAATTTGGGCGAAGCGGCCACCCTGGAGGTGGAAGAACGACTTGCCGCAGGTGATTTCGGTGGAGGGATCGCCGCACTGGCCGAGGAGCGCGATGGCGACGTCAGGGCCGTTCGTCCGCGCGGTGATCTCGACGTCGAGGGGCGAGCCGGCAGGGAGGACGATCGCCGCGACGACGTCACGCGCGGCGGGCTGGTTGTCGACGTTGCAGGAGGCGGCGAAGTTCGAGGCGGCGGCGGTGGTGTCGATCGTGTAGGCGCCGGGCGCGTCGATGACGAGCGGATCGCCGCAGGCGTCGTGCTCGGGCGAGGCGCAGCCGCTCTCGTCGACGGCGCCGTCGCAATCGTCGTCCGTGCCGTTCGCGCAGACCTCGGGCAGCGCAGGGGAGACCTTGGGATCGGCGTCGTCGCAGTCGCCCTTCGCGACGCAGTGGCCGTCGGGCGCGCCGTCGCCGTCGGCGTCGCGCAGGACGTGGGTGCAGGCGCCCGTGGACTCGACGCAGGTGTCGATGGTGCAGACGTCGCCGTCGGAGCAAGCGACGGGGGCGCCGGGGAGGCAGCCGAGCTTGGGTTCGCAGCGCTCGACGCCGTCGCAGTAGGCGCCGTTCTGGCAAGCCGCGTCGTCGGGGCTGTGGCGGCATCGCGCGATCGAGACGTCGCAGGTGTCGACGGTGCAGGCGAGGGCGTCGTCACACTGGGCGTCGTCGTTGCAAGGGCCACCGAGGGTGTCGTCGGGCGTGCCTCCGTCGTCGGGATTACCGCCGCCGGCGCCGCCACCGTCGGGCTCGTCCGCCGCGTCGGGGCCGGCGTCGACGGTGAAGGGGTTCGGCGCGGTGGATGGCCCACAGGCGCTCGTGAGGGCGGCCGCGGGGAGGAGGGGCACGATCCAGCGGAGATGTCGCGAGAGCCGCGGCCGCGGGTCCTTCGTCTCGGCGCTCGTCATGGCAAAGGAAGGAGGGGCGAGGTCCGCCTTCAGCGTAGCAGGGCAGGACGGGTTCTGGCATCATGCGTCGGCGCGATTTCTCGAAGAAAGCGCAGAGGACGGAGATCGGGTGACGAGCGATCGATTGACGCGCAACGAGCTGACGTGGCTGCTCGCGCAGGAAGCCCGCACTGCAGCGCAGAAGCTCCGCCAGGGAGTGATCATCCAGGACGGGCCCCCGGGCTCCGTTCGCGTGCCCGACGGCGAGAGCACGGTCGCAGTGGAGACGACGCTGAACCAGCTCGACGAGGCCGTCGGCATGCTGGCGTCGCTCCACGGGCATCCTGCGAGCAGAGGGCGGCGAGGCAAGATCGATCTCGCGCAGCTCATGTGGGAGGTCGCGCCCGAGGCGCGGGTGCAGATCGAGATGGGCGAGGGCACGACGGTGTTCGGCGACGAGGCCGAGCTGCGTCGCATGCTGCTCTTGCTCGTCGGTCAAGCAGGCGATCCGGCGAACGCGAAGGGCACCTCCGAGGTGAGCGTGCGCCGCGAAGGCGAAGAGGTGAAGGTCAGCGTGGTGCTCGGTCCGGACCAGCCCGCGACGTTCGAGTCGGAGCGTGCGTGGCTGTCGCGCATGGCGATCCGGCACGGAGGACGTCTCGAGCTCGACGGCTCGATGCAAACGCTGGTGCTGCCGGCCGACGTGGACATGCAGCGGCAGGAGCTCGAGAACCTGAAGCGCGAGCTGAAGGCCGCGCAAGAGCAAGGCGAGGCCTACGCGCGCGAGCTCGCCGCGGTGTTCGCGAGCGGCGGCGCGAAGGTGTCGAGCACGCCGCCGGCGAGCGCGTCGATCGAGCCGGTGAGCAGCGAAGGGCTCGCGGTGCTCGTGGCCGGGGTGCGAGGGCTCGTATCGGAGCTGCGCGGCATCTTCTCGGCGATCACGCGTGACCTCTTGCCGCTGCGTGATCGGCAGGGCGAGGTCGGCGACATCGTGGCGAGCGCGATGCGGCACGTGACGGCGGCGTCGGAGACGATGGCGGACCTCGCGCGGCTCGGCGCGTGCCCGATCGGCGAGCTGCCGCGGCACGTGGACATCGCGGAGGCGCTGCGGGACGTGGTGCGCGACGACATGGGGCGCGCGGCGCGGCACGACGTGCGCGTGAAGCTGAACGCGCCGCAGAGCGCGTACGAGGTGGCGCAGATCGGAGCGCTGACGGTGCTGATGCATGCGCTGCTCGATCATGCGATCAGCGCGTCGCCGCCGGGCACGGAGGTGGTGCTGACGCTGTCGGAGCATGCGAGTGGCGGGTATGCGCTGACGGTCGACGACGCCGGGCACCCGCTGCCCGAGGCGGCGAGGACCGGCGTGCTGAGCCGTGATTTCGAGGTGCTCGCGGCAGGTCGTCCGGCGGGGATCTCGCTCATCGCCGCGACGGCGATCGCGGCGCACGTGCGCATGCAGCTCGAGATCGAAGATGCCCCGACCAGCGGCGCGCGCGTGCGCCTGATCATTCCGAAGATGAGCGCCTAGAGCAGCGACTCGTTCGCTGCTCTGCGAGGTCGCGAAGCGAGCTCGCCTCGGGGGGTGAATCGGCCGGGCTCCGCCTGGCCGAGAGGGGGACGCGAGGCGTCCC
>NZ_JAGTJK010000035.1:0-108994 GCF_028435265.1 Polyangium jinanense | reverse complement strand
TAGGTGTCCCGAGCCGCAAGGCTCCTAAAGACCCCTCGTAGACTACGAGGTTGATAGGCCGGGTGTGGAAGCGGAGCAATCCGCGGAGCTAACCGGTACTAATCGGTCGTGCGGCTTGACCATACCTTTGAGGCAAACGTCGAGAGGCGTGCCCAGAGCTCGGGTGACGAGCCGGCGCGCGAACGCAGCGATAAGACGCTCTACATTCCGTTGTCCGGAGTCTTCAAAGCCCGCGTGAGGTTTTTCTCACGCGGGCTTTTTTCATTCCATCCCCCCGGCGTCAGGCGCCCGGCGTCAGTCGCCCGGCGTCAGTCGCCCGCGGCGGCCTCGTGCTCGAGGATCCCGGCGAGCAGCGTCCGGTGGCACCGGGCCGGATCGACGCAGGACGACGAGCAAAGCAAGGTCATCCGCTCGCCGAGGTGGAGGCGCTCGGCGAGCGAGCGGATGAGGTCGCGCTCGGCCTTCATTTCGGCTCGGTACTGGCGCGCGAAGTCCTTCCACGGGAGCGGCGGGCCGCTCTTGCCCTGGAACGCGGCGAGCAGCTCGCGGCTCGGGCCCAGGTTTTTCGCCCAGAGGTCCCAGGTCTCGTCCTCCTTGCGCACGCCACGCGGGCGGAAGCGGCACACGAGCACACGCAGCCCATCGTCACGCTCGACGGGGTCGTTCCAGCGTTTCGTCTTGAGGGGCAAGCGCGCGGCCTCGTCGTGGCCGCGCTCTTCAGAACCCGCCGTCCTCGCCGCTCGATGAGCCATGGCCATTCCCATCGTGCCGCGCCGGGCCCGGCCGACCTCCCTGATGCGTCCCCCCGGGGTTCTCGCCGGTCTCGTACCGGTGCGAGCTCTCCTCCGAGGAGATCCCGCCGTGCTGCGACTCGGCGGCGCGCCGCTGGGTCTTCTCGTCGGCGTGCTCGGGCTGGTTTCGACCGGGATCCTTGGGGCTTTTGTTCATGCGACGTCTGTGGGGCGAGGCCCGCGCGACGCCAGTGTTCCCACCGGATCCGCGGGGCCGCGCCCCGATCGAGACGTCAGGCCACGGAGAGCTTGACGTCGATGTTGCCGCGCGTGGCCTTCGAGTAAGGACAAGCCTGGTGCGCTGCGTGCATCAGCGTCTCGGCCTGCTCGCGCGGCAGGTCCGGGATGTGGCCGATGAGCTCCACCGCGAGGCGGAAACCGCCTTCCTCCGAGCCCAGCGAGACCTTCGCCGTGATCTCCACGGGCCCGGTCTGGATCTTCTGCAGGCGGGCGACGAAGGCGAGCGCGCTGCCGAAGCAGGCCGAATAGCCGAGCGCGAAGAGCTGCTCGGGGTTCGTCCCCTCCCCGCCCGGTCCGCCGACGCTCTTGGGCATGCTGAGCCCGAGATCCAGCTTGCCGTCGTCCGTCTTCACGCGCCCCTCGCGCCCGTTCGTCGCCGTCGCTGTCGCCGTATACAAAACCTTCATGACTCGCTCCTCTCCGATGCAGATGCGGGATTCCTTTTTGGCCGCGGGACCGCGGCCGCAATCGAAATCCGCGCGGCTGTCGTGCTCCCGCGGAGCGTCCGCCGCACCGCTCGGGCGCGCGGCAGGACGTCCGCAGGCCGCGGCCGCAAAAATCGCCGCGTTTCGAGCGGTCTCGAGCGCTGGCATCGGTCCTGCTTGGGCCTTTCGCATGCTTCGACGGACCTCGGCTTCGGTCGCGCTCGCCCTGCTCTCCGCTTGCTCGGGGGGCGGAACGGTGGGCCTCCCCTCCCCGACCGCCACGCCCTCATCGCCGACCGCGACCGCGACGTCGGCGCCCGCGGCGACCGACATCGTCAGCCGCATCGACGCCTTGCTCGAGGCCGAATGGAAGGCCGCGGGCGTAGCTCCGGCCAAACCCGCCCCCGACGCCCAGTTCCTCCGCCGCGCCTGGCTCGATCTCGCGGGCACGTTGCCTCCGCCCGAGGTCGTCACCACGTTCCTCGCCGATTCCGCGCCGGACAAGCGCGTCCGGGCCGTCGACGCGCTCCTCGCGAGCCCCCATTTCGCCGAACGCTGGGCCGCGTACTGGGAGGACGTCCTCATCCGCGACGTGAAGGGAAATCTCGTCGACCGCGCCGCGTTCCGGGCCTTTTTGCACGCGCGGTTTGCCGAGAACGCGCCGTGGGATCGGGTCGTGCGCGAGCTCGTCGCCGCGACCGGGAAAAGCAGCCCCGGCGGGCCCGCGCGCGAGCGCCGCATGGCTGCGCAGAACGATGCCGCCGAGGCCGAGGCCGAGGGCGTGAACGGGGCGACGAACTGGGTCGTCCAGTACCGGGGCGGCGTCGAGGACCTGGCCGGCGCGACCGCGCGCACCTTCCTCGGCGTGCAGATCCAGTGCGCGCAATGCCACGACCACAAGACCGAGAAATGGACGACCACGGACTTCCGCCGCTTCGCCGCCTCCTTCGCGAGGACCCGCGTGAAGCCGGTCGAGGAAAAAGAAAAGGGCATGGCCCGCGCGTTCGAGGTCGAGGACGGCAAACGCGGCCGGGTCGGGAAAAAGGCCACGGACGAGGCGCGCGAGATCGCCACCCTTGCCCCGGCCGCGCTCGACGGGACCGAGCTCGAAGGTGATACGCCGCGGGCCGAGCTCGCCGCGTGGATCACCTCGAAGGCGAACCCCTGGTTCAGCAAAGCCCTCGTCAACCGCGTGTGGGGGCTCTTCTTCGGGCGTGGGTTCGTCGAGCCGGTCGATGATCTGCGCCCCTCGAATCCGCCGCGTGCGCCAGCCGTGCTCGACGCGCTCGCGGCCGATTTCGCGACGCATGGCTACGATCTGAAGCACCTTTTGCGAACGCTCTGCGCGACACGCGCGTACGGGCTCGCGGGCGGCCCGCCCGCGGCGGAGGCGACCTGGGCGGCGTTTGCCCCGCGGCCGCTGCCGGCGCCGGTGCTGCTCGACGCAGTCCTCACGGCGACGCGGCTCGATCCGTGGCTCGAGGACACGCTCGGCGAACGGGCCGACGCGCTGCGGGCGAAGATGCGCGAGCGGTTCCGGTTCGTGTTCGACGTGGACGAGGAGGGCTCGCGTGCGGAGTTCGACGGGACGATTCCGCAGGCGCTTTTGCTGCTGAATGGCCCGCTCGTCGGTTACGGGTCGAGCGCGCTCGCGGGCGCAACGCTCGCGGACGTGCTGGCGATGCAGGGCGGAGATGCGGCGAAGATCGAGGCGCTTTACCTGCGCACGCTCTCGCGCAGGCCCACGGCCGAGGAGATTTCGCGCTGGGTGCGCTTCCTCGACGAGGCCGCATCCGCCCCGGAGGAGCCCGCCGCGAAACCGACCGGCCAGGGTCCGCTCGGCAAGATCGGCAAAAAACGAGGCTGGGTCGCAAAGTCGCCACGGGACCAGGCCTACGAGGACCTCTTCTGGGCGCTGCTCGATTCGACCGAGTTCGCCTTCCAGCACTGAGACCGGAGGACGCCATGGACACCCAGGACAAACGCATGACGATGGATCGACGGCGCCTGCTCCAGGCTGGTTTCGGAGGGCTCGGGGCGTGGCTCGCAGGGCGATGGCTCGCGACGCCCGCGGCGATGGCTGCCGAGGCAAAACCGCGCGCGGACGCTTGTATCGTGCTCTGGATGAACGGCGGGCCGAGCCACGTCGATACGTTCGACCCCAAACCAAACACGAAGGAAGCCGGGCCGTTCCGCGCGATCAAGACGAGCGCGAAAGGCGTGTCGATCTGCGAGCACCTGCCGCGCGTCGCCGCCGAGGCGCACCGTTTCGCGATCCTGCGCGGCATGACGAGCCGCGAAGGCAGCCACGAGCGTGCTCGGCAGCTCGGCCATACCGGGCATATCCCGAATCCGACGGTCGACCACCCGGCCCTCGGCGCGTGGGTGAGCGCGCGACGCGGCGATCCCAACGCCGAGCTGCCCGCGTTCGTAAGCCTTGGCGGTCCGAGCGCGGGCGGCGGTTTTTTCGGGCGCGCGCATGGCCCGTTCGTGGTGCGCGAGCCCGGGCGACCGCCCGAGGACATGGCGTACGGGCCGGGCGTCTCCGCCGCGCGATTCGACCGGCGGCGCGCGGCCCTCGCGATGCTTGAGGACTCGTTCGAAAAAGAGACGCAAAGCGCGGCGGTGGCCGAGCGGCGCGCGGTGTTCGCGCAGGCGGTCAAGATGATGCGTTCGCCGGCCGCGGCCGCGTTCGACGTATCGAGCGAGCCCGCAGCCGTGCGCGAGGCCTACGGCGACACGGCCTTCGGGCGTGGTTGCCTCGCGGCGCGACGGCTTGTCGAGGCGGGCGTGCGGTTCGTCGAGGTCTCGCTCGACGGTTGGGACACGCACGAGGACAATTTCGAGCGGACGAAGCGGCTGATGGGCGTGCTCGATCCGGCCATGAGCGCGCTGATCCGTGATCTCGCCGAGCGCGGGAAGCTCGATCGCACGCTCGTCGTGTGGATGGGCGAGTTTGGCCGGACGCCGCGCCTCAATGGCCGAGGCGGGCGGGATCACCACCCCGCCGCATGGAGCGCCGTGCTCGCGGGTGGCGGCATACGTGGTGGCATCACGCTCGGCGCGACGGACGCGCAGGGTGAAAAGGTGGTCGAGCGACCGATCGCCGTGGCGGATCTGTTTGCCACGATCACCTCGGCGATGGGACTCGATCCGCTGGAGACGGTCCCGTCGCCGGGCGGACGTCCGATCACCCTGACCGACAGCGGGCAAGTGGTGCGCGAAATCGTGCTGTAGACGGCGATCGGGGTTTGTCCCCGGGGGGCGAACCTGTTACGACACGGCCCCGATGGCAGATCTCTCGTCTCCGATGAAGCACGCCGCTGGCTTCGACGTCACCCAGGCGACGGCGCGGCAGCTCGAGGAACATCGCGCCGCGCTCACCGGGCATTGCTACCGCATGCTCGGGTCGGTCTCGGAGGCCGAGGACGCGGTGCAGGAGACGATGCTGCGCGCGTGGCGGAGTTTTGCCCAGTTCGACGGCCGTTCGTCCTTGCGCACCTGGCTCTATCGCATCGCCACGAACGTCTGCCTCGACGCGCTCTCCGATCGCTCGCGCCGCATCCGCCCGATGGAGTGTGGCCCCGTCGGCACGGTCGACGACACCCTCACCACCCTGCCCGCTTCGAGCTGGATCGAGCCCATCCCCGACGCGCGCGCGCTGCCCGACGACGCGACCCCGGCCGAGCTCGTCTCGATGCGCCAGAGCATCCGCCTCGCGTTCGTGGCCGCGCTCCAGCACCTCCCGCCGAAACAACGCGCGATCCTGCTCCTCACCGAGGTCCTCGGCTGGGCGGCCGCGGACGTCGCCGAGAGCCTCGGCACCTCGGTCGCCGCGGTGAACAGCGCCCTGCAGCGCGCCCGCGCCACGCTCTCGACACGTGATCTCACGGAGGAGCGGGCGCCGCTCGCGGACGTCCAGACGACCTTGCTCAACCGCTACGTCGACGCGTTCGAGCGGTACGACATGGACGCCTTCGCCGCGCTGCTCCACGAGGACGCGACGCTCTCGATGCCGCCGTACTCGCTCTGGCTGAAGGGGCACGGATCCATCCTCGCCTGGCTCGTCGGGCGTGGCGCGGGGTGTCGTGGCTCCCGGCTCGTGCCGACGGCCGCGTGTGGCTCGCCGGCCTTTGGGCAGTACCGGCCCCCACACGCGCCGGGCGAGAAATACAAGCCGTGGGCGCTCATCGTGCTCGAGCTCCGCGACGACCGGATTGTCGCGATGAACTCCTTCCTCGACACGGCGGCGTTTTTCCCGCGGTTCGGCCTGCCCATGGAGCTCGAGCCGTAGCCTGCCTGCCGAGGGCCGAAACTTTTTTTCTTCGGACCGATGAGTTTGGACCCCTCGCTGGGTCCATACGACGAACCTACCAGCACGGAGGCGCACATGACCACGACCCGTTCTCGCATGCTCTTCGTCAACCTCGCCGTCAAAGACCTCAAGCGCTCGGTCGACTTCTTCACGAAGCTCGGCTTCACGTTCAACCCGCAGTTCACCGACGAAACCGCGACGTGTATGATCGTGAGCGAGCAAGCGTTCGTCATGCTCCTCACCGAGCCGAAGTTCAAGCAGTTCACGACCAGGCAGATCTGCGACACGCGCGCGTCCACCGAGGGCCTGTACTGCCTCTCGTGTGAGAGCCGCGAAGAGGTGGATCGGCTGGTGAAGACCGCAGTGGAGAATGGCGGGTCGCACGCGATGCCGGCGCAGGATCACGGCTTCATGTACGGCTGGAGCTTCTACGACGTCGACGGCCACCACTGGGAGGTCATGTGGATGGATCCGGCCGCGCTCCAGAAGTGAACGCGTCGCGTGATCAAGGGCAGGCCGCCCCGGTGCAGAAATAGGTCAGCTTGGCCGTCTCCCCGGGGCTGCAGTCGCCGTCGCCGATCAGGTCGAAGAGCTTGAGCCCCGCCTGCTCGCAGGCCTCGTAGGCCGCTTGCTTCAGCAGGTCGCCCGGCTGGCAGGTGACACCGTCGCCGAGCGATCCGCTCGCGCAGATGGGCGGGGGCGGCGGCGGGGGATCGACCGGCGGCGGGGGATCGACCGGCGGCGGCTCAGGCGGCGGCGGACAACATTCGTAGTGCGCTTGGGTCGTCATCCAGCCGCAATCGCCGCCCTGGTAATCGAAGGCCGTGAGCCCGAGGCCGTCCTGTTGGCAGATCGCATAGGCCTGATCCTTCAAGAGCCCCGGATCCTCGCAGGTTTCGCTTTCCACGACGCCCTGCGTGCATTCGGGCGGCGGGGGCGGCGGGGGATCGACCGGCGGCGGCGGCAGCTCATTGTCCTCGCTCACCTCCCCCTCCCCGCCCCCGTTGTCCTTCCCGTCTCCTTCGAGCGCGCCCTGCTGCGCCGATTCCGCCCCGCTTCCGTCGCGCACATCGGCCGTGCAGGCGACAACCCCCGAAGCAAGAAGGGCGAACACGAGTGACTGCAATCCATTCGACCAACGCATGGGTACCTCCACGCGCCCCGGTGCGGGGCGCCGTCGTAGCATCCGTTTTCCTTCAATCGCGAGGCCGCCCCGCGTTTCCTCTTTTTTGCGTCAAGGCTCGCAGCAGGTGAAACCGACCTTCGTGGCCTGACCGACCGGACAATCCCCCGAGGCCTGGAGGTCGGCGAGGTTGAGCCCGAGCTCGCTGCAAGCCGCGTAGGCCTGTTCCTTGAGGATGGACCCATCGATGCAGGTCACGCCGTCGCCGAGCGCCCCGCTTTGACAGACGAGTGGCGGAGGCGGAGGTGGCGGCGGAGGCGGAGGCGGATCGACGATCGGCGGGCAACACGTGTAACTCGCTTGCCGCGTCATCCACCCGCAATCACCGGTCGTGTACTGGAAATCCACCAACTGCTGGCCCGCGAGCTGGCAGACCTGAAAGGCCATGTCCTTGAGCAAGGCCGGATCCTGGCACGTGGCGCCGTCGCCCACGGTATCGGTCATGCAAACGTCGACCTCGGGATCCACGCATTCGTATTCGGCGCTCCGGAAGAGGCCGTCGCCGCACGGATCGAGGCAAGTGATCTCGGCGGCGAGGACGAGGCCATTTTCGTCGCAATCGAGCTCGGCGCGTTGCTTCCACGTCTCGGGCGTCGCGCAGGACGACGTCTCTGGCGGTTCGACGGGATCGGGCGGCTTCGGCGTGCTCGTGTTCGGGCCGCGGACGCCGCCGCTCGCGCCGTAGACGGGTGCGCGGGAATCGCCAGCTGTGGCTTGTATCGGCGACCAGAAGACGAGTCCGCCTTCGTCGCCTTCGTCCGCGGTTCCGCCGGGCGTCATCAACCGAGAACGAGGCCCCGAGGGCACCTGGTTTTTCGGGCTCCGCAGATCACGATCCATCGGCCGCTCGGGGACCGATTCGAATGGAAACGATGAATCCGGCGGACGCCACGAAGGGGACGGCGCGGGCGGCCGGGAATCCGGCGCGCTCGGCATCGGGGGACGCGGCGGATGGAAGGAACGCGGGTTCGTCTCCGGCGCGCGCTCGGACGCCGGGGCCGCGTCCGGATCGGCCACGAATTCGGTTTGTTTTGGCAAAACGAGCCCGGAGCGCGCGCGCGGCGTGTCGTCGTCGAGCGAAAGGAAAAGCACGGTCGCACAGACCATCACGAGCGCCAGCGGACGCCCGAGCCTTCGAATCGACGGGGCCCCCGAAGCGCGCGGCGGCTCCGCGGCAAGGCTTCGCACGCGCGCGCCGAGCCGCGCCGCGAGCGCGGGATCCGGCGCGGCCTGCGCGTACAGCTCGTCGGCGGCGCGCAGCCGCGCGAGCAGATCGTTCGGCGCGGGCGTGGTCACGGAAACCCCCCCCAGCCGTCCTTCTTCAGCCTCTCGACGGCGCGCTGGATCAATTTGCAGACATATCCCTTGGAATGACCGAGGATCTGGCCGATCTCCTCCTGCTCCTTGCCGTCGAGCCAATACATCGAGAATGCGACCTGTTCCTTGACGGGCAGCGCCGCGATCGCCTCGATCGCGCGGCGCAGGTCGTCGCGGGCCATCACCAGCGTGTCGGGCTGCTGCGGCTCGGGCTGGTGTTCGCCGAGAAGCCAGCGGATCGGCGCGAGCGAGCGGAATCGCTCCCGCCGCAGGCGGCTCATGCAGCGGTTCGTGGTGGCGCGATAGAGCCAGCCCGCAAGATCGTCGTGGTCGTGGAGCGCGGGAAGCGCCTTCATCAGATCGATGAAGACCTCCTGGGTGATGTCCTCGGCCCAGGCGACGTTGCCCTTGCCGTAGCGCAGCGCGAGCCGATACACGAGCCCGTGGTGCTCGCGGTAAAGAGCCTCGACCGCGCTCGGCGAGGCCGTCCGGGGCAACTCCGCGGCGCGTGCTTGGGAGGCCTCGGCCGGGGGCGGACGCTCCGGGGCGAGCCTCTTTCGCGCGAGGGGCGCGAGGAGGTCGGCGACGTCCGGGGGGGCGAGGTTCGGGCTCGGCACGAAGGAGCTTCTTTCGCTCCCATCATGCGCGAGGGCCCGGCCAGTTTCCTCGGGGGTGCGTTTTTTCGAGGTGGGGGCCGGATCAGCGGATCTCGAGCCGGCGGGCGGCGCGGAGCCCGACCTCGCGCGTCGCCTCCGTCAGGGGCGCGAGCGCGGCGAGGGCCTTCGCCGTGAGCTCGGGCCCGGCGAGATCGGGGCGGCCCGTGCGGTAAGGCGGCTCCGGGGCGTATTCCATCTGGAGCTCGACTTCCCGCCCGATGTCGTCACCCACGAGGCGACCGACCAGGCGCAGCGCGAGGTCGAAGCTGCCCGAGACCGGGCCCGAGGTGATACGATTGCCGTGCTCGACCACGTTCGCCTTCGTCGGCGTCGCGCCGTAATACGCGAGCTGGTCGTGCATGTGGAAGTTCGTCGTGGCGCGATACCCTTTGAGCAGGCCCGCGGCGCCGAGCACGAGGGCGCCGGCGCAGACGCCGGACACCCATTTCGCGCGGCCCCCGTACTCCGCCACGAACGCGAGCGCCTCGGGATCCTCCATCACGTTCGGCGGAATGGCGCCGATGTGGAGGAGGTCGAGGTTCTTCGGGCACTCCGCGAACGTGGTATTGGCCCGGGTCGTGAAGCACGGGACCCCTTCGAATTCGTCCTTGTTTTTCCAGACGAGGTAGAGTTCCGTGTTCGGCAGGGTGCCGAAGACCGTCTGGATGCCGATCACGTCGGGCATGAAGTATCCGGGGCACACGAAAATGGCCACGTGAAGCTTCTGCTCGATGGGGCGGCTCGTGGGGACCTTGAAAGGGTCGCTCGGTCGAAGGCTCATGGACAGGTCCTTTCGCGCGCGCGGGGGTCATGCGCCGAGGCGCTCGCGCTGCGTGAGCGCCACTATGAGCCCGCGCGGAGGTGCCAGAAGGACAACGGACAGGCATTTCCTGCCACGTCGCGGGCAGGCGATCGTGGATCACGATGGCAGGAAATGCAGGTTCCTTGGCTTCAAAGACAAGCCCGTTTCGGGTAGGATCCGTCGCGTGCAGCGACGTCCCCCCACGAAAAAGAACGCCCCGCGCACGGCCCCCGGCACGCCGCAAAACCCGGCCCCGCGCAAAATCGTCCTCGTGATCTACGACGGGGCCAGCTCCATCGATTTCGTGGGTCCGTTCGACGTGTTCGCGTTCGCATCCGATGTGGCCAAGGAAAAACATCCCGGCGCGCCTCCAGCGTACGTGGTGGAGCTTGCCTCGACTTGCGGCGGAGCCGTGCGGAGCTGGTCCGGGATGCAGGTCGTGCCGCACCACGCGCTCGCGGATCTGCCTCGGGACCTCGACACAGTGCTCGTCTCGGGCGGCGATTACCATCGCGCAGCGGCCGACCCCCAGCTACTCAGCTGGCTCCGCGCTCGCACGCCCGAGGTGCGGCGCATGGGATCCATTTGCAGCGGCACGTTCATCCTCGCAGCCGCAGGGCTCTTGCGCGGCCACCAGGCGACCACGCACTGGGCAGGCGCAGCCCTGCTCGCGCGCCAATACCCCGATATCGAGGTCGAGCCCGACGCAATCTTCATCCGCTCCGGAAAGATGTACACCTCGGCGGGCGGCTCAGCAGGAATGGATCTCGCCCTCGCGCTCGTCGAAGAGGATCTCGGCTACGACGTGGCGCTCACAGTGGCGCGAGCGCTCGTGTTATTCCTGAAGCGGCCAGGAGGGCAATCGCAATTCAGCCGCCCTTTGCTCGCGCAGACGTCCGCCGCGGGGCCACTGCAAGGCCTCGTCGAGTGGATCGTACGCCACCTCGACGCCGATCTCCGGGTCGAGGTGCTCGCCAAGAAAGCCGGCATGAGCGCCCGCAATTTCGCACGGGCATTCACGCAATCCATGCAGACGACGCCGGCAAAATTCGTAGAAGCAGCGCGACTCGAAGAGGCGCGCTCATGCCTCGAAGGAGGACGCGCATCCCTCAAGCAGATCGCGCGGAAATGCGGTTTCGGAACGGACGAACGGATGCGGCGAGCCTTCCAGCGCAACCTCCGCGTCACGCCAGAGGCCTACCGCCGTCGATTCGCGCGCTCGTGAAAGGGGCGCGGAGCGGGGCGTTGCCCCGCACCCCAGCAGGGGGCTGTCCGCCCCCTGCACCCCGGACCAGGGCAAGCCCTGGACTCGTGGTGGAAGAACTGCGCGATGCGCAGTTCTTCCAAGAGGCCGGTGCAAGACCAGGAAGGTGCGTTGCACGCTGGCGGCGGTCACGTTGCCAGTTGAATCGTCAGTGGTGGGCAGGGTCGCCCCTGGTCTTGACCTGGCCTGTTCGATGAACTGCGCATCGCGCAGTTCATCGACCCCGAGTCCAGCGCTTGCGCTGGTCCGGGTCCAGGGGCGGACAGCCCCTGGTGGGGCCTGGGGCAACGCCCCAGCGACGCCCCAACGAGCTGGCGCGGGGCGTGCTCGAGCAGTGGCGTGGTCCGCGGGCGCGGACCGGGAGGTACACCGTGATGGTAGAACGTTTTGATTTCCTGTCGCCCTCGTTCCGGGCGGATCCGTATCCTCGTTATGCTGCGATGCGGCGGTCCTCTCCCGTGTGCCAGGTTGATCCTGGCGGCATGTGGGCCGTGAGCCGCTGGGAGGATGTCCTATTCGTGCTGAAACATCCGGGCATCTTCTCCTCGCAGGGCTTCAAGGCGGCCTGGGAGCCGCCGTGGGTTGGGTACAATCCGCTCGCGCATTCGATGCTCGCGCTCGATCCGCCGGCGCACACGCGGCTTCGCGGCCTCGTCGCCCGGGCGTTTGGCGCGGGCACGGCGAGCCGCCTTGCGCCGAAGGTCGAGCGCCTCGCGGAAGAGCTCGCTTCGAGGCTCGTGGGCGAGATCGATTTCGTCGACGCGTTCGCGAACCCGCTGCCGGCGTTCGTCATTGGCGAGATCCTTGGCCTCGATCCCGCGCTGCACGTGCATTTCAGGCGCTGGGCCGACGACATCCTCTCGGTCGCGCTCGAGCCCCGAAGCGAAGAGCACGCCGCGCAGGTGCGGACGACCATCGCCGAGCTTTGTCGTTATCTGCGGGAGGTCGTGGCCGCGCGGAGGTGCGAGCCGGCGGACGATACGGTGAGTGAGCTGATCCGCGCCGAGGTGGAGGGCCAATCCCTCACGGAGCAGGAGATCGTCGATTTCCTGGTCGTGCTCCTGCTCGGGGGCCTCGAGACCACGACGCACCTGCTCGGCAGCACGATGATCCTCCTCGCCGAGCAGCCGGCGCTCTGGGACAGGCTCCGCCGAGAGCCTGCGCTCGCTGCGCCGTTCGTCGAGGAAATGCTCCGGTACGATGGCCCGAGCCACTCGCTTCCGCGCATCACCACCGCGGAGGTGACGCTCGCGGGCGTGACGATTCCGCCGGGATCGCTGGTCCTCGCGCTCCTGGGCTCGGCCAACCGGGACGAGCGTCGGTATGCGGAGCCGGACCGGTTCGACATCGAGCGCGGCTCGCAGGGCGGTTTGCAGTTCGGACACGGCGTCCATTTCTGCATCGGCGCGCTCCTCGCGCGCATGGAGGCGCGGATCGCTTTGGAGGTCCTCACGCGGCGGTTTTGCCGGGTGGAGCTCGGCGCGGACGAGATCCGGTACAACCGGACGCTCACGGTGCGCGGGCCGCTCTCACTTTTGCTCCGGTTCTCCTGAGCTCGGGCGGCGCCCGGGGCCTCTCGCGACGCGCGCGGACGGGAACGTTTTTTGAAACGGTCTCCACGTCATGACCGCGCAAGCCCCGTCCGCCGTGAACGCCGCGATCCCCTTCCCGCTCGAACAGTCGGCCGAGATCGGCTGGGCGGATGCGCTCCTGCTCCGGCTCGCCTCGACCACGATTCGCCGGTACAACGAATCCGCGGGCGATGCGGGCCCCGCCGCGACGGGCGCGACGGAAGCGGGGGGCGGCAAGTCGATCCTTCGGGGCGGCGCGATGTTCTCCGCGCTGGCCGGCGGCGGCGTCGGCCTCGTTTCCACGGGCGGCGCACTGTTTACCGCCGGCACGCAAGGCCTGGGTGCGCTCGTCGCCGTCCCGGCGGCCGCGCTCAGCGCCGCGCTCGACGCCGCGCTCCGCCTCGTGACGCATACGTACACGGCCTGCCGCCTCGCGGACTGCGTCGGCCTGCGCTTCGATGCGGACGACCCGGCCGACGTGTGGGCGCTCTTCAAGCTCGTGCAGGGCGCCACGCAGGCGCCGGAGGAGCAGGATCGCCCGGGTGCCGACCTCGCGCGCCTCGCCCGCACCGACGTCGAAGGCGCCGCGCAGGGCCTCGCCGCGCGCCTCTTCGGCGAAAGCCTCGTCCGCGGCATCGTCCCCTTCGTCGGCATCGTCGCCTCGGCTGTCACGAATTACCAGGCCACGCACACGCTCGGACAGACCGTGCTCCGGTACGTGCGTTATCGTGCCGCCTTCGACCGCGTCCTCTCGGACGAACGCCTCGTGCCTGCGAAAGATCGGCTCTTCGAGGGCCTGTGGTTCCTCTTCGAGGCCGACGGTCGGCTCCGGCCGGAAGAGACGGCGCTCCTTTTCACGTTCCTGCGCGGCTGTGAACCCGAATCGTCGATCGGCCTCGACGAGCGGCTCGCGGATCCGATCGGCTGGTACATGCGGCTCGGCGAGATACCGACCTCGGCGCGGGCGCCTTTTTATCATGCGCTCGAAATCGGCGCGGCCGTCGACGCGCGCGCCTCGATCCGGGAGCGCAAGCTCCTCGCGCATGCGGCCGAGGCGCTGGGCGTCCGGTTCGACGAGGCCCGCCTCGAACGGATGATCCACGAGATGCACGAGCGCGGCCTGTTGCCTTCCGAGCTCTCCCCGGAAGGGCTCATGCAAAGGGAGGAGCTCGGGCGGAAGGCGGCTTAGGGGGTCTCTCCCAGAATGTCGATCGCCATCTCGACGTGCGCGTCGAGCAGCCCCGTATCCGACTCCGTCTTCACGTGGTAGGCGGCGAGCCACTCGAGGTCGAGATCGTCGAGAGCCACGAAACTCTCGGGCCGCTCGGGGCGGGCGTCGATCCATTGCATGATTTCCATGCACCGGGTTTGACCGGGGTTCGGATCGGGCAGGCGTGCCGTCCTCGGATGCAGGATGGGCGTGTGATCGAGGACCTCGCCCACGAACCCTTCCTCGGCAAGAAGCGTCCGCAGCGCGTCGACCGAGTTCCATTCCCGCCAGCTCGAGCTGACCACGACCCGCGCGCCGGTGCGCTTCACGATGGCATTGAGCCGCTCGACGGCCGGCTGGCTGAATCGCTTCCGCTGCTCACTGGGCTCGTTGAGCAGCATGAGGTAATGGTTCAGCACGCCGTCGAAGTCCAGGAACACGATCTTCATGGCGGATCGAGGACACCACGAGGCCGCGCCGATCGTCAAGGCAACACGAGCCATTCCGCGCGCCCGCCGCCCGTCACGTAGGCGATGTCCGCGCCGTCGAAGACGAGCGAGCCGAGCCCCTGCATGACGACATGCGAGGCCACCGTCTCGCCCGTTCGCATGTCGAGGACGTCGAGCTCGGCCCGTGTGGACCAGGGGGTCAGGGCATCCTGGCAGACCACGGCGACGCGCGTGCCGTGGCCCCACATCCGCGCCTCGGTCGAGCGCTGGCCTCGGAGCGCCGTGGGCGCGAGCTCCACGCGGCGCACGAGGGTTCCATCCGTGCGGAACGAGGCGACCCACGCGCCGTGCCTCTCGACGACGCCGAGCAGGCCCCCGCCGAGGAACACGGGGCTCGACGTGCCGGCGGGCAGCGCGATGATCTCGCCGGACACGACGTTCCAGACGTGCACCTGGCCGCCCGCGGCGCACGCGACGAACGCGCCCTCGGGATCCGACACGACGGATTGCACATGGGTGAGCTTCCGCGTGGCCCGTCGCTTCAAATCGTCCGCGGAGAAGAAGCCGAACGCGTCGTTTTTATCGAGGAACAGCACGCGCCCGTCGTCGAGCCACTGCACGGCGCGCTGCGGGACCTCGGGGTTTTGCCGCGACGCGACGACCTCCCACGTCTCCGTGCTCCATACCTTGATTTCGGTCCCACCCGTCGTGAGGAGCCGATCCCCCGCTCGATTCGCGGCCGCGCCCTGCACGCCCTTGTGCGGTAGTTTCGCCGCGGTCGCGAGCGTCGCTCCGTCGACGGCGAGGAGGTTGCTCCCGCCGTCGTCGAGCACCACGAATCGGCCTGCCACGACGGCGAGCTCGTAGCCGATTTTTCGACGCGCGAACCATCGATGGGCCGTCGCATCTTCGCGCCCTCGCTCCCATGCGCAGAGGTCGCGGTCGAGCGGCGGCGAGCCACGAAAACCTCCGACGGAGAAGGCGCGCCCCGGCGCGGTCCGGACCATGGGCGTCTCCCCCGGCTCGGGCCAGAAATGGTTCGTCATCGGGAATTTCGGCGCCTTCGTTTTCCCTTTCGGCGGCGGCGGCGCGTCGAGCGGCTCCCCCGCGAGATCATGATGCCAGAGACCGCCGTGCATGTCGCCGACCCAGAGCGCGTCCGCGTCGTCCGAGCCGAGGCACCAGATCTCGCAAAAGATTCCTCCGAGGCGCTTTCGCGGAGAAGGATCCGACGGCGCCAGGAGGTTCACGCGCTGGTCGACCGAGCTCGCCGCGAGCAACGTGCCGCGCCGGAGGGACGTCATGGCAACGCGATGGTGCGGCTCGGGCCCGATGCGTGTCGTCGCGATCCGGGTCGGGGGCGCGTGCGTCGACCAGAACTCCACGATTCCATCGAAGCTCCCGACCGCGAGACAATCCGACGCGGCGAGATGCACGAGGCCCTGGACGCCCTCGCGATCGTGACGCGTATTCGTCCCGGTGCCCGTCCCGAGCTCGAATCGGTTCAATTCATGGCTGTTCACCCAGAGCGTCCCGCCGTCGGGCGAGCAGGCCATCCCGTTCGTGCCCAGAAACGCCCGGAAGGGCGTCTGCCCTAGCTCGTTGCTCCCGAGATCCCACGTAAAAACGTCCCCCCAGACGACGACGTGCACGACATCGCCGCGCGGCGAGACCACGAGCAGATCCCCCGACCGGACCAACGCGCTGTCCGTGGGGAAAGGCGCCGAGCGCAAGGTCTCCCCGGATTCGATGTCGATCTGCACGATCCGGTCATCGAAGAACGTGCAAAAGACGGAGCGCTGGTCTGTGGCGAGCGCGATGTGCCGGTCGAAGGGGCCGATGGGGTTGACGCTCACGAGCTCCCGCAGGAGGCGGCCGCTTTTTCGGTCGTGAACGGTGACGGAATGCCGCCGGCCGTTCGTGTGGAGGAGGACGACGTCGCCGCAAGGGAGGATGTGCTCGATCCGGCCCTCCATGCGGGTGATCAGCGTGGGCGACGGGAAAACCTCGGGCATCGGTGGCAAGGGTATCGGTGGGGGCCTTGGGGCGTCAACTATACATGGAGACGACGCGCAGCTCGTCATCGGCCCCGTACGCGCGCAGGCCCCGGAACGCCTTTGCGCGGTTATCGCCAAGATACGCGCTCACGGACGCGACGAAGGTCACGGCGACGCGCACCTCCGGCGCGGCGGATTCGATCTCGAACCGGGCTTTTCCGTGGGTGCGGTCGATCGGATCGGTCACGATCTCGCCTTCCTGAAGGAGGCCGAGATCAAACTCGTCGTGGCCACGCGCCCGGAGCGCTTCCCGGGGAAAAGGCTGCCGCCCGTCGCCGAAGAGCGCGGCGTCGCGGCTCCTTACGTCGCATTGCAGGACGAGCCGCATCTCGTCCCAGAGGTCGACCATCAGATCGGGATACGGGATCCAAGAGATCCGGCGCTCGTTCTCCACGAAGTCGTAGTCCGGGCCGAGGTATCGGAAAAGCGCCGACCGGGCGCGGCTCTCGGGAGGGCCCGGCTTGAACGGGAAGACGGCCGAGGGGCCAAAAAAGAGCCGCGCGCAGCGGGATCGGCCGCGTAGCCAGGTGAACTCGCCGAGGGGCTCGGACAGGTACGGGGAACACGGAAACCCCTCGGGCACGGTCCAGTCGCCGGAGCGACGGGTCTCGACGTGGAAGTAATAATCGAGGCTCATCGCTTCATTCGGTGAACGGGAGGATCACGATGGCCCGGCCTTCCGGGGGCGCGAATCGCATCGGCTCGAGCACGCGAACGAGGCAATACACGAGCTCGGGGCTCGCGGGGCTCAATGCAGAGAAATCGATCGGGCCGGCGAGCTCGACGTGCCCCTCGTGGTCGATATGGAGCTTGATCTCGAGCTCCCCAATCTTGCGGTCGGGGGAGCGCTCTTTTTCTTTCAGGTAGCAAGCGTGGACGGCGGGCCTGACCTCCTGCACCGTGGCCATGAGCGCCTCCCCCCACGCCGGTGATTGATCGCGGGACCCGTCGTCCCTGCAGCGCGCCTTCGCGCTCCGATAGACGAGCTCACGCTGGCGCCCCGCGACGTCCGCCGCGCGATCGAACGGGGCAAGGTCGGACTCGCCCTTGTGCGCGAGCCCGAAGAGGTGCGCCGTCGTGAGCAGCAGATAGGCCGTGGCAAGCCTGAAGTCGTTTGCCTCGGTGGCAAGCACGGGGTCGGTGAGCGAGTCGCTGAGGCGCTCGCTGTCGTCGCAGGATTGCTCGAGCCGGTGCATCAGCGCCTCGACGCGCGGCAGGGGCGTCGTCGAGCGAATCTCTGCCGCAGGCACGTCGCGCATTTCGGCGTCGAGCACGTCCCCGAGGCGCGCGCACTCCGCGGTTCGGCCTCCCGCGACCGTTCCCGAGGGAGCCGGCTGCGCCGCCGAGGCCGGAGGGACCGGGGTCGAGCCACAGGCCGAGAGCAAGCTCGCTGCGAGCGCCGTGGTCGCGAGCGTGTGGGCGGGGCGAAACATGGGGAGAGGTTACCATCGATCGAGCGCTTGCAGGCCCGGCGCCTCCGCTTTCACGGGCCCACAGCTCCGTGAAATCGTCTCCGCCCCCTGCCCTCCCCGACCCACACCGGCGAGAACTCGCCTTCCCGCTCGCATGTCCCGGCCTCCCAGCGTCGTGAGGCGGCCTTCCTGGCCTCCCGCGTCCACCTCACGCCGCCGTGACCTGCCCGAAGCCTTGCTCCCCGGGGAATCCACGGCGCCGTGGATCCCCGATCCCGGTCAGGAGACGCCGATCCACAGCGCTGTGGATCGGCCTTCCCGGTCGGGTTCTCCCGGTCCACACCGCCGTGACCCGCCGTCCGCGCTCTGCCGGGCGCGTTTCACCCCGCTGTGAACCGGGGAAGCGGCACGCTCGCCCTCATCGGGGCACCCAACGCCGGGGGTGCGGAGAAGCGGCGCGGCTCCGTCACAAGTACGGTTCCGCGCCAGCGCGCAGGTCGCGGAGCACATCCAAGACCATGAAGGTGTCCCCCGAAGCGACCATTTCCTCCATGATCGCGCGTCCCTGCGCATCTCCGACCCGCGCAAGGGCACAGACGGCTACATCGCGGCCGGAGGGGTCGTGAAGCTGTCGTCGTCGCCTCTCGTACCAGGCCGCGAGCGCAGGCGCGCGGATGTCGCCGATACGCGTGAGCGCCAGCGCAACCACGTCGCTCACGTATAGACCCCACCACATGTCCTCGATGAGCTCGTCGTCGTCGAGCGCCTCGACCAGCGCGTCGACGGACGCAGGGGATGCCGTGCGGCACAAGGCCACCGCGGCCATGTAACGCGTGAGCGACTTCCCCGAGAGCAGTAGCGAGCATGTATGTTTGATATCGACCGGATCCAGGTCTGGGCTCAGGGCGCGCGCGGCACTCGCGCGAACCAGCGGCTTGTAGCCGCTGCCTCGCACGACGCCACGCACCACGGCGAGCCCCGGATCTCCGCGCGAGAGGAGCTTGCGGCAAAACTCCTTCGCCCCCCAGCCGCTCTCCTTCAAGATCGGATCCGTGCGAAGAGCCTCGGCGCACGCTTCGAGATCATCGGTGAGCGGATCGACCATGCTCACAAGTACGTTTCATCTCCGTTACGCAAACAGTCGAGCACATCCTCCGCCATGTCATGCCCCGTCGCGGCGAGCTCCTCCAGAATCGCGCGTCCCTGCGCATCTCCGACCCGCGCAAGGGCACAGACGGCAATACCGCGGTAGGAGGGGTCGTGAAGCTGTCGTCGTCGTCTCTCGTACCAGGCCGCGAGCGCAGGCGCGCGGATGTCGCCGATACGCGTGAGTGCCAGCGCGACCACGTCGCTCACATACAGAACCCACCACATGTCCTCGATGAGCTCGTCGTCGTCGAGCGCCTCGACCAGCGCGTCGACGGACGCAGGGGATGCCGTGCGGCACAAGGCCACCGCGGCCATGTAGCGCGTGAGCGCTTTCCCCGAGAGGAGCAGCGAGCATGTATGTTCGACATCGACCGGATCCAGGTCCGGGCTCAGGGCGCGCGCGGTACTCGCGCGAACCAGCGGCTCGTAGCTGCTGCCTCGCACGACGCCACGCACCACGGCGAGCCCCGGATCTCCGCGCGAGAGGAGCTTGTGGCAAAACTTCTTCGCCTCCCAGCCGCGCTCCTTCAAGAACGGATCCGTGCGAAGAGCCTCGGCGCACGCTTCGAGCTCATCGGTGAGCGGATCGACCATGCTCATGAGTACGTTTCCTCTCCGTCACGCAAAGCAGCGAGCACATTCATCGGCGCCCATCCGCGCTATTCGCCCCAGAGCGCCCTGCATTCGCTCATGATCGCCTCGTCCACGGGCACGTTCGGCACGTCCGGGAGCTCCTTGGCGGGGGCCGACGTGAAATCGAACACGTCCCACGGCGCGAGCGCGTTCGCGTCGCGATGACTGAGCGCCGGGATCTGGAAGCGAGCCTCGATGAAACGAACGACCGAGGTGTGATCGTAGACGTCGTGGCTCACGTAGCCTTTTTTCGCGTACGGCGAGACGACGAAGAACGGGACACGGACGCCGTACGATTCGAAGATGGCGCGATCGGTCTCGTCGAGCGTGCGATCATCGGGAGCGCAGGCCTTCGGCGGCGGCACGTGGTCATAAAGGCCGCCGTGCTCGTCGTAATTGATGAACATCGCCGAGCGGCTCCAGTGCGGGCTCGCCACGAGCGCGGCGATCGCGTTGGCGAGCCAGTTCTGCCCGAGCGTCGCTGGCGTCGGGGGGTGCTCGTCGGTGTGGTCCATCTGCCCGCTGCTGGTGCCGTCGGGATCGATGAACGCGACCTGAGGCAACTTGCCCTCCGCCGCGTCGGTGAAAAACTGGCTCATCGGCACGAAGCGGTTCTCCTCCTGCCGGAGCTCGAGATACCGCTCGATGAACATGGCGAAGGTGGGCGTGTTCTCGTAATAGAAGCGCCACGAGATCTGCCGCTTGTTCAGGTAATCGATGAGCGTCGCCTCCACGCCTTGCGGAAAATCGTTCGACTTCAGCCCGAACGAGGTCGCGGCCTGCATGAACATCCGGTTGGGCCAGGTCGCCGTGGGCGCCGACGCGAAGTACCGATCGCCGATCGCGAAGTGTTTCGCGAGCCAGTACACGAGAGGCAGATCGGCCTCGGTGTAATACCCCATCGCGCGCTTTCCGAGCAGCATGCTGAGATCGCCGTTCACCGGGAGCTCGTGCTGTCCCTCGTTCGAGGTGACGAAGCCGGTCATCGCGCCGCCAGCGATCTGCTGCTTGATGGAGCCCCAGCTATGCGCGGTGTCGACGAAGCAGTGCTGATCGAGCGGGAACGGCGCGATCGGGTTGCCCTCCGGGTCGAGGTTGGTGAAGCCATCCGGCGCCACGTCGGCGTCGATCCCGATGTCGCCAATCTTCTGGAGATAGTGATCGAACGAGCGGTTCTCCATCATCGCGACGACGATGTGATCGATCGGGATCTCCGCGCCGACGGGATGGCTCTCCCCTTGCGTCTCGGCCGGCAGCGCACCCGCGCGATAGGCGCAGCTCTCGCGCGCCGTGGCGGCCTCCTGATCCGCAGGCTCGACGACGTCGCGATTCCATTCAGCCGGGCCAGGCAGCTCCGGGGCCGGTGGTGTCGGCGAAGACGAAGAGGTGCACGCAGGAATGCACGATGCGAGCGCCACGGCGAAGAGCGGGAGGGAGATGCGCATGAGGCGGAGTATCGCCCATGCGCGGGAATAGGTCCATTCCTGGGGCCGCCGCGCCGGGGCGCAGCCCCGGGCCCCGCGGGGGCTGTTCGCCCCTCGACCCGAACCAGGGCAAGCCCTGGACCTCAGGGGGAAGAACTGCGCGGTGCGCAGTTCTTCCCACAGGCCGGTGGCAAGACCACGGAGGTCGGGTTCACGCTGTCGACGCCAGCGCCGCTCTTTCGGTTGGCAGGGTCGCTCGCCGGTCTTGACTCGGCCTGTTCGATGAACTGCGCATCGCGCAGTTCATCGACCCCGGGTCCAGCGCTTGCGCTGGTCCGGGTGCAGGGGCGGATAGCCCCTGCTGGGGCCTGGGGCAACGCCCCAGCGCAGCGGCTCCCCGATGAGACCCATGCTCAACCGCAAGACGGGCGCGCGCGTGCTACACAGCCCCCCCGATGTCCGAGCCCCAAGAGACCCCGTTCGACCGTCTGGGCGGCGAAACCGCCGTCCGGACCCTCTGCGAGCACTTCTACGATGCGATGGACCGCGACGAGCCCGCCCTCGCCAAGCTGCACGAGCTCGACGACCGGGGCCGCGTCTCCCGACGTAGCCGCGACCGCTTCGCGCTGTTCCTGATCGGCTGGCTCGGCGGCCCGCAAGACTACATCGCGCAGAACGGCCATCCGCGTCTCCGCATGCGTCACGCGCGCGTGCCCGTCGACATTGCCATGCGAGACGCCTGGATGCGGGCCATGACGACCGCCATGGATGAAGTCGCCGTCGCGCCAGACCTTCGCGCCTTCCTCCTCGGCCGCCTGGCCGACGTCGCCGACTTCATGCGCAATCGGCCAGGCTGAGCACTGAGGCGCCGCGCCGGGGCGCCGCCCCGGACCCCGCGGGGGCTGTTCGCCCCTCGACCCGAACCAGGGCAAGCCCTGGACCTTTGGTGGAAGAACTGCGCGATGCGCAGTTCTTCCAACGGGCCGGTGGGACCGCGTTGCCAGTCGAAATGTCAGCGCGGCTGTCTCGATTGGCAGCGTCGCTCGCCGGTCTTGCCTCGGCCTGTTCGATGAACTGCGCATCGCGCAGTTCATCGACCCCGGGGTCCAGCGCTTGCGCTGGTCCGGGTCCAGGGGCGGATAGCCCCTGGTGGGGCCTGGGGCAACGCCCCAGCGCAGCGGCTCCCCCTAGAACAACACCGGCAGCTCCGAAAGACCTCGCAGGAATGCTTTGCTCCAGCGGACTTGCTCCGGGGGCACGGCGAGGCGCATCGCGGGGAGCCTGCGGACCAGCGTGTCGAAGGCGATTTGCCCTTCTACACGCGCGAGTGGCGCGCCTACGCAGAGGTGGATGCCTTTGCCGAAGGCGACGTGACGCTCGGCGCCCTCGCGGGTGATGTCGTAGGTGTCGGGGTTTGGGAAACGCGCGGGGTCGCGGTTTGCCGCGGCGAGGCCGACCATGACGGGCTCGCCCTGCGGGATGCTGGCGCCGCCGAGGTCCACGTTTTCTTTTGCGATACGCGCGGCGACGAAATCGACGGGGCCCCAGTAACGCAGCGTCTCCTCGACGACGCCCTTCGCGAGGCTTGGTTGGGCCTTCAGTTTTGCGAGCTCTGCTGGATGCTGGAGCAACGCGAAGACGCCGTTGCCGATCAGGTTCACGGTGGTCACGTGGCCCGCGAGGTACAGGATGAAGACCGTCGACAGCACCTCGTCCTCGTTCAGTTTGTCGCCTTCCTCCTCGGCCCGCAAAAGCTGTGAGATCATGTCTTCCGCCGGCTGCTTCCGCTTGAGGACGAAGAGATCTCGCAGATACGAGGTGAAATGGCGCAGCTTGGCGGTCGTCTCCGCGTCGAGCCCTCCGGCGCGGCGACGGTCGGCGCGGAGCAGGTTCTCCGTCCATTGCTTCACCTGCGGGCGATCCGCCATCGGAATGCCGAGCATGTCCGAGATGACCGTGACCGGCAGCGGGTATGCGAACGCCGCGATGAGGTCCATGCGGCGATCCGGCGCGTGCTCTCCGCGGGCCTCCGCGGCGCGCTCGGCGTCGTCGATCAGGTCGTCCGCGAGCCTCTGGATGCGCGGGCGCATGGCTTCGATGATGCGGGGCGAGAAGCTCGGCTGGATCAGCTTGCGGAGGCGCGTGTGGTCCGGGGGATCCTTCGTGAGCAGGCTCTCCGAGAGGAGACGCAGATCCTCGATGAGGGGGGGCAATTTCTCGCGTTGCTCCGGGGTCATTGCCGTGCGTCGATCCGAGGAAAAGCGGCAGTCGACCAGGGCGGACAGCACCTCCTCGTAATGCGAGACGAAGAGGTGCTCGCGTGTGAGAAAGGCATCGAGCTCGGCGGAATCGGCGCCGCTCTCGTTGCCCGCGTCCTTGAACGAGACGGGGACGACGGGGCCTTGGGCCCGAGCGGCCGCGTAGTCGTCGATCGCTCGGCCCGGGTCGAGAGACAACGTCACGACGCCCGTTGCCTTTTCTTTCTCTCCATTCGATCCGTTTTGCATCACATCCTCCACCCGCGGCGTGTGGCTTTCGCCCTCGTCGCGCTGCCTTTCTAGGGGTGATGCGCGGCAAGTCCATGCAGGAGGCTCGTGATCGAAACGAATTCGTCAGGCGGGAAATCAAGGACAGGCGGGCAGTTTCATATCGAAGGCGCTGCGCTGGGGCGTCGCCCCAGACCCCACCAGGGGCTGTCCGCCCCTGGACCCGGACCAGCGCAAGCGCTGGACTCGGGGTCGATGAACTGCGCGATGCGCAGTTCATCGAACAGGTCGAGGCAAGACCAACGACGACCCTGCCAATCAAGACAGCAGCGCTGACCTTTCAACTGGTCACGCCTGCTGGGAGAACTGCGCACCGCGCAGTTCTCCCACAAAAGGTCCAGCGCTGGCGCTGGTCCGGGTCCAGGGGTGGACAACCCCTGGTCGGGCCCGGGGTGAAACCCCGGCGCGGCGCGGCCTCGGGGGCCATGCTCATCCCTCGCGCCGCGAGACGCGCGACGCTCGGATCTCGCGGTGCGCGGGCAGCGGGTCGATGGTCATCGCCTCGGCTCCCTCGGCTGCTCGTGCGACGGCCTCGTCGACGAGGACCTCGCCGTCTCGCGCTGCGCTTGCGAGCTCGGTGGCCTCCTGCACTGCGGCCCCGAGGATCATGCAATGCGAATGAAAGGGCGCGCCGAAGGTTCCCACGGTCAGGAGACCACGTGCAACGCCCACGCGCGCGCGGACGAAGGGCGCCCCGTGCCGGGCTGCGATCTCGGCGGTTTGCTCGATTTGATGAAGCGCTGCATGAAGGGAGGCGAGCTCGACTGCGCTGCGGTCCTCGCCGAGCGCGCCGAAGGCAAAGAGCATCTCGTCCCCGCGCGAGGCGTGCATCGTGCCGGACTTCGTGAACGCTGCGGTCGCCGCGGCCTCGGAGAGCTCGTCGACGAGCACCTTGAATCGGCGCGGCGGCAAGCGGTCCGCGGCCATGTCGAGCCCGGAAAAACGAAGGACGAGTGCCGTGGCGAGGCCACGGGCAGGCACGCCCCCGACGAGCTCTGCTCCCGGCGCGCCCGCCTCGCCGCGATCGGGGCCGAAACATCGCTCGAGCAGCAGACGTTTTTCGGCGTCCGCGCGCTCGCCGAGCGCGTGCAGGCGGAGCGCCGCGATTCGCAACAGGCCCGCGACGAGCGTCGCGTCGTACGATGAATACGCTTTGCCGTCGGAGCGCGCGCCCACGACGATCACGGACGCTGGCGCCGCCGCGGCCCCGGCCGCGCCCTCGGCCGCGTCGAGTGGCAGGACCAGGAAGGCATGGGCGTCGAAATGGCCGAGACGCGTGATCCGTCGGCGGATTTCGTCCGCGGGCGTGCCGTTCGCGGGTTCGCGGGTCGCGCCGCTGAAATCGCCCTCCGTGTCCGCGCGGGGCCCGGTCAGCGAGCGCGTACCCGTGCCGGAGCGCGGACCCGCCATGGATTGGGAGGGCGGCGCGCCGGGGACTCGCGCCCAGTAGATGCCGCCGTCGCCACGCTCGAGGAGGCGCGTGGTGCGCGGGGAAAAGCAGCGCCGGATCGTGTCGACGAGCAGCGTGACGACCTCGTCCTCGGTGGCGGCATTGGCCACGGCGCCGGCCATTTCGTCGAGCACGGTGGCCGCGTCGACGTCGGCGCGGCGCTCGAAGAGGCGGCGGATGCGGAGCGCGACGGGCTCGGACGCCGCGACGACCGCGGTGACGCCCGCGACGGCGCCGAGGCCGAGGTACATGCCCTCGGGGCCGGCGATGGCATACGCGAGCCCGCCGAAGGTGAACGCGGCCGCGGCGAAGATGGCGCCGAGGACGACGACCATGGCGAGGACACGCGAGATCTCGCGGAGCGCGACGTCGACGTCGAACATCTGCCGGCGCTGGATCTGATGCGCGAAGGCCGCAGGAAAGCCTGCCACGGGGAGCATCGCGAGCCAGCTCAAGCTGGCCACGGAGGCGGTCTGGAGGCCGAGGCTGATCGGCAAGAGCTGCAGGGCGATGGTCGGCAGGACGGAGAGGCCCGCGGCCCACAACATGAAGCGCGCCGATTGCCGCGCGGAGAGCGTCCGGCCCCGCAGGCGCATGTACAGGAAGGAGCCGAGCAACGCGAGGAGCCCGAGCAGCATCATGCCGATGCCGGCCCGGGTGCAAGCATTGCCAATGGCCGGATCGGCGCCGAGCGTCCGCCACGTGACGAGCAAGGCGAGCGCCGGCAGATAAGGGAGCCAGAGCAGCCACGGACGCTTGCGCGTGGCGCCGAAAAGGCCCGAGAACGCGAGCGCGAGGTGGACCTCGGCCGCGCCGGTCGCCGAGCAGCCGAGGTAATAGAGCCACGAAAAGGCGCTGTCGACGAGATCGAAGTCGATGGAGGCAATGAGGAAGAGGCCGACCGCGCTCGTGAACGCGACGAGCGCCTGCACGGGGCGCAAGGTGGGCCGTTTCCAGCCGGCGACGCCGCCGACGAGGAGGAACAGGATCGCGGCGAGGAGGCCGGAGGAGTAGATCTTGAGGAGCGATGCCCAGCCGAACGGGGTGACCGGCACCTCCACGTCGAACGTGCGATCGCCGCGGCGGAGGGTGTAATCGACGAGCGTGCCCGGGGCGAGCCGATGCACGTATTCGTGCACGTCCCTGCCGCGACGAACCGGAATGCCGTCGACGGCGAGGAGGGCGTCGTACGGCTCGATGCCCCGCTGGATCCCGGGCCAGGTCGGCTCCACGACGGCCGAGACGAGCAGGCCCGCCTCGACCGTGAACCCGGGGAACGTCGACCGCGCGACCCGGGGAAACTCGGCCAGCGCGACGAGCGTGAAGAGCAGGGTCGCGAGGATCCAGCTTCGCATGGCGAGGGCCGTGGCCCGCCCCGACATGGCCGCGGCCTTCCGCTCCGGCGCGGGCTCGCTCTGGAGCGCGCGCAGATCGTCGGCCATCTCGGCGGCCGTCGAATACCGCTCGTTCGGGTCCTTTTCGAGCGCGCGCATGATGATGCGGCCGAGCTCGATGGGAATGTCGAGATCCGGCCGGCGCTTCTCGGGCGAGACGGGCGCCTTGTGCGTGAGCGCATACGAGAGCTCGGCGACGCTCGCGCCCTCGAACGGGGGTTCGCCGGTGAGCGCGCGGTACATCATGGCCCCGAGCGAATACAGATCGCTGCGGCGATCGATGGGTTTTCCCTTGGCCTGCTCCGGGCTCATGTAGCGCGGCGTGCCCCAGATGGCGCCGGTCTCGGTGAGCTCGGTGGATTCGTGATCCTCGAGCTTCGCGATGCCGAAATCGAGGAGCTTGACCACGGGCTCGCCGTCCTTGCCCGGGGCGCGCGCGAGGAAGACGTTCTGGGGCTTGATGTCGCGGTGGACGACGCCGCGGCGATGCGCGTCCGCGAGGACGTCGAGGAGATCGAGCGCGATGCGGGTGACGCGCGCGGAGGCGAGCGGCGCTTCGCGCTCGAGGAGGCTGCCGAGGGTCTCGCCCTCGAGGTACTCCATGACGAGGTAAAGCGCGCCGTCGTCGGTTTGTCCAAAATCGTGAATGACGACGGCGTGTGGGCTCGAGAGCTCCCGCATGATGCGCGCCTCGCGGCGGAAGCGGTTCACGACCGTGAGGTTGTCCGCCATGCGGCGGTGCAGGATCTTCACGGCCACGCGGGTGTTTTTCCACGCGTCGCGAGCGAGGAAGACCTCGCCCATGCCGCCCACGCCGAGCTGACGTTCGAGGCGATACCGTCCGGCAATGGTGGCGCCGGCCAAGCTCGTGGACGCAGGCGGCGGCGCGCTCGGCCTCACGCTGCGCGGCAGCTCGACCTTCGTCGGCACGTCCTCGCTGCGGAGGACCTCGTTGCGCTCCGTGTCGCCCTTCACGTACGAGACGGTACCACGACGGACGGCGCCCGCGAAAGCGCCTCGTATTCAATACGAACCTGCGGGCCCTCCGGCCGGATGTTCGATCGCAATGGTGGACGCCCGTCATCCCCGACTTTTCGGTTCCGTTTCGAGGAAGTACGCGTGGCCTGGGAATCGACGTACGGCTCCGAGGGGACGCGGCGCGGGCGCGGGCGCCGCGTATCGCGGGGTGTCGATGCCCCGGGCATATGGGTTGCAGCGGGCGGCACCGAGGTCCGGACGCGAAGAGTTCGCGCCGCGGATTTCGATACGAGGAGGCATCCATGAACAAGGGTCGTAACGTCGGAATGGTTCTCGGAATGGCGATTCTGGTGGTGGCTTCCGTGGCGTCGGCGGGGACGCCGGGCGGGCTGTTCGGCCATCAAAAGGCGGGGCGCGGCGGACAGGTCGCGACGAAGATCGCTCGCACCGTCCAGGAGCCGCGCGGATTCCAGCAGCCGCGTGGATTCCAGGAGCCGCGCGGATTCCAGGGCGACGTCGAGCTCGAGGCGGACATCGCGTCGCAGGCGCTCGAGATCGAGGCGGATGTCGAGCTCGAGGGCGAGGGGGAGGTCGAGCTCGAGCTGGATCTCGATATCCAGGAGTAGGCGGAGGCGGATCAGGGAGGCACGGGCCTGTAGGTCTCCACGACCGGCGCGCCCGTGCTTATCCATCGGAAATGGTCGATGAGCGTGACGCTGTCGAGGATGGCGTCGCCGGAGTCGTAGACGGCGAAACGAACGGTGAAGGTCTTGCCGCCCTGCATCGGCGCGGTGGTGGTGAGCCAGCCCGTGGCGCCGGTCCCCTGCCCTGTGTCGTATCCCGTGCCCGCGAGCGCGCTCGCGCCGAGGCTGCAAGGATATACCTTGCCGCCCGCGGTGCAGGGCGGACCGTCCTGGCAGGTGCAGACCTCCAGAAAAACGTTGTTCACGCTGATGACGTTGCCCTGGCCGTCGAAGGAGATGTTGTCGTCGGTTTGACCGGGCGGCGTCGGCGAGAGCAGCGCGACGAAGGCGTCGTTGAAGGTGCTGCAAACAAAGGACGGGAATTCGGCCGTGTAATAGTTGAATGCAAACGCGAAGCCGACGGTGCCGATGGGCGCGCGTAATGTCACCTCCAGGGCCACGCCGTCATAGGGCTGGCCGGTGAGGACTCCGGGGCACGCAGGCGAGGGCTTGGGAAACCCGGTCGGTGCCGCGTGCTGGTAGCCCTTGGCATATCCGCCGAACGGCGCCTGGTAGCCCGTCTCCCCGGGGCGACGCGCGGCGCCGCTGGAGAGCGCGAGCATTCGTTTTCCAGCGCGCGGGAGCACGTTCGGGCCAAAGCCGTCGTAAAGGCCGTGGCCGAGCGCATATTGCATGTCGTATCCCGAGGGAATGGAGGTGCCGTCGGGGAGCACCCAGCGGGCCTCCAGCAAGCCCGCGCCGTCCGGGCCCTCGGCGAGCGTGCACAGCTCGATCGCCCGCGCGGCCTGGAAAGGATCCGCGTCATCGAGCGCGAGGTCGTCGTCGCACGGCGAGGTTCCGGGATTGCCGCCGTTCCCGCCCCCGCCGATGCCCGCATCGGGAACATCGCCGCCGCCCTCCCCGCCGGTGCCGCTCCCGCCGCCGCCGATGCCGGTCGTGGAACTCGTGGTCACGGAATCGCTGCTACTGCTGCTGGCAGGATCCCCCGGATCCGGGCCGCCGCCCGCTCCCCCGCTGCCGCTTCCGCCGCCGAGCGACACGAATTTGCCGCAAGCGACGAGAAGGACGGCGAGCGTCGGCAGGAGGGAGAGCGGGGCGGTTCGGGTGCGCATGCGCGAGAGGATCACTCCATCGGGCGGAACGTGCCTACGACGCTGTTCGGCTGCGTGGTCCAGCGGAAGTGATCGACGAGGGTGGCGCTGTCCAGGATCGCGTCGCCGTTGTCGTAGGTGGTGAAGCGCAAGGTGAACACGTCGCCGCCGTTGATGGGCGCGGTGGTGGTGAGCCAGCCGGTGGCGCCGTTGTTCTCGTACCCGGTGCCCGCGAGCTGCGCCGCGCCGAGCGCGCAGGTGGGCTGGTTGCAGACGTCGAGGAAGACGTTGTTCACGCTGATGATGTTGCCCAGGCTGTCGAAGGAGATGTTGCCGTCGCTCTGCCCCACGGGCGTCGGCGAGAGCAAGGCGACGAAGGCGTCATTGAAGGTCGTGCAGGTCCAGGTCGGGAACTCGGCCGTGTAGTAGTTGATGTCGAAGGCAAAGCCGAGCGCGCTGTTCGGCGCGCGGAGCGTGACTTCGAGGGCGACGCCGTCGTAGGGCTGGCCCGAGATGACCCCGGGGCAGGCCGGCGAGGGCTTGGGGAAGCCGTCCGGCGCGGCGTGCGTGTACCCCTTGGCGAAGCCGCCGCTCGGACCCGTGTAGCCGGGATCGTTCGGGCGGCGGGCGGCGCCGTTGGAGAGGCCGAGGATGCGGTCGCCTTTGCGCGGGGGCACGTTGGGGCCGAAGCTGTCGTAGATGCCGTGGCCGAGGGCGTAGTTCGCCTCGTAGCCCGCCGGGATGGCCGAGCCGTCGGGGAGCGTCCACTTGGCCTCGATGAGGCCCCAGGAGTTGGGGCCATCCGCGGTCTTGCAGATCTCGATCGCCTTGGCCGCGTTGTACGGATCCGCGTCGTCGAGGGTGAGGTTGTCGTCGCATTTCGGGGGGCCGAAATCGTCGACCGGCACGCCACCAGAGCCACCGGTACCGGGGCCCGAGCCGCCTGTCTCGCCTGTACCGCCTGTACCGCCTGTCCCCCCCGTGTCACCCGTGCCGCCTGTGGCGCCGCTGCCGCCGGTGCCCGGGGTGCCGCTGCTGCTGCTCGAGGTGTCGGGATCGGGGGCCGCGCCGGTGCCGCCGTCGCCGTCGTCGCCGCCGCCCGCGGAGACGGTGCCGCCGCAGGCAGCGAGCGCGAGCAGGGACGCAAGCGAGAGCGACAAGGTGGAAAGCGCCAATCGATTGTGCATGGGGGTCTCCTACGCCAGGTTGGTCAAGAGAGGGCCGACGCTACCGATGGCCGGCGAGGTCCGAATCGATCACGGAATCGACGGGCCCCCGGCGAGAGGGCGAAGTCGTTCGGCGTACGGGCTCTGGGGGTGGGCTTCGAGGAAGCGGCGGGCGCGGTCGGCGGCGGAGGCGTCGCCCGCGCGGGAGAGCGCTTCGATGCGGAGGACCTCGGCTTCGAGCGCGAGGTGGCCGCGAGGGAAACGCGCGGCATAGTCGTCGAGCGCGACGAGGGCGCGGGCGCCATCCCCGGACGCGAGCGCCTCACGCGCGACCCGGAGGGCCCGGAGCTCCGCGGCGAGGCGCGCGGCACGGTCGGTCGACGTGCTCGGCGCGGGCGCCGCGGGGGCGCGTTTTCCCCTGGGCGAAGGGGATGGCTCGGCGGGAGCGGTCTCGGGGGTCGGGGGTTCTGCCTCGGCGATCGTCTCGGCTTCCGGAGGCTTTTCGGCGGGGGATTCTGCGGCGACCGGGAAGGGCCGCGCCTGCAAAGCCTGTGCGAATCGATTCGCCCCGACGGGGACCTCGCCCCCGCCTTCCGTCGCCGCCACCGCGATTCCGATTCCGATGGCGGTCGCGCCGATCGTGATGGCGAGCCATTTTGCGAGCGCGCCCTGGAACATGCCCTTCGTCGTCCCGGCCGAGCCTGCTTTCGCCGCGGCGATCGCTCCGAGCCCTGCGGCGGCGCCGATCAGCGCGGCTTTCCGCTCGCGGGCGCGCTTTTCGTCGAGCGTGCGGGCCGAGCGCAAGAGCTCGGCCCCCAGGTCGTCTCCGTCGACGAGTCGCTCGGGATCCGTCATCGAATGCTCCGTTTCTTGCGCGCTTGGACCCGCGAGAGCTCTGCCTGGAAGAGCTCGCGGCCGCGGCGCAGGCGGGAAGCCGCCGTGCCGAGCGGGATCCCGAGCAGGCTCGCGATCTCCGGGACCCTCATCTCTTCGAGCTCGAACAGGACGAAGACCGCGCGCACGTCGAGCGGCAGCGTCTCCAGCACCTCGTCCAGCATCGCCCGGGCGCGCCGCTGCGCGAGCAGCTCCTCGGCGTCGGGCCCGGTGTCTGGCGGCTCGAGCGGGAGCTCCGTGGCTCCGTCCTCCGAGAGCGAGACCTCGCTCCGCCGCCGCATGGCCCTTCGCACCTGCATGGCCACGCGCATCGCCGTCCCGAACAGGAACGCCCGCTCGCTGCCGGCGGCGATCTCGTCGAGCCTCCGGCTCAGCACGATGAAGACCTGCTGCGCGGCGTCGTCGGCGTCGGCGTCTGGCACGCCGAGGCGGCGCACCGAGCGCCAGACGAACTCGAAATGCTCATCGCGAATCGCCCGGAAGCGCGCGGCGGCCGCTCCCTCGACCGGCACGACCGAGAGCGGCGACGACAGGGACCAATCGGCCCCCTCGCCACCGTCCTGCGTCGTGCCCACGGTCGTCATCTCTCCCCCGATGTCCCGCTTGCCGCGTTTCGATCACGAAAACGACTCACGCCCGGCCCGTGGTCTCGTTCACCAGAACACCCACCCCACGCCGATCGCCCCGAAGCCCCCGAGAGCGGGCGTCGCGTGGAGGATGCGCCGGGGGTCCTCGAAGCCGAAGAGCTCGCGGATGAGCGGCACGACGAGCCCGGCCTCGGCTTCGAGCGCGAGGGACGGCAGGGGCCGCGCCTGGAGCCGGCCCGAGGCGGTCAAGGCGAGCCAGGGTCGGGTCGCCTCCTGGGGGTTGACGACGGAGAGGCCCTGGCCCTGGAGTGCGCCGAGGTCGAGGCCGGCGCAGGGGCGCGCGGTGATGGGTCCAACGATCCAGGCGAACGGGCACCCGGAGAGGCGGGCGGCGAGCCAGCGGAAGCGGGCGGCGCCGCCGTCGGTCTCGGTGGTGGGGCTCTGGGCGACGGCCAGGCCGAGGCGGAAGGCTGGCGCGAGGCCTGCGTGGCCCCAGGAAGCCCGCTCGGCGAAGAGGACGAGGCCCCAGGCGGGATCGGGGGCGAGGGCGCTCCAGACGGCCCCCTGGGCGCCGACTTGGACGTGGTGCGCGGGCCGCGGAGGCGGAGGCGGAGGCGGAGGCGGCGGCGGTGGCGGTGGCGGTGGCGGCGGCGGCGGCGGCGGCGGTGGCGGCGGCGGCGGTGGCGGCGGCGGTGGCGGCGGCGGCGGCGGCGGGTCCAGCGGCTGGTTCAGCCCTCCCTCGATCGCCAGCGCCGTCACCAGGGAAAGCGCCCCCATCACCTCCTCGCAGCTCTCGCCCGACACCGCCCGCAGCGAGCTTTCCCCTTCCGGCACCTCGATCCGGAGCTCCCCGCGCAGCTTCCCTCCGTTCTCCTCGAACAGGCTCGCCGTCAGCGTCCGCGCGACCTCCCCGTCCTTGGCCACGCGCAGATCCGGCACCTCCGCCCGCACGGCCGCCAGAAACTCCTCGGCGCCGGGGCAATGCGCCGGGGCGGTGTAGACGATCCGGACCGGGGCGAGGTCGCCCTGGGAGGGCCGCGCCACGAGGAGCAGGGCGGCGAGGGCCCCGGCTCGCGCGAGCCTTCGGTCAGGACGCGTGCCGCTCATCGCCGAGGGCCGGCTCTTGCAAGTACCGCGTCTCCGGGTTCTCGCGACGCCAGATGACGGTGTCCATGAAGTAGTGGTGGATGTTCACGAACGCGTAGAGCGCCGCGAAATACGGCGTGGGCCCGAGGTCCTCGAGCGTCGCCCGGCCGCGCGGCGCGAGCGCCTCGTCGAGCGCCGTGGGCGCGCCGTGGAACAGGAGCCAGCCGAGCCCGATGGCGCTCACCGCGAGGATCCCGATCCGCGTCCGCGCCGAGCGCTCGAACCAGGGCGGGCCCTCGCGCTCCCGCGCCTCGTTTCCCTTCATCAGCCAGACGAAGTACAGGTATTGCACCGAGTGCAACGCCGGAATGACGTACCGCACGAGCGGATCGCTGCTGGAGTAGATCGACCACGACCAGATGCTGCAAAGCAGCGCGGTGAGCGGGGTCAGAATCGGCAGGCGGCCCTCGCGCCGCCACTTCTGGACGAGGACCCACGCGAGCGGGAGCAGCGTCGATAAAAACACCACGTGCGTGAGGTGTTCGAGCCAGGCCGGATGCGCGAGGGTCGTGTAGACGACGCCCTTTTCCTCGACCTCGCGGCCCGGATCGGTGGGGCTCGCCCAGGCGTAGGCCCAGCCGGAAAAGCAGTGCGCGAGGACCGCGAAGCGCTCGCGCGGGGCGAAACGGACCCCGCGCCGCGCCGCGAGCACGGTGAAGACGCCGAACCCTTGCTTCACGTAGTGCCAGCCCACCAGGAGAAACATCAGCCGGATGAGCAGGCTCAACGTGAACGCGGACTTCGTCGCGAGCCCCACGAGAGCCACGCCGCCGAGGATCAGCGGGACCCCGAAGCCCGCGACGAGGTATCGAACGCGCTGCGCCCCGCGAAAGGCGCCGCCGAACGCGCGGGCCTTCACGTCCTTGTAAAACAGGAGGTACGTGACCGCGAAGTGCGGGTCGTTGATGACGAACGCCGCGTGGAACATGAGGAAGCCGACCGCATATTCCGCGGGATCGAGCTCGAACGCGCGTCGAAGCAGAAACGAAAGAGGAAACAGGAGCGGTGTCACGCCTCCCACGAGGAAAAACTCGACCAGGCCCGAAGAACCGCGGGCGCGCGACGGTTCGAGAGGTCGCGACGGGGCCATGGGCACGCTGGTCATGGAGGTGACGCTATCATCCCTTTCGCCCGCACGGAGCCCGTAGAAACGGCCCGCTTGGCAGTTGACGGGCCCGGGGGAGTTTGGTTGCCTCCTCCTCTGGAGCGCCATTCACCATGAGCGATCGCACGGAAAGCGCGTACCTCACGTTCCTCGCGAGCCAGGAGCGCGAGCTCTGCGCCGCGATCTCGAGGGACGTCGCCGCAGAGATCCCGTTCCTCGGGAAGGCCGGTGCGGCCGAGGCCACAACGTGGGTCGAAGGGGTCGTGGCAGGCGTGATCCGCGTGCTCGCCGGCGAGGCGGAGACCGGGGAGCTCGTGGCCCATTTCGTGGACCTCGCGGGGCGGGGCGCCGCGGCCGAGGAGGTTGTCCGCGCGGTCACCGTCTGCCGGCGGCATGGCCTGCGCGTCTCGCTCCGCGCCCTGCCCGAGGTGTCGGGCGCGGCCGAGGGCACCTTGCGCCTCTCGGCCTGCTTCGACGCGGCCGCCGAGGGAATCGGCCGACACTACGCCAAGGTCGCCGAGGCGCGCTGTCGCGACGGCGCGGCGCGCTTTCGCAGCCTGGTCAGCGCGATCGGCAATGTCATCGTGATCGTCGACGAGGACGGTCGCATTTCCGACTGGAATGGCGAAGCCGAGCGCGTTTATGGTTGCCCCCGCGAGGAGGCGCTCGGCAAGGATTATTTCGAGACGTTCCTGCCGCCCGAGGTCCACGCGGCCATCCGGGCCGACATGCGCAAGGTGCTCGCGGGCGAACCCTCGCGGAGCTACGAGAACCCGGTCCTCTCGCGCGACGGCGCGATCCGGATCATCGAATGGAACGTCGATCGCGTGGTCGACGGCGAGGGCCGCCCCGTGGCCATCGTCGGGAGCGGCTACGACGTCACCGAGCATCGGCAGATCCGCGACAGGCTCGAACGGAGCCGGGCCGAGGTCCAGGCCATTCTCGACAACGCGCCCATCGTGGTCTTCGTCAAGGACCTCGAGGGCCGCTTCACCTTCGTGAACCGCCAGTTCGACGAGCTCTTCAACTTCGATCGCGGGTGGGCCGTCGGCAAGTTCGACGCGGATTTCCTCCCGCCCGAGGCCGTGAAGCAGAATCGCGACAACGACCTGGAGGCCCTCGCGGCGGGGCGCCCGCTGAGCAGCGAGGAGACCATCCCGGGCAAGGACGGCATCCACATCTACATGGTCTCGAAGTTCCCGATCTTCGACGAGGGCGGGGTTCCGTACGCGGTCTGCGGGATCGCCCTCGACATCACCACGCACAAGCGCGCCGAGGAGGAGCGAGCCGAGCTCGCCCAGAAGATCATCGACGCGCAACACGCGGCGCTGCGGGCGCTGTCGACGCCGCTCTTGCCGATCGCGAGCGGGGTCGTGCTCATGCCGCTCGTCGGGGCGATCGACGCGGGGCGCGCCGCGCTCGTGCTGGAGACGTTGCTCGACGGCGTGGGCACGCATCGGGCCGAGGTTGCGATCCTCGACATCACGGGCCTCAAGGACATCGACGCCGAGGTCGCGAGTGGCCTCGTGCAGGCGGCGCAGGCGGCGGCGCTGCTCGGCGCGGAGGTCGTGCTCACGGGCGTGCGGCCGGCGGCGGCGCGCGCGCTCATCGAGCTCGGCGTCGACATGCGCGGGATCAAGACGCTGAGCAGCTTGCAGCAGGGCGTGACGCACGCGATCATGCGATCCCGCGGCCGCGCCCTCTCCCGCTGAATCAACCACGCGGCGAGGCGAGCCACTTCCTCCAGGCCGCATCGTCGCGCCCGCCGAAATCCTTTCCGCTCACCTTCTTCAGGATCTTGTACGCGAAATCGTGGTTGTTCGGCTGCTCGAGCTCGAGCAGCGCGATCAGCGTGGGGCCGGCCTCCTTGATCACCTGCGCGTAGAGCTTCGCGCCGTCCGGCCGATCGACGAGGCCAAAGGTCACGGCGGCGGCCTTGTTGCGGTCGCTCATCGTGGGGCCGTTCAGATTCTTCAGCACCGGCGTCAGCGGCACGGCCACGTCGTGGTGGAACATGGCCACGTTCACGAGCACGCGCGTCGCGTTGTTGCGGACGAGCGCATCCGGATCGTCGAGCAGCGGCAGCATCAGGCCGACGAGCTTCTTGCCGTCCTTGATGTGGGCGAGCAGGAACGCCGCGGCGGCGCGATCCTTCGGATCCTTGTCCTCCTTCAGGATCTTGATGAGTTTGTCCTCGTTCGGCGGCACGTCCTTCACGAACTTCTCGCCATAGGGTGCGAGCTTTTCGTGCACGTACCCGCCCATGCAGTGGAATGCAGGGCACGCGACGCGCTCGGGGCCGATTTGTTTCTCGCGCATCATGCGGAAGAACGTGGACTCGTATTCCTTCCACGCCGCGAGCAGGCCCGCCGGATCCTCGAAATCGCCCTTGGGCTCGGGGCCGAACGTGAGGCGCTTCTTCATGTCCTTGCGCTCGACCACGTCCACCGTCACGTAGCCCTGCGGCACGTCGCCCATGTTGTAATAGGTGACCGGCGAGAGCTGGACCCAGCCGATGTCCTTGTGCTCGGCGAGGATGCCGTCGACCATCTCCTTCTCGAGCTTCTTCGTGAGCGCTTCGTCCTCGGTGTCGAACCAGCGCTGGAAAGTCTCGCCGAATCGTGTCCGCACCCAGGCGCCGTCGAACTTCTTCGTGCCGTAGACGTCGACGCCCTTGAGCACGGGCGCGGGCGCCGGAGGCGGCGCCGGCGGCGCGGGGGCGGCAGCCGAGGCCGTGGGCGCTGCAGTTACCGGCAGGGCCGGCGCGGGCGTCGCCGCGGGCGGCGGAGGCGGCGTCGCGGCGGCGACGTCCGGGGCCGGGGAACCGCCACACGCCGCGAGGGCAAGCAAGGCGAGGAGCACGAGGGGCGACGTGCGTCGGGAGAAAGTCAGGTTCGGCATGGGAGCCAAGCATGGGAGAGGGGCGCGGAAATGCACGTATCCCGAGGCCGCGGCGGGCGACGGGAACATGCTGCCCGGAACGCGGGGAGATGGTAGACTCCTCCGTCAGGGGAGGGCTTGCTCCTATGGATTCACCGCTTCCGATTACGGGCTCCTATGTCACCACGTTCGGCACGCTGCGGCTCGAAGCACGCGGCGACAAGGTGACGGGCAAATACACCCACGAGGACGGCTCCGTCACGGGCACACTCACGGGAAATACGATCCGCGGCACGTGGGTGCAGAAAGGCAATGCGAGCGAGGGGACGTTCGTGTTCGAATTCGATCGCGGCGCCAATGGATTCCGCGGCACCTGGGAGGGCGGCGGCAACGGTCCCTGGAACGGCGTGCGGCTCGAGCTCGCGCCCGCGGATCGCGGAGGTTTTCCCGGAGGCTGGAACAGCCTCGCCGAGGGCCCGCTCCTCGCCGGCCCGATGATCGGCGAGGTCTCCACGCAGAGCGCGTACATCTGGACGCAGGCCCGCTGCACCTCTCCCGTCACGCTCGTGGTCGCGACGGAGGGCAGCGAGGTTCGTCGTATCGTCAAGACGCCCACGTGGAACGAATGGCTCTGCCAGGTCTTCCACGTCGAGGACCTACGCCCCGGCGTCCCCTACACGTACTGGCTCGAAAGCACGCACGGAAAGACGCCGGCGCGTCCCCTCCCCCTCGCCCCTGCCCCCGACGCGCGCGCCGTGCGCATCGCATTCGGCTCGTGCCTCTGCTTCTACCACCATCCCGAGCTCCCCATCCTCGACGCCATCGAGCGCGACGCGCCGGCCTGTCTCGCGATGATCGGGGACAACACCTATTATTACCAGTTCGACTGGCAGAGCGAGCACACCATGATGCTCGCCCAGCTCCGCGCCCGCAACAATCCCTCGTTCCGGCGCCTCGTCTCGGCCTTGCCGACCGTCGGCGTCTGGGACGACCACGATTTCGGCCCCAACGACGCCGACAATCGTTTCTCCGGCAAGGACATGGCGCTGCGCACGTTCCGCCGCTCCTGGGCGAATGCCCGCTGGGGCACGAATGCCACCGCCGGCGTCTTCTCCTCGGTTCGAATGGGCCCGGCCGAGCTCTTCCTCCTCGACAGCCGCTGGTATCGCAATCAGCCCGCGCACACCCTGCTCGGCGAGGCGCAGCTCGTCTGGCTCGTCGAATCCCTCGAAAGGAGCACGGCGCCCGTCAAGATCATCGCCTCGCCGACGCAGGTCCTCGCCGACGCCGCCGTCGCGAAGGGCTGGGAATGCTTCCGCCGCGACGCGCCCCAGGAGCTCGAAGGATTGCTCGGCGAGATCGAGGCGCGCGACATCCGCGGCGTGGTCTTCGTGAGCGGCGATCTGCACATGGCGAACCTCTTCCACCAGGAAGGCCGCGATCTGCACGGCCGCCGCGGCCCCGAATGGTGGGAGCTCACCACGAGCCCGCTCGCCAATGACCCGTGGATGGAGGCGATCGCCGGCAAGGATCGATACCTCGTCGCCGAGGTCGTCGATCGCAACAATTACGGCCTTATCGACATCGACCTTGATCGCAAGGGCAAGGAGGTCTTGCTCGTCTGCAAGGACGAACAAGGCCGCGTCCTCTTCGATCAGCCGATCGCGCTCCCCACGCTCGCCGTCCGCCGTTGATCGGCCTTCTTCTTTTTCACGAACGTGCTTCGTACGAAGCCGATGAACTCCCGCAAGGCCGGGGCCGTGTCGTCGGCGCGCCATACGATGTACAGCGTCGCGCGCGGCGCGCCCACGATGGGCCGGATGGCGAGGCCTTTGCGGCCGGCGCGACGGATCGATCCGGGCATGATCGCGAGGCCGAACCCCGCGGCGACGAGGCTCACGATGTCGTCGAGCTGCGGAGCCTCCTGCACGATCCGCGGCGTGAAGCTCGCGTCGCGGCAAAACGCCATGATCTGATCAAAAAACGCCGGGCTGCGTTGCCGGGGGAAAATGACGAACGGCTCGTGCGCGAGCATCCCGAGCGGGATACGTTTGTGCTCGGCGAGCCGGTGCCCGGCCGGTAACACGGCAACCAGCGGATCCCGCGCCACGCACGCGAAGGAGAGCGACGCATCGTCGACCCGGCCACGCAGGAGGCCCACGTCGATCGTGCCTTCCTTGAGCGCGTCGATCTGCGCCTGCGGCGACATCTCGCGCAGGGCGATCTCGACCTTCGGGAATCGCTCGTGGAAGGCGCGCAAGAGATCGGTGATCCCGCTGTATGCGAGCGACGAGATGTAGCTCACGGCGACCCGCCCGATCTCGCCGACGCTCGCGCGGCGAGCCTCGTGGACGGCCAGGTCGAGCGCTTCGAGCAGGCCGCGAATACGGCCGAGGAACACCACGCCGGCGGGCGTGAGCTCCACGCGCCGCCGCGCGCGGTCGAACAGTTCGAACCCGAGCTCCGCTTCGAGCTCCTGGATCTGCCGGCTCAGCGGGGGCTGCGTCATACGCAGCCTCCGCGCTGCGCGGCCGAAGTGTTTCTCCTCGGCGACGGTCAAGAAGTAGCGCAGGTGGCGCAGTTCCATACCTGCAGGGTATCAGACGATGCCCCGGAATGCATTGGACCGTGGCGACCGGCCCCAGGAAGCTTCCTGTGCCCTCGGCTCGTCCCGTTTTTCCGGGCCTGACCTTCGAGGGCCGCAGGGAGTGGCACATGTGGCTCGTCGTCACTGCGCTCAAGCGCCCATACACCTTCATCGTGATGTCGATGCTCATCGTCCTCACGGGGGTGTTCACCATCCTCCGGATGCCGACCGACATCTTTCCGGAGATCGACATCCCGGTGATCTCCGTGATCTTCAACTACGGCGGTTTGCCGCCGGAGGAGATGGAGAAGCGGGTCGTCAACAACTACGAGCGTTTCCTCACCACCATCGTCAACGACATCGAGCACGTCGAGAGCCAATCGCTCACGGGCATCGCCATCGTAAAAGTTTACCTCCAGCCCGGCGCGAGCGTCGAAGCCGCGACGGCGCAGATCACCGCGGCCTCGCAGGTCGCGATTCGCCAGATGCCGCCGGGCATGACGCCGCCGCTCGTCATCCGCTACAGCGCCTCCAACGTGCCGATCATGCAGGCCGCGCTGGAGAGCGAATCGCTGAGCGAGCAGCAGCTCTTCGACTACGGCGTGAACTTCATCCGCGCCGACATCGCGACCATCAAGGGCGTGCAGATCCCCTGGCCCTACGGCGGCAAGCAGCGCCAGATCATGGTCGACATCGATCCGGCGCGCCTCTACGCGTGGGGCCTGTCGCCGCGTGACGTGAACGCGGCCATCGGCCTGCAGAACGTCATCCTGCCGGCCGGCTCGGCCAAGATGGGGGAAAACGAGTACCCCGTCATCATGAACTCGAGCCCCGCCGCGCTCGAGGAGCTCGGCAACCTGCCGCTCAAGACCGTCGACGGCAAGACCATCTACGTTCGGGACGTCGCGAACATCCGCGACGGCAACGCGCCGCAGCAGAGCATGGTGCACGTCGGCGGCCAGCGCAGCGTGCTCATGACCATGCTGAAGGGCGGCAACGCGAGCACGCTCGACGTCGCCTCGCGCATCCGCGACATGCTGCCGGGGACGATGGAGAAGCTGCCCAAGGACCTCCGGGCGACGCTCCTCTTCGATCAGTCCCTCTTCGTGCGCGCGGCCGTCGAGGGCGTCGTGCACGAGGCGCTCATCGCCGCGGTCCTCACGGCGCTCATGATCCTGCTCTTCCTCGGGAGCTGGCGAAGCACGCTCATCGTCGTCGTCTCGATCCCGCTCTCGATCCTGGTCTCGATCATCATCCTGAACGCCCTCGGCCACACGCTGAACACGATGACGCTCGGCGGCATGGCCCTCGCCGTCGGCATCCTCGTCGACGACGCCACGGTCGCGATCGAGAACATCCACCGGAACCTCGGCCAGAGGAAGACGTTCATCCGCGCGATCGTCGACGGCGCCCAGGAGATCGCGGTCCCCGCGCTCGTCTCCACACTGTGCATCTGCATCGTGTTCGTGCCGGTCGCGTTCATCACGGGCGCGGCGAAGTCGCTCTTCATCCCGCTCGCGCTGGCCGTCGTGTTCGCGATGCTCATGTCGTACGTCCTCTCCCGGACGCTCGTGCCCACGCTCGTCCGGCTCCTTTTGGCGCGCGAGTCCGAGGAACACGCATCTGGCCATCACGAGGCGCCGAAGAGCGTGTTCGGCCGCATCTTCGTGCGGTTCAACCACGCCTTCGATCGGCTGCGGACGTCCTACGGAAAGCTCCTCGCGTGGACGCTCGCGCACCGCGTCGCGTTCGTGGGCGGCTTCCTCGCCTTCGTCGCCGCGTCCGTCTCGCTCTTCCCGCTCCTCGGACGCGACTTCTTCCCGCGCGTCGACGCGGGCCTCATCAAGCTCCACGTCCGCGGCGCGCCGGGCACGCGACTCGAGGAGAGCGAACATCGCTTCGCGCGCATCGAGGACACGATCCGCGAGGTGATCCCCCCGCGCGAGATCGAGACGATGATCGACAACATGGGCATCCCGGCGAGCGGCATCAACCTCTCGCTGAGCGAGGGCGCCCTCATCTCCTCGGCCGACGGGCAGATCCTGATCGCGCTGAAGAAGGGCCACGCGCCGACCGAGACGTACGTCCAGAAGCTCCGCGAAAAACTCAACGCGAGCTACCCCGACACGACCTTCTTCTTCCTCCCGCCCGACATCACGACGCAGGTCCTGAACTTCGGCCTGCCCGCCCCCATCAACGTCCGCGTCGTGGGACCGATCGGCAAGGAAGAGGAGACGTACGGCGTCGCGGAGACCCTCGCCGCGCGCATGAAGCAGATCCCCGGCGCGGTCGACGTCCACCTCGCGCAGGTCATGCGCCGGCCGCAGCTCCGCATCGAGGTCGACCGCACGATGGCCGACCAGATGGGCCTTACGCAACGTGACGTCGCCAGCGACATCCTGGTCTCGCTCTCGTCGAGCGGGCAGGTCTCGCCGAGCTACTGGCTCGACAAACGCGGCGTGCAGTACCTCGTCGCCGTGCAGACGCCCCAGTACGCGGTGGGCTCGGTCGACGCCCTCAACGCGACCCCGCTCTCGACGGGCGATGGGCGGCCTCAGCTCCTCTCGAACGTCGCGCAGGTCCAGCGCGACACCGGGCCCGTGAACGTCACGCACTACAACGTGGCGCGGACCTACGACGTCCAGGCGAACGTCGAAGGCACCGACCTCGGCTCCGTCGCGAGCGCCGTCTCGAAGCTCGTCGACGGCATGCAGAGCGGGCTGCCGCGCGGCACGAAGGTGACCGTGACGGGGCAGGTCGAGAGCATGGACTCCTCGTTCCGGGGCCTCGGCTACGGCCTCTTGTTCGCGATCGTGCTCGTGTACCTGCTCATGGTCGTGAACTTCCAGTCGTGGCTCGATCCCTTCGTCATCCTGATGGCCCTGCCCGGCGCCATCGCGGGGATCGCGTGGATGCTCTTCCTCACGCGCACCACGCTGAGCGTGCCCGCGCTCATGGGGTCGATCATGTGCGTCGGCGTGGCCACGGCGAACTCGATCCTCGTCGTCACGTTCGCCAACGATCAACGAAAGCTCGGCCGCGACGCGACGGCCGCAGCCCTGGCCGCGGGCATGACGCGCCTGCGCCCGGTGCTCATGACCGCGCTCGCCATGATCATCGGCATGCTCCCCATGTCGACGGGTCTCGGCGAGGGCGGCGAGCAAAACGCGCCTCTCGGCCGCGCGGTCATCGGCGGCCTCCTCCTCGCGACAGTGACCACGCTCTTCTTCGTGCCGGTGATGTACAGCATCCTCCGCAAGAAGGCGCCCATGACGGATCCGCTGACGGAGTCGCTATGAGCCCCAACGAGTCCCCTTCCATCCCCGAGTCGCAGTCCACCCCGAAAGCCGACGACCTCGGCTTCGACCTGCCGCAGCCCGCGGCGCTCTCCCGGACGCAGGTGGTCGCCGCATGCACGGCGCTCGTCCTCGTGCTCGGGGGCGTCTTCGCCGTGACCTACTTGCCCCGCCGGAGCGCCCGCGCGGCGCTCGAGGCGGGCGTGAAGGCGGCCGAGACCACGGCGCCACGCGTCGAGGTTCTCACGCCGAAGGTCACGTCGAGTGATCGCTCGCTCGTGCTGCCGGGCAGCATCCGGCCGCTCGAGGAGACGGTCGTCTACCCGCGCGTGAGCGGCTACGTCCGCAAGTGGAACGTCGACATCGGCGACAAGGTCACGGAGGGGCAGGTCCTCGCCGAGATCGACACGCCCGAGCTCGATCGCGAGCTCATGCAGGCGAACGCCGAGCTCACGCAGGCCAAGGCCGCGCTGGTCCGGGCCGAGGCGAGCCGCGATCTGTCGAAGTCGAACCTCGCGCGGTACGAAAAGCTCGTGCCCGCGGGCGTGGCCTCGCAGGAGGACCTCGAGCAGCGGCAGGGGCAGGCGCGCGTCGACGCGGCGAGCGTGACGGTGGCGCAAGCGTCCATCACGGCCGCGTCGGCGAACATCCAGCGCACCCGTGATCTGAAGGCGTTCGCAAAGATCGTCGCGCCGTTCGCGGGCACGATCGTCTCCCGCTCGGTCGAGCGTGGGGCGCTCGTCTCGGCGGGCAACGGCACGCCGCTCTTCCGGATCGCCGCGACGGATCCCGTGCGGGTCTTCGTCGGCGTCCCGCAGGACATCGCGCCGGGCGTGAAGGTCGACGCGAAGGCCAAGGTCACGGTGCGTGAGTTCGCGGGGCAGAACTTCGAGGGCACGGTGGCGCGCACGTCGGGCGCGCTCGACGCGGCCACGCGCACGATGAACACCGAGGTGCGCGTGCCGAACCCCGACAACAAGCTCCTTTCGGGCATGTATGCCGAGGTCTCGCTCACCTTGCCCTTGCCGCACCGCGTGCTCGAGGTGCCTGCGACCGCGCTCTACAACGACGCGAAGGGCCTTCGCGTGGCGGTCGTGGACGCGGAGAACAAGATCCGCTTCGCGCCCATCACGGTCGAGCGCGACACGGGCGCGACGATCCTCATCTCGACCGGCCTCGACGGCAGCGAGCGCGTCGTGAAGCTTGCAAACGTGCAACTCGTCGAGGGGACGAAGGTCGAAATTTTGCTCCCCACGCCCCCTCAGAAGTAGCGAACTGCCCGCTCAGCGGCCGCCGCCACCGCCGGGCGAACCCCCCGTCTGCCCTCCCGAAGTCGATCCCCCGGTCCCCGGAGTCGATCCCCCGGTCCTACCGGTCGATCCCCCGGTCCCCGAAGTCGATCCCCCGGTCCCCGGAGCTGATCCCCCGGTCCCGGGAGCCGATCCCCCCGCCCCGCCCGTCGATCCCCCGGTCCCGGGAGTTGATCCCCCGGTCCTACCGGTTGATCCCCCTGGGGGATTGTGTTCCCGGACCCGGGGATTGGGTGCCTGGGCTCGGGGGCTGTGTGCCTGGGCTCGGGGGTTGTGTGCCCGTCTGCGGAGGTGTCGTACCCGGTCCGGGAGGCGCCCCGGGCAAGCCCTCCGGTGGACAAGCCAACCCCTCGCCCGTGCCCTGCTCCACGCCGGGCGGACAGACGTACGGCGTCCGCGTCCCGGGCATCTGGCCGCGTTGTGTTCCTTGGTTATCGTCCCGGTCCTGCCCCTGCCCTGCGGAGCCGTTCTGGCCCGCGCCGCCGGGTTGTTCCGGACAACTGCCGGCTCCGTTTTGCGCGTAGGCCGCGCCGACCCATCCCATCCAGATGCCGAGCGCAGCCGCTCCGCGTTTCCACCCACGAGCCATGACGTGCCTCCGTCGTTATCGGGCGGCGACCCCGCCGCCCCCCGCGTTTCGTCCCGCGTGCAAGGCGCGAGCCGCTTGCAATTCGCCAGGCCATCGGGCATTCTCATCGACCCGAAGGAGGCCCGTCATGCGACCGATTGCGACGATGAGCCTCGCCCCGACGTCTCCCTGACGCCGGCGAGGCTCCTACCCCGGACCGAACGAAGCGCGCCGCGAGGACACGCGGCAGGCACGGGTTCGTCACGCAGTCGGAGCATGGAATGACGAGAGATCGTTCGCGGGGCCGCGCTGGCTCCGCTCGGGATGCAGATTCGTTTTTCGGAACGGCGGAGGACCGGAAGGTCGAGCGCAAAGAGCGCCAGCTCTGCCGGCAGGTGCAAGAAGCGGTGAGCGAAGCGCTCGCCGGACTGGAGGACGACGTCCTCCTCGAGGTGTGGGTGGCCGACGTGGAGCCCGCACCCGACGCAGGAAGGCTCGCGGTGCTCGTGCAGGCGCCGCGGGGCACGTCGCCCGAGGAAGTGGCGGCGCGGCTCGAAAAAGTGGCCGGGTATCTGCGCGCGGAGGTGGCGAGCGCGATCACGCGGAAGCGCGTGCCGACATTGATTTTCCGCGTATTGCCACCCGAGACGGGAGGAGAATCGTGACCGCGCACGTCGCGACGTTCCTCCCCGACGGAACGAGCGCCGAGCTTCGTGCGGCGCTCGCGCGGCTCGCGCGAACCGAGGATGTCGTGCACGTCGCGGTGATGCCGGACGCGCACGTCGCCGAGGAGGTCTGCGTGGGCACGGTGACAGCCACGACGCGGCGGATCCTGCCCGCCGCGGTCGGGGGCGACATCGGCTGCGGAATGGTGGCCGTGCGTCTCCAGGCAGGCGCCGATCTGCTCGCCGATCGCGAGCAGGCGGCGCGGCTGCTCGCGGGGTTTTACCAGCACATTCCGCACGTCCTGCACTCTGCCGCCGCGGCGCCGGAGCTGCCGGACGAGCTGCGGGAGGCGCCAATCGGCGACGGTGCGTTCGAAGCGATGAAGCGGCGCGAGGGCCGGATGGAGTTCGGCACGCTCGGCCGGGGAAACCATTTCCTGGAGGTGCAACGCGACGACGAAGAATCGTTGTGGCTGCTCGTGCATTCGGGCTCCCGCGCGATGGGGCCGGCCATCCGGCACCATTTCGAGGGCCGCGCGGAGCGTGATCCCTCGGGGCTCGCGTTCCTCGAAGCGGACAGCGAGGCCGGGCGGGCCTATCTCGACGCCGCGGGATGGGCCGCGCGATATGCGCAGGCGAGCCGGGCGCGCATGCTCGACGCGGCAATCGAGCTCTTCGGCGAGCTCTTCGGCGCCGTTGCCGATTCAAGCTCACGCCTGGAAATCGACCACAACCACGTACGACGCGAATCCCACGGCGGGCGCGAGCTCTGGGTGCACCGCAAAGGCGCCATGGGGCTCCCGGCAGGCGAACCCGGCGTGGTGCCCGGCTCGATGGGCAGCGAGAGCTTTCACGTCGAAGGCCGCGGCCACCCCGAGGCGCTCGATTCCTCGGCGCACGGGGCCGGCCGCGCATACTCGCGAGCCGAAGCGCGCAAGCGCATCGGGCAGCGGCAGCTCCTCCGCGAAGCCGAGGGCGTGTGGTTCGACCACCGCATCGCCGATCGGCTGCGCGAGGAGGCGCCGAGCGCATACAAGGACATCGGCGCAGTGATGCGCGCGCAGCGAGAGCTCGTGCGCATCGTGCGGCGGCTCCGGCCGGTGCTCGTGTACAAGGCGGCGTGAGCCTCACGTCTCATCGCGAGGCGTCGCGCCGGGGCGCTGCCCCGGACCCCGCGGGGGCTGTTCGCCCCTCGACCCGAACCAGGGCAAGCCCTGGACTCGGGGTGGAAGAACTGCGCGATGCGCAGTTCTTCCAACGGGCCAGTGGCAAGACCAGGAAGGTGCGTTGCACGCTGGCGACGGGGCACGTTGCCTGTTGAAGCCTCAGCGCCGCGATCTTGATGGGCAGGGTCGTCGTTGGTCTTGAGCTGGCCTGTTCGATGAACTGCGCGATGCGCAGTTCATCGACCCCGGGTCCAGCGCTTGCGCTGGTCCAGGTCCAGGGGCGGATAGCCCCGGTGGGGCCTGGGGCAAAGCCCCAGCGCGGCGCCTCCCAGATGAGACCAATGCTCAGGGCTGGGGGTGAGGCTAGACTTGCCCCCCGCCATGTCCGAGCCCACGTGGAAAAAGCTCGTCGAGCAGCTCAAGCGGAAAGGCCACGAGAGCCCATACCTCGACCGCCTGCGGGATCGCGTGCCGACCCACCTCGGCGGCAACGATCTCGCCGCCGAGATCCTTCGCGAGATGGCCTCCTCGCTCGGCCGCTCGGAGGACAAGATCAATGCTGCCCTGCTCGAACTCGAAGTCCTCGGGCTCGCCATCGACGAGCTCGTGGCCGCTGGGGCCGAGCGCAACCAGGTCGAGATTCGCGTCCGCGTCGCCGCCTTCAACGAGGGGTGCGCGCGGGCCGAGCTGGCCCTCTGGGAGCTTCGCGTTCACCGCGAGGCGCTCGGCTTCTTGCGGAATGACGACCTCGCCACCCTGTATCCGATCCCGCCGCGTCGTCGCGCCTGAGCTGGGGCTTTGCCCCAGACCCCACGGGGGCTGTCCGCCCCTCGACCCGGACCAGCGCAAGCGCTGGACCCGGGGTCGATGAACTGCGCATCGCGCAGTTCATCGAACAGGCCGAGGCAAGATTGGCGACGACCTTGCCAGTCAAGACGGCAGCGCCGGGCATTTGAACCGGCACCGGTGTCCCCGTCGCCAGCCTGAAACGGACCTCCACAGTCTTGCCACCGGCCCGTTGGAAGAACTGCGCATCGCGCAGTTCTTCCACCCTCGGTCCAGGCCGTGCCTGGTCCGGGTCGAGGGGCGGACAGCTCCCGCGGGGTCCGGGGCAGCGCCCCGGCGCGACGGCTTCCGACGAGACCGAATGGTTCCCGCAGCGCGGGAAAGGTGATACGTCACGAGACGGCCCTGGCCGTTCGTTCCTATGCTGCTGCGCCCTTCCCTGTTGATGTCCTTTTGCCTCCTCGCTGGGTGCATCCGCGAGGACGTCCTCACGGATGGGCAAGTGACATCGGTGCCGGCGCCTCTGGCCATCGCCTCGTCCGAGCCTGCTCCGGCGGACGTCGCCCCCGCGGCGAGCGTCCCCATGCCTCGCGCTTATCGCAAGCGGCTCGATGCGGCCGTCGCGCTCAATGCGACGTGCGTCGCGTGCCATGCCGACGAGGCCAGGCAATGGCAGGGCTCGCACCACCAGCAATCGAACCTCAATCCGGCGTATCGCACGGCGTTCGCGATCGAGCCCTCGCCCTTCTGCCGCGGCTGCCACGCGCCGGAGGGGGATCCCCGGATCGAGCCGCCCAAGGCCGTGAGCGAGCTCGGCGTCGGCTGCGTGACCTGCCACGTCACTGAAGAAGGCTTTGTCCTTGCCGCGGCCTCTTCCGGCGACGACGCCACCCGCGCGCCGCACCCTTTGCGCCGCTCGACTGCCTTCAGCCAAACGGGCGGCTGCTCCGGTTGCCACGAATTTCGTTTCCCGATGGGCTTTGGCAATGACGACGGCCAGTTCATGCAGACAACGGCGCGCGAGCACCTGCGCTCGCCTGCGGCTGGGAAGGCTTGCGCCGAGTGCCACATGCCGCTCGTCGGGGGCCGCCGCTCGCACGCCTTCGCTGAGGTCCGGGATCCCGCCTGGTTACGGAAGAACCTGAAGGCCACGGCCGAACGCGCCGAGGAGAACAGCCTCCGCATCACGCTCGTCCAGCCCGCGCCGGGGCATGATTTCCCCACGGGCGACCTCTTCCGCCGCCTCGAAGTCGGCTGCGAGCTCAAAGACGAGCGCGGGACCGTCCTTCGCCGCGAGGTCCGCCACCTCGCGCGCCATTTCCAGATCATCCCCGGACAACCCGGCCGGCACCTCGCCGCCGACGACCGCGTGGGCCGGGATCCGAAGGTCGTCGACCTCGACATCACGCCTCCCTCCGGGGCGCCGCAGCGCGGGACGCTCTCCTGGTGGGTGCGTTATCAGCGTGTGGCCACGGTCGGGACCGGGACGAACCCGGCCGATGCGAAGGTCGAGTCCGAGGTTTTGCTTCATTCGGGGGACATTCCGTGGGGCACGAAATAACCGCTTTTTCCCACGCTGCTCTGTTATGAGCCCAGAAACCCTCGTCGGCTCATGATCACGCAGAACGGCAAGTGATCACGATCGGCGAAAGCCAAACCGCGCTCGAACCGACGCCTCGGCCTGCTTCGCCGCGCGCGTCGTGCAGACGAGGTCCACGATGCACGACGAAGGGACGTGGCGCACGAGCACGACGCCGTTTTGCGCCTCCCACACGCCCTGCCCTGCGCCCTGCAATCGCTCGACCGAGATCTCCAGCATGACCGGGGTCGCCGAGCGCTTGCCGACCTTGCTCTCGAGGGTCGGGGCCAGGTGCACGTGGGTGCGCTTCTGCGGATAGAGGCCTTCCCGCGCGATCGGGGCCGTCGCCTCGACCGTGGTCCCGTGCCAGAGGCTGCCGCCGGCCATGTATGGCTGCCATGACGCCTCCAGGGCCTCGAGCGTGACGGGCATGTTCTCGGTCGAATGGCCCTGGCAGGCGCGCACGCGGTCGCCTTCGAGCGTCAGGCGGCTCTTGTTGTTCGTCGCGACCACCTCTTCGAGGGCCGCGCGGCTGATACGGAGGTAACGCAGCACCTCGGGCACGGGCACCCAGCCGGCCGCATCCATCGATACGCCGGCCTCGCGCGCCCCGTGGCGGAGGAGCCAAGAGAGGGTCTTGCTAAGCTCTACGGTGTTCATGAGGCCCGAGCGTAGCGAACCGAGCCATCGGCGGAAGTCGTCTTTTCGGATGAGCTATCATCCTGACGGATAGTCATGCTGGAGACCTCCTGGCTCTACGCCTTCGCCGCCTTCGCCGAACACAAGAACTTCACGCACGCCGCCCGCGCCCTCGGCCTCTCGCAACCCGCGTTGCATGCACAGGTGCAGAAGCTCGCGGAGGTCGTCGGCACGCCGCTCTACCGCCGCGTCGGCCGCGCCCTCGTGCTCACGGACGGCGGCGAGCGGGTCGCGGCGTATGCGCGGAGGACGCTTGCGCAGCAGGTCGAGTTCGTCGAGGGCCTGCGCGTGGGGAGGCCGCGCGCGCGCGTGGTGCTTTCCGCGGGCGAAGGGGCGTACCTCTACCTCATCGGCGAGGCCGTGCAGCGCTCGGTGCGTGATGCGCGCACGCCGCTCTCGCTGCTCGTGCGGGACGCGGCGGGCACGCTCGCGGCCGTGCGCACGGGTGAGGCGCACGTGGGCGTGCTCCCGCTGGAAACGCGGCCGCCGCGGATCGTGGTGGAGCCGCTCGCCGTCGTCGGGCAGATGCTCGTGGTGCCCGAGAGCCACCCGCTCGCTTCCAAGGAGCGCGTGGAGCTCACCGATCTCGAAGGCGCCGCGCTCGTCGTGCCGCCCGAGGGCCAGCCGCAACGCGTGATGCTCGAGGAGTCGCTCCGCGCCGCGGGCGTGCGCTGGGACGTGGCCGTCGAGGTGCGCGGCTGGCCGCTCACGTTGCGGCTTGCGCGGCTCGGCGCCGGGCTCGCGATCGTCAACGATTTCTGCCGCCTGCCGTCCGGCCTCGTGGGTCGCCCGATCGCTGGGTTGCCCAGCCAAACCTACGCCGCGATCCGCCTCGCCGACGCGCCGCTCGAAGGCGGCACCGAGCGTGTCTGGCGGCGCTTGCTCTCCGCGGCGCGACGTTGATCACGCGGCCCCGATCGAGCGATACTCGCGCGCTCCCGATGCCTTGCGCCGAACCGCTCTTCCGTGCCGCCTTCCTCGCGACGATGCTCGGCGCGCTCGCGGGCTGCGCGAAGCCGCCGGAGACCGTGTATTTCGTGGCCGTGGGCGCGCGGGACGAGGTGCCCAAGGCCCGCGGCGCATGCCGCATCGCCGAGGCCCGGCCGAGCGCGCCGGTCCATTTCGATCCCGCGGGCCAGACCTACGAGGCCGTCGATCCCGGCCGCGTGCGGATCCCCTGTGAGCAAGGCGTCGTCGTGCTCGACGTGCGCCGCCCGAGCCGCGTCCGCGTCGACACGACCCAGGCCGCCAAGCGCGGCGATTTGCTCGTCATGGAGCTCCAGGCCTTCGACGACGCGGGAGCGCGCCTCTCGCTCGGACGCGCGCCCGTTGCGTGGTCGTTCACGGGCGCGCTTGGTCCGCGCCGTCCGCCTGCGTGTACGGGCGCGGAGACGGCGTGCGCGCCGGAAAATGCCGGGTATGCGGTGGCCTTCGACGAGGGCGAGGGTCAGGTCCTCGCGCGGTTCGGCGGGCTCTCGTCGCGGATCGTGGTGACGGTCTTGCCTTGAGGGCGGTTATGCCTCGGGCGGCGTCATCCACTGGACGAACTGCACGAGGATCCCGTTCGGGTCCGTGACCTGGAAAAACCGCTCGCCCCACGGCTCGGTCTGGAGCGGCGTCGTGATGGACACGCCCTCTTCGCGCAGCCGCGCCTCCTCGGCGTCCACGTCGGCCACGACGAACGCGAGGAGCAAGCCGCCGGCGTGCGCGTGCTTCAGCGTCTCCGGCTGCAGCGAGGAGAGCCCTTGGCGCAGGAAGATGAGGTTGTACCCGACGTCCTTGCGGGCCATCGACACGAAGCCGTCGGCCGCCATCGCCGGGGCAAACCCCATGTGCCGCACGAAGAAATCGCGTGAAGCCTCGACATCCTTGACGTTGAGCGAAATTGCCGACGCGGTGGTTGCTTGCATGCGTGTGTTCCTCGATCCTCGGGAAGGCCCCTGGTGAAGGTGGACATCAACTGTGTACAATGTACAGTGTACGTAGTACGTAGTTTTCGTCAAGGGGCTGGAGACCGATTTCATGCCGCCGAACAAACCCGCGACCCCGGATCCCGCGCGCACGCTTTCGCTTCTGTGGCGGCACAGCCTGGAACCCTCGCGGACGCGGGGGCCGCGGCCGTCGCTCACCGTGGACCGGGTCGTCGAGGCTGCGATCACGCTCGCCGACGAACAGGGGCTCGACGCGGTCACGGTGCGCTCGGTGGCGCAGGCCGTGGGCGCGTCCCCGATGTCCGTCTACACGTATGTGCCAGGAGGAAAAACCGAGCTGATCGAGCTGATGCTCGACGCGGTGTACCTCCGCGCCGATCGGCCGGCGTGGGACGGGCTCGGCTGGCGCGAGCGGGTGCTTTCCGTCGCGAACCAGAACCGCGCGCTCCACGCCGCGCATCCGTGGCTGATCCACGCATCCACGAGCCGCCCGCCGCTCGGTCCGGGCGTGATCACGAAGTACGAGTACGAACTATCGGCGTTCGACGGCCTCGGTTTGTCGGACGTCGAGGTCGACGCGGCGCTCACGTTCGTCCTCGGCTTCGTGCAAGCGAACGCGCGCAGCGCGGCCGAGGCGGCGGCGCTCCCCGAGGCCACGGCGATGACCGACGCGGCGTGGTGGGAGGCGCAGGCGGAGCTCATCGGCCGGGTCGTCGATCCCACGAAGTTTCCGCGGGCCACGCGCATCGGCGAAGCGGCGGGCGCGGCCCAGGGCGGGGCATATCAGGCCGATGCGGCGTATCGGTTTGGCATGGACCGCGTCCTCGATGGACTCGGTCAGCTCGTCGAGCGTAGGAAAAAGGCTTGACGTCGCGCGTCAGCCGTCGGGGCCCATGTGGAACATCGGGATCACGACCGTAGAGCGCGCGCCGAAGTCCCCACGCTCGACCGCGAGGTATCCGCCGAGTTCCCGGCAAACCGAGGCCACGTCCTCCATCGACACGACATCCATCGTGTCGTCCGTGTCCGTCACCTCGAACCCCACCCATGGCGCGTCGCCGAGACGCCCCTCGCGCCCCTGTCGGACCCGGAACGCGACGCTCCCGGGGCGCGGTCGCAAGGCCCGCCCGCCGAAGACGCGGAGCAGGAGCCAGCGCACCTTCGGTTCGTCGCTCTCCATGAACCCGAGCTCCTCGGGTTGCTCGATTCGCAGCGCGTCGCGTGTCCGCTCGAAGGCGGGCGCCACGGCCAGCACCACCTCGGCGACGAGCGCGCCGAGCGCGAACGGCACGACCACGACCGGCCGCCCGCGCGCTTCCGTCTCGCTCTCCGTGATCACCTCGTGGAGCAGCAGATCCGCGTGCTCCTGGCGCACGCGCTCGCCGAGCGCATCCGTGCCCCAGCGCGAATACGCGTCGAGCGCGCCGTGCACATGGATCCGCGCGCGCGCCTCGTCGCCCCGGGCGCGGAAAAACGCCGCGGCCCTCTCGCGGGCAACGGCGACGTGAGGCGTGAGTCGCGCCGCCTCGGCCGCCTCGACGGCGCGTTCGTAGAGCGGGCCCGCCGCGGCGTGATCCCCCGCGATGCGTGTGCGCTCAGCGGCGAGGAGGAGGTCCTTGTGGGCGAAGTTCGCGGGACAGGCGCGCGCCCAACCGGCGATATGCGCGGCGTTTCGCCCGAAGGTCGCGTACGGCTCGTCCGAGGAGCTCACCCCTTCGGCGCAGAGGCGCGCGGCCGCGAGGCAGGTCAGGTACACGGCATCGGTGGCGAAGTAAAACCACGCCCCCGCCCCGCCTTCGCCAGCGATCACGAGCACGTCCTCGTCGTCGCCGTTCAGGAAGGCCAGCGTGATGCGCGCGGCCCGGTACCACGAGAGCGCGAAATGCACGCCTCGCTCGCGCAAGGAGGCGACGAACGTGTCCTCGTCGAAGCCGTCCCCGGAGAGCGAACGCACGTCGATCGTGCGCCCCGCGAGCGCCGCGAGGATGCGCCGTACCAGCGTCTGGACCGCGATCGACGAGGCGACCTTGGTCCGCTCCATCAATGCGAGGAGCCGCTCGGCCTCCTCGTCGACGTCCTTCAGGGGATCGCCGAGCGCGAGGCGCAAGAGCACGATGTGGCTGCACGCGTAGGACAGATAAATGTAATCGCCGGTCGCGAGCCCCGTGCGGTAGGCTTTCCGGAGATATCCGAGCACGTCGGGGATGGGCTCGAGGAAATGGGCGTACGAGCCGTACACGAAATTCAATCGGCAAGGCTCGCCCGCGCTGCCGCGTCGCTCGTCGAGCCGTAGCGCGAGCTTGCCGAACGCGCCCGCCTCGGCATAACGACCGAGCGACGTGGCGAGGTGCATGCCGTAAAGCATGTACCCATAAATGGATTCGTCGGCGTGCCCGTGTTCGAGCGAGATGTTCGCCTGGATCGCCGCGCAGAGGCTGAAGAGCGCGGGCCGAACCAGGTTCGCCGGCGCGAGCAGGTTCGTGAGGATCTCGAGCTTGGCGCGTTTGTCCGGGTCTTCGAGCGGCGCGCCCTCCGCCAGCACGGAAAGCCCGCGCGCCGCGAGCCGCTCGCGCACCCGGGCGTGCTCCTTCTCCGCGAGGATCTTCGCGGCCGCCTCGTCCCGCGGGATGTCGAGGCCGAGCTCTGCGAGGGCGTCGAGCCCCACCTCGATGGCAGAGGCCGCGCGCCCGCGCGTCGTGCGGACGGCCATGCGGACCCGGCACACGGCGGCCTTTTCGGTGCTCGTTCGTGGCGGGGCCGGCAAGGCGACGAGCAGCGCCTCGGCCTCGTCGAGCTGTCCTCGCAGATACACGCATTCGGCTCGGCCGAGGTGGAGTGCGAAAAGGAGCGTCGGATCGTCCCCGGAGAGGGCGAGCGCCGCGCCCGTCGCATAATAACGTGCCGCCGCGTCGTACGCCGTCCGCGCCTTGGCACGCGCGCCGGCCGCGAGGTCGAGCCGGGCGAGCTCGTCACGCTCGGCCGCACAGGTGATGAGCGAGGCGCCGGCATTCAGATGCTCGACGAATTCGAAGAGTTTTTCGTCGATGACGCCGCGTGCGCGCGCGTCGGCGTACAGACGACGCCCGACGAGGAGCCGGATTCGCGGCAGATCGTCCTCGCCGATGAGCTCGTAGGCGGCTTGTCGCACGCGGTCGTGCAGGAATCGGAACGGAATGGGCGCGCCGTCCGCAGCGCTGATCCGCCTGCGTGGATCGGCGGGCATGACGAGATTTTTCCCCTGCGCCTGCGCAAGGGCCGCGAGGGCATCGGCCGCCGTGGTGCCGCGCGCCGCCGCGAGATCGTTCACGTCGAAGAGCGCGCCGATGCACGCGGCGATCTGCAACGTGGCCTGTGTCTCGGCCGGGAGCTTGCGCATTTCCCGGACGATCAGGGCGACCTCGTCCTCGGGGAGCGGGGCCGTCCGGATCTGCGCGAGATCCCAGGCGAGCGCGTCGGCGGCCGCGCCCTCCGCGATGAACCCCTCCTGCACGAGGAACCGGAGGAACTCCCGCACGAAAAACGGGTTTCCGCGGGTGCGCCGGTGCACCTCGGCCGCGAGCGCCTGGATCTCGGGCCCCACGGAGGTATCGAGCGCGTCGGCGATCATCGCCTCCAGGTGCTCGGGCCCGAGGGGCGGGAGATCGAGCTCCTCGAGGCGCGTGCCGCGCTGCCGGAGCGCGACCTTCGCCGCGGTGACCGGGTGCTCCGGGCCCACTTCCTGATCGCGATACGCCCCGATCAGCAAGGTGTTTCGAATGCTGGGATCACCCGCGACGGCCAGGAGGAAGCGGAGCGAGGCGTCGTCGGCCCATTGCAGGTCGTCGAGGAACAGGACGAGTGGGTGCTCAGGGCACGCGAAGACCGAAAGGAACCTGAGGAGCGCATGCTCCAGCCGGGCCTGCGAATCCGCCGAGCTCGCCGAGGACGACGTCGCCGCGGACGATCGCGATGATGGCGCTCCGATCATCGAGCGCGCGCTCGGAAGCGTCTCGACGAGGATGGCCGTGCCCTCGCCGAGCGCCTCGTACAGGCGCTCTTGCCATTCGGCCGTATCGCCCCCCTCGCCGTCGCCGAGCACGCGCTGCGCCAGATCGTCGAGCGCGCGCAGAAGCGTGGCGAACGGGACGGTGCGGTTGTACTGGTCGAATTTGCCGGCGACGAGGTGGCCGCGCCGGGCGGCGAGCGAGGCGCCGAGCTCCTCGACGAGCGTCGATTTTCCCGCGCCTGCCCAGCCCGAGACGAGCACGATCTCGCTCGCCCCGGTGGCGGCGCGCTCGAAGGCCCGGAGCAAGGCCCAGACCTCGGCCTCGCGCCCATACCGCTTGTCGGGTAGCTGGAACCTCACGCGTCGCTCACCGCTCCCGCAAAAGCTTGGCCCCGAGCACGTCGATTCGAATCAAAGACCCGGCATGGGCACGTATCCAGGCAGCGCGCGGACACGTTCGACCCAGGCAATGACGTTGCGGTAATCGTCGAGCTGTACCTTGCCCTCCCGGACGAGGCCGACGTACGGGAAGACAGCGATATCGGCGATGGTCGGCCGATCGTGCTCGAGCCAGGCGCGTTTGGCGAGGTGGGCGTCGAGGACGTCGAGGGCCGCGCGGCTCCGGTCCTGGGCGAGGCCGAGATCGAGCTGGACGCCGAGGAGGAAATGCAGCCGCGCGAGGAACGGGCCGTGATGGACCTCGTTCGCGGCGAACGAGAGCCACTGCACGACGCGGGCGAGCCCGGCCGCGTCGGAGGGCAGCCACGCCTCGCCCCCGTACTTCCGCGCGAGATAGACCAGGATGGCCTGCGAATCCCGCAGCGTCTCGTCGCCATCGACGAGCACGGGGACCTGGCCGAGCGGGTTCATCGCGAGGAACGAGGGGGTTTTGTGTTCGCCGTTCAGGAGGTCCACCACGATCTCCTCGTGCTCGAGGCGGAGCATCGAGAGCAGGAGGCGCACCTTGTGGCTATTCCCGGACAGCGGATGCGAATAAAGCTTCATATCGGTCGGTATCTTTCCAGCCGAAGCGAATCTTTCCGTGACGTCACGAAAAGCCTCGTGTTCACCCGCGATCCCCTGTGAAACAGCGGACGTCGGGCAAGGGAGGTGCGCTCGTGGCGCGTGCCGGAGTATCGACCGCCGTGCGGGCGCAGTCAAACTACGTGGAGCGCATCGGCGCCGCTGCCGTGCGTCACGGTACGCTCGGCAACGAGGCGCGCGCGCACGGCGTTTCGCACCTCCGCGCGTTGCGCCTCGTTGTCGAGCACGAATTCGACGCAGAAGCCACCATGCTCGCCTGCCGGAGAGCGCACGCGGCCTGGGATCGGGAGCACCGCGTTGAAAAGCCCGTCGATCGATACCTCGATCGTGGCGTCGAGCGGCGGCGGCCGAACCCCGGCGAGCACGAGCCCGAAGGGCCCGAGCGACGTCGCCCTCCCCGCCTGCCACGCGCCGCCCTCGTGCCTCATGCGCACGGGCAGATCGCAATGCCTGCGGCCCGCGTGGAGAGGTGCAACCGGCTCCCGGGCGAAAGCCCCGTCGATCAGCGGGCGAATGCCATCCGTTGCAGACGGGGTGAGAATCTCGGCCGGACACATCGCGTCGAACAACGACCACCACACGTGGACCCCGTAGGCCATCGCGTAAGCAATGCGACGCGCCGACGCTGGATGTTTCCAGCCCTCCTCGCAAAGCGCGAACAGGGAGACGGCGTGTTCGGCGTCGATCTCCGCGTGCAGGCGGTAATGGCGCTGGGCGTCGAGATCGCCCCAGAATCGCTCGTGGATGGTCTGGGCGAGCATCGTCGATATCTTGATGTGCGTATACTCGACGATGCCCGTGGCCGCGGCGCCCATCTCGGCAGGGTTCACGAGGCAGAAATCGAGGAGCGACTGGTAAGCGACGGCGACGCGGATCGGGCACTCCCGCGCCGCCTCCGCCACGTCGAGGCCAATGGCGCGCAGGTACCCCGCGAACGTGTCGCGGTGCGTGCCCTCGAGGGAACCGTGCCCGTGCTCCTCGACCACGTTTTCATACACGGTGGCGAGGCGCCGCTCCATCGCAGGCACGCGCGCGAGCACGGCCGTCAAGGCACGGGAAAAATGTTCAACGAAGTGCAAATAGGGCGCCTGGCTCCGGCGAAACTCCTCGAGCCTCGTCGTAGGCGCTCGCATCCATGAGAAGTACGGGTGCTTGCCGAAATCGTAGACGCGGCTCAACGCCTCGGCGCCGTCGAGGACCGAGGAACCGGCGGTGATCTCCGAAAGCGTGATGTCGGAAACGCGGTGAAGAAGAATGGGCATGGCGTCGCTCCCCGCCTTTTCCAGCTTCCGATGTGACCTGCGAAAGCTACGAAGAGAAGGAAAACACGGCTTCGACGGAGGGTCAACGACGCATTCGTGCGACGTCGCCTGTACGGTCATTGAATTGTCAGGCCCCGTGCACGAAGCTCCCGGCGAGCGCTCGGACACGCGCGCCTCGAACCCGTCGCTCGCATCACAATACATGCTTCGTACCGCGTCGACGCCTTCGCGGCAGCGCGCGCCGTTCGTCCACGATTTTTGATACCCATAGACGAATCCGTCAGAAATATGACTCCCATGCCATCGAAGAAATGCGATCGGAGCAAAAGAAAATCGCTGACGAACTGGCGTAGGCTGCGGTAATGAGCACATTGCGGGGGCTCGAGATCCATCGTGAACGACGAGATCGACCTATGTCCCCGCCGATGAACGGGTCCCACCATGGGCGCGCGCGCCTCGGCCCGGGGGAGGTCGTCGCGGGCCGTTTCCGCCTCGAAGAGCTCGCCGGAAAGGGCGGGATGGGCGAGGTCTTTCGCGCCCGCGACCTCCACACCGGCGCCCTCGTCGCGCTCAAGCTCCTCTATCCCGCCGAGAACGGCTTCGAGCAGGCCGCCCGCTTCGACCGGGAGGCGCGGCTCCTGTCCCAGCTCGGGCATCCGGGAATCGTCTCGTACCTCGCGCACGGCAAAGCCGAGGACGGCCGACCGTATCTCGTCCTCGAATGGCTCTCCGGCCACGATCTCGGCAAGCGCCTCGCCGAGGGGCCGCTCGACGTGCGTGATTGCGTGACCTTGCTCCTCACGCTGGCGAACGCGCTCGCCGCCGCCCACGCAAAGGGAATCCTCCACCGCGACATCAAGCCGAGCAACCTCTTTCTGCGGGACGGCCGCGTCGATCGCGTCACGCTGCTCGATTTCGGCATTGCGCGCAGCGCCCTTTCCGCCACGGTCCTCACGCGCCCCGGCGCTCTCCTCGGGACGCCCGGCTACATGGCCCCCGAGCAGGCGCGCGGCGAGGAGGATCTCCGGCCGAGCGCGGACGTGTTCGCACTCGGCTGCGTCGCGTTCCACGGTTTGACCGGAAAACCTCCGTTTTTCGCGCCAAGCGCGCTCGTGATGCTCGCCAAGGTCCTCTTCGAAGAGGTGCCCCGCGTCGAGCTGCTCCGGCCCGGCACCCCCCGGGCGCTCTCCGACCTCATCGCGCGGATGCTCGAAAAGGACCCGTCGCGTCGACCGGAAGACGCCGTGGCCCTCCGCGACGAGCTCGTGGCCATGGCCACGCGCCTCGCGGACGACGTCGGCGAGGAGGCTCGACGCGTCGATTTCTCGCCCGCTGCGGCGCTCAGCGGCGACGCTTTGCAATTGCTCTCCGTCGTCGTGGCCATTCCGGGGGAGGAGCCGCCTCCCCGCGGGGAAACGGCTTCCACGCGGGCCGCATGGAGCTCGCTCCGGGAAGCCCTCCGCGCGCGCCTCCTCCGCCTGGGTGCGCGCGTCGAATGGCTGGCGAGCGGCGCCCTCGTCGTCGTCGTCACGCCCGCGCAGAGCGCCGTGGACCTGGCCACGCAGGCGGCGCGTTGCGCGCTCGCCGTGCACGCGGCGTGGCCCACGGCCCGCGTCGCCCTGACCACGGGCCGCGGGGTGATGAAAGAAAAGGTCCTCGTCGGCGAGGCGATCGAGCGCGCCTTTTCGCGGGTAGCGCCCGGCGAAACCCCCCCGGTGGACGGAGAGATGGGCGGCCCTCCCGCGGTATCGCAATCGGGCATTTTCCTGGACGAACTGTCCGCCAAGCTGCTCGAGTCTCGATTCGCCATCACGTTCTCCGGGCAAACGCCGATCCTCTGCGAGGAGCGCGTGATCGAGGTGGACGAATCGCGTCTCCTCATGGGCCGTCCGACCCCATGTGTCGGGCGCGAGCGGGAGCTCGCCCTGCTCGTCGCGGCGATCGAGGGATCCATCGAGCAAGCCGAGCCGGCGGGGGCGCTCGTGGTCGCGCCGCCCGGCATGGGAAAATCCCGCCTGCGGCACGAGCTTTTGCGTCGGCTGCGTGCCCGCCCGCTCGAAATGCTGGTGCTCTTCGGGAGCGGCGCGCCGCTCAGCGCGGGGTCGCCGTATGGGGTGCTCGGCGAGGCCTTGCGTAGGCTTTGCGAGGTCGAGATCGGGGATCCGCCGGATCGAAAAGAAGAGAAGATCCGGCAGCGCGTCGGGCGTCACGTGATGCCCGCGGAGCAGAGACGGGTGAGCGAGTTTCTGGCGACGATGTGCGGCGTCGGCGTGGAGGAGCCGACCGCCCTGCTCCGCGCGGCGTTCCGGGACCCGAAGATCATGAACGAGCAGATCCAGCGGGCCTTTCTGGATCTCCTCACCGCCGAATGCGTCGAACACCCCGTCCTCCTGGTGCTCGAAGATCTCCATTGGGGGGATCCCGCGACCGTGAAGCTCGTCGACGCGGCGCTCGTGGAGCGGCGCGAATTGCCTTTTTTCGTGCTGGCCCTCGCCCGCCCCGAGATCGTCGAAATGTTCCCGAAGCTCTGGCAGGGGCGCATCGTCCACCGCGTCCGACTCGGGGGGCTGCACGACAGCGCCGCGGGCGAGCTCGTCACGGCCGTGCTCGGCCCCGAGGTGCCGGCGGCCTCGGTCAAGCGTGTCGTGGAGCAGGCCGCGGGCAATGCGTTGTTCCTGGAGGAGCTCATCCGCGCGGCCGCCGAGGGCAAAGCGGAAGGGCAGCCCGACACGGTGCTGGCGATGCTCCAGGCGAGGCTCTCGTGCCTCGATCCGGCGTGCCGGCGCGTGCTCTCCGCGGCGAGCGTCTTCGGACGAACGTTTTGGCGCGGGGGGGTGCTCACGCTCCTCGGGCGAGCACGCGAGGCGTCGTCGACGGACGAGCGGCTCTTCGAGCTCGTCGAGGCCGAGGTCCTCCAGCGTCGCACGCAAAGTCGTTTTACCGGTGAAACGGAGTACGAGTTCCGCCACGCGCTCCTGCGCGACGCCGCGTATGGACTCTTGACCGAAGCGGATCGCGTGCTCGGGCATCGACTCTCGTGCGCGTACCTGGAGCAGGTGGGCGAGACGGATCCCATGGTGCTCGCCGAGCATGCGCGTGCAGGCGGAGATCTCGCGCGGGCCGCGGACCATTACCTTCGCGCGGCGCAACAATCGTATCATCAGGACGATCTCGACGGAATGTGGACACGCGCGGAGCGGGGCCTCCAGTGCGGCGCCGCCGGCGAGCTGCGGGGCAAACTCCTCACGCTCGAGCTCGAGGCCTGCGTCTGGCGCCTCGACTGGCAAAACGGAGTTCGGATTGGCAAGGAAGCGCTGGCGCTCTTGTCCGAGGGGAGCGTCGCCTGGAACGAGGCGGCGGCGTCTTACCTGGTGATCGTGGTCAACAGGACCATGCAAAACGAGGTGGACATGCTCGTCCGCGTCCTCGAGGACGTCGATCCTCCGCCGGATGCCGTGGCCTCGTGCCTTTTGCTGCTCGGATCGATCACGGCTGGGCTCGGGATGACGGGGAGTCACGAGCGCGCGGCGCGCCTGCTTTCGCGGCTGGAAGCGCTCTCCCCGCGCCTTCCGGAAGGCGAGCTCCTGGCCGCCGGTCACATCCAGCAGGCCCGGGCGATTTTCGCCTTCTTCATCGAGGGGGATCTCTGGGCGACCCTCACGCGCGCCCGTGCCAGCATCGAGCTGTATACGTCGGCGTGCTCTTCGAATTGGTGGGGCATGAGCGTGTGCCTGTCGAGCGCGGCGCTCGCGGCGCTCGGCGACATCGCCGCGGCGGAGCGAGCGATCGAGGACGTCCTCGGGAGCGCGCTCCGCAGGAACGACGTGTTCCTCGTGTCCACGGCGCGTTTTTATCGAATGCTCGTGCTCGCGAAGCAAAACGCGCCGGATCGGCGGGCGGAGGTCGAGGGACTCGCCAGGCTGCTCATCGAGCAGGGCGCGATGGAAGACACCATCGCCGTGTCGTACGGCGCGCTCGCGCGGGTTTTCCTCGCCGAGGGGCGGGTCGTGGAAGCGCGAGAGGCCGCCGAAAAGGCCCTCGGGCTCATGGACTACGTTCGCGGCTGGCGCCCGTCGATCGAGAGGACGTTGATCCTGGCATTGCTCCGCGAAGGGCGTCCGGAGGAAGCGCGTCGTGTCGCGGACGACGTCGCTCGCTGGATGGAAGCGCGAGGCGGTATGGCGGGGTATGCGGAGATCCCGCTGCGCCTCGCGATCGCCGAGGCGCGCGCCGCGACCGGGGACATGCCGGCCGCCCGAGAGGCGCTCGCGGAGGCGATTCGTAGGCTCGAATGGCGGCTCGAAAGAATCGAGGATCCGGTGATGCGGGCGCTTCACCGCGAGCTCCCGGAGCACGTGCGTCTCCGGGAGCTCGAACGAGAATGGCTCAAAGGCTAGGCATCACGAGAGCCCTGCGGCGGCGCGCAGTGATGAGGCCGAGCGCGCAGAGGGCGACGAAGGCGAGCCCCGGGGGGCCGTCGGTCGCTCCGGGCGCCGTCCGGCAGCCGCAGCCGCCTTCGTCCGTCGGTCCGCCGCTGCCGCCGACGCCGCCGCTTCCGCCAGCGCCACCGCTTCCGCCAGCACCGCCAACGCCGCCGCTTCCGCCAGCGCCACCGCTTCCGCCGACGCCGCCGCTTCCGCCAGCGCCACCGCTTCCGCCAGCACCGCCAGCACCGCCAACGCCACCACTGCCGCCAGCGCCGCCGCTTCCGCCAGCACCGCCAGCACCGCCCTGCCCTTCCGTCGCGCAGACCGCGCTGCAGCCGTCCCCGTCCGTCGTATTGGCGTCGTCGCACTCCTCGACGCCCATCTGGACAAACCCGTCACCGCAGCTCGCCACCTTGCAGCTCGCGAGGCACGTGTCCTCGTTCGACACATTGCCGTCGTCGCAGTCCTCGACGCCCATCTGGACGAAACCGTCGCCGCACGTGGCAAGCGCGCACGTCGACGTGCACGCGTCCGTATCGATCGCGTTCCCGTCGTCGCATGCCTCGACGCCGATCTGCAAGTATGCATCCCCGCAGCTCGCGGCCACGCACGTCACGAGGCATGCGTCCTCGTTCGACGCATTGCCATCATCGCAGACCTCGGGGCCATTCGTGAGGGCGTCGCCGCAGCGCGGCCCCGGGCCCGAGCAGTCGGCGTTGCACTTGCCGTATTGCCCGTTCATGGCCGCCCCGTCGTCGCAGGCCTCGCCGAGGCCGACGAGCCCGTCGCCGCACACCGACGGCGGCGTGTACTCGTAGGCGCCCATGTCGAACGCGGGGCCATTGACGAGATCCCCGTCGAGCGGGCGCGGGTTGCCGTCGAGATCCTTGTCCGGCGCGTCCATCGCGTAGCCCTTGTCGATGCACGGGCTGAAGCTCTGGAGCCGCAGGTCCGCCGGCGCCGCGACATAAAACGGGTTCGCGTTGAGGACGCCCACGCCGGCCGTCACGTTGGAATAGTTCGTCGTGTTGTTCCAGACGTCCGAGTGCGTGAGCGTCACCGAGGCGGTGCTGAAGCCCTGGCGCCACACACCAAAGACGTTGTTCGTCACGATCGTGTTCGTGATGTCCGTGAACACCTTCTCCGACACGTCGATCGAGATGCCCGTGCCTCCGTTCTGATGGATCGTCAGGTTCCGGATCTTGAGAATCGTCGTGAATTCGGGGGTGTTGAGGACCTTCACCCCCTCGAGCTCATTGTTCCGGAGCACCGCATTCGAGAGCGAGAGCGAGCCGGCGCCGGCGAAGTAGTAGACGCCGTAACGATTCCCGTGGGATGTGAATCCTTCGAGCGTGTGCGCGCCTTTTTCGATGCTCACGCCGAAGAACGACCGCGTGATCACGAGCCCACGCACGTCGTGGGTCGCCTGCTCGCGGAGCATCACGCCCGTCCATTGATTGACGCCCGCGGCCGTCGACGTCAGCGTCACTGGCTGCGTCTTTGTGCCCTTCGAGACCAGGTTGCCGTGGAGATAGAGGGCGCATTTTGGCGTGCTCTGATCCGCCATCGCGTCGGTCGGCGTGAACTGAAGGGTCACGCCTGCCTCGAGCGTCAGGGTCACGCCCGGCGTCACGGTCAGATCACCCGTCGCCGTGTACGGCGAGCCCGCGAGGGTCAGGGTCGTGTCGGTCCAGAGATATCCGAGCAGCCCGTTCGTCGGGTCCCCCGTGAAAGGCAGCGCGCCGATGTCCTGGCCCATGTCCCCGTAGAAGCGGCTCGGCGAGTTCGAGGTGAGCCGGAGGTTCGTCGGCGCCGAGACATAGAGCGGATTGACGGACGTGACGTGATCGGACGCCGTGGTGTTTTGCCAGTTGGCCGTCGTATTCGACCACCCGTTCACGTAGGACATCGAGAGGCTCGTCGTCCCGCCCGCGGCATTACGATAGAGGCCGATCTTGTTGTTCGTGAAGATCGTGTTCTTCACGACCGCGCTCGCCGTGGCGCCCGCCGGGGCGGACACGGTCACGCCGTTGTTGGTGTTCTGGTGAATCGTCGCCTGGTTGATCGTCACGTTCGCCGTCGCGATGCCGGACGACGACACGTTCACGCCGTCGAGGGTGTTCGATTGAATCTCCGTGCCCGTGATCGAGACGTTCACGGTCCCGGTCGTGGGCGCCACGGAGACGCCGTGCCCCTGGCTCTGGCGAATCAACGCATTCGTGATCGAGCCGCCGCCCGAGCCCGTGAAGAGCACGCCGGCGGTGGTGTTGTTCTGCGTGACGAAGTCGTTCAACGTCACGGTGCCCGCGCTGATCCGGAAGCCGTAGAGCGAGTTCTGGACCGTGAGCTTCGTCGTATGGAGCGCGGCCGTGACGACGTCGACGACGACGCCGTAAAAGGTCGCCGGCGATCGAAACAGCACGGGGCTCGCCGCTGTCCCCTTCACGTCGAGCGTGCCGCGCACCGTCATCTCGACCTTCGTCGGGTCGAGCCCGGAGCTTTGCGCGTCGGTCCCGGCAAACTCGACCTCGACGCCCGCCTCGACCGTGAGCTTCGTGCCAGCCGGGATGATGATGTCGCCCTGCACGATGTAAGGGCTACCGGCCAGGGTCCAGGTCTGATTGATGACGTTGCCGCCCGAAATGGTCGTGGCGGCACGGGCCTCGCGTGGCCCGAATGCCAGGAGCACGATCGCCCAGACAAAAGCGATCCAGGGGGCACCGAGCCCCATCCGACGTTTCGACATGAATGACTCCTCAACGAACGTTTTCGGCCGGCGCACGGAGGCTCCCTCCCCCCGGTGCTCGGCAGGCGGCGCACCCTACAGGAGTCGCTCCAGCCCATCAATGGGCCGCGGCACGCCTCCCGGTCGTACAATGTCCGAGGTCGCCCGAGCGCCGAACGCGTGCGCGAGGCTCGTCGTTTGCATCACGCTCCGACGTGGGCAAACCCAGGCGCGTCGGGGTGAAGCAGGGCGCGGCGGAGCCGGAGGGGCCGCCGCCGTCGGGGATTGTCTCGTCGCCGCTCGGGCAACGGGCCGCGGAGGTCCATGCGCGGCTCGCCCGGGCGATCCCCGCGCCGCGGCTCGAGCTCGATTTTCGCAATCCCTGGGAGCTCCTCGTCGCCACCATTCTCGCGGCGCAGAGCACGGACCGGACGATCAACCTCGTCACGCCCGCCCTTTTTCAGTCGTACCCGACGCCGGCCGCGCTCGGCGCGGCGCCGCAGGACGAGGTCGAGCGGCTCGTCCACGAGACTGGGTTTTTCCGGAACAAGGCCCGCGCGATCCGCGAGGCGAGCCGCAGAATCACCGAGGCGTTCGGCGGCGAGGTCCCGCGCACGCTCGAAGCGCTGATCACCCTGCCCGGCGTGGCGCGCAAGACCGCGAACGTCGTGCTCGCTCATGCCTACCGCATCGCGGAGGGAATCGCGGTCGATAGGCACACGGCGCGGGTCTCGCGCCGGCTCGGGATCACGGAAGAGGAAGATCCAGCGGCGGTGGAGGTCGATCTGTGCCGGTTGTTCCCGACAACCGAATGGATCGATGTGGGCCTCCGCCTGCAGCTCCACGGGCGTTACGTCTGCACGGCGCGGGCGCCCGATTGTCGCCATTGCCCGCTGAACGAGCTTTGCCCGAGCAAGCGCTTTGCTCCCGAGGGCACGATCGACGCGCGCGCGGCGCTCGAAGCGGCACGGATCGCGGCCCAGGGCGAGCCCGAGACGCCGTGACTGGCTTCACTTGCAAGCCGGGCACTCGCAGAGGACGTTCTTGCCCGAGGCCTGGATGCAGGCGAACCCGTCCCCGCAGACGGACTCGGCGCAGGCGCACGAGAGCGGATCCGGTCCGCAAGGATCCGGGGCGCATACGTATTCGGACCCGAAGGCCTGCTTCGTGACGCAGACGTATCCCTCGAGGCACTGGAGCTTGTCGCCGCAGGTCACGGCGCCATTGCACAAGGACGACATGTCGCTGTGCCAGACATTATCGTCGCCGCACGTCACGGTGAACGACGCGCCGCCCGGCGCGCAGGCATAGGTGCACGGCGACGTTTGCCCACACGGACCTCCGAGGCAAGACGTGCCGTCGAGCGGCGGAGACGCGGGGCATGGCACCGGCGGCGGCGCGCACCCGACGGGGAGCTCGACCCAGCTCCCCGCCTCGCACGCGAAGATACCCGGGCAACACTCGCCGTACGAGCACTCCTCACCCGGCGGCACGTCGCACGGCGCGCCCACGGCGGGCTGCTCGGCGGGACACGTGGAATCGGAGCCGCCCGAGCCGCCGGAGCCGCCGGTACCGCCCTGACCGCCGGAGCCGCTGGTGCTCGTCGAGGTTTGATCGACGTCGACCTTCCCGCTGCAAGCCACGAGGACGGGGAGGACGAGGAGAAAAGCGCGAGGATTGGGAAAAAGCATGCGCGCGATCCTACACGAGCTCGTGCGCTCGATGCTCGTTTCTCGCAGCGGATTGGCGGGCACTGCCGTTGCAGCCCCCGCGCGCATGCCAGCGACCGTGGCCCTCGTACTCGCTTGTCTCCTCGGGCTCTGCCCTGCCCTCGCGCTCGCGTGCCCGGACTGCCCGCTCGCGTGGAGGACACGCGCATTCATCCGGGAAGATCCGAATACGTGGGCCCACCTTGCACTTCTGCTCCTCCCTTTCGTGGTCGGCTGGCTCGTGTCGCTCTGGTTTCACAAGCGCGGACCAACCGCGGGAACGGGAAAGGATGGGTGACGTCATGGGACATCGAAAGGACGGGGGCCTCCTCGCGGCGGGCATCCTGCTCGGCGTGGGGCTCGGGGGATTCGTGGACGGCATCGTGTTCCACCAGATCCTCCAATGGCACAACATGCTTTCGTCGCGGCTGCCGCCGACGAATTTGCTCCACATGAAGGTCAACATGTTCTTCGACGGCCTCTTCCACGCGGTCGCGTGGATGACGACCGCGATCGGCCTCGCCTTGCTCTGGCGTGGCTTCAAGAAGGGCACCTTGCCGCGCTCGACGCCGATGTTCGTGGGCGCGATGTCGCTCGGCTGGGGCCTCTTCAATTTCTTCGAGGGCCTCATCGACCATCAGCTCTTCGGGCTCCATCACGTGCGGCCGGGCGAGCGCGAGCTTGCATGGGACATCGCCTTCCTGGTGTCCGGCCTTTTGCTCGGCGGAATCGGGGCGGCGCTCATCCGGAAGGGGCGCGCTACGAACATTGCGACCTGACGAAAACCTTGGCCCAGGCAGCGGTGTGCAAGAAGTTGGGACCTCCACGCGGCCCCCTGTACACTCGCGAGCCGATCCCATGGCATTCAAGAGAATCGCTGCGCAAAAGGCATCGTCCTCCGTCGCGGCGAACTCCAAACCCCCCCATCCGGCGGCGGTGCTCCAGGCGAAGGCGCCCGTCCGGACGGCCGTCCCCGAACGCCCGCCTCATCCGGCCACGGTGGCGCAGGCGAAACCCGCGTTCGGCGCGACCGTCGGGCGCGTGGCGCCTCCACCGCATCCGGCGAAGGGGGGCGGAGGGGGTGGCGCGGTCCAGCGTTACACGCGGGTTGCTCCGGACGCCGAGCAATACCCCGGCAAGAAGCGATGGGGCTTCTTCGCCGACAGCGACACGCCGGACGCCGACTTCTTCGTCCGGCAAGACGAGGTGCACGACAGCTTCTTCAAGGACGAAGGGAAGACCAAGCCGAACCTCGTCACGCAATCCGTGACCGACATCCTCGTCTCCGACAACTGCGATCTCGCCATCGAGGCGACGGGGCCGGGGCAAGAAGCCAAGGTCTTCTTCGCCACGATGGATCGCGTGAAGGAGGCGAACACCGCGCTCAAGGGCAAGATCTCGCTCGTCGCGGGCAACGACTACCTGCACGTGACGCACGGCGGGCGGAACAACAAGCTCTACCGGATCGAGCCGAAGATCAAGGCCACGGGCGTGCAGGGGCTCGCGATCAAGGTGCCGCAGCGGTGCAATGACATGGCCCAGTTCGTCTCCGGCAACCTGAACGTGACCGGCTACTCGGCCCTCGACGAGGGCAACCGGATCGCGCTCGCGCTCCTGGACGAGTTCACCGACCGCACGTGGTCGGACGACTTCGCGGAGCTCAAGCGGCAGGCCAGCCGGGAGCAAAGCAAGCAGAAGGACTACCTCGCCTTCCTCGACGACATCACCACGAACTACAGACTGATCCTCGCAGACCACGGCAACAGCGCCGAATTCAAGAACGAAGTCCAGCGCCTGCATGCAAACCATTACATGGATCCGCCCCTCGGCGCCGCCATCGGCACGGTCAGCCTGGCGACCTCGGCCGAAGTGAAGAACGCGAAGGACGCCCACCAGGACATTTTCGAGTACCACTGGGGCACGGTCGTCGCGAAGAGCGGCACCGATTACGTGACCCTGGAGAACTACGCGCGGTACGAGGGGGACATGAGCAATTGTCCCTTGTATTTCTTCAGGATGCTCGAGATCGGCCCGGGGAAGAACACGTGGCACCTCGCCTCGACGAATGCCGGGTATTTCCTCCCCCCAATCATCTCCTTCACCGCGGCGTAGGCCCTCAGTACGTCGAGAACCCCGCGCAGCTCGACGTGATCTGCATCGACTGCGACCCGCTCGCCACGAAGCTCGAAATGCCCTGATCGCGGTCGTCCACGATCCACACCGTCTTCGGCCCAGCGCCCGAGTACGACGTCGTCGAGTTCGACCCGAGCGACGTCCGCGTCCCGCTGCCGAACTTCGGGTTGTCCCCGAAGAACAATTTTACGCTGCGCGAGCAGCTATTGTGCAGCCGCAGCGAATACGTGGACCCGCCGCCGCCCGAGCTCGAAGCTCCTGCCCGCGCGGCGCGCTCCTCGTCTGCGCGCCTGCGGCTCGCGTCGAAGTCCGCGCGCATCTGCGCCGAGTGCGCCTCCTGCTCGGCCCGGTACGCCGCCTTTTGCTGGACGAACTCGCTGGTCTTTTGGTTGTAAAAATCGATGTCCGCCTGCCCCGCCCACGCGAGCCCCTTCTCTGCCGGGGCCCCGTGCGAATGCTGAAGACAGCTATCGAGCAGCGTGTACCGATCCTCGTCGTCCCGCACCGCCGGGCGCGCCTTCTTGCAATGGCCGAGGACCTCCTCCGATCGCCCGGCGTCGTCGAGCTCCTTGATCAGCGGCACGCACGCGAGCACCGTGGGTCGCGCGGTCATCGAGGCCTCGAGGATCTCGATGGACTCCGCGTTGCGCTTCGCGTGGATGCGCAGGATCCCCTTCGACGAGAGCGCCTCCGCCTTCTGATCGGGATTCTTCTTCGTCGCCTCTTCGAGCGCGGCGTCCGCCTCGACGATCGCCGCCTCGCCGTCGATCTTCTTCCGATCGACGAGCCCCAGGATGAAACAGGCCCCCACGCGTTGCGCAAGCACCCGCGCCGCGTTCATGTCGCCCGGGCTCGCCTTCACGGCGGCGCGTGACTCCTCGAGCTGCGCCAGGATCTGCGCGTCGTTCTGCGCCTGCGCGTCGGCCATCGCCTGCGCCTGCTGCGCCTGCATCGCCGCGGGATCGAAGAGGCCCGCGTACGGGTTCACGCAGCCCGTGGCGGCGACGGAGGCGAGGAGCGTGGCTGTGAGGAGGCCAAAACGTTTCATTACGGACAGCCTTGTACCAGAGCCGCGCCAGGCGGGAAGTGAGAAGCTTTCTGCCGGGCAAACCGCTTCGTGGTACGATGACCTCCGCCGGAGGCCCTCCATGACGACCGAAGCCGGGACGTTCCAGAAGACCGCGTGCATCCTCTGCAGCATGAACTGCGGCATCGAGGTGCTCGTCGAAGATCGCAGGCTCACGCGCGTGCGCGGCGACCGGCAGCACCCGACGTCACGCGGGTATCTCTGCGAGAAGGCCCAGCGCCTCGACCATTACCAGAACGCCAAGGATCGCCTGCGCACGCCGCTCCGGCGGCGGCCCGACGGCTCGTTCGAGGCGATCGACTGGGACACCGCGATCCGCGAGATCGCCGCGAAGCTCATGGGGATCCGCGATACCCACGGCGGGGCCTCCATCTTTTATTACGGCGGCGGCGGCCAGGGCAATCACCTCTGCGGCACCTACGCCACGGCCACGCTCGCGACGCTCGGAGCGGTCTACCGTTCGAACGCGCTCGCGCAGGAGAAAACCGGCGAGTTCTGGGTCGACGGCAAGCTCTTCGGCCGCCCGCGTTGCCACACCGCGCCCGATTTCGAGCACGCCGAGGTGGCCGTCTTCGTCGGGAAGAACCCCTGGCACTCGCACGGCTTCCCCCGCGCCCGCCACGTGCTCAAGGAGATCGCGAGCGACCCCGGGCGCTGCCTCGTCGTCATCGACCCGCGTCGCTCCGAGACCGCGCGGCTCGCGCAATACCACCTCGCCGTCCATCCGGGCACGGACGCCTTTTGCCTCGCCGCGATCCTCGGCACGCTCGTGCAGGAAGACCTCGTCGATCGCCGCTTCCTCGCCGAGCACACGAACGACGCGGAGCCCGTGCTCGAAGCCCTCGCGGAGATCCCCGTCGCCGACTTCGCGAAGCGCTGCGGGGTCGAAGAATCCCTCGTGCGCGAGGTCGCGCGCCGCATCGCCCGCGCGAAGAGCGTCGCCATCCAGGAGGATCTCGGCATCCAGCAGGCGCCGCACTCCACGCTCGATTCGTGGCTGGAGAAGCTCGTTTACCTGCTCGTCGGCAGCTTCGCCAAGGAGGGCGGGATGAACATCCATTCGCGGATGGCGTCGCTCGGCGGGGGCAGCGGCGGGGGCAAACGCGGCAGCACCACGCCCGTCACCGGCGCGCGGATCATCACGGGGCTCGTACCCTGCAACGTGATCCCGGACGAGATCCTGACGGACCACCCGCAGCGCCTCCGGGCGATGATCGTCGAGAGCGCGAACCCCGCGCACTCGCTCGCCGATTCGAAGCGCTTCCGTGAGGCCTTCGCCGCGCTCGATTGCCTCGTCGTGATCGACGTCGCGCTCACGGAGACCGCGCGGCTCGCGCATTACGTGCTGCCGACGGCGTCGCAATTCGAGAAATGGGAAGCGACGTTCTTCACGCTGGAGTTTCCGAAAAACGCCTTCCAGCTCCGCGCGCCCCTCCTCGCGCCGCTCCCGGGGACCTTGCCCGAGTCCGAGATCCACCGCCGCCTCGTGCGCGCGATGGGCGCGCTCGACAGCGTGGATCTCGCGCCGCTCGCCGAGGCGGCGCGCCGTTCGCGGGGCGAGTATGCGATGGCCTTCATGGGGCTCATCGGCACGCGGCCCGAGCTCATGGCGCTCGCGCCGGTGATCCTCTACGAGACGCTCGGCCCGACGCTGCCCCCGGGGGCCGAGGCCACGGCCGTGCTCTGGGGCATCGCGCAATCGTGCTTCATGGCCTTCCCCGAAAGCGTGCAGCGCGCGGGTTTTCCCGGCGCCGACGCGCTCTTCGACGCCATCCTCCGCGAACGCTCCGGCATCACGTTCACCGTCGATTCGTACGAGGAGACGTGGGCGCGGCTCGACACGCCGGACAAACGCATTCGCCTGATGATCCCGGAGCTCATGCAGGAGCTCGTTGGCCTCGCGACGGAGCCCATGCCTTCCCGGGACGAGCGATATCCGTTCATCCTCGCGGCCGGCGAGCGCAGGTCCTCCTCGGCGAACACCATTTTCCGGGATCCTGCGTGGCGCAAGGTCGACCTCGAAGGCGCCCTCCGCATGAGCCCGGCGGACGCGGCGGATCTCGGCGTATCCACGGGCAGCGTCGTACGTATCGTGACCGAGGGCGGCAGCGCGACCGCGACGGTCGAGGTGAACGACGGCATGCGGGCCGGCCACGTGAGCCTGCCGAATGGCGGCGGGCTTTTGTATCCGGACGAGGCCGGCGGAGAGCGAAGGCACGGCACCGCGCCGAACGAGCTCACGCACCACGCGCAGCGGGATTGGCTCGCGGGGACGCCGTGGCACAAGCACGTGCCGGCGCGAATCGAGCGGATCGAGCTCTCGTAGCTCTTCCCGCGCGAAAAACGTCAGCGCGTTTTGCGGATCCCGTAGGCGATTCCCTGTTCCAGACTGCCGAGCGTCACGATTCCCCGGAGATCCGAGCCGAGCTCGATGAGCGTCCGCGCGACCTCGCGGCCCACGCCGGTCAGCACGAGCTCGGCCCCGAGCAGGCCGACGGCGCGCGCGGCCCGCGTGATCGCGTCGGCGGCCTCGGGATCCACCTCCGGGACGCCCGTGACGTCGAGCAGCACCACCGAGGCGCCGCGCTGCGCGACGCCGTCGAGCAAAACCTCGAGCAGCCGCTCGGCGCGCTCGGCGTTCACGCTGCCGATGAGCGGGACCGCGACGACGCGCCGGGCGATCGGCACGAGCGGGGTCGAGAGCGCGCGCAGGGCCTCGTTTTGCGCCGCGATGACCTGCTCGGCGAGCGCCCGCCGCTCCTCCTCGGCGGCGAGCGTCGCGGTCACGTCGGCGATGATGAAGGCCTCGTGGGAGGGCCCGTCTTCTTCGTGCAAGGCGAACGCCGTGAGATGCCCCTGGAACATCGACCCGTCGGTCCGCCGGAAGGCCCCGATCGCGCCCCGCACCTCATGGCCACGCCGAACGGCCTCCGCCACGGGACCCTCGGCCACAAAGGCCGTGACGTCGATGCCTGCCTCGTCGCTTCCGACGCCGAAGAGCGCGCGACAAGCGTCGTTCGCATAGATCGGCTCCCCGCCCGTTCGTGACACGGCGATGGCGCTCGGCGCATGGTCGGCGAGCGCTCGGAACAGCCGGACGGAGCGCAGCGAGTCTTCGAGCTCCACGCGGCGCCGTTGCAATGCCTCCCGATTGAGGTGATCCTCCGTCGTTTGGCGTACCAGCATGACGATCTCTTCGGCGTCCAGGGGAACGATACGCGCCTCGTACCATTCCACCGCCGGGCCCATCGGCAGCGAATACTCGGCCTGCTTCACCTTCCCGCTATCGAGGGCGTCGAGCATCACGCGCTCCAGGTAGGCGCCCACGTCGGCGGGCAACAGATCGGACATCCGTTTGCCCAGGAACACCTCGGGAGGGACGTACAGGTCGTCGGCCGCTCGGGCTCGGTAATCGATGATGATCCCGTCCTTGTCCAGCCGGAAGAAGAGGTCCGGCAGCGCGCGGAAGAGCGCGTCGACGGTCGTGACGTCCTTCCGGTGCGCAGAAAGCGCCTGCCGTGCCTCGTCGCGCTCCTGCTCGAGGCGCGCCACGCGCTGCCGGAGGGCTTCGTTCTCGATGCGGAGCTCACGAACTGCGTCGTCGACGGTCATCTGCGATGTTCTCTCTCAGGAGCGGGGCCGCGCGGAGCCCGCCTCGATCCACGACGCCACGAAATCGAGATACGCTTCGCGCAGCTCCGGGAACACGGTCACGTTCGGGATGTGGTTCAGCTCGAGCAGGTGCTTCGTCCCGTCGGGCTCCACCATGTAATCGATCGCGAACATCTCCAGGCCAAACGCCGCGCCGATCCGCCGCGCGTCCTCCACGAGCGCGGGATCCGCCTCGCCCGCGGGAAGCACCACCGATCCTGCGTGGTGGATCGACTTGAGCCACGTCTCGCCGGCCATGCGGATCTGCCACGCGCGCTCGCCGAGCACGTGGATCCGCGTCGCCTCCCCGCGCACGAACGGCTCGATCAACGTCGGCACCTCCGCGCGCCGTGTCGCCGAAAAGAGCTCCTTGTTCTCTCCACAATGCCACTCGCCCCATTTCGCCACGAGCGTCTCCCCTGCCTTCGGCGAAACGGGCGACGCCCGATCGGCATAACCGCGTCGCATCGCCCCGAACCGCGTCACCGCGAGCGCCCGCACGAGGCACGGGATCCGCGGACGCGCGTCCATCATCCCGCGCGCGAGCGGCAGACACGGCCCGCCCCAGAGCGCGAGCGCGGTCAAGAGCGGCAGATCGTCCTCGAAGATGCCGTGGAACACCACGCGCGACACCGGCACGTAGACCTCGTGCGCGTTCGGCCGCTCGACGAGGAGCTCACCGGCTTCCAGCAGGATACGCGGCAAGACGGGACAGGACACGATCGGGATCTGGGTCGAGAGGCGCGCGCGAAGATCACGCACCTCGGGCTCGTCGAGGCCCACGAGAAGGAGGCGGTTCATGAAGGTTCCCCGGTGCCCATCGGGCAACGGATCCCTTGGCGTGTCAATCACCAAACGTTCACACTGCACCCCCCTGGAGGACGGAATCCCATGCGCGAACGGACCATCGCTTTCCTCATCTTCCCCGAGATCACGCCCCTCGACCTCGTCGGGCCCCTGCAGGTGCTGAAGGCCCTCGAAGGATCGTCCGATCTCCGGACCGTCACCGTGGGCGAGCGCATCGAGCCCATCGAGACCGATCTGCCTTTTCGTATCGTCCCCGAGCGCACGCTCGACGACGTGCCCGAGCCCTACGGCATCGTCGTCCCGGGGGGCCTCATCGGGCCCTTTCACGCGATGGCCAGCGATCGCATCATGGGCTGGCTCGGCAGAGCCGCCGCGAAGGCCTCCTTCGTGAGCTCGGTGTGCACGGGCTCGCTCGTGCTCGCGGCGCTCGGCTTGCTCGAAGGCAAGAAGGCCACGACGCACTGGTCGTTCTTGCCGCACCTCGCGCGCTTCGGGGCGACGCCCGTCAAGGGGCGCTGGGTCGAGGACGGCCGGGTGATCACGGCGGCCGGCGTCTCGGCGGGCATCGACATGGCGCTCGCGCTCGGCGCTCGCCTCACGAACGAGGCCTCCGCCAAGGCGGCCCAGCTCATCCTCGAATACGAGCCCGAGCCCCCGCTTGGCCCGATCGCCTGGGAGGGCAGCGAGACCCTCGTCCAGGGCATGGGCGCCGTCGTCGCGCAGAGGCTCCCCGGAATCCTCGGCAACAAGCCGGAACTGCTCGCAAAGTTCGCGCCGTAACCCTCGTCCTCGTGGGCGTGGATGTGCAAGGATGCGGACGCATGCCGCTCCCGAACATGCTCCTCCACTTCAGCTGGAGCGAGCTCAAGCCTGGCCCGGTGCGCGACGCATTCGAGCGGCTCTTCGCGGAGGGCGTCGAGGACGACGAGCGCGTCCGGATCGCGCGGAAGATCCTGGCGCAGGACATCGTCCTCGCGCATTGCCTCCTCTTCGATGTCTACCAGCGCATGGCCATGGACTCGCGCTGGGGTGTTTCGAACCTGCTCGACGATCTCGTCGGGCCGATGCGCGTCAAGGCCATGGCGATCCTCCGCCGCCCCGACGGACACGATGGACGCAAGCACGTGGCGGCGGCCCAGATCGTCGCGCGCACCGCGAAGCCGAAGGACATCCCTCTTCTCCTCGAGCGCCTCGATCACCCCGGCCACCCGGAGCTGCCCATGTGGATGTACTGGGCGCTCCGCCATGTCGTGGAGGATCTTCCCTCCGCGGACATGACGCTCATCGCCGCCATGGAGAAACGCCTCGTGCCCGGCCGGGACCGGGAGACGTGCAACGAGCGCGTGGAGGCGAGCCGCACCCTCGGAAGGTATCGCGTGGCGGCTGCCGAGGAGGCGCTCCTCCGCGCCATGGAAAAGCTCGCGCCCGAGGAGGCGATCCCCGTCGCGACCGCCCTCCTTTGGCACGATCCCGTCCGGCACCTCGACCTCGCGCGCCGAATCCGCGATGCGCTGCCGAAAGGATTTCCGCGGGACGAGGACCAGGACAGCGGAATGGGGTACCCGTTCACCGACTTCCGCATCACGATCGAGGAGTCGGAGGAGCAGGGGGCCCTGGAGATGGAAGAGCGCGCGCGGATCGCGGCGATGCGACGCGACCTCGAAGCCGATCCCCGCGCGGCCTTGTCCAGGATCCTGCCGGACCTCGATTGCGACATGAGCTTCGAGCTCACGCCGACCTTGTGCCGGCTGCTCGCCTCTGCGGACGCGGCCTTCGCGCGTGACGTGCTCCGCGCGCTCGGGCACAGGGCGTCGCCGACGTACACCTTGTTCCACGCGATCGAGCCGTGGCTCTGGCACGAAGACCTCGAGCTCCGGGGCCTCGCGATGCGCGTGGCGCTCGCGAGCCACTCCGAGCAGGCGCGGGCCCGGCTCCTTTCCCGGCTCCGCCGCGCCTGCGTGAACGACGCGGAGGACGCGTGCACGATCCTCCGGGCGCTCGCGGCCACGAATCAGCTTTATCGGGGGGATGCCGCGCTCGCGACGTCGAGCCCTCTGCCCGAGGTGCGGGAGACCGCGGCTTTTCTCGCGGAAGACAAGGCGGGGGACACGCCCACAGCAAGCCCGAGTTTGGAGCCCGAATCATGACTGAAGACGAACGAGCGCGGACCCTCCAATTCGGTACCCACCGCGCGCGCTTCGATCCCCCCGACATCGTCCGCGTGTGGTGGATCGGCCCTTCCATCATCGGTCAGATCGACAAGCTGTACACCTGGACCGCGGAGCTGATCCCGGATGGTCGACCTTATTTCGTGGTCGCCGACATGAGCCAGCTCGAGGAGGTCGGCCCGGCGGCGCGCAAGGCCGCGGCGGGAGATGCGCGGGCGCGGAGGATCGCCGGGCTCGCCATCATCGGCGCGAGCTTTCACATGCGCGTGCTGATGGGCATGTTCTTGAAGGCCCTACGTGTCTTTTATGGCCAGAAGATGTTCCAGATGAAGTACTTCGAACGGGAAGAAGACGCCCTCGTCTGGGTCGCCGCCGAGCGCGCCCGACGCGCGGCTACTTCGGGATGATGATCGGATCGCAGTTCGTGAAGCTCAGGGTCGACTGAACCTTGAAGTTCGACCCTGTGCTGTGCCGCTCGGCGTGGAAGAAGTCGAGCGCGTACTCCTTGCCGGGCTCGATCCCGAGCTCGGCAGCCTTCGCGTCGAGGTTCAGCGTGTCGGCCTGCGGCGGATGCAGGCCGCCGAGATCGATGGCGAGCCGGTTGTTCACGAACACCCAGAGGTCGTCGTCGCCGCTGAACGCGAACGTCTCGCCGCCCTGGTACTTGAACGTCATGTGGAGCTCGTACGTAAACCCGTAGTTGTGGTCGAAGTCCTCGTTCCCGAAGAGCTGGTTGTCGATCGGGAAGAATGCGGTGCTCTCGAAGGTCGCGATGCCGGTCGCCGGGTCCTCGGTCAGCGTCACCTTGAACGGCATCGACATGTTCACGCCGTCGACGTCGCGGTACCATTGATCGAACTCCGCGGGGCCGGTCGTGTGCGCGGTGGGGCCGTCGTGCGCGTAGACGGGCTTCTTGTCGGGGCCGAGGTCGAACTTCACGATGCCCTTGAGCCCTTCGCCGCCGAAATGCTCGAAATCGGGGTGACCGTTCGGGTAGCCTTTGAAATCGCGCACGACGCCCACGAGCTCGGGCGTGCAGTTCCCGCCGCCGGCTCCGCCGGAGCCGCCCGAGCCGGCGAAGATGATGCCGCCCTCGCCGCCCTGGCCTCCTGTGCCTCCCAGACCGCCCTGGCCTCCCGAGCCGCTCTGGGAGGAGGAACTGCCGGCGCCCTGGCCGCCGGCCGCGCTGCCGCTCGAATCGGCGGTGCCGCCGCCGCAGCCTATCGCGGCGCCGGCCAGCACCAGCGAGGTGGTCATGGTCAAGGTCAAAGCCGCCTGTCGTAAAAGCATATTTTCTCCTCGGTGAAGCAGAAACGCGTCCGCGTCAGCAGACGAGCGCGAGCGTACAGCCTGAAATTCTTCCTTGCGAGCAAGAACATGGCTGCTATCTTGCTCGCGCCCTTCGGAGGATTACGCCGTTGCGCCTGTTTTCCTGAATCCAGCCGTTCGTAAACGTGCCGTGACGCCCGGCGCCGGTCCCGACGAGAGACGAACTCGGGGACGCGCGGGCCACCGATTCAGGAGAACAGAATATGTTATCGCTTCATGCGCTGCGCGTAGCGTTTTCCCATGGGGATGCCACGTCCTTGCTCGAGGACGTCGAGCTGCACCTCGGGCCGGGATGGGCCGGCATCGTGGGCGAGAACGGCGCCGGCAAGACCACGCTGCTCCGCCTGCTCGCGGGTGAATTGCGGCCCGAGCGGGGCCACGTGCGGCGTGATCCGGCGGAAGCACGCGTCGTGCTCTGCCCGCAGACCGTCGATTCGCTCTCCGATGCGATCCTGCGGTTCGCCGAGGATCTCGATGGAGAAGCGGCCGCGCTCCGCGGCAGGCTCGATCTCGCGCCGGAGGACCTCGAACGCTGGCCCACGCTCTCGCCCGGCGAGCGCAAACGCTGGCAGATCGGCGCGGCGCTTTTCGAAGCGCCCGAGATCCTCTTGCTCGACGAGCCCGCGAACCACCTCGATGTCGAGGCGCGCAAGCTGCTCGTCGGGGCGCTCCGCCGCTTCGACGGCGTCGGGCTCTTGGTTTCGCACGACAGGACCCTGCTCGACGCGCTCACCACGACGACGCTGCGCATTCATCAATGCCGCGTCCATGTCTATCGCGGCCGATATGCCGACGCGCGCGCCGCTTGGGAAGCCGAGGCGGCCCACGCGCGGGACGAGCGCGAGGCGGCCAAAGGCGAGGAGAAACGCGCGGCGCGCAGGCTCGATCAGGCGCGGCGCGAGCACGCCGCGATCGACGCGTCGCGGAGCATGAAGACGCAGATGAAAAACAAGAACGATCACGACGGCCGGGGCATGCTCCGGAAGATCGCGATCGAATCCGCGGAGAAACGCACCGGGCGCACCGTGGGCGTGGCGCGGGCCGATCTCGAGCGGGCGAGCGCCGAGGTCGCCCGGCACCACGTCGAGAAGGAGCACGGCGGCGAGATCTACGTCGGCTGGGAGCGCCCTTCGCAGCCCTGGCCCTTCCTCCTCGAGCTTTCCGTCCTTCGCGCGGGTGATACGGAGCTCCTCCACGACGTGCGCCTCTCCGTCCCGCGCGACGGCCGCATTCGCATCGAGGGTCGGAATGGCGCGGGCAAAAGCACGCTGCTCGGCGCGCTCGCGGCCGCGGCGCGGATTCCGCGCGAGCAGGTCCTCTACCTGCCGCAGGATCTGCCGGCGGAGGCGCGGCGGGCGCTGCTCGCGGAGGTCCGCGCCCTCGGACCCGAGGCGCGCGGGCGCACGCTTTCGCTCGTGGCCACGCTGGGCACGGATCCCGAGCGGATCCTGGCCTCGGCCGAGCCGTCGCCGGGCGAGGCGCGCAAGCTCGCCATTGCGCTCGGCCTCGGCAGGAAGGCCGCGGCGCTCCTGCTCGACGAGCCCGAGAACCACCTCGACCTGCCCTCGCTCGAACGCCTCGAACGCGCGCTCACGGGGTATCCGGGGGCGATCGTGATGGTCAGCCACGACGCCTCGTTCGCCCGCCGCGCGACGAGCGTGGTCTGGCGGATCGAAAATGGGCGTGTCCGCGAGCTCGACCCCGCTCAGGGCACGGCGATCTCCACCGGCGTGTGCTGAATGGGATCGCGGTCGCCCAGATCGAACACGCTCCCCCAGCAGTAGATCTCTCCCTCCCGCGTGCGGGCGCAATCGCGCGCGATCTGCACGATCGCGCCCGCGGGCAGCCCCTCGATCCGCCGGAACTTCGCGATCTCGCCTTTTTTCGTCGCCTTGCGGTCGAAGCAAAACACCTCGCCTCGCTCGGTGCGCGCGCAATCGGTGTCGACCTCCGCCACCTCGGTCTGCATGACCTTCGGCCCATCGGGCGCGCCCATGCAGACGAGGCGCGCGCCCTCGTCGACGACGCAACGCGCGGCGTCCAGCAAGGCGCGGAACTTTCCGGGGACCCGCGCCTTGTCGCCGAAGGAGTCGTCCTGGAAGATGGCCGTCCCGTCGGCGAGGACGGCCCTGCGGAAGGGGGTGAGGTACGTGGCGTTCGCCAGCTCATCCTTCGGGTCGAACCATTGCACACGGAGGGGCTTCGGGTTTGCCTCGTAATAGAACCACCCCGCGCCGCCGCCGCGCTTGGCGACCATGATGCCGACCCCGTTGTGGACCTTCACGGTGACGTCCTTGACCGCCGCGCCGCGGGTGTCGACGAGCAAGGCGAAGTCGTCCTTCAGGTTCCCCTGGATGAACCGACCGTTCCGGCAGTACCATTGCCCCGACTTCGCGCCGCGCACGCAGAGCGGCATGCCACCCACGATGGCGTCGACGGCCGGCTCGGGAAGCACGAGATCACGCCGGGGCACGTGCAACGCGTCGGCGATCGCGCCCCAGCAGGAGACGCGGGTCATGCCGAACCGCGCGCAGACGACGCCGCCCTCGGCGCTGATCTCGCTCGCGCCCGTGATTTCGGGGACCATCGCGGCGCGTTCGAGCTCGCGCGACACGCCGTCGCCGAGCAGGCCGCCATTGCGCGCACCGAAGCACCGCACGCGGTGATCCTTCCCGAGCGCGCAGACGTTTCGCGGAAGCACGGCCACCCCGAGCGACGCATCGACCGTCGGGAGCACTTCGTACGTCTTCTCGATGTCCACGCAGGGCTTCTCGAAGGAGCAGGAGCAGCGCGACACGCCGTCCTCGCGGGTCACGCACACGCTGTTCCAGAGGCCCGTGAAGAGCCGCGTCACCCGCTTGCCCTCGGCGAGCTCCTTGAGCTTCCGGTCGACGAGCGAATCGTCGCAGAAGACGGTGCCGTCGGGCCGCCGCGCGCATAGCTGATGCCCGAGGTTCCGGACATGGGCGACGACCGCTTCTTCCACGGGCCCTTTCAGGGGCATGGGCCCCACGCCGTAGCCGGGGATGGGCTTACCGAAGCGCGTCGTTTCGTGTCTCTCGAGGTTCCAGCAATAGAAGCCGCCGTCCACGCCCATGCCGCATGCCTCATCGGAGAGGGCGCGAATGGGCGGGGCCGGCACCCGCAGATACGGCCCATCCGTGTACTCCATGCGGAGCGAGCAAAAGACCTCGCCCTTGTCGGACAGCAAGCAATCGCGGCTGCCGGCGACGATCTGCGCGGTCCCGGGGGTATTCAAGCCCCACGTGTACTTCGCGATGTCCTCGGGCTTGGGCTGCACGACCCGGAAGCCCCGCACGACGCGGAAGGGTTTCGTCGCGTCGTCGCGCACCACCCGAAACAGCGTGCCGTCCGCGTCCCAGCCGACAATCTGGCCGCCCGTGAGGATGGTGAAGCCTTTCAGGTTGGGGAAACCTTCGATGCGCACGGGGCGGTCGTGCGAGCGTTGGGCCATCTCGCCGGGGAGGGCCATGCTGCCCCAGCAATAGAGGGAGCCGCGCTCGGTGCGGGCGCAAAACCCGCCCTCCCCGCCGCGGACCTCGACGAACGTGTGATCCTCCGGAGGCGGCGCGGCCGGGGCGGAGGTGGGCGTGGGTGCCGGAACGGAGATCGTGGTGGAAGGCGCGGGCGTGAGGTCACGCGCGGTGGGCGGCGGCGGCGGCGCGGCGGTCGTGCAGCCGAGGAGGACGAGGGCGGAGAGGGGGGCGAGCGCGCGGCGCATGGCGGTCACTGTACCCCAGGGGGCCGTGATCGCGGAAGCATCTGGGGGGCGCGGGATCAGCGCTGCGCGGCGGAGCCGGGGGCGCCCTCCGGCTTGGCGCCGTCCGTGGGCGCTTTGCGCTTCGACTGCGAACGCTCTTTCTCTCGCAGGAAGAACGGCTCCGCTGCGGAAGGATTCGCCTTGTAATGGTCTCGCAGCCGGCCGTAAGCGCTTTCGAGCTGCTCGCGCACCGATCGACGAACCGCGCGCTCCTCGGCGAATCGGGTTTCGAGCTCGGCCGCGGCCAGGGCCACGGTGTCGAGCGCAGCGCGATGCTGCATCTCCGCGTGGTCGAGACCCGCGATGGCATCATCCATGTCTCCCTTGCCGGCGAACGGCGCGAGCCGGACACGCAGGGCGGGCAAGACGTCGAGCTGCGCCTGACCGTCGGGCTTGATCACCGGGCTCAGACCGGCCGGGAAGATCGTGCGTCGCGCGGCAAGAGAAGGGTCCTTGCGGTCGAGCTTCTTTGCGGCAGCCTCGATCTCGCGGATCCCGTTCTCGACGTTCACCTCGGCGCGGGTGAGCTGGGCTGACGCGGTCGTCGCCGCATCCTCGGCGTCCTCTCGCGCGCGCTGGGCGTCGCGCAACTGCGTGTAGAGGACGCTCGCCTCGGCATGCAGGGTGTCGTGCAAGGGACTCACGCCCTTGCATGTGGAGAGGTGAAAACGGACGTGGCGGCGATGAAGGGAGCTCCCATCGGTCTCACGAAGGCGTCGCATGGATCCTCTCTTCCCCTACCCCCGCGAGCGGGAGCGGGGTCGTCTCGGGTTCGCGCGTTAGACGTTCGGAGCAGATCATTCATCCCGGAGCGGAAGCAACCGAGCACGAAACCGTCGGGAGCCGACCCGGAAACGGAGCAACGAACGTTCCCGAGAGTTGGAACGCGCCACGCCGCATCCGCGCGGTGTTTTTCCGAAAAAGGGAACGTGCTGCGATGCGGATCCCGGAAGCGTTGCACGGCGGGGAAACGCGCCCGGATACAGCGGCAGGGTGCGTTGCAAGAAAGGGGAATCCTACCGTAAGCGAGGACGGGAGCATTGCGACACGGCGGGAACGCCCTCGGGTGCGGCGCGAAGCGCGTTGCGAGACGGAGGAATCGACGGGGACGCGGACGCGGGGAGCGTTCCGAGAAAGAGGAACGTCCCGAGATCCGGAGCCGGGAACGTTGCGACGGCGCGGAGCTTTGGGCGCCTGCGGTTCAGCCTTGGCCGCGGGTCTGGATCGGCGAGGGAAACTTGGCTCAGGCTCGCTCCACGTCCTCGAACGTCGTCCTCGCGGCGTTGGCCGTCTCGTCCAGGTTGAGCAAGACCCGCAAGGCATCGACTTGCCAGTCGTCGCCCGCGATGCGGCGGACGGTGACGGGGCCCGGGACGCTTTCGTAAACGGCGTCCAGGATATCCATGAGGGCGTAGACGCCTGCGTCGTTGCAAAACGGCATCTGCGTGAAGTCCATCCGGATCGATGCAAAGGAGCACTTCGCCAGGATCCGGCCGAGCTCGTCGAGGAAGATCCGCAGGGAAGGATCACGGTAGTGGAGATGGAGGGGGCCTACGAACGTCAGCACGAGGCGAGCCTCGTCATCCTGGGCCGCCACGACCTCGAATGCGGCGCGTCCGCCCTCCATGACCGTTCCGCGCGAAAGGACCTTCATCGGCCCTCGATGCTACAGGAGGCGCCCCGTCCAGCCAATGGCGACCTCGGCGGCTCTCCCGGAAGGTCCGGAGCTAGGACACCGATCGGTTTGCAACCGCTCGAGGTCCTAGCTCTTTTGTCCCGAGGGGGACGCCTCGCGTCCCCCTCTCGGCCAGGCGAAGCCCGGCCGATTCACCCCCCGAGAACGGTTCTAGCACCCCTGACCCGGCGTAACCTGCTGGATCCGCGTCCTGATGACGACGGATCGGCACCGTTGGCGCGTGTTGGTGCCACTTCAGACTCCGTGGCCGCCCTTTGGGGCATCCCTGGAGCCGACCCACGCAGGACCCTTCTCGCCGTCCTCGTCCAGGGAGAGGTCACGGCCGCGGCTTTGGGCGATGTCGAAGCCGCGGCGGTGGCTCACGACGCGGCTGAAAGGCTTCTGGCACTGCTGTCGGACGCCGACGAAAGCATGGCCGCCGCGCGAGCCGCGCACGATGCCGTCGGCAAGGTGCTCCACGCCATCCAGCGCCGGTAGGTTCCTGCGCTGGCGGGGTCCCTCGGGAGCGAGGGGGCCCGCAGCGGCGGGCGCCCCTCGTCTCCGAGGGTCGAAGGGCCTCGGGACAGACCCCCGTCCTCGTTACAAGCAGGGACAAGGGCTGCTTCCAAAACACCCTGGCTCTCGATCTTCCCCCAGGGCCGCGCGGCTCTGGGCTGGCGGTTGCGCGGGTTTACGTCGACTGACGGCGAGTCACAGCTCGATCGCTTCGCTCTCGACCGCCTGCCTCCTGCTCCTGCTCCAGCTTCGTAACCGCCTCCCACCGGGTAATCTCCTCTGATAGTTCGCTGTAAGCATGCGGCAGGAGTGCGCGGCGCTCCGCCTCGTCCCAGGGGATGACGGGGTGACGGATGATGTCCTCCCACGCCTCCGCCAAAGGGCTCATAATCATGTCCTCGTCGGGTAGGTCCTCGTTGGGTCCCTCGCAATCGAACCAGATGCCGATGGGGTTCTCTATGCCCTCGGGAACGATGGTGGCAAGGCGTTCAAGGTCGAGGAGCTTGCGGTTGTCTTCACCAGTCCACTCAAGAACCCAGTGCTCGCCCACTGAAGCGTACTGGATGGTTTCGGGGCGAGGATCGATCGCGCGCCATGCTTCCCACAGAGCGCGACAGACGATGAGCAGGGTGGAGCGTGGCGTGAGGAGGCTGAAGGGGCCGAAGATATCCGGACCTCGTTCGAAGGGCTTATCATCGACGACAGCCAGTGGATCATGGAACATTACCATCCATTGGGCCATTATATTGTGTAGATCTTCGCGACTGTCGTGCTTGAACCCTTGAAGCTCGACGACACATTCAGTCTTGAGCACCTGCCAAACCCACGACACTGCGGGCATGCGATCGGTTCCTCGAAAGATAGGAGCGAAGCAGATGGGATGCATTGCGATCTGGCTCGCCATAGCGCCGTCCGCAAGCCCGATGCCGGCCTGACTCCACCACAGCCAGCTCCATCCGAACATCTTTGTTCCTATGCTCGGATGCAAGCCAGCGCGAAACCGATCTGCGATAACCAGAGGTATCATCTCGTTCGGCACAGCTGGAGTCCTGACGAGCAGAGCACCTAGGATATCCCGGCAAACGGATTGCAATACGACTGCATCAACCGGTGTATCGCCCGTTGATAGCCCAGTCCGGACAAGGTTTACTGGCATCTTGTTGGTGCGATCGAAAATGGAGATTCGTGGACGGCGTATAAATTCCGACCATCCGTATCCGTACCATAGATGTTGATAGTCGTCGCTGGTGAGGTCAGCGCTATAAGGCTCGCGAAGCACGAATCCATTGTGTACATACGTGCCGTGGCCGCCCTCGTTCCAGGTGTATTGGATGTCATCGAAGTCGGGGTGACACGTCCTTATCCAGTAGAGTGGGAGGGGAGCGCCATGCAATGGTATCAACCTGCGCTTCAATACAACCTCGCCATCCGTAGGGCCCACTGAATTGGGGTAGCTCTCGTACTCGTTGCGCAGTAGGATTTTCCTGACAAGAGTGGGCCGCTCAAGCCAGTACCAATCCCACGACTCACCCTCGGCTCGACTCAGCAGTCTATCCATGACTTCGCTATTCGAGATCCTCACGCGAACTGTCGTCCCAGGCTTCCGCTCACACCATCGCAGCTCGATCGCCGGCTCGTCCAACCGTGCTGTGAACGCGACCCCTCGGTCTTCCTCCACATGACGCGTGGTAACCTCCATCTCGTCCCCGAGCAGAAATGCCGCCAGCGCCCCCACCCCGAACCGTCCCGCTCGAAGCACGCGCGGGGTTCCACTTTCATCGTCATGCTGCCGGTGCCATGCCTCGCTGTTGCGGAAGGACGCCCCAGCCGTGAGGAAGTACTTCTGCACGACATCCGGGCTCATACCAATTCCCCGGTCCTCGACCGTCAGCCACCCCGTGCCGTCGTCGTTGTCCTCCAGCAGTACGACGACGTCTGCCTCGAGTTCCGGCAAGTCGATCCGCCTGTCCGGGTTCTGACGCTGGTAATCTTCCCTCTCCCGGCACGCATCCACCGCGTTCTGCATTAGCTCCCGCACCCCAAAAGCAGGCTCTTCCTCGTAAAGCGGTCCCACCAGAAGTTTCAAAACCTCTCCGCCCGAGACCCGAAACCTCGCATCCACGGGCAGGTAATCCACGGTCTTGCCGAAGGCTGCGACGTCATCGAGGGTGGAACGAAGACGTCGCACACGCAGCCCAAGTTCGCGCAGCCGTGTATCCGCACCGTAGACCTCACCCAGCACGGCCCAGCACGCATCCAGCTCCGCCTGGATCCCCTGGAAGAGCCGCCTGAGCCCTAGGAACGTCTTGACGTCCGTTGGTTCTGCATCGACGAAGAGCGCCTCTGGATCCGCTTCATCCTGGCGAACGTGCACCACCGCTTCGTGTTTGCGCCACTCGGCCTGCGAGATCGGGCTTTTCAGACTGCGCACGCGGAGCAACTCGCGGGGTGCGCGGGGCGCCTCGATTTCAAGGTAGTCGGCGATCCGTAGAACGGCCATCGCAAACGGAGCATGGACCTCGCGGTAGTTCCGCCGTCCGTTCTTGGGCATGAGGTCTGCACTGGCACGCAGGTCAAGGTTGTGGCTGCGCGCGACAAAGCCCGCTAAATCCCTGAGCCACTCGTCCATCTGCGCAAATCCCAGACGATCGATCCCTGGTCCAGGGATGCCGAGCAGCGCGATCTCGTGCGCGAGCCGGGCGTGGTGGCGGCGCATAAATTCGCCGATGAGGAGACGATCGCGGTAAGTCCACTTCTTCCAGTCTGTATCCGGGTTCCGCGCGGGCTCGGTGTCACCGAAAAGCGAGCGGAGCTTGCCCTCATCGAAGCGCGCAGCTTCACGCAGAAACTCCTGCCAGAGTCGCGGCCAGGGATGATCGCCCATTCTGTCTAGAAAGAGGCGCCCCCGCGGCTTCCATGGCGCTCCTGCGGACACGAGGGCGAGAAACCCATCCTCGCTCAGGTGCATGGCGCAGTCGTGGAGCAGGATGGCAAGGAGGAGCGTGGCCGCGTCCTGCGCCGTGAGGTGCGGCCAGGCTTCCTCACGGATGAGCGCCTCTGCCCCGTGCATCACGCTCTCCACATGCTCAGGGCCATGGTCGGTGTACTCCGGGAAGAAGACAACCTTGTTGTCCTTGAGCCAAAGCTCGAAGACGCCTAGCGTCTGCAACACGACGCCGTGGAGACGCTGGTCCTTGTCGAGGAGCTTTTCGAGGTGAGGCGGGATCTTCATCTGACGGTTCCAGGATACCCTCGACGGGTACGTCCAGTCACCATCTCCGAGTTGGGCACGGCTTACCGCAGGGGGAGGCCCCCCTGCCGTGGGTTCACGCCTGTCCGACGGTGAGGGTTCTGCGGCGGCTTGGGGGGCTCCGACGATGGGGCATCCTGCTCGTCGTCGCCGCGACGCTCCGGGTCCCCCTTTATTTCCGACGACGTCGAAGCGCGAAGGGCAGGAAGAATATCATGGCCAGGAGGATGACGAACGGCAGAGGGCCGGCGCCCAAGAGCCCAATCGGATCCTGCCGGGGTCGGCGAACCGGATCCTGCGCGGGTCGGCGAACCGGCCCCCGCGTACGTGATGGAGCGCCTGAGGGACTTCGGCTCGCGGGTCGAGCACCTGCGCTGAGCACGCTGAACGAGCCCGCGCGCAAGGTGCGCGCGCGTCAACCTCGACGAGCCGGTCTTATGCAATCGGCCGGGCCAGATCATCACGGTCGAGGTGACTGGCCCGACCATCGAACGTCGGCCGGTAGCTCCACGCACGTCATCTGACGGGCCCCCGGCGCCGTCGCCTCGCCTGCATACTCCCTGCAGAGCACGTGTCGCTCTTTCCAGACCAGCTCGCACGAGCCCCTGGTCGCGCTCGCGCCGGTCTCGGGGGCGGGGTCACCGCAACGGTACCGCGTGATCGACCGATCACCATAGGTATCGAGGCGCACGTCTTCGTAATAACGAACCTCGCACCCCCCCTTGTCGGCACGCGTGGTGACGACCGCTGACCAGTAAAACGGCCCGCTATCGACGCCGTCGTACGAGCCATCCACGCGCGCTGGTTGGCAGGCGCGGAACGCACGGGCGAGGCAGCGCCGGGGCTCGCTGTCGTGCTGGACGAGCTCGTCGTACGAGCTCGCGACCTCACCGCAGTCGAGCGCCGGCGACGTCACCACCCCGCCGAGATCGTCGGCCACGGTTTGTCGGAACGAGCGCAACACCTGTCCCCGTTGCGACGGCGGCCCCGCGCACGCCGCAGCCAGCGCGAGCGCCACGCCGGTGCCGGCGAGCATGGTCGCGCTGCGAGATCCGGATGCCATGACCACCTGTTACCGCACCGCCCGGCGCGGCAGTCGCGATGCTCGCACGCTCGATCACCGTACGTCAACGCTCATAACGCTTGCCGTGGAGCTCGCGGAGGCTCGGCTCACGGGCAGAAGACGACCTCGAACCCCGTATCCGAAGAGCATTGATGCAGCCCGTTTTTGTCGTCGTACGAATAGCTGTACGCGCTCGGACACATCACGCGCATCGCGGCCACGTACTTGGGTGCAGGCCCGGCTCGGCGCTCTCCGGCTGGCCGAGTCCGAAGGGGCTCGGGTAATTCCACTTCTTGCCTTCCCGGCAGACGACGAGTTGGACCGTATCGCGGATCTCGCCCGCAAGCTGCCGAAGGGCGAGCGCCGAAAGCTTCGGAAAGACCTCGAAGCGCGCAGGATGCACGAGCCCCCGACGTAATTACATCTCGCCCTCGGCATAACGCCGCGCCAGCTCCGGATCGGGCTCCTCGTCCAGTTGACGACGAGCCTTCGGTACTGCCCGAAGATCAGCGCGGCAGCCTCTTGCAAGGTCGGAACGGGCGTGAAGGGGGGCAGCACGTATCGGCTAAACCCCATGAACTTCTCACCGTGCCGCACGTGGCCGATGCGCTGGCCTTCGCCGTACGGCCGCAGTTCAACCATGAATTTACGCTGCGTCATCGTCGACCATCCGGAGCCGCAAACGGCGTGCCCGGCGTGATTCGCACCAGGCTATGCCGCGGCACGCTTGCGCGCGAAGACTTCGACGACGACATTGGATGCGATACGGTGTAGTTCCTCGGCCGCGCGGGTTGCTTCCTCGGGAGTCGCGGCGAAGCCCCGGAAGACGTCTCGCCCCTCGGCGTCGATGAGCCCCTCTCGGACGTAAATGCACCCATCGCTCCCGAGCGCGAGCGGATGCACGATTGCCCAGAGGAGCAAGCCCCCGACGCCAAACTTCTGGGCCTCGTCGGCACGCAGCGCATAGCCCACGAACACCGAACGGCCCGGCGGCGGAGCGTTCTCGAATGCGAAATATAGAATGCCATCGCTGGCGAGCGCAAACGCCGTGGCCAACTCCGCAGGTTCGTCGGTCTTATTGGTGCTGCTCGTGGTTTTCGTGCTCATGTTGCTCTCTCCTGTGCTTCAAAGGGGGACCCGGAGTTGTACGCGCTCGGGTCGGGCATGGTCGGGCAAGAGAGACACGATGCCCGCTCTCTCCAGCCGAAGCAGGGCGGGCACGAGCGCGCCCGAAAACGATATCTCTGGCAGCCTATCCCGCAGCCGCGCGACCGAAACGAAGCCGTTGTTGTCCACCCGCATCCGTAGCAGCGCGAAGTGGAGGAGCCCTTCGACATGGGCATCCGCGCCCTGCTTCCGCAGCGCACAGGCGTAATACGCGACGCGGATCGCGGCCTCCTGATAGATCGGGTCCGCCCGCACGATATCGAGGAGAAGTTGTTCGCCGCGCTGGTCGTACGGGACAACGCCCACCGCGGCCAAGGTAGACCTCGTGGAGCGCGACGGCGGAAGCGGAGGGAGCTGATCCGACAAACGGCGAGCGCGAAAGCGCTCGCGAACGCGGTAGAACAGGGCATGGGCGAGGGCCCCGAGACGACTCCGGAGCGACGGGGGATCGAAGACCGTATCGCGAGGCGGCGGCTCTGAATATGCGACGCTTGGACGAACGCCGCTTTGCGGCGGGAGCACTGGACGGTCCATCACGGTCGTCGCGGCGTCGTCGTCAGTGTCGTGTCGTGCGCTCATGTTCCTCCGTTTGGCGTCGCCGACCCGAGGCGACGGCAAATCGATGGCGTGCGCGCGTGAAGGGCGCCTCGACTCGCAGCCGCCTGAGATCGGCGACAAACGACCCCCAGGAGAGGGCGAAGGGCTGCGCTCGCCCAGAGAAGCATGCCCATCGCCCCCTTCTGCGGGTCGCTTGTGCCGAAAGGGAGCGAGATGCTCGCCCCTTCAGGAGACAAACAATGCGCGAGCGGGCACGAGGTAACTCGGGCGCTGTCGTTTTGTGGGAGAGTGTCGTACCCGAGAGGCGGGTCTACGTCCGGCCCGTGACGCAGAAAGGGGTGGACCATGGCAACCCGTAAGGCCAAAAGCGCAAGCGGGTTCAAGATTCGGTTCGGGCGCCGTGTGCAGGACCTTCGCGCCGAGGCGGGGATCGCGCTGTTCGAGGGCCAGGCTCGCGAGCGACGTCGAGCCGCTCCTTAGCAATGCAAACGCTGGTGCGCTGAACGAGCCCACGCTTCTCTTCGAGCGCGAGGCTCAGTAGAATCGGCCCATGAACACCGAGCAGGTCGTCGTCGAAGGCAAAGACTACACCCGTACCGTCTGGTTCATCGCCGGCCCCCAGGCGACCGAGCACCCGCTCTGCGTGTTCCTGGACGGAGAATACTATCTCGAGCGCGTCGGCGCCCTGCCCATCCTCCAGGAGCTGATCGCAAGTCAACGCATTCCGCAGATGTCCTTCGCCTTCGTTCCGAGCAATGGCCCCCAGTCGCGACACGAAGACTTCGTCTGCAACGATCGCTTCGCTCGATTCATCTCCGAAGACCTGGTTCGCTGGGCCAGGAACCGAGCGAGCACCATCCGCGGCGAGAGAAATCTGGTCTGCGGTCTCAGCCTAAGCGGCCTCGCCAGCGCCCACATGACCCTGACCCATCCCCACGTCTTTTCGTCCGCGCTGAGCCAATCCGGCTCCTTCTGGTGGGAACGCAAACGGTTCGCGAGCCTCGCACGCGCATTCCCGAAGATCAGCTCCCGCCACTGGCTCAGCGTCGGCGACCAGGAGCTCGAGGACAACGCCACCCATCCACCCACGGGAATGCGCCAGGAGTTCACGCAGGTCGCCGGAGTGCAATCCGCCGTCGATGCGCTCAAAGCCAGCGGCGCCAAGGTGAGGCACCACGTGTTTCACGGAGCACATGCGTTCGAACCTTGGCGGGCTGAACTGGCCGACGCGCTTCAGTGGCTGTGCAGCGCTTAGGACAAATACGCGACGAGGCGGGTATCAGTTGATGAGGTAAAACGGGTAGAGGCAGCAGAAGGTGACGGCTCTCGTCATGTCCTTCTTGGCCTCGCCCTTCGGCGCTCCGCCGGTAGCGGCGCACGTGCCGGGCACGTATTCGAGGTCCGTGATCGCCTTGCCGGCGATGGCATGCCCCGGGGGAACCGTGTCCTGACACTGGTCATCGGGGGACACCAGGCCAAACTGCTCCGATTGAGAGGAACAGAGCGGCCCCTCGTAGAGGTGAAACGACGCCGTACAGGCGCTTGCCTCTGGCGGCCCGCACGCGCACTCCTCGCAGTTGCGCTCGTCGATGACGGCATCTTCGGGGTACATCTCATAACGGGCCCAGTTGTAGTTTTCCGGGCAGGGGGCGTCGGCCCCTTCGCGAACGACACATTGGAGCCAGCCAGGGCCGGGATCGTTCACGCAATACTGCGTCCCTGCGTCGGCGCAGGCGTCGTCCACAGTATTATTCATGCACGCGAGGCCCGCGGTCTTCCACTCCCTCGTCGTGGTGAACGCAGGTGTCTCGCTCTTAGGGCTGCACCCCTCCTCGTTTGTCGGCCCGGGGAGCGGTGAAACCCACACGGACTGGGCACACGGCTCCCCCCCGCACTGCGCACCGGCCGGAAGGGCGTTTTCGCTCGTGCAGGAGCCATCCCAACCGGCCGGAGCATCAAAAGGGAGGCTGGCGGCCCCGCTTTCCCCGCACGCCCCCGCGCGGATCTGCATCTTCTCCGGCAGTGCTTTGCACGCGCCGGTCGAGGGGCCGCACTCGCAAGGCTCGCACGCGGCGGCAGGGGCGTCGAGGTCTGCGAGGAGGCGCCACTTCTCCGCGGAGGCACCCTCTGGGCATTCCGGAGGTTCTGCCATTGCATTGGTAGGGTATACGAGGAGCGAGACCGCGACCTCCGACCAGTAGCCCGCGTTTCCGCTGGGTACCGGGACGCACCGGCCGGGGCATGCGGATTGAGCCGCGTCGGGCTCATCGGGCGCGGCATCCGCGTCGCTCCCGGCATCCGTGCCCCCGTCGGGGCTACACGCGGGCGTCGGGAAAAACGAGTCTGGATCGCACTCGCCCTCAAAGAAAGAGGGAGCCGCCGTACAGGACGCACCGACCACTCCGAGGCAAAAAAACAACGAACAGGCAAGAACCGTACGCATGTCTAAAACTCCCACCCTCCGCCAATCTGCACGCCGAACATGACCGGCGGCTGATCGGAGAGGATCGTTGGTCCAACAACCACCTGGACGCCGCTCGACAATCCGAGGACGTCGGCTGCGGCTTGGATCGTAAAGGACTCTGTGACTCGAATCTTGGCGCCGATGCGCCCACCCGCTCCGGGTTTAACATCAGCGAAACTTGCCGGCTTGTAACTGCGCGACGTGAACTCGACGCGAATCACGCCTAGATGACCGAGCGCGCAGCCGAAAAACCACTTGTAGTGCCCACACAAGCTTGCCATCCCGCCCGCCGTCATAGCATTGATGGGCTCGTCTGCGACACCCGTTGTCAACCACGCCCCGCGTGCCTCTAGCCCAATCGAGAGATGCTGGTTGACCTGCAAACCACCGCCGATCATCGCCCCCACGGCGGGCATCCACGAAGCGACACCAAACACGACCACCGGCCCCACTCCCAGGAAGCCCCGCAGGCCCTTTCTTTCGGTGGCCGTTGTCGGATCCTTCGGCTGCTCCTCGTACGCGAAAGGGTCTTCCTGCTTCGTGAACTCCGGCCCGGCCACCACAGCGGACAAAGTCGCGGTCGGGTCCTTCTCCGGCACATAGACCGCCGGCTTCTCCTCCACCTTGTGCGCCGTCAGGGGGACGGGAACCTTCATGTCCTGCCCCTTCACGGCCGTGAACTTTACGACCGCCTCTTCGAAGCCGTCGAGGGTCGCGCGGATCTCGTGCTCTCCCCCGGCCACGAACGTCCAGAAGGCCGACCGCCCCGCGTCGTTCCGATCGATGCCGTCCACCGTCACACGCGCGCCAGCGTGAGAGACCATCACCTCGACCCACGAGCCATGAGCGCGCGCCACCTCATGGGCCTCGAAGAAGCGCTTGCGCTCTGCCCGCTCCGCGGGCGTGGCGGCAGGGGCCCGATGGATCGCATCGAGCAGGAGCTCGGGCGCGTCCTCGGGTCTACCGCCCTCGACCAGCACCATCCCTAGACGCCCTGCGACAAGGGAATCGTGCCGAACGTTCAGCGCCTGTCGGTAGGCCCTCGCGGCTTCACGTAACCGCCCCGCGGCGCGCTCGCGATCGCCGAGCTGCGCCAACGCCTTGAACCGGAGCTCGACCTCGGCCTCGCGATCCTCCTCGACGTCAGGGCTCGGAAGACTCTGCGCCCATGCTGAGGGCGACACGAGAAGCAGTGTCGAGACCACGATCACGGAACGCATGGCTCTGGATCCATAGCATACATGCAGCCGCGAAAGCTAGAAGGACGTGTCCCCGGACGAACCCCAACCGCCCTTGGACAAACCTGCCTTCGAACAGCCTTGCTTGTCGCTGTCGACCAGGGGACGTCGTGGCGCGTGCGTCTGCTTCGTCGGCGTGGGCGGCACCATGACGGGCACGGGTGAACCAGCGTGCTCGAACGACGGCGCCGGCTCCGCGGCCGCCGCACGCGCGACGTCCACGGCGGACGCTGCCACGGCGCGCGCCGCGCCCGTGGCCGCGGCGTGAAGCTCGCCGTCAGGCTCGCGCGGCGCGAGCGCGAGCGACGCGAACACCATGGCCATGAGCATCGCCCACAGGTGGCCGAGTCGCTGAAACCAGTCGAAGAGCAGCACGAGCAGGGGAGGCGGGACGGAGAACAGATCCTTGCCGAGACGCTCCCGCAAGGTCTCGCGCGCGCGAGAGAGCGCCATCTTCGCCGCGTCCTCGGAAATCCCGACCTTCGCCCCGGCCTCCTCATGCGATCGACCCTCGACGCACACCATCCACAAGACCGCCGCTTGGGAGGGGGGCAGGTCTCCGACAGCATCCATCACCTTGTGAAGGGCCTGCTTCAACTGCGCCGCGCGCTCGGGCGAGGGGTCCAACGTCGCGAACTTGGCCACGCGCCCAGCGTCGGATTCGAACACCTGCCGGTGCCGGCGAGTGATCCGGCGCGCTGTCCCCATCACGTTCCGCGTGATCGTCACGACCCACGGCTTCATGCCGTCAGGGTGCGGGGCGTAGTTGGGGAGGTCGCCGAGCGCGTTGGCGATCACCTGCTGTTCCTTGTCGTCCGCGGAGTCGCGCGTGCGCGCCTTGTCGCTCCGGACGATGCGCCGGACATCGAGCCGCAAGCCGAGGAGCTCGTCGCGTCGGCTGCGTGAATCGGGTTTGGACGATCCCATGCCTACAAACAATGCGCGGGGAAGCGAGAGGTAACAGAAAATCGAACGCGGCCCGTCGACGCAAACCCGGCTGGCGTTTTGACTTACAAACCTATCAGCGTTCGGCCCGTCAACGAGGACGCGCTGCTCCGCCGCCGCTAAGCTGGGTGCCGCTCAAGCAGGATGTCGCGCACCGCCAGCAGCCGCCCGTCGGCCTCGCGGTCCAGCCGGACAATCCCGTCGCCCCCGCGATTCTCCATCCGCCGGCGATAGGCAGCATCGACCAGCGCATCGTCGTCGAAAACGATGTCGTCGATCCAGTAGGGCCGCCGCCCGGGCTCGAACATGGTCAGATGGACATGCGCGGGCAGGCTTCGGTCGGGATAGGGCGCGGGCTTGATCGTCTCGAAGCGGTAGCGCCCGTCGGCTCCGGTCTTCGCCCAGCCGCGCAGCCGGCCGTGCCGGCGGCTCCACTCGGTCTCGGGCGTGCCGTTGGCATAAAAGCCCGCCGAATTGGTGTGATAGGCGTAGATCGTCACGCCGGCCGCAAGCCTGCCGTCGAGCGCGATCACCGTTCCCGCCAGCACCAGCGGTTCGCCCGGCTCGCCCGGCGGCGCGATCCGCGCGCTCGAAGCGGTCGGCTGCCGCTCGAACACGCCCTCGCAGCCCTCGCACCGGTAGAGATCGGCGCGCGCCGCCGATTGCCGCGGCTTGCCGTCCGCCGCCCGGCACGCGCCGAGCGCCACCACGCCGCCCATTCCCAAGATCAGTTGCCGACGGTCCATTGCGCTCCCCTTCGCGAGCGCGCAGCCTATCAATCCTCCGGCGTCTCCGCCACACCGGTGCCGAAACGATCTCGCGATGCGCGGGCCACGTTCGTCACGCTGGCGACCCCGGGTCAGAAGGACCAGAACTGTTCCCCGAGGGAAGATCGCTTCGCGATCTTCCGAGCATCGAACCGGTCGATGCTCTAGGGCGTCCCGTCCGTCACGGGACCCAGCTCGACGCGTGCTCGCGCGCGAATTCCTCGAAGGAGCGCGGCCGCGTGCCGGTCACTTCGAGGACCGCATCACTCGTTTTGGGTCCCCTGCCCTCCTGATGGTAGCGGAGCATCGCCGTGATCCCGTCGACGTGCTCTCGGGACACGGCATACGGCAGCATCGCCTCGCGGAATGCGTCCGGCGAGATCGATTCGAACGTGACCTTCCGGCCGGTGAGCGCGGAGATCTCGGCGACCATCGCCGAATACGAGATCGGCCGCGGCCCGCAAAGCGTGAGCGCCTGTCCCTCGAAGCGATCCGACGACAGGCATTCGGCCGCCACCCGCGCAATGTCGCGCGCATCGATGACGTTCTCCGCGAAGTCGTCGCAAGGCAGGCGAAGGACACCCTCCGTTCGGATCGCGTGGCCGTAGTAGTGGACGAAGTTCTGCATGAAGCCGCCAGGCCGGAGGAGCGTGTATGCGATCCCTGAGGCTAGAAGGCCGCGCTCGATCGCGCGATGAACGCGCGCATAAAAAAACGCTTCGCTCTCCGCGCTCATGATCGAGAGTTTTACGATCCGGCCCACGCCGGCACGCCGCGCGGCTTCGATCACGCGGAGCTCGGCGGAGACCTGATCGATCATGTCTCCCGTCGCCAGGAAGACCGTCGTCGCCCCGACGAGGCTCGCGTCGAGCCCGTCACCCGTTTCGAGATCAACACGCGCGACCTCGCTCGCGTGAGGTCCCGGCTTCCTCGAACGATAGATACCACGCGTGGGTAAGCCCTTCTGGTGAAGCTCCGCAAGGACCGCGCTTCCCACGACGCCACTGGAACCAAAGATGACATGCATGCGCGGGAGCTTGGATCAGGCGCCGGGTCAACGAATAGGAAGCATTTGACCCCTCTCGGCCGGCGGAACAGCGCTCGCGCCTCGTTGCTTTTCGAGGAGCTCACGCGGCGACAGCCCCGCGTGCTTGCGGCACTCGAGGAGCCAGTGCGATTGGTCGGCGTACCCAGCCTCGTAGGCGAGGTCGGCCCCGGCGCGTCCGCTCCGCGCGGCGATGCCGAGCGCCCGCTGGAACCGCTGGACGCGAAGGAAATCACGAGGCGTCAAGCCAACCTCGCGGCGAAACAGCTCGATGAACCTGCGGTGGCTCAACCCAGACGCCGCGACCTCGGTCGCAATCGCAACGTCCGAGGAGCCACGCTCGGCCCGTCGAATCATGGCCGTCACAGCAGGGTGCGAGGCGCGGCTCGCTCGTGCACGCTGGAGGAAAAAAGCGCTCAGCATCGCGAGTCGTTCCGCGTCCGATGCCGCATCGTCAATGCGCTCCGCGAGCTCGCGCGCGGATGCGCCCAAAAGGTCTTCGAGCGGGTGGTGCCGGTCGGCGAGGGCATCCATGGGAATCGCGAGGAGCGGCCACGCGCCGCCCGGATGAAAGTGCACGCCGACGAGCCGCCCCTGCGGCGCCGTGGGCACATCGAACGCAATACGCCGCGGGCCCGACACGAGGGCGGTGCGGCAAGTCCCGTCGCGGCCCGAGAGCTCCCGCCAGGCAAGTCGTTTGCCGCCGATGGGGACGACGATCTCGAGCGTGCCGGTGGGCAGGACCCGATCGAGAAGGTGCGCCGGATGGTACCCGTCGTACACCCAGAAGCTGCGGATGAACGGACGCAGCGCATCGGGCGGCGGTATCGTGCGGTAGAAGGAGGTTCGGTCCGTCACGGCGAAAGGCCAGCGTATCTTAGCGCCTCGCAGAGGAGACCGGCGCTGCTAGCATCCTCCCCATGTCCGGCGGCCTGATCCACCACGACGACGGCCCTCCCGTCGCCCGCTGCGTCCGTTGCAGCGCCGTGGCCGCCGGTCCCTGCGCGCGTTGCCAGTCCCCCGTCTGCGGCGACTGCTGCGTCCTCACGGAAGGCGGCGCCCGCGTCTGGGCCATCTGCCTCGCCTGCGAGGACCGCGGCGGCCGCTCCCTGCGCCGCGGCTGGATCACCTTCCTCGGCTGGATCGCCGTCCCCATCGCCGGGCTCGCCGTCCTCGTCGCCCTCCTGGAGTGGCTGGCCCGGAAGTAACCCGCCTCCCACGATCACGTCGCGTCGATTCCGCGTAACCTTTCCGGACCCCTGGACGTGCCTCCTCTGAGAGGTGCGATCATGACGACGAACACGGCGGCTCGGGTGGTGGTCATCGGCGGCGGACTTGCGGGGCTTTCGGCGGCGGCGTATGCGGCGCGGGCTGGCCGGCGGGTGACTGTGCTGGAGAAGGCTTCGGAGCTCGGGGGGCGCGCGGCGACCCACGAGAAGAAGGGGTTTTCGTTGAACATCGGTCCGCATGCGCTCTACCGGGGCGGCGAGGCAGAGCGCGTGCTCGGCGAGCTCGGCGTGCAGACGAAAGGCGCGCCGCCGCCGACCAGCAACGGGGCGTACGCTCTGCATGGGGGCATTCTCCGGGCTCTGCCGACTGGGCCTGTGTCGCTCTTGACGTCGTCGGTCTTGCCGCTCGTCGGGAAGATTGAGGTCTCGCGCCTGCTTGCCGGCCTCGATGCGCTGGACCTCGCTTCGCTCGCGGAGACGAGCTTCGAGGCGTTCCTCACGAAGAGGGTCCGCACGCCCGAGGCGCGGGACGTGATCCGGGCGCTCATTCGGGTCTCGACGTACAGCTCGGATCTGGAGCGGCTCTCGGCGGAGGCCGCCATCTCGCAGTTCCGGCTCGGGACGACGCGCGGCGTGATCTACCTGCACGACGGCTGGCAGACGATGGTCAACGGGCTCGCCGACGTCGCGCGGGCCGCGGGGGCGGAGCTCCTTGCGGGCGCGAAGGCCGTGTCCGTGGTGCGGGAGGATGGGCGCGTGAAGGCGGTGCGGCTCGCGGATGGGGCGGAGATCCCCGCGGACGCTGTGATCATCGCGGCGAGCCCTTCCCTCGCCTCCTCGCTCCTGCCCGACGTGCCGGCCCTCGCGGCGTGGTCCGCGGCGGCGATTCCGGTGACGGCCGCGTGCCTGGACGTCGCGCTCTCGCGCCTGCCGCAGCCGCGGAACACGTTCGCGCTGGGGATCGATCGGCCGCTCTACTTCTCGGTGCACTCGGCGTCCGCGCGCCTCGCGCCCGAGGGAGGCGCCATGATCCACGTGGCGCGGTACGGCGCGCTGGAGGATTCTCGGGCGGTGGAGCGAGAGCTCGAAGAGGTGCTCGAACTTCTGCAACCGGGCGCGAAACACCTCGTGGTCGAGCGGCGGTTCTTGCCTTCGATCACGGTGACGCACGATTTCCCGCAGGCAGCGCGCGGCGGCACGCGTGGCAGGCCCGGGCCCGCGGTGCCAGGCGCGCCCGGGGTGTTCGTGGCGGGCGACTGGGTGGGGCACGCGGGCATGCTCGCGGACGCGAGCTTTGCGAGCGGGCGGGCCGCGGCGCAGGCCGCGACGCGGCGGGAGGTGAATGTGCTTGGCGACGTGGGCCGAAAGAGCTTCGATGCGAGGGCGTGAACGTGATGGCGGACGGGGACGGGCTCGCGCGGGAGCATCGGCGGTATCTGTGGGGTCTTTGCTACCGATTGACGGGATCGGCGGCGGACGCGGACGATCTCGTGCAGGAGACGCTCCTCCGCGCGATCGAGCGTCCACCGGCCCGCACGGATGAACCCGTGCGGCCGTGGCTGACGCGCGTGGCGGTGAACCTCGGAATCGACCGGCTACGCGCGCGGCGGCGGCGCGCATACGACGGGCCGTGGCTGCCGTCGCCGGTCGAGACAGACGGAGACGGCGTGCTGGAGATCGGGATCGAGCCGGTCGAGACCGAGGGGCGTTACGATCTCCTGGAGAGCGTGTCGATGGCGTTCCTCGTGGCGCTGGAGGCGCTGACGCCGCGGCAGCGGGCGATCGTGCTTCTGTGCGACGTGTTCGACTGGTCGGTGAAGGAGGCGGCCGACGCGCTGGGGATGACGGAAACAGCCGTGAAGACGATGCACCACAGGGCGCGTCGGGCGCTTTCGGCCTACGAGTCGAGCCGGACGCGGCGCACGCCCGAGCTCGTAGAAAAGACACGCGAGGCGCTGGGGCGGTTTCTCATGGCGCTCGGGACCACGGATGGAAAAGCACTCGAATCGATGCTGGACGCCGAGGTCCGGCACCTGAGCGACGGCGGAGGCGAGTTCTTCGCAGCGCGCTTGCCAATCCTAGGGCGAGATCGGGTCGGACGCTTGTTCGTGGGGCTCGGCAAACGGCACAACATGGGCGCGCAGTTCGCATTTCGAATGGTGAACGGGATGCCCGCCGTGGTGCTGGAGCACGCGCCGGGGCGGAAGCTCGCGCCGCGCTCGGTGCTGCAATGCGAGATCGGCGAGGATGGTTCGATCCGGGCGATTTATTGGGTACTGGCGACGAAGAAGCTTTCGGCGGTGGGGCCTGTTGTCAGCTGAAGCCGCTTCGCTGGGGCTTTGCCCCAGACCCCAGCAGGGGCTATCCGCCCCTGCACCCGGACCAGCGCAAGCGCTGGACCCGGGGTCGATGAACTGCGCGATGCGCAGTTCATCGAACAGGCCGAGTCAAGACCAGCTACGACCCTGCCAACCAAGACCGCCGTGACTGGCAACACCGTCCCTGGTCTTGCATCGGCCTGTGGGAAGAACTGCGCATCGCGCAGTTCTTCCCAAAATGGTCCAGGGCTTGCCCTGGTTCGGGTCGAGGGGCGAACAGCCCCCGCGGGGTCCGGGGCAGCGCCCCGGCTCCACGCCTCTGCTCAGAAATCCGCCCCATTCGCCCGTGTGCCAGGCGAGCTTGCGGCTGCGACGAGGGCAGTGTGTAGAACGAACGTTGCGCTCTCGGCGGCGTCGGGACTGCGGTTCATGCTGACGCCGTCGACTGCGGCGAGGGAGGCGGGGTAGCTGAAGGAGTCCTTTGTCGTGCCTGCGGCGTCGCGCAGGTAGACGGCGTCGCCGCCGTTGGCGAGACCCAGGTTGCTCGTGCTGCTCGCGATTGCGTTTGGTGTGCCTGCGGGAATGCCGGCGGCTGTGCCGAAGACGACGAGACTCTTGCCCGCGGCGAGGGTCGTGCCTGCGGCGAACGTGTGCCGTACCGACGAGGCGTCCGAGAGCGTCCAGCCGTCGAGTGTCGCGGGGGCGCCGCCGATGTTGACGATTTCTACGAATTCGCCTGTCACGCTGCTCCCGGGCTCGTTTGCGCAGATCTCGTTGATCACGATCTGGGCGGGCTTGGCGGCGGCCCAGGTGTAGCGGCTCAGGATGGGGAAATGATCGCTCGTCGTGGAGGCGTAGCTTGGGATGAATTCGGAGACACGGTAGGCCTCCACGGAGCCGGGCACGAGGGATAGGGCGAGCTCGTTCGTGATGAGGTGGTGGTCCAGGGTCGCGCCGCCGCTCGATGTCGACGAGATGTTTGCGTCCGTGAGGACCTTCGTGGCGAAATGGTAGTCCGCGCTGTCGGCGAGGTAATTCGCGTAGGGCGTGGCGCTGCCCGAGATCGACTTGTCGAGGTCGTCGTTGAAATCGCCGACGACGAACACCTTCTGCGTCGGGTAGTTCGTGTCGAGATAGGATTTTAGCGCGGCGGATGCGTCGAGCCGACGCTGGTAGCTCGCGGAATCGGAGAGCGCCTTCATGTGGAGCACGATGACGACCACGTTGTCGGTCGTCCCGTTCAGCGTCACCGAGAGCTTCACCTCGAGCGGAGGCCGGCCGGCGAACTCGTAGTCGTAGGCCGTCAGGATCACGCGCGCGCTTTGCACCGTGGCGATCGAGGTCTTGTAGAGGAAACCGAGTTTTTGTTCGGACGTGGTGTAGTACGAAGACCCGCTCGTCACGATCGGGTCGTTCGAGAGGAACCCGGCGTAGCCCGTGAGCTGCGATTTGAGCGTGTTCCACTGCGACACGCTCACGATCTCCTCGACGCCCCAGAGATCCATGTCCGCGCCGGTGATCACGTCGTACGCGTTCTGCCGCTGCAGCGTGTCGTTCGTGGGCCCGCGGCTCGTGTCGCCGAACCACTCCAGGTTCCAGGCGGCGACGTCGAGCGTCGTCGCCGTCCCCTTCGCCGGGACCGTGTATGCGAACGTCGCCGTCTCGACGGACGGTTCGTCCACCTCGGGCGCGACGCACGCGGGCGCCGCGATGATCACGAGCGATGAAGCGAAAACGACGAGCGATGCAGAAGCGCTCGTGCTGGATCCAGACCTCGGCCGACCGTGCGCGTATTCCATGGTTTCCATGGTACGCGAGGAGCCTTCGAGGGGGCGAGGAAGTTCCGATCAGGGACGCGCTGGGGCGTTGCCCCAGGCCCCACCGGGGCTATCCGCCCCTGGGCCCGGACCAGCGCAAGCGCTGGACCGTTCGTCGATGAACTGCGCGATGCGCAGTTCATCGAACAAGCCCGAGGCAAGACCGCAAGCAGCCCTGCCCATCAAGAAAGCCGCGCTGCCCTTTCGACGGGCAAGGCTCTCTCACGGGCCCGTTGGAAGAACTGCGCATCGCGCAGTTCTTCCACCCTCGGTCCAGGCCGTGCCTGGTCCGGGTCGAGGGGCGGACAGCCCCCGCGGGGTCCGGGGCAGAGCCCCGGCGAAGCGCCTCCCAGATGAGACCAATGCTCAGCAGGGACGCGCCATCGGGTACGAGCCGAGGACCTTGAGGTAGCCCGCGCGTGCTTCGAGGTCGACGAGGGCGCGGTGGACGGCGGTGTCTTCTGCGTGGCCCTCGATGTCGACGAAAAAGAGGTAATCCCAGAGACCTCGCCGCGAGGGGCGTGATTCGAGCTTGGTCATGCTGACTCCGTGCCGCGAGAAAGGGCGGAGGAGCGCGACCATCGAGCCCGGGCGGTTCGGCGCTGACATGACGAGCGAGGTCTTGTCGTGGCCCGAGGGGGCGGCGCTGGTTTCGCCGATCACCAGGAAGCGCGTGGTGTTCGTGGGATCGTCCTCGACCCCCTCGGCGAGGATGGCGAGCGCGTGGATCGCGGCCGCGCGCTTGCCCGCGAGGGCGGCGCAGCCGGGCTCGAGCGCGGCGAGGCGCGCCGCCTCGGCGTTGCTGGAGACCGCGACACGCTCGGCCAGCGGGAGCGTCTTTTTCAAGAATCGCTGACATTGCGCGAGGGATTGCGCGTGCCCGTAGACACGCGTGAGCCCGTGGAGATGCCCGTCGCGCCGGAGAAGGTGTTGCCGGATGGGGAGCGCGACCTCGCCGGAGATGCGGAGCGGCGAGGCGACGAGGCGGTCGAGGGTATGGCCGATCGCGCCTTCGAGGGAGTTTTCCACGGGCACGACGCCGAATGGGGCCGCGCGCGCTTCCACCACGTCGAAGACGTCGTCGATCGAGGTGCAGAAAAAGGGCTGGGCGTCCTGCCCGAAATGACGCGAGGCCGCCTCCTCGCTGAATGTGCCCGAGGGACCGAGGCAAGCGACCGAGATCCCCTCCACGGCGCCTCGGGCCTCGATCAAGCGGCGCTCGGCTCCGACGACGATGCGGGCGGCGGCGCCGTGGCCGCCCCGAACTCGCGGACGATTCCTGCGTATGCGAGCCGCACGCTCTCCACGTACCGCGCGAAACGCGGCAAGGCCTGGAGCTCGAGGGCCTGCGGGCCGTCGCAGAGCGCTTCGTCGGGCCGCGGGTGGAAATCGATGAGCACCATGGACGCGCCGGCGATGATCCCCTGCCCCACCACGTGGAAGATGTCGGGCAGGCCGTCGGGCGCGTTGTCCATGCGGCCGACCGCGTGCGAGGGATCGATGCACACGGGCAGGCGCGTCTGCCGGCGGACGACGGGCACGTGCGAGAAGTCGACCAGGTTCCTGTGCGGATCGCCGAGGTGCGTCTTCACGCCGCGCAGGCAAAACACGATGTTCGGGTTGCCCTCGCTCGCCACGTATTCGCAGGCATTCAAGGATTCTTCGAGCGAGATGCCCATGCCGCGCTTGAAGAGCACCGGGAAGCGCTTCTGCTGACCCACCTGCTTCAAGAGCTCGAAGTTCTGGGTGTTGCGCGTGCCGATCTGGAGCATGACGCCGGTCGGATCCCCCGCCGCGGCGAGCGCCGTGTTGATCTCGTCGATGTGCCGCGCGTCGGTGACCTCCATGGCGATCACCTTGATGCCGTGCTTGCCCGCGAGCTCGAACACCCAGGGCAAACAGGCTTTGCCGAGGCCCTGGAAATCGTAGGGGCTCGTGCGCGGCTTGTACGCGCCCATGCGCGTCGTCCGGATGCCCGCTTGTTCGAGCGCGGCCATCATCTGCCCGACGTGCTCGCGCGTGTCGACGGCGCAGAGGCCGGCGAAGACGTGGACGCGTTTCTCGTCGAAATGGACGCCGTTGTACTCGAACCCGTGCGTCTCGGCGTCCGGATGGTGCCGGCCGATGAGCCGGTATTTCCGGGAGACGCGGACGACCTTGCGCACGCCGGGCAAACTTTCGAAGGGCTCCGTCGGCACGGCGCGCGTCGAGCCGATGAGGTGCACCTCCGTGATGGAAATGGATTCGCCGCGGAAGACGAATTTCTGGACCGAGACCCCCGGATACCGTGCCGCGAGGCGAATGACCGCCTCGGCGCGCGATTCGGGCGCGTCGGGCTCGAGTGTGACAATCATGTAAGTTCCCCCTACAGTCCGTGTCCTGTTGGATGCCGCGACGGCCGCGACAGGGCTACAAAAAGATCAGTCCGCTTCCTCGGTGGGCTCCTCGTGCTGCAAGCGCCTGGAGAATCGGAGAATGGCGTCGAAGATCTCGTGCACCGAGGCCGGATCGAGCTCCCGCTCGGCCGCCCAGCGCCTGCGCGCATCGAGGAGCTCCGCCTCGCGCTCGGGATCCCGCACGGGACGGCCGAGCTTCGCTTTCTCCCGCGCCGCGCGTCGCGCGAGCTGCGCCCGCCGCCCGAGGAGCTCCACGAGATCACGATCGAGGTCGTCGATGAGATCGCGCGTCTCTCGCAAGGCTTGCGTGCCCGCCTTGGAGGGCAAGACGAGCGCGGAGGACGGCGGCGGAGCCATCCCGTCCGTTCCGGAGAGGTTTTGATCGGCGGCGAGGAGCGCATCGACGAGCTTCCGGCGGGCCTCGGCGGCATAGGGATTTTCGCGATGGAGCGCGGCATAGAGGTGCCCCGCGTCCGAGCGCGCGGCCTCCACGGTCCGCGCGAGCGCCTGGAACGAGGGCGGCGCGTACGGAATGTCGAGGGGCACGGCCGCGTCGAGCATACCCTTGGCCACGAAGAATGCGAGGGCATGTGTCCAGGCCATGTTGCGATCGTGCGTGGCCTCGTCCTCCAGGACGACCGTGCAGCCGATTCGCTCGTAGAGTTTTACCACGCGGTCGACGGCGGCCGGGTGGGTCGCATTGGGACAGACGACCGCGACGAGCGGTCGCTCGCCTCGCGAGAGGCTGATCGGTCCGAACAAGGGATGCGTGGCGACCCAGGGGATCTCGGCGCCGAAGCATTCGTTCATGGCGGCCGAGGGGCCGAGCTTGACGCTGCCCACGTCCACGACGATCTGCGAGGGCGACAGCAGCGGCCGCATCGCCCCGAACGCGCGGCGCATGGCGGTGACGGGGACGGCGACGACCACGAAATCACGGCCTCGGACGAGATCCGGGAGCGACGTGGCGCGCATGTCCTCCGGCACATGGGAGCGATCGTCGAGAGCTCGCACGTCGACGTTCGCGTCCCGGAGGAGCGAGGCCATCGCCGCGCCGAAGCGGCCGTATCCGAGCAGTGCGACGTTCGTCATGACACGTGTATGGGGCCGATACCCACACGTAGCATAGCGGATGAACGGCCGCGTGGGCGAGGAGGCGATACGGGAGAAAATCGTTCCGTCGGGGACGAGATCAATTGCGTTTTCTACGTGTTTTGTCGATTCCGACGGAAATGCCGTTCAGGGGGCGCGGGGCGACTCGGACTTCGTCACGACGAAGGCCCGGATCGCGGCGATGGCGTCGTCGCGCCGCGGCTCGACCCAGTACATCTGGAACGGCGCGGCCGATCCGATGCGCCGCGCGAGGACGCTTGCGACGCGATCACACACGCGGAGCGGCATCTTCGTGTTCGAGGGCGCGGCGCCGGGATCCCGCGGATCGACCTGCTCGTGCTCGCGATCGAATTCCCGAGCGCCGTCGAGGCCCCATTCGGCTTCTCCAAATTCGTCGATCTCGATGGTGCCGACCGCGGCCCTGTCCTCCAGCGCCGGGAGGACGAGCTCGCGCATGCCGGGGATTCGCAGCAAGGAGGGATCGAGCAAATCGTCACGCTCGCCACGCCGGAAGCGACTTACCCATGGCGAGGTTTTGGTCGCGAACATCGCGCGGCCTGCGGCGACGATGGAAGGGCGCGTGGGCCGGAGGGCCAGGGGCGCGAGGAGCGTGCCTGATCTCGGGGGCACGGTCGCGGGATCGATCTCGCGGATGAAGGACGCGTATTCGTCGAATGCCTTTTCGTCCCCCGAGGCCGATCGCGCCACGTAAAACACGGCGAGGCACTGGCGCAGCTCGTCCGCGCCTTCGGGGTCCTTGATTTCTTGAAAGCTCTTGCGCAAGGGTTCCGTCCCCTCGCGGAGCGCGCGCGTGGCGCCCTTGGGATCCCAGAGCGCGAGGAGGAGGCCCATCTCGCACGAGGCCCGCAGGTATCCGTGCCCCTTCATGTCGGCGAGTTGCTTCATGCGCCGCGCGAGGAGCTCGGTGACCGATGGATTTTTCCGAGACGAAAGGCCCGCGAAGCGAGGTTTGAGCGGCCCGTCGACGCGCAGGAAAAGCGCGAGGAAATCCGAGGCGTCGGGGCTCCGGCGGGGCGCGTCCGTGGGTCCGACGATACGCGTGGCCGCCTGCACCCACCGCAGAGGTCCCGCGGTTTCGTCCGCGAGAGCGCGGAACCAGCGCTCGTCCACGGGGACCGATTTGAACGTTTCCGCGGCCTTCCGGAATCGTTCGGCCTTCTGTTGCTTTGTCTCGTCGGGCGGCGCGGGCGCGAGCGGGAGATCCGCGGCGAGCGTGTCGAGGGCGAGCTCGGCGACGTCGCGGACCGTGAGCAGCACGATGCCGTGCGCCTCGTACCATATCGATCGCGTGTATCGTTCGTCGTTCGCGAGCGCCTCCGCGAGCGGCAGGACCGCCGCTTCGCCTTCCGCGAGGAGCGCCTGCAAGATCGGGTCTGCAAGGACTTGCGTCTGCGCGCCAGACCGCCCGAACGCGGGCTCGCGCACCTCACCGAGCGCCGCGACGAGCGCCGCCACGCGCGCCGTCGGATCCGCGGGCAAGGGCAAAGGCAAACCTTTTGGTGCCGGCGTCGGCCGCGCGGCACGTTTTTCCTGGTCCGCGAGCAAAGGCCCCGGCGGCTCGGCGAGGATGCTTATGGTTGGCTCGCCGGCCCCGAGCGCGGCCGCGCGCGCGGAGAGCGCAGGCGAAAGCCGGGCGAGGCCACGCAGGTTCGCGAGCGCGAGCGCGTCGTCGCCGCGCACGTGGGCCCAGAGCCCGCGGTCGCGCAGCACATGCAAAAAATGCTCGGCGAGGCACGCGAAAATGTCCCGCTCGCGTCCGGAGATCTCGGGGGTGGTCTCGAGATCCCCGCCCGCGATCCAGATCTCCCAGAGCGTTCGCGCGAGGGTGTCCTCGCCGAGCTGCACGAGCATCGCGACCTGCATCGGCAGGATCTGTTCGAGCTTGTGGGACTGGAGCTCCGGCCGGGGCCCCCGCGTCCGGATGCAAGGCATTCCGGGGAAATGGGCCAATTGCTGGTCGCAGATGCGCTTGTCGCTGGCCCGGAGCGATTCGATATCGGCACGCAGGTCCGCCGGCGGGCCGACGGCGACGAGCGGAACCACGAGTCCATTCCACAGGATCCCGAACCGCGGCCCGCTTTCGGGCCCCGGGAGCACGAACGCCTTCGTTGCGACGGTCTCACCCGGGCCTTCCGGCTGCGTCGTGAGCGTGATGGCGGCCTCGTGATACGGCAGTCCACGCGGATCGGCGAGCCCGCTCCGGAAGAGCGTCTCCACGGCGCGCACGAGCCCCTCGGGCAAACCGGGGCGCGGGCCGGGCTCGGTCGGCGTTCCCTGGGCCGGCGGCGCGGGCAGGATGGTATCCGCGAAGGGCCACGGCGGGGGCGCTGTGTTTTCGGGCGCGTTTTGTGGTGTCTCCGTGGGTCGCGGCGGAGGCACGCTCGCGGGGCCGCAGGCGGCGAGGGCCAGGAAGACGAGGCGAAACGCGCGGCGACGCATCACGGAACGAACGTACCGCAGCGCTCGGGGTGCAGGCAATCACGAGCACCTGGATCCTGCCGGCGTCGCGGGATACCGTGGGCGGGATGGAGAAAACGGGGGACGTCGCGGCGCGGGTGCTCCTGGGGATCACGGCATTCAGTCATGCCGCGGGAGGTTTCGCGTACGCGCTCTCGCAACCGCGGGGTTTTCCTGTTCCATCGGCGGCCTTCTTCGAGCATCAGGTCCTCGGGCCACTCATCGTCGTGCTCGCGCTCGTCCTCGGCTTTGCACTCGTCACGCGCCGGGAAAAGCTGGCCGCCGCGGGGACCGCCGTGCTCGCAGGGTTCTGGTTCATCGCGGCGGGGTTTGGTTTGTTCACGGGCACGACCTCGTACGCGCGTCTCCTCGTGCTCCCGTTTGCAGGGGCATTCGTGCTCGCCGCGCTTGCTCATCGAATGCATCGGCGCGTGGTCCCCGTTGCGATCCCAGCACTCGCGGGCGCGCTGATCGGAGCTGGGTTCTGGGCCTCTGCGCATGCCCCGAGGGCCTCGACATCTCCTTCGAACCATTCCCCGAAGGCCGGCCCGCTCCCCGAAGGCGAGCCGGCGCTACAGAAGGGCGGGCTCCGCGCGCGGGTCGACGGGACGTCGATCGTCGTGGACGCCGGGATTCATCGAGCGCAGATCGTCCCCTCATTCGATTACGACGCCGTGGCAGACGGCTGCGGGCTCACGGTCCTCGACTTCCGATCAGCAAGGCCCCCAGCGTTCCAAGCCGGCAGCGACGGCGATCGAATCATGTTCGCCGCAGAAAACACCGATTTCGAGGTGTTCGGCGTGGTCGAGATCCAGGGCGCGTCCACCGTACGAATCGAGGTCTCCACGACCGTGCGGCGCGAGCTCTGCGCGCACCTCGGGTCGATCGTCACCATACGGCTGTCGCAGCTCCGCGGCTCCGCCGACGGGACGCAGCATCAAGACGCCTCGATCAACGGAATTCCCTGGCCCTCGGGCAGCGCGGGAGAGCCGGCCCATTTCGTGGCCTACCGGGGAGACGAGCTAGGTTTCTTCCAGGCGACGAGCGACGAAAAAGGCCCCTTCATTCAGCTCGGCAAGATCGACGAGCCCGTGATCACGGCCAACGGCTTCCGAATCCGCGTGCCCTCCTGGAAGGATCAAGCCTCACGCGAGCCCTCCCCCACAGCCGGCTGGGGTATCTCGCAAGGCGCCATCGAGCATTACGGCGAATGGTTCTCCTGGGAAATCGCCGCCACCTCGATCGGCCGCGGCTGGCACACCGTACGGACCGCCCCCGGCACGTACATGACGACGATCCTCGTCGAGAAGCTCTGAGCAGGGAGCGCAGCGCCGGGGTTTCACCCCGGACCCCGACCAGGGGTTGTCCACCCCTGGACCCGGACCAGCGCAAGCGCTGGACCCGGGGTCGATGAACTGCGC
>NZ_JAGTJK010000034.1:0-109084 GCF_028435265.1 Polyangium jinanense | reverse complement strand
GCATCCAACATCTCACTCGGTAAATGTCGTCAGAGGGGGGGAATGTACCGATCGGAGATGGGACCAATGCTCAGAACCAGGGCAAGCCCTGGACCTTTGGTGGAAGAACTGCGCTGCGCGCAGTTCTTCCAACGGGCCGGTGGAACCGCGTTGCCAGTCGAAATGGCAGCGCAGCTGTCTCGGTTGGCAGGGCCGCTCGCCGGTCTTGCCTCGGCCTGTTCGATGAACTGCGCATCGCGCAGTTCATCGACCCCGGGTCCAGCGCTTGCGCTGGTCCGGGTCCCGGGGCGGACAGCCCCGGGTGGGGCCTGGGGCAAAGCCCCAGCGCAGCGCCTTCCCAGATGAGACCAATGCTCAGGCCTTACCCCCGCGGGTCCGCAATGGCGTCTGCGAGATCCTCGAGCAGCATGTCCATCCTGTCCGCATGGGTGCGAAAGCAAAGCACGCAGACGCGGATGACGAAGACTTCCTCTCCGAGCGCCGGATCACGCAACGTCGTGCCCGTCAACATCAGGCGCTTTCGCTGATTGACGCGGGCGAGCACGCGCCGATTGAATGCGTCGAACTCCGTGGCATTCATGCCCGGTGGCTCGACCCGGAACGCGAACAAGGACAGCTCCGGCTCGGCCACGATACGCACGCCGGGGAGGGCCCGTACACGCGCCGCCGCGTCTCGCGCGAGATCGAGCTTCTCGTCGAGCGCCTCGCGAAATGCCGACGCGCCGTGCAGCCAGACCGGCAACCAGATACGCAGACCACGGGCCGGACGGCTCAATTCGAGGCCGAGATCCGCAAAATCCCAGTGTTCTTGGTCCTCCTGCGAAGGCGGCAGATACGCGGCCGCCTCGGAAAAAGCAGCACGCAAGGTCGCGAGCTCCTTCACGAGCAGACAGCCGGTTCCATAAGGTAAAAACAGCCCCTTGTGTGGGTCGAGCGCGATGGAGTCCGCCCGCTCGATCCCTGCGAGCGCGCCCCGCCCGCGCGCGGTGAGGAGGAAAAACCCGCCGTACGCCGCGTCCACGTGGAGCCATATCCCCTCCTCGGCGCAAACGTCCGCCAATGCGGCTAGATCGTCCACCGCGCCGACCGGCGTGGAGCCGGCCTGCGCGACGACCATGAAGGGCCGCAGTCCCGCGGCCCGATCCGCGGCGACGGCCCTGGCAAGCTCGTCGCGCCGCAACCGGAACGACGCGTCCACGGGCACGACGCGCGTGTTACGCCGCGGCAAACCGGCCACGCGTGCTGCCTTGGAGATCGAGTGATGCGCTCCTTCCGAGGTATAAAGCACACCCCTGTCGATATCCTCCCCGAGCTTCGCCTCGCGGGCCGTCACGACGGCGGCGAGGTTTGCCATCGACCCACCGGAGCAAAGCCAGCCCCCCGCGGAAGGCCCATACCCCGCGAGCGTGCAGAACCAGCGAATCACGCTGATCTCGAGCTGCACGAGGCCGGGCGCAGGCATCCAGAGGCCCGTGTAACGATTGGTGATGTCGGCAATGAGATCCGCGAGCGCCGTGCTCGGCAGTCCGCCGCCGGGGATATACCCGAGATAGCCTGGCGACGCCGGATTCAAGCTGACCGGAATGGCGCGATCGAAGAGCCTCGCGAGCACGCGCCGGAAGGGCACGCCGCGCTCGGGCATGGGCTCGTCGAAGGCGCGGGCGACCTTATGGCTCCCGTCGAGGGAATGGGCCGGTTGCTCGTTCAGCCCATCCAGCCAGGGCGCGAGCCGATCCATGCAGGCAGAAACGAGGTCGCGGAGCTCGGCGCCGCCGATCTCGAGCGGCACGGGGTGTCTGAAGGGGCGAGGCATGAGCCCTTTTTCAACGCAGCAAGGAGGGATCGAGCAGCATCGTATCACTCCGTCGCGGCGTGAAGGGTCCAAATCGCTCCGAGGAGAATCGACCCGAAGGCCGCGACCCGCGCCTGACTGTGGGCGAGCCGCGTGGCGCGCGCGAGGAGCTGCGCGAGCGCCGCCATGGCCATCATGCTGCCGAACGAGAATGCGCCGAGATAAACCAGCGTGGCCGCCCGCGACGGGGCCACGATTCCGGGCAGCAGCATCATCACGGCCGCGCCGCCCGCGAGCACGAGCCAAAGGCCCACGCCCACGGCCGGGAAGGAGTTCGAGCGCGAGATCATCCGCGAGCGCTCATCGCTCCCCCCCGGCGCGACGGCTGCCTCAGCGGCGCGCCTCGATCATCTTCCACCCGTTCCCCGACGGATCGCGGAAGCCGGCGTCCACGGTGCCGTACCGCTCCACGGGCTCCTGCGTGAACTCCACTCCTCGGGCACGCATCCGGTCGTAGGCGGCGCGGCAGTCGTCCACGACCAGCACGAGCGACGGCATCGCGCCCTTGGCCACGAGCTCGCGCAGCGCCTGCGCCGTCGCCGCGTCGTGCACCGGCGGCCCCGGCGTGAACAGGCCGAGCTGGAACGACGGCTGGTCCGGGTGCTGCACCGTGAGCCAGCGATAGTCACCGTTCCTCACGTCCGTGTGGACGCGAAACCCGAGCTTCTCGACGTAGAACGCGAACGCTTCGTCCTGATCTCGCACGTACAGACCGACCACTTCGACACCCTGACTCATGGGACCTCCGTTTCTTCGGGCCCCTTCGTACCGCCCGTTTCCTGCCGTCGCTTCTCCGAAACTGCGATCGTGAGGTGGGGGCGGTGGGCGGCGCGCAGGAAGCAGACGGGCACGCTCTTCAGGTCGTGAGACGCGGCCTTCTCGCGCGCCCGGATCGCGGAAGGGCTCTCGCCGACGACGTCGCGGAAGGTGCGCCCGAACGTGCCCAAGCTCTTCCAGCCCGTCTCGAACGCGATCTCGGCGATCGGCAGGTCGGTCTCGCGGAGCAACGCCATGGCCCGCTCGATGCGCAGCGTGAGCAGGTAGCGGTGCGGCGGGACGCCGAAGGCCTCCCTGAACGACCGGGCGAAGTGTGCTTCGGAGACGCCGCTCACGCGGGCGAGCCGCCGGACGGGCCAGTCCTCATGCGAGGCGGCGTCCATCCGATCCTTCGCGCGCAGCAGGCGCCGCAACATCTCGGGGTCCTGGCTCACACGCGCCCCTATCCCGGTCGTGACGGATCGGCGCCTCGGCGGAGGATAGGCGCTTCTGCCACGGCCCGACGGTTGCACGGCGGGCGTCGGACGGCAAGCGGAACGGCCCTCCTGCGGGCACGGGCAGACGGGTGGCGTTACAGCCGGAAAAACCAACCGTCGGCAACTCCGGCGGCCGGGAGCGCCGGCGAGGTAAGCCGCGGAATGCGGCTTCCCTTCCTCCACGAGCTCCCACAACATCGGTAAGCGAGGCGCGTGTGTAAGATGAGCCTCCTACGTTCCGTTCATCATCGTCCACCGCTCGTCGAGGAGAAGCCCCATGAACAGACGCGTGCTCAGGATGTTGGGACTGTTGCTGTGGGCGCTCGCCGCGCTCGCGTGCGCCGGCGCGTCGCCGGGCGACATGGGAAACGGCCAGCCGCAAGGCGATGGGGCGAGCGCCGGCCCGGCGACTGCATGCCAATCGGACGCTGACTGCGTCGTCGTCGAGACCGCGTGCTGCGACCACTGCAACGGCGGAAAGGCCGAGGCGTTCAACAAGGCGCACGCCAACGAGCACCGCCCGCAAGGCTGCGGTGGCGGGTGTACCCGCCTCGGATGCGGCGACGCCATCGCCGTGTGCGAAAACAACACGTGTCAGGTCGAGATCCTACCGCTCGGGTCCTGAACATCCGCCCGTTTACGCCCCACCCTCCTCCCAAACCGGCAACTGGCACCGAAACGTCACCCCCTCGCCTGGATTGTTCTCTACCGACAACCTCCCCCCGTGCGCCTCCACGATGGAACGGCTGATCGCGAGCCCCACGCCGAGCCCCTCTGCCTTCGTCGTATAAAAGGCCTCGAATACCCGCTCCATGTCCGCCGGGGCGATTCCCTTGCCCGAATCCTCCACCGACAGCACCACCCGATCCTTGCCGTCGCCGCGCGTCCGTACCACGACGAGGCGCCTGTCGGGCGGCCGGTCCGCGACGGCGTCGAGCGCATTGACCACCAGATTCAGCGCCACCTGCTGGAGCTGAATGCCGTCGCCGCGCACCCGGGGTAGGCCCGGCGCGAGGTCCAGCCGCAGCGTCGCGCCCCGGAGGAGCACGTCATTGCCCACGAGCCGCGCCACCTCGCGCGCGAGCTCGTTCAGGTCCTGCCCGTCCGTGCGCGGCGCGCCCTTCTTCAGCATCGTGCGCATGCGCTGGATGATCGTCGCGGCGCGCCGGTCGTCGTCCACGATGTCGCCGAGCGCCGCGAGCGCTTCCGTGACGTCTGGCGGCGTCCTCTGGAGCAGGCGCCGCGCCGCTTGCGCGTTGCTCAGGATCGCGGCGAGCGGCTGGTTCAGCTCGTGCGCGATCGACGCCGCGAGCTCGCTCATCGCGGCCACGCGGTTCATGTGCGTGAGGCGCTGGTTCGTGGCCATGAGCTCGTCGGTCCGGCGCACCACCTCGGCTTCGAGCGTATCCCGGGCGCGCGCGAGCTCCGCGGCCGTCCGTTCGAGCTCGGCGTTTTTCTCCGCGAGTGCCCGCGCCCCGGCGCGCACGGCGATCTGCGCGCGCACCCGGGCCGCGAGCTCCGCGCGCACGAACGGTTTGGTCACGTAATCGACAGCGCCAAGCTCGAGCCCACGCACCCGGCTCGCCGTGTCCGCGAGCGAGGTCATGAAGATGATCGGAATGTCACGCGTGGACGGGTCCGCCTGCAGGCGCCGGCAGACCTCGAAGCCATCCATGCCAGGCATCACCGCGTCGAGCAGCACGAGGTCGGGCTCCTCGCGCCGGATCTGCCGCAGGGCCATGTCCCCGTCGAGCGCCACGGCGAGGGCGAAGGGCTGACCCGCGAGCGCGTCGGAGAGGAGCTTGAGGCTCTGGGGGTCGTCGTCGACGAGCAAAACCAGGGACGCTCGCATCGTTGACATGGTCGGGGATCTGGGGGAGGAATGCCAGGCATGTTGGTTCATGTTCTTGCGACCAGGCAGCGATGACACCAATGGAGCGCACCGTATTCGTGGTGGACGACGACCCCTCCGTGCTGCGCGGCCTGGAGCGGCTCTTGCGCTCGGCGGGGTATGCGGTCGAGGCGCACGCCTCTGCCCGCGCGTTCCTGGAGCGCGCGCCCGCGGATCGGCCGGGGTGCGTGGTCGTGGATCTCCGTATGCCCGAAATCGGCGGCCTCGACCTTCAGGAGGAGCTCGCGCGACGAGGCTTCCCGCTCCCCTTGATCTTCTTGACCGGCCACGGCGACGTGCCGAGCTCGGTGCGCGCCATGAAGGGGGGCGCGATCGATTTCCTCTCCAAACCCTGCGACGACACGGATCTGCTCGCGGCGGTGGAGCGGGCGCTCGCGCGAGACGCCGAGGCGCGGGCGGCGCGGGTCGAGAAGGAGGCTGTTCGAGCACGCTTCGCGGCGCTCACCCCGCGGGAGCGTGAGGTGGCTTTGCTCGTCGCGCAGGGCTTGTTGAACAAGCAGATCGCGGCGGAGCTCGGCGCGGCGGAGAAGACGATCAAGGTTCATCGGGGCCGGGTGATGGAGAAGCTCGGCGCGGAGTCGCTGGCCGATCTGGTTCGTCTCGTGGATCGAATCCGGGACACCTGAGTCTTGCCCGATCCGAAAAAATCCCGCCATGGGACCAACGTCCTATAGATCTGGCGCAAGCGGCCCGAGGACATCCGACCTCGCAGGAGGTAGCATCCACGCACGTGACCCGTCGCCTCGTTGCTGTCCTCGCCCTCGCGCTCGCTGCGACACCCGCTCGTACGTCCTCCGCGGCCGCCCTACGCCCGCGCCACGTATCGAGCCGCCTCAAGAGGTGATGGCGCGCCTCCTCGACCTCGCCGAGCGGGGACGAATTACGGATCTCTTGCATGCGCTTGCTGCAATCGAAATGGAGGACGCGCAGTTCTCCGCGTGGGCGGCCGAGGTGCGGGCGATGGCCGAGGCATTCCAGCTTCGCGAGCTCTGTGCCGCGCTCGCGCGAGTTGAGGTGCGATGTTGACCGAGTCCGAAGTACACCGGCTGCTCAACGATCTCTGCGTTCGACTCGGATTCTGCTTGCCGCCGAACAAGTGGCGGACGCTCGAGCAAAATCCGCCGAATGACGTGCGGTTGTTCACCGATGCCGTATTCTTGGCGGAGGGGCTCGATCCGGCAACGGCGGACCGACGTCTTTACAGGCAAGTTCGCGACCTGGTGGCGGCTGCGTTCGAGCGCAGCGGGTGCCGTACCCATGGCGCCTAACCAGCCGCAGCAGCCGGTAACGTCTATGAGAGAAGAGCTCGCTCGACGGGCTTGCACCCGTCATTGGATGCGAATTCCAAGCGCATACGTCGTGATGGTTGCCGGTGAGGGGACGTTGTGGTCCTTGGAAGCGGCCTCGAAGCCGTGCTGATTGCCCTGCGTGATCGGCTTGAGCCGCCACAGGAGGTTCCCGGCTCCCGACCAGTGCACGAGTGCGCCGCCACCGGTGAGAGCAAAGCCGGGCGAAATGTTGGCCGCACTCGAAGGATGAGGCGCAGTCCCGGAGGTCGCCGATGCGATTTCCACACGGACGCGCCCTACGCCCGGAATGTATTCCGCGAGGCCGATGGCATAGACCCTGAGATTGGCAGGGCTATAATGCTCGTGGTCCTTGGAACGTGCTCGCCAGTTGAACGGAGTCTCCGGATAGGACGCCGTCGCAAGATTTCCCGCGCCCATCCACTCCACCTTCATGCCACCCCCGATCATGACGTAACCACCTGGTACGCCAACGGAAACGTCGGGATGCTGGGCAAATCCGCTCGAGTTCGCGGCGACCTGGATGTAACGCATGAGCTCTTCACGCGAGAGCGGGCTGATCTTGAGCCCGATGGCATAACCACGAATCCGAACCGGATTCGCCACGCTGTGGTCCTTGGATGAGACCATCCAGGCCGACAGGTTGTCGTTGGCATACGAAGCCGTGATCAGGTTGCCGGCTGGGTAATTCGTGCCCTCGATTCCACCTCCCACGGCGACGAAATCCGGGGGAACGTCGATGGCAAAGTCCTGAAAGTGCTGTTGCTCGTTCCCGGCGATGCGTTCGAAAACCGCCACGGTGACCAGGCCGCTCGCATCCGTTTGGGTTCGCAGGAGATATGAATTCGTCGCCCATGCCGATGCTGGGCAGAGACCTGCGACAATCGCACCGATCGCGGCGCCGAGTAGCAATCGTCTCCTGTGCTTTCCCATGGTTCCCTCCCCAGATACAGGCGACTGTAACGTGACTGCACGCCCCACCTGTCGTGTGCCCGCCGCTTGCAAACGATAGACCCCGAGGAAGCGCGTCGATTCGAGTGCGCGTCGTCCTGCGCGAGAAGAACGAGAAACAGGACATCAACGGTATAGGAGGCGACACGATGCCGAACCTCGCGATGACGGGGGTCATGGTGGGACTCGCCTTCCTTGTTGGCCCCATGCTCGGTTTTCTTCCGCGACGGGTGTTGGGCAAGCGGGAATAAAACGAGGCGGCCAGGACTCGACCGCACGGGACAGCTCGAACGGGACAGGTAAGGCCCGGGACCGCGCCATCATCGTTTGGCGTCAAACAAGTTTGCCCGCGGTACAAAGATGCCTTGACCCTGCCCGAGCCGGCACTACATCAATGCGACGAACTCGTTTGCCCTCAAACTTGTTTGGGGCACCACGATGCCTATGCTTCACGCGTGTTGTCGACGTCTATCCATCCATTTCGTGGCGCTTTTGGTGATGCTCGTCGCAAGCGCGGCAATCGCCGAGGAACGCCAGATCGAGGCTCCGCCCCGAGCGGAGGCCCAACAGCCTGCCGCCGAGTCATTCCCTTCGCTCGAGCGCGCCATGGAGCTCGCGCGCGAGCGTGCTCCGGGCGTGGTGAGCGCGCGGGGGGCCGTGGGCGTCGCGGAAGCCTCGTACGCAGGCGCGCGGCTCGCCCCGCTCGACAATCCCTATCTGGAGGTCTTCGTCGACCGCGGCCTCCAGGGCGTGACGAGGGACGCGGCGGTCCAGGCGAATTTGTGGCTTCCCCTCGAGGTGTCCGGGCAACGGGCCCGCAGGGTCGACGAGGCGGATGCGCTCGTCGCCTGGCAAAAAACACTGTTCGAGGCGACGCAGCTCTCGGCGGAGGGGGAGGCCGTGCGCGCCTACGGGGCCGCGCTCGTTGCAGCCGCGCGGGTGCGCACGATCGAAGGGCTCGTGAGTGACGCGGGCGCGGAGGCGGAGGTGTACAGGCAAAGGCTCGCCGCCGGCGACGCGACGCTGCAGGAGGAGAAGCTCGCGAGTATGGAACACGCGCGATACGCGGTGATGCTCGAAGAGAGCCGCGCCGATCTCGCGCGCGCGCTCGTCGATCTCGCGCGCGCGACGGGTCGCATGTTCTCGCCGCCCGACGGCACGTCCGCCATGCCCCCCACGCCCGACGAGACATACGGCGAAGCCGGCGCCGCTCGGGTCGCGGGCGCGTCCGCCCACGTGGTCGCCTCGACGCGCGAGGCGAGCTTTTACGCGCGGGCTCGTGATCGTGCGGCGATCGAGGCCCACCCGCCGGTGAACCTCATCGTCACCGCAGGCCGCGGCGATCTGGGCGAGCCACGCTTCGGCGGCGGTTTGTCGTGGACCTTCCCGGTCGCGCGGCGCAAGCAAGCCGAGGTGGCGCGCGCCGACGCCGAGCGAGCGCGCGCGCTGGCCGAGGCCGACGTGAAGCGCCGCCTCGTCGCGCAGGGCCTCTCGGGCCTCGAGCTCGAGCGCGCCAAGGTCCGTCGCGCCCGCGAGGTGATCGACACGAACGCCCTGCCCGCGGCTCTTGCCTCGACCGATGCGGCCGTCGCGATGAAAACGGCGGGCAAGGGGGAAATGCTCCTCGTGCTCACCGCGCGCCGTGACCTCGCGCTCCTGCGCTTGCGGCGCCTGGAGCTCATCGCGCGCGAATGGGCCATCGTCGGCGACATCGTTGCATTGACCGGAGATTTGCCTTGAAAGACGAGACAAACGCGAGCGATGAGGGCTCGAACGCCCCGATGACCCCGGACGAGGGCCTCGCCGGAGACGAGACCGAGCCGCAAGCGCAGGCGCAGGAGCGACGGCCGCAATGGGCGCGCTGGGGCATCGCCACGGGCCTGTCGGCGCTCGCCGCCGCGGGTCTGTTCGTCTTGCTACGCGGAGGCGACGCGGAGACGGACGTGCCCGTGACCAAGGCCGACGTCCCGCACGTCGAGGGCAAGGCCATCGTGTTCTCGAAGGACTTCCGCGACCGCGCAGGCATCGAGACCGAGCCCGTGCGCCTCGCGCCGCTCGTGCCGCGCCTCAAGGTCGTCGGCACCGTCGATTTCGACCCGGCGCACGTGGCCGCCGTGGGCACGCGGATCCCCGGGCTGGTCCGCTCGCTCGCGAAGGTCGAGGGCGACAGCGTGAAGAGGGGCGACGTGCTCGCCGAGATCGAGAGCGCCGAGCTCGGAGAAGCGCAGGCCAGCGTGGCCGTCGCCGGCGCGCACCGCAAGGCGGCCTCGATCAACGAGAAGCGCGAGCGCGAGCTCGCCGAGCGAGGTTTGTCCACGGCGCGCGAGCACGAAGTCGCGACCGCGACGCACGAAGAGCAACGCGCGCTTTTCGAAGCCGCGCGGCAACGCGTGGTGGCCATGAGCGGCGCGCCCGGCAGCCCGTTCGGCGTGTACATGTTGCGCGCGCCGCTCGAAGGGACCGTTGTCGAGCGGCACATCTTCGCGGGACAATCCGTCGACGCCCACCTCGTCGCGTTCCGCGTCGCCAACCTCGATCATCTCTGGATTGATCTCTCGGTCTTCGAGAGCAACGTCGATGCGATCCACAAGGGTGATCCGGTGGAGATCACGCGCGTCGGAGGTGAGCCGATCCCCGGTCGTGTCGCCCACGTCGGTGAGGTCGTTGATCCCGTGACACGCACGGCGGAGGTGCGTATCGCGGTTTCGAACAAGGAACGCAAGCTCCGGCCGGGACAATCCGTGACCGCGACCATCCAGGCCTCGGGCCCTTCGCGCACGATGCTCACCGTGTCCATGACGGCCGTCACGTACATCGACGGGCGGCCGACGGTGTTCCTCGCCGAGAGCCCTGATCGCGTCGTGCCCACGACGATCGAGCTCGGCCCGAACGACGGCACGAACCAGGGCGTCATCGCGGGCCTCACCGAGGGCCAGCGCGTGGTGAGCCGCGGCGTGTTTGCCCTGAAGAGCGAGCTTTACCGGTAAAACCATGCTGTCACGAATCGTCCTTGCCTCGATCCGCCTTCGGGCGCTGATGCTCGTCCTCTTCGCGCTCCTCCTCGGCGCGGGGGCCGTGGCCGTGCGCGCGCTCCCCATCGACGCGATGCCGGACGTCTCGACGATCCAGGTCTCGGTGCTCACGAGCGCCTCGGGCCTCTCCGCCGTCGAGGTGGAGCGGACCGTGACCATTCCGATCGAGAATGCGCTCAACGGCGTCCCGGGCGGCGCCGAGCTGCGCAGCGTCTCGCGTGGTGGTTTGTCGGCCGTGACGGTGGTCTTCGCCGACGGCACGGACGTGTGGTTCGCGCGCCAGCTCGTGCTGGAGCGCCTGCGCACCGTGGAGCGCGAGCTGCCCGCCTCGGCGGGCACGCCCGAGCTCGCCCCGGTCTCCTCGGGGCTCGGCGAGATTTTTCAATTCGTCGTCCGGAGCTCGCAGCACTCGCCGATGCAGCTCCGAACGCTGCTCGACTGGGAGATCGTGCCGAAGCTCCGCAGCGTGCCCGGCGTGATCGAGGTCAACACGATGGGCGGGGAGCTCAAGCAGTTCCAGGTCGTCGTGGATCGCGCGCGCCTAAAGGCCCAGCACATGACGGTGGAAGACGTGCTCGAGGCCCTCCGCACCGCGAACGTCAACGTGGGCGGCGGCTACGTCGAGCGGCGCGAGGAGTCGTTCACCGTGCGCGGGCAAGGCATGCTGCGCGACGAGCAGGACATCGCCAACGTGGTTTTGCGGGCGGACGCCGAGGGCGCGCCGGTGCTCGTCAAGCACGTCGCCAACGTGCAGATCGGCGCGGCGCTGCGTTATGGCGTGATCACCCACGGCGGCGAACGCGAGGCGGTCACGGGCATCGTGATGATGCTGCTCGGCGGCAACAGCCGCGAGGTCGTGGCCGCCGTCGGCGAGCGGGTGAAGGAAATCGAGGCGGACCTGCCGCCGGGCGCGACCATCGAGGTGGTCTACGATCGCGCCGATTTCGTGGGCCGCACCATCGGCACCGTGCTGAAGAATCTGGCCGAGGGCGTGATTGTCGTGACGATCGTGCTCGCGCTCTTCCTCGGCACGCTCCGCGGCGCGCTGGTGGTCGTCCTCGGGATCCCCGCGGCCATGACGGTGGCCTTGTTCGGGATGCACCTCTTCGGCGTGACGGGTGATCTCATGTCGCTCGGCGCCATCGATTTCGGGTTTCTCGTGGATGGGCCGATCGTGATGCTCGAAGCGGTCATCGCGGCCGTGGCGGGCAAGAAGCTCGCGGGGAATGCGAAGGCGCGGGCGTATGCAGAGGCGGCGCAGGGCGTGGCGCGCCCGGTCGCCTTCGCCGTGGCCATCATCATGCTCGTCTACGTCCCGCTGCTTTTCCTCGAAGGCATCGAGGGCAAGATGTTCCGGCCGATGGCGCTCACCATGGCGTGTGCCCTCTTCGGCGCGTTGATCTATTCGGTCGTATTTTTCCCGGCGCTGCTCGTCACGCTCGTGCCGCCCGCAGCGGGCCACGGTCCGCGCTGGATGGAGTGGATCACCGAGCGGTACGAGCGGATCGTCGGCCGGGCCGTCGCGCTCCGGTGGCCGCTCCTCGGCGCCTCGGCGGTGTCGTTCGTCGTGACAATCTTCCTGTTTTCCCGCGCCGGCGCAGAGTTCGTCCCCCGCATCTTCGAGGGCGACGCGGTCGTGACCATCCGCCGCGCGCCGAGCATCTCCCTCGAGGAGGCGCGGCGGCTCGATTTCGAGACCGAGAAGGTGCTGCACGGTTTTCCCGAGGTGGTGAGCACGCTCGGAATGACCGGGCGCGCCGAGGTCGCCGTCGATCCGGTCGGCAACGACAACACCGACATCCTCGTGCGGCTGCGCCCGCCCGCGGAATGGAAAACGGCGCGTGATTTCGATGGGCTCTCCGAGGCGTTCAAGAATGCAATCGAGGCCCGCGTGCCAGGGACGTTCGTCTCCGTGTCGCAGCCCATCGAGGACAAGACGAACGAACTCATCAGCGGCTCGCGCGCCGACGTCTCGATCAAGGTTGTCGGGACCGACATCAACGAGCTTGCCGCGCTCGCCGACCGGATCGGTGAGCGCGTGAAGGCGATCCGGGGCGCCGGCGACGTGCGTGTCGAGCGGCTCCTCGGCCAGCCCGTCATCAGCGCCGTCGCGGATCGAGCGAAGATGGCGCGTCACGGGGTGAAGGTCGAGGACGCCTTCACCGTGATCGCCGCGGCGCGCGAGGGCGTACGCGTGGGCGACATCTACGAGGATCAACGCAAGTTCGACCTGCGCGTGGTGAACCCCCCGGCCGAGCCCTCGGCGGCGGCGCTCGGCGAGCTCTTCGTGGAGACGTCGAGCGGGCGCAGCGTCCCGCTTCGCGAGGTGGTCACGCTCGCCGAGGGCGATGGGCCGACCTCGATCCGGAGGCAGGATCGCGAACGCACGGTGCGCGTCGACGTGAACCTGCGTGGTCGCGATCTGGTCTCCTGGGTCGCGGAGGCGAAGGCCGTCGTCGAGCGCGACGTGCCGCTCCCGAGCGGCTACCAGCTCGCGTGGGGCGGGCAATTCGAGAACTTCGAGCGGGCGCAGAAGCGGCTCGCGCTGCTGGTGCCGGCCGTCGTGGTGATCATCTTCGGCATGCTGCTCTGGATGTTCCAGAACGTGCGGCTCGCCTTGGCCGTCTTCATGATGGTGCCGCTCTCGCTCGTGGGCGGCATGCTGGGTCTGCTCGCGCGCGGCCTGCCCTTCAGCCTGTCGGCGGCGGTCGGGTTCATCGCGCTGGGCGGCGTGGCGGTGCTGAACGGGGTGGTGATCGCCAGCGAGGTGCGCAATCGCCTCGCCGCGCGCGAGCCGCTCGACGAGGCGATCACGCGTGGGGCGGCGGCCGTCGTGCGCGCGGTGCTCACGACAGCGGCCGTCGCAGCGCTCGGCTTCTTGCCGATGGCGCTCGCGGACAGCGCCGGTGCCGAGGTGCAGCGACCGCTCGCGACGGTGGTCATCTTCGGCATGTTTTTCGGGACAATCACCACGCTCGCGGTCCTGCCCGGCGCGCTGCGAGCGACCCTCTCGGGCCAGCGATTCGAGGCGCGCGCCGTGGAGGAGGCGTCGATCGATACGGGCGCGCCGGTGCTCAATTGAAAGGGGCGCGTCACGGTTGCTCGGCGCGCGGGGAGCGTGCTAGGCGTGCATCGGGCGAGCATGGACCGGATCGACGCGATGCGCGTCTTCGTCGCGACGCTGGACGAGGGGAGCCTCGCGGGTGCGGCGCGCAAGCTCGGCCGCTCGCCTGCGGCGATCACGCGCGCGATCGCCTTTCTCGAGAACCATGTCGGCGTACAGCTACTCCACCGCACCACGCGTTCGATCCATCTGAGCGAGGCGGGCGAGCGTTACGCCGCGGCCTGCCGGCGTGTGCTCGTCGATCTCGAGGAAGCCGACATGCTGGCCGCGAGCGAGCGCGGTGCGCCGAGAGGTCTACTCACCGTGACCGCGCCGCTGGTGAGCGGAGCGCGGATCATGCGCCCGATCGTCGATGCGTTCCTGGCTCGAGAACCCGCGGTCAGGGCGCGGCTGCTTCTGCTGGATCGCACGGTCAGCCTCGTCGAGGAAGGCATCGACGTGGGCCTGCGAATTGCGCACTTGCCCGATTCGAACCTCATCGCGACCCGGGTCGGCGAGGTACGCAAGGTGCTTTGCGCGGCCCCCGCCTATCTTGAAGCGGCGCCGCCGCTCGAAAGCCCGGCCGACCTTGCCCGCCATCGCTGTATCCAGATGACCACCTTTGGCCAGGATAGCTGGAATTTCTCGCCCGAAAAGGCCGCGGGTGCCGTGCGGCACGTAGCGATTGAGCCGAGGCTCGTGGTGAACACCGTCGAGGCAGCGGTGGCGTCTGCGGTCGAGGGCAACGGCATCACACGCGTCTTTTCGTATCAGGTCGCCGACGAGGTGGCGGCGGGGAAATTGCGGATCGTGCTGGCCGACGCGGAACCTGCGCCCCTCCCCGTTCATTTGATCACGCCCGAGGGCCGGCTCTCGGTGCCCAAGGTGCGCGCTTTCTTCGATTTCGCGTTGCCGCGACTGAAGGAAGAATTCACGCGGCGCCAGATCGCCTGCGCCGGCAGTTGAAGTCAGCCCTTGCCACTGGCAGACGCGGATTTGCCTGTTTTCTTCCAATATTCCAGCACCGGCAGGCCGCCAGCGCCCCAATTTTCATGTTCCACCTCGTCGATGACGACGAAGGTTGCCTCGGGCGCCTTGTCGATCACGTCGCGCAGCACATTCGTCATGCCCGCGATGATCTCGGCTTTTTGCTTGGGCGTGGCGCTGCCCTTCGTGATCTTCACGTTGATGTACGGCATGATGATTCTCCGCGTTCGTGCTGATTACCAGTGGCCGGCGTGCTGGCCGCCGTCGACGTGGAGCGTCTCGCCCGTGACGAAGCCCGCATCTTCGAGATAGAGGACGGCCTGGACGATCTCGTCGATCGTGCCCATGCGACCGAGCGGGTGCAGGCCGTCGAGGGTCGCATGCGTCTCGGGCGCGTGCATCGGCGTCTTGATGATGCCCGGCGAAACCACATTCGCGCGGATGCCGCTCGCGGCATATTCGATCGCGAGGCTGCGGGTTGCCGCGTCGATCCCGCCCTTCGTCAGCGACGCGATCACCGAGGGCACGCCCTTGATCGGCTGATTGACGAGCGAGGTCGTGATGCTGACGATATGCCCGCCCTCACCCTGCTTCAAGAACTGGGTGACGGCCGCCTGGGTCACATAGAAAAAACCGGCGACGTTGACGTGGATCTTCCTCGAAAAATCCTCGGCCGTGTATTCGGTGAACGGCTTGGCGATGAAGATGCCGGCATTGTTGACGAGCGTGTCGACCCGGCCGAACGTGGCGACGGCGGCGTCCACGATCTTCTTTGCCGTCTCGGGATGGCCGACGTCGCCGTCGACGATCAGGACGTCGGGATCACCCCCGAAGGCGTCGGGCTTGATCGAGCGCGAGTTGGCGACGACGCGAAAGCCCTTCTTGCGATAGCCCTCGACGAGGCCGGCGCCGATGCCTTGTGATGCGCCCGTGATGATGACGACTTTCTTGCTCATGGATGTCTCTCCTTGGAATCGATATGTGATGGGTTTGCTGGTCACGCCGGCAAGTGGCGGGCGAGGAAGTCGCGCATCAGCGGCACGATCTCGTCGGCCTTGTCCTCGAAGGCGAAGTGGCCGCTATCGAGAAGATGGAGCTCGGCGTCGGGCAGGTCGCGCAGGAAGGCCCTGGCGCCCTCGGCCGGGAAGATGCTGTCGTTCGCGCCCCAGGCGATCAACGTCGGCGGGCGGTGCGTCCGGAAGAACGCCTGGAACGCGGGATAAAGCGCGACATTGTTACGGTAATCGTAAAAGAGGTCGAGCTGGATCTCGACATTGCCGGGGCGGTCCAGGAAGATCTGGTCGTAGAGCCAGGCGGCGGGATCGAGCCGCGAGATGTCCTTCACGCCATCGACATACTGGAACTTCGTGATCTCGGGCGTCATGAAAGGCCTGAGCGCGTCCCGATTGGCCTTCGAATGGTCGGCCCAGAGCGCTTTGATGGGATCCCAGAAGGCCTGGAGGCCATCCTCGTAGGCATTGCCGTTCTGCGTGATGAGCGCAGCCACGCGCTCGGGATGCTTGAGTGCAAGTCGAAAGCCCGTTGGCGCGCCATAGTCCATGACGTAGAGCGCGTAACGCTCGGCGCCGAGCTGCTGGAGCAGGCCGTCGACAATATCGGCGAACTTGGCGAAACTGTATTCGAATTCCTCGCGCGGTGGCATCGCGGACAGGCCGAACCCCGGCAGGTCGGGGGCGATCACGCGGTAGCGGTCGGCGAGCGCGGGAATGAGGTTGCGATACATGTGCGACGAGCTCGGGAAGCCGTGGAGCAACACGACCACCGGGGCGTCGGCAGGGCCGGCCTCGCGGTAGAAGATCGTGAGGCCCTCGACGGTCGCGGTCCGGTGATGGGTGACGGGAATCGGGGTCGAAGTGGTGGCAGACATGAGGATTCTCCCTCGCAAGCGCGTTGAGCCGGGTCGCCTTCGATGTTTCGCGGCGTCGACGTCGAGAATCTAGATCATGCCGAGCGTCGTAAGAATAGACGCAAACAAGAAGTCACTGTTTCACTTTGCGCAATAACGATGCGTAGAGCGAACGCAACGACCGGCCACGACGCCGCGTGGCGAGTTGGCTCGTCAGTCGGGGAGGACGGCCAGGTCGAGCCGGCGCAGGCGTTCGGGGTCGGCAGGCCAGCGCACGAGCTCCGGGCCGCCGAGACGGGAGAAGGTGAGCGCCTGCTTGGCCACAGCCGCCGCGCCGTGGACCTTGCGCGAGGCGAGCGCGGTCGCGGCGCCGTAGTCGGCGCGCAGGACGATGTCCGGATCGAGCACGACGGACGAAGGCGTCGACGACGTCCCGCTGGCGGGTGAGATCGGCGTCGGGAGCCGAGGCCGTCTCCTTGACGCGGTGGAGCCGCAGCCTGGCTTCCTGCACGGCGTCGTCCGCCTCACTCAGTTAGCGGACTTGTGCCCAAGCGTCGAGAAGAGCCTGCACCTGTGCACGGTTGGGACGAGCCGCTGGGCGCGCTTCACGTACCAGGGTGAGCGCGGCGTCCACAGACGTGGCGACCCCTCGCTCGAGCAGGACAGCAGATGCAACCATCGCGGTGCGACCATGCCCTTGGGCACAATGAATGTACACCGGTGCTGGCGCGGCGGATATCCGCTTCGCTACTTGTCGAAGCACATCGGGCGGCAAGGGCGCTCCATCCAGGATCGGGCACGAGAGATAGGTCGTGCCGGCCGGAATGTGCTCGTCGAGCTCCGCGGCCAGGTCAACGACGGTCCTCACAGCCGGGAACTCTCCGGGCAGCAATCGCCGACCGATCAGGATGTCCTCTCCCAGTCGTGCGAACGCAGGCTCGCGCGACAACGCCCGCACTGCGTGCCACGTCGCGTAGAGCAGGACCATGTGCGGAAGCAGAAGCAGTTTTCGATGCCAGGTGAGACGTGCGCCGCGTTTTTCGAAGATCCCGGCGCCGGGCCAAAGGTAAGCGAACCCGACGAGCGCCCACGAGAGCGCCGGCCAGCCAAAAACCAGCAGCATTCTCCAGTCGATCACACCGACGGCCATGCTGCCGCACGATAGCGTGAGGAACGCAGTTGCGTAGCCTGGCGAGCGGCCCTCGGTCCGGTCGGTGACGGGTGACTGCGTGATCACTGATGCACGATCTGCACGTCGTAGATCTCGACCTCGCCATACGCGTCGCAGGATTCACCGGGGACCTGCTTTTCGCCCTGGCAGGACGATTGCACGTAGGCGCCTGCCTTGAAATACGCCCCGGAGAAGGTTTTGGGGTAGGTGTACTTCAGCGTGCCGTTGTAATAGCACTTCACCTGGTTGGCCGAGACCTCGAACTTCACGTTGAAGCGGGTCCCCAGCACGTACGAGGACGTGAGGGTGGGCCCGTCGGTGCCGTTGAGATCGATGAACAGCTTCTGGCCTTCCAGCCTGTAGACGATGACGTCGTCCGAGTCGTCGTGGATCTGCCCGACGACGATGTGTGGCTTCACGGTGGGCAGGTGCGTGATCTTCTGATCGATGTACATCGTGTGCGTGCCGGACGAGGACGACCAGATCGCATTGTCGGCGCCGAGGTTCTTCATCTCCCGCAGCTCCGACCTGGGATAACCCGAGTTGCTCGTGGTGTATCCGCCGGCGTGGGCGCGGAATACCACCGCATCGCCCGTGGTATTCAGCAAGAAATAGGGGCTGCTTTCGTAACCCGTCAGCTCCGGCTGCTTGATCTCGTCGGGGCTGCCCGCGTGCGCCGTATCGACGGGCAAGGTGAGCTTCCAGTTCGTCAGATCCAGGACGTCGGACGGGTATTGCGCGGGAGCACCGCCCGTGCCGCCGCCGGAGCTGCTGCTGCTACTACTGCTGCTGCTGCTGCTACTGCTGCTGCTACTGCTGCTGCTACTGGTCGTGCTGCTGCTGCTCGTGTTCAGCGCGAAATCATCGAATCGTCCTGTTCCGCCGTTGTACGCGCCGTAAAGGGTCACGGACGTGGCGCTGCCGGAGTTGAACGCGACCGTGAACTGCGTCCACGTGGAGCCGCTGTTGATACTCTGGCTGCCGAGAACCGTAGAGCCGCTCTTCACGCCGACGGTGCCTTTCCCCAGCACCCACGCGGTGAGGCTGTACGCGGTATTCGCCGTGACCGTGACCGTCTGTTCGAAGCGCCCACCCGACGAGGAGATCTTGGCAGACTTCGTCCCCGAGTGTTTGTCACTCGTAGATATTTCGAAGAGGGACGGGTCCCCCCAGCTGGTCTTGTCGCTTTCGAAGCCGGGGTTTACGATGGTAACGGAGAGCTCGGAGGAGCTCGCGTACTCGTCGTCCTCCTGTACCTGATCGATCGTGCATGCGCCGATGCAGAGAGCTGCCACGAGCCAGGCGGAGCGCGACAAGCGAGAAACGACGAGACGTTGCCTTTGCATGCGACGAGGATACGGGCGTCTTCCTGTCGGTCAAAACATTACAAGAGTATCAACAAAATGTAGCAACACCACAACCGGGCGTTCCTCGCGTACGCCTGGCCCCTCGATGAGCCCCCGCCATTGACAAACGGTCCAGCGCTTGCGCAGGCCCCGGTGGGGCCTGGGGCAACGCCCCAGCGCAGCGGCTCCCAGATGAAACCACTGCTCAGGCCCCTCCGGAGCGGGTCAAGTCAATTCTTGACGAACGTGTTGAGAATGCCGACGCACATCTCGTCGAGGGTGGTCTCGCCGTAGGTCACTTCCTGGGGCGAAGTGAGATGCTGCTCGATGAGCGCTCGCTTCAAGAAGGGGTTTTCCAGCGTGTTGTCGTAGGTGCAGCGGACATCGATGATGTCCCCTCCCCGCAACGTGGGGAGATCCTCGATCGGGGCGTCGTAGGTATAGGTCTGCTGCCAGTTGAAGTCCCATTTCGTCTGGAGCAGGCATTCGTTCGCCGGGTCGCTCCCTTGCGCGGCGGCGCGGCGGACCGTGATCTTCCCGTCCACCCCGACGTAATGCATGTGGTTCATGACGCTGTAGACCTTCATCTCCGGGACCGGCTGCCCCCCGACCTCCGTGGGCAGCGTCATCCGGACCATCTCGGTGTGGGCCTTGGCCCCGGCGGGGATCCTGAATTCGATTCCATTCGCGTCGTCCGGCCCCGGCTGCAGGCCGTCCCCGCTCGGGAGCGGGACGGGGACGGCGACCGGCAGGAACTCCGCCCTGTATTCGGGCACGGCCGGGTGGAATTGCAGCTCCACCTTCGTCGAATCGGGGTCGGCGGTCGCGCCTGCCGGGTGGTAATGCATCTGGAGCACCAGCTTGGAGCCTGCGCGGACGAAGGCTCCGGCATTGGACGGGAAGACCGTCGGCTGTGCGCCCGGCACCCACGGCGTAAGGAATGCGGATTTCTTGAGGCCGATCGACCCGAAGCATTCGTAATACCCGTCTGCGTTTGCCAGGGCGAGGCTCTCCCCGTCCGGGTCGACGAAGACCACGCCGTGGTGGGCGACCTTCAGGTTTCCCGGGACAATCTTGCTGGCGCTGACGTAGACGTCTTGTGATAGCTGCGGATCGAGGACGAAGCAGATCAACTGGTCCTGCTCCCCGCTCGCGACGAAAGGCTTTTGGGGCTGCAACGTGAGGTCGACCCGGGTCAGATCGGCGCCCTTGGTCGGCTCCCCTGCCGGCGCGTCCTTGGGGTCGCCCTCGGGCGCGCCGGCGTTCGCCCAGGCCTCGAGCGTCGCGAGCTCCGCGTCCGAGAGCCGGGAATCGTGCTGCCAGCCAAACCTCGGCTCGCATTCGTCGGTGTTGATCGCGCCCCAGGGCGGCATGGTCCCATCCTGCGTCCGCATCACGATGAGCTCGGCGAGGTTCTTCACCTGCGCGTATTCGATCAGGCTGAAGGACGCGATCTGGCCAGGGGAATGGCAACTCTGGCAATGCTTCTGGAGGATCGGCGCCACGTCCTTGTGGAAGGTCGGACCGGCGGCGGTCCCTGCGTCACTCGGCTCGCTCGAGCATCCGAGCAGGGGGAGTGCGGTGGAGACGATGGCAATCGCGGTGAGCGCAATGGTTCGCATAAGCTACCTCTCTGGTTTTACACACGACGGCTGGATGGAGCTCTCCCGAGAACGCGCATGGGCGCGCCCGGTTCAGCGTTCAGGATTCCGGGCGCTGCTTCCGCCCCGGAAAAATCAGTCGGGGCGCCGCTTGCGGGCGGCGGGTTTTGCCTCCGGCGGCGAGCTCGGCGACGCCGGGGCGGCGATGCGCCGGGGCGACCGTATGAGCTGCGCGTCGAGGAGCGGGAGCAGGACCTCGTCGACCACATAGGTGACGAAGTCCGCGTCGAGCGGAGCCCGTAAGAGGAGGAGGCGGTGGGACGTCAGGGCCATGGCGACCTCGATGATCTTCGTGGGATCCTTGGGCATTGCGGGAATCTCGCCGCGGGCCACCGCCCGCTCGAGTACCCCGATGATGCTCGCTTGCTCGCGCTTCACGAACTGCTCGCGCACGAGCCGCCAGAGCTCGGGGTGCGCGTGAAACACCGACATGAGCCCGATGAGGAGATCTTTGCCGGAAGTGACCGTCGCGCAGAACGCGCTCAGCGCAAGGATGAAGTCCTCGCGCAGCGACGCGCCGACGCTCACCTCGGACGGCCTTTGGGCGCCTCGCAAGAGGCCCGCGAACACGAGGTCGGCCTTGCTCTTCCAGCGGCGGTAGATCGTCGCCTTGCTGGCGCGGGCGCGGCGGGCGATTTCGTCGATGGACGTGAGGTCGTAGCCCACCTCGGCGACGAGCTTCATGGCGGTGTCGAGGATCGCCTGCTCCTGCGCGGGGGAGAGGCGGCTGCGCATCGGCGTCGATTCCGCGCTCTGGGGCTCGCTCGTCGACATCTTCTTCCCACCAGGGTTCGAGGGCGGCATGGCGCGCCAGGATAACCCGCGCGCCGAGCAAATCACGGCCTCTGCCGCGGGGCACGGCAGCCCGCGGAACGATCGATACGAAACGGTACCGTACTCATCCGGAAGGTAGAGCAAGCCCGAGCGAAACGCAAGCGTTTCGTTAAGGCATGGGCTCCCCGGAGACGCCCCATGCGGATCCGCCGTCGCGCGAATGGCTGGATGAAGGAGTAGAAAGCAGTCTTACAAGTAACCAAAGCCTGAACGCTCCGGAGCTTCCTCACCATGAACTTCACCCCCATCCGTTCTCTCGCTCGCCGCTGCTTGTGTCTGGGCGCGCTGGCCATGGCCCTCGGCGCTTGCGCCCCGCCGCAGGGCACGACGAGCACCGGCGATCCCACCGACCCGACCCCGGACGACCCGCCGACCCCGGCGGCCGGCCCGCTGGCGAGCCTCGCGGCGCCGACCCTGGACAGGGTGACGCTGGTCCCATTTCCCGGCGGAGATGTGGCGCTGGCAGGCAGGCTGTCGCGGACGGCCATCTGGCGCTGACGTCTCCGACCACGGGACATACGCTGAGCGAGGGTGCCGTCGCGACGACCACGCTCCTCACCACCGACGTCCAGGTGGACACGAGCGCCGCCATGCTCGCCAATGGCAGCCTCGGCGTGCTCGTACAGAACACCTGGGGCGCCAAGACCCTCACGCTCGCGGAGCAGCCGACGTTCTCGCTCGACGCCGTCGATTGGATGCTGCTGACGATCCCCTGACGAGCTGGCGGGGGCGCTACAGCTTGATCAATCCGAGACGGCTCGCGGTGGCAATGGCTTCCGTCCGGCTGAGCACATCGAGCTTGCGAAAAATGCTCCTGAGGTGCGATTTCACCGTCGTCTCACCGATGCCGAGCAACGCGCTGATCTCCTTGTTGCTCTGACCGCGCGCCAGATACTCGAGCACCTCCACCTCGCGGCTCGTGAGGGCTTCGCGGCTCAAACTTGCTGCCAGCTTTTGCACCAGGGATGCAGGGAGGCACGTCTCTCCACGATGCACTCTGCGGATGCAGTCGAGGAGCTCCTCACGGCGCGAATCCTTCAAGAGATACCCCTTCGCGCCGGCTTTGACGGCGTTGAGGAGGTCGCTATCGGTGTCGAACGTGGTGAGGACGATCAAGCGGGCGGACGCGTCGTTCCTCCGGATCTCCTCGATCGCCGCGACGCCATCCAGCACGGGCATGCGGATGTCGATGAGCGCGATGTCCGGGCGATGCTCTTGCCAAAGCTCCACCACCTGCCGGCCATCGGAGGCCGCGGCCACGACCTCCATGTCGGGTTGGCGACTGATGATGGCCGAAAGGCCCTCGAGCACCGTGACGTGATCGTCGGCGATGAGCACCCGAATTTTATCCGAGCCCGAAGGGGTCGCTTGCGTTTCGGCAGGGTATTTCATAGGGTGAAGTCGTCATAGGGGTACGGAGCTGGCAAGGACGCCACGATGGCCGTCCCGCTTCCTTCCGCGCTTCGAATGGTCAACTGACCGCCCATCACTTCGACCCGCTCCTTGATCCCGATCAATCCGAGGCCTTCGTTTTGCGCCGAAGGATCAAAACCCAGGCCGTCGTCCCGCAGCTCGAATCGGAGCCTGTGTGGCTCGAACGCGAGACGAGCGTTGAAATGGCGCGCGCGCGCGTGCCGCAACGTGTTCGTCAGCACCTCTTGACCGATACGCAGCAGGTTTTCCTCCCACTCGTTGCTGAGCGGCCAGGGGCTGCCCTCCAGCGTGAACACGCCGACCACGCTGGTCCCGCTGGTCATCTTCTTGATCAGATCCCCCATCGCTTCACTGAGACTCTTCTCGGCGAGCGCCTGCGATCGAAGCGCGTGCGCGGACCGTCGCGCCTCTTGCAGGCTCCCTCGCGCGAGCTCTTGTGCGCGGACGAGGTGTTTTCCGGCCTCGGGGAGCAAGCCTCTCGACCAGGCGTCCTCCGTTGCCTCCAGTTGCACGATCACGCCGGTGAATCCTTGCGCCAGCGTGTCGTGGAGATCTCGCGCCATACGGTTGCGCTCCGCGGCGATGGCCGCCTCCCGGCTTTGTCGGGACAGCCGCATGAGCTGAATGGCGAGCATGGCCTGATGGGCCAACGCACGAGCGAGCTCCATCTCACTCGTTTGAAACAGGTTCTTGTGCCTCGACCGGATCCCGATGAAGCCGGCCAGCTTGCCGCCGATCAGCGTCGGGACCGTCAGCGTGGCCACGACGCCCATCGCTGCCAGCCGCTTGTAGATCACCGACATGTTGGGATCGTGCGGCATGTCTCCGTGCCATGGATACCAGGGCGAATTCTCACGGCTCCCGAGTCGAATGCGCGGAGGGTCGCAATCGATCTCCCCGACGACGATATCGACGCCGGTGCGGAGTGCCTCGCTCCAGACGGGATGGTCTTCCGTGAAGAGTGTGACCCTTTTGACCGAGGACAGGTCCTTCGAGGGAGCGTGCAGCCGATCGTCCTCGAACGTCGCGACCATGTCCATCTCGCTGCTTTCGCCGTTTCGTTCGTACACGCTGACACTCTGCCCATTCAGGCGTCCAGCGATCATGCGCAAGACATGCTCCAGGAGTCGTTCGGGATTCGACTCCTGGGCGAGCACATCCAGCGTGCGGGTGAGCGCCGCGAACTGACCACGGGCGAGGTGCTCCGAGGCCTGCAAGGCTTCCGCGGATCGTTTGATCGAGGTCACGTCGCGAAGCGCTCCCGCCCATTCGATGATCTGGCCCGCGTCGTCGCGCAGGGCCGTGGCGTAGACCTCCACGTATTTGATGTAGCCGTCGGGCATCACCAGGCGGTGGCCAAAATGAAGATCCTCGCCCTTGCCGGAGAACGCCTGAAGGTAGAGGGGGAGGTCCTCGGGGTGGACCCTCGAGGCGACCAGCTCGGGCGTGAGTTTCGTGTCGGGAGGAAGTTCGAAGAGTCGATAGGTCTCGTCCGACCAGAGGAGCTTTCGCGTCGAGAGGATCCAGGTCGCGCTTCCCGTTTGGGTCAGACGCTGGGTCCGGGTCAACGAGGCCTCGCTTTTCCTTCGTTCCTCGATTTCGACACGGAACGCCTGGTTGATGCGCTCCAGATCCGCCGTGCGCTCGCGGATCCGCCGCTCGAGCTCCATGTTCAGACGCGCGGAGGCTTCCTCGGCACGTTTACGCTCGGTGATATCCATCACCGTGCCGATGAAACGAATTGCTTGGCCGTCCGCGTCGAAGAAGGCCTGGCCGCGGGCCGTCACCCATTGCACCGACCCGTCTCGCGGATGAATCGTGCGGTACTCCGTGCGATATTCGCCGCCATTCGCGCCGGCGAGCGCTTGCATGACCGAGCTGTCCACGCGCGTCCGGTCGTCCGGGTGAACACACTTCAAAAACATGTCGTGTGTCACCTCTGCGTCCAGCGGTAGCCCGAAAATCTCCTTCATCCGCTGCGACCAGTCGCCCACGTTGCCCAGGTCCGTGGAGTTCCAGACCCACAAACCAATTCTTCCCGTTTCGATGGCCAGCCTCAGACGTTGCTCGCTATCGAGCAGCGTCTGGTTGATCTCCCTTAGATGCGATGCCTGCTGCAAAAGCTCCGCGTTCAATCGTTGCAGCTCTTCCGCGGCGCTTTCCCGTTCGCTGGCATCGGACCATCGTGCTTGGAGTCGCTTTTCCTCGGTGATGTCTCGACAGCTCGCGATGAGCCAATCGCGCCTCGGGCAACCAAGGCGCGAAAGCCGCACGTCCATGGTCCCGAGCTCGCCGGAGATTCGTCGATACGTGCACTGGACGGAGGCCGGCCCCGACGGCTCGACGCGACCGAGCGCTTCGAGGATCTCGTCGCGCGATGCGCTCGTCACGAAATCCCACGGGTACGTCCCGACGATATCGCTCTTCCCGCGACCGAGCATCGCGCAAGCCGCGGGATTCACCTCGACGATCCGCCCGTTCGGCTCGACGAGCGCCATGGCTTCCGCGACGTTTGCGAACAGAAGCTCGAGGAGTTCTTCCCGGTCGGATGCGCGGGCGTGCTCGGACGGCATCGGCGGAGAGCCCGACCGCGTCGGGACCTCGGGTCTGTTCGAATCATCGTGCCTGGACCGCACGCCATCGCATGTTGGCACAAGCTGGCGTGGGAGGGAAGCTCGAATGCAGACGCGCACGCGGTTCCCGTGGCTGTGCCGCCCTCCTTCGAATGGCGGAGTACGAGATCCGCCATTCGAAGGAGGCGCCCCTCCGCCGCAAGATCAATGGCGTGCACCACGTGCACGTATTGAACCTCGCCGATTGCATGTAGGCCACCTCCGAATTTCGACCGACTGTCAACCCTTCGAAAGGAGGAGAGGTCGTTCGTTCGTTTGCAGGACGGAGACGTCGGCCGCAAAATCGATGGCGTCTCCCGCCAGAAGCAGGTAGTCTTGCGCCGCCCGCTCGATCGACAGGCTTTGGCTTGGCGGCTCGAACGATAACCCACATTCCAGGTGCAACGACGATGAACAAGTATCACAAGCTCTATACGCCGGAAGACAGCGCGGTCGTTTTCATCGACCATCAGCCGCAGATGACGTTCGGCGTCGCCAACATCGATCGTGCGACGCTCATCAACAACGTGACGCTGCTCGCGAAGTGCGCGAAGGAGTTCGGCGTTCCCGCCGTCCTCACCGCGGTGGAGACGGAGTCCTTCAGCGGGTACGTCTGGCCGCAGCTCCTCGACGTGTTCCCGGGGCAACCGGTCGTCGAACGGACGTCCATGAATTCGTGGGATGACGCGGGCTTCCGCGCCGCGATCGAGGCGACGGGCAGGAAGAACATTCTCCTCACGGGCCTCTGGACCGAGGTCTGCGTGACCTGGCCCGCCATCGAAATGCTCGGCGCCGGATACAACGTCTACATCGTCGAGGACTGCTGCGGCGCGACCTCCCCGGCCGCGCATGAAGCGTCGCTGTCCCGGATGGTCCAGGCGGGCGCGGTCCGGCTGACGACGATCCCCGCGCTCCTCGAATGGCAGCGCGACTGGGCGAAGCGGGAGCACTACAACCAGCTCATGGGCCTCATCAAGCAGCACGGCGGCGCCTACGGCGTGGGCGTCGAGTATGCCTACACGATGGTCCATCACGCGCCGCAATCGGCGGTGAAGCCCCAGATCGTGCCCAAGAAGTCCGGTCACTGATCACGGACGGCAGAGCCATGGCCGAGACCATCCACATCGCCATCGTCCGGCGCGTTCGGAAGACGCACATCGAGGCCTTCGAACGCGCCCTCACCGAATTCGCCAGCCGGTCCTTGGCCGAGCCTGGAGCGAGGGGGGTGCATTGCATCTATCCGCCGCCCGGCTCCGACTCGACCGAGTATGGCATCCTGCGCAGCTTCGCCAGCGCCGCCGACCGCGACGCATTTTACGAGACGGCCCTTTACAAAGAATGGCTCGCTCGGATCGCGCCGATGGTGGAAGGTGAACCGACGTATCGACGATTGGAAGGCCTCGAGGCCTGGTTTCGCACCCCCGCGGAGGCCATGCCGCCGCGATGGAAGATGGCCTTGCTCACCTGGATCGCCGTGTGGCCGGTCAGTATGGCCGTCCCGGCGATCCTCCTGCCCTTGCTCGGCCCGAATTTCCCGCAAGTCCTCGCCTCCGGCGTCATCGCCGGAGGCATCGTTGCGGTTCTCACGTGGGGCGCCATGCCCTTGCTCGTGAAGCTCGCGCATCCATGGCTTCACCCCGGGAACAAGACCTCATGACGACCACAGCCGACCTCATCCTCCACAACGGGCGCATCACCACGCTCGATCCGAGCCATCCCGAAGCGAAGGAGGTGGTCGTCGCAGGCGGCCGGATCGCCGGAGTCGACAACGCTTCGCAATTCGAGCGCGGCCCCGAGACGAAGGTCGTCGATCTCGGCGGGCGCAGGGTCATTCCGGGGCTCTACGATTCGCACCTCCACGTCATCCGCGGCGGACTGAACTACAACATGGAGCTGCGCTGGGAAGGCGTGCCCTCCCTGGCACTGGCCCTCGAGATGCTCCGCGACCAGGCGGCCCGCACGCCCGCGCCGCAATGGGTACGCGTCGTCGGCGGATGGAGCGAGTTCCAGTTCGCCGAACGGCGGATGCCAACGCTCGACGAGATCAATGCGGCGGCGCCCGACACGCCGGTCTTCGTCCTGCACCTCTACTGCCGGGCCTTGCTCAACCGCGCGGCGCTCCGCGCGTGCGGGTACACGAAAGATACCCCCGACCCGCCCGGCGGCACGATCGTCCGCGACAAGGCGGGCAACCCCACCGGGATGCTCATCGCGAAGCCGAACGCGACCATCCTTTACGCGACGCTCGCGAAAGGTCCGAAGCTTCCCCCCGAATACCAGTACAACTCGACCCGCCACTTCATGCGAGAGCTCAACCGGCTCGGCGTGACGAGCGTATGCGACGCGGGTGGAGGCTTCCAGAATTATCCGGAGGACTACGAGATCATCCGCGAGCTCCACGCGCGCGGCGAGATGACCTTGCGCATCGCCTACAACCTGTTCACGCAAAAAGCCGGCGCCGAGCTCGAAGATTTCGTGCGCTGGTCGAAGGTCGTGAAGCCGGGCGACGGCGACGACATGCTCCGGTGCAACGGCGCGGGCGAGATGCTCGTGTTTTCCGCGGCGGATTTCGAGGACTTCCTCGAGCCACGTCCCGACCTCCCCGAGAAGCTCGAGAGCGAGCTCGAGCGCGTCGTGCGTTTCCTGGCCGAGAACCAATGGCCGTTCCGGCTTCATGCGACGTACGACGAATCGATCTCCCGGTTCCTGTCCATCTTCGAGAAGGTCCATCGAGACGTTCCGCTCGATGGGCTGCACTGGTTCTTCGACCATTGCGAGACGATCACCGATCGGAACATCGAGCGCGTCAAAGCGCTCGGCGGAGGGATCGCGGTCCAGCACCGGATGGCCTTCCAGGGCGAATACTTCGTCGACCGTTACGGCGCGAAGGCGGCCGAGCGCACGCCTCCCCTCCGGCGAATGCTGGAGCTCGGTGTACCGGTCGGCGCAGGCACGGACGCGACGCGCGTCGCGAGCTACAATCCGTTCGTCTCCCTGTACTGGATGACCACGGGAAAGACGCTCGGCGGGCTTTCGCTTTATCCGGAGAAAGCGCGACTGACGAGGGAGGAAGCGCTTCGGCTCTACACCCAGGGCAGCACCTGGATGTCACGGGAGCAAGGGACGCGCGGCGCGATCGCACCCGGGCAGCTCGCCGATCTGGCGGTGCTGACCGCCGACTACTTCAAGATTCCCGACGAGGAGATCAAAGCGCTCGAATCGGTGCTCACCATCCTCGGCGGCAAACCGGTGTACGCCGCCGAAGAATTCAAGCCGCTCGATCCGGGAGACCTGCCGGTGATGCCGGACTGGTCGCCGGTGCACCGTCATCCGGGAGCCTTTCGGCAGACCTCGCAGGCCGCGCTCCCCGCGGCGCGTCGTTGCATGCCGATGCACGCACAGCCTGGCGCCCAGGCGGCCTTCGGTCTTCCGCGATGGCTGTCGGAGCTCGGCAACCTGTTCGACGGCGCTTGCGACTGTTTCGCGTTCTGACGTGGCAGTCGACACCAACGTTCCGCGTGATACGCGCACCTTTCTCATCACGGTCGGGAAACCACGAAAGAGAATGAAGGAGGTTGTCGCATGGCAACTTTGACCGTCAAAGACGGAACGCAGATCTATTACAAGGACTGGGGCAGCGGGCAGCCCGTCGTTTTCAGCCACGGCTGGCCGCTCAACGGGGATGCCTGGGAGGACCAGATGGTCTTCCTCGCCTCGCACGGCTTCCGGTGCATCGCCCACGATCGCCGCGGTCACGGCCGATCCAGCCAACCCTGGAACGGCAATGAGATGGACACCTATGCCGATGACCTGAGCGAGCTCATCGAGCACCTCGATCTCCGAGGCGTGACGCTCGTCGGGCATTCGACCGGCGGCGGCGAAGTGACGCGCTACATCGGTCGCCACGGAACGGCGCGTGTCGCCAAGGCCGTCCTCGTCGGCGCCGTGCCGCCGCTCATGCTGAAGACCCCCGCGAATCCGGGCGGCCTGCCGATCGAGACGTTCGACGGCATTCGCGCGGGCGTCCACGCCGATCGCGCGCAGTTCTTCAAGGACCTGACGCTCCCGTTTTACGGGGCAAACCGTGCAGGCGCGAAGGTTTCCCAAGGGCTCCGAGACACCTTCTGGCTCCAGGGCATGCAGGCCGGCCTCAAGAACGCCCTCGACTGCATCAAGGCGTTCTCCGAGACGGATTTCACCGAGGATCTGAAGAAGATCGACGTGCCGACGCTCATCATCCACGGCGACGACGATCAGATCGTCCCCATCGGCGCGAGCGCGCTCGCCGCCGCCAAGCTCGTGAAGAATGCGCGGCTCGAGATCTACAAGGGCGGCTCGCACGGGCTCGCGGCGACGGAGAAGGACCGCCTCAACGCCGATCTCCTCGCGTTCCTCAAGAGCTGACGGCGCGCAGCCGCGGAAGCTTTCTGACCGGTGCCGCATCGCGGTAGGCTGCGCCCATGAATGTCGTGTCGTTCTGCGCCCTGCGCGCCTCCTTGTTCCCCTGGCAGCCGCGACAGGGCGCGCACGCAGTCACCGTGATCTGCAAGGCGACCTTCGAGCTCGCGCCCGGCGAGTCGCCGCTCGCCGCGCGACGCGAGGCAGTCTGGGACACGAAGAGCCCCGCGAGCGACATGGCCCCGTTCAAACGAAGGGCCGACGTGCTCGTGCTCGGCCACGCCCATCCGCCGAAGGCGCCCGCGGCTTCCGCGCTCGTCGCGCAGCTCGGCGTGGGGACCTTGCAGAAGGCGGTCGAGGTCCGCGCGGATCGCGGCTGGATCGCGGAGGGCTTCGGCCCCGTCGCGCCGACATCGCCTGCGCGTCTTTCGCTCCTCGGAAAACACGCGGCGAGCTGGGATGCACGCACCTGGAACACGAAGCCGCTGCCCGAAGACGTGGATGGCGCGTACTTCAACCTCGCGCCCGGCGATCAGCAGCTCGCGAACCTCGCGGGGGACGAGCCGATCGTGCTCGTGAACCTGCACCCGTCGTATCCGCGGCTCGAAACGAAGCTCGCCCGTGTCGTCCCGCGCGTGACCGTGGAACGCATGGGGGGGGCGCCGCAGGAGGTGCGGCTCCGCTGTGACACGTTGACCTTCGACACGGACCGGCAGCTCGCGATGCTGGTGTGGCGCGGCGTGGTCTTGCTCGCGCATGCCGCGGAGGTCGGGCTCGTCGCGGTCTCGATGGGGGGCGCGGCGGCGCTCGCCGGGGGCGACGTGGAGGCGACGCTGCCGGTCGTGACGTCGGGGGGGAAAAACGTCCCGGAGGCGCCCGTGCTCCCGTTTGTCCAGGGAGGGCCGGGTTTGCCGAGCATCGCGACCCGCGACGAGGCCACGCGCGCTGCGCCTCCGCCGAGGGACCAGGACGAGGGCTCGGGCCCGAGGACGTTGACCCACTTCCCTTCCCTGGCGGCCTCGAAGCCGGCCACGCCGTTCGAGCAGACGAGGCGCCCAGCGCCGGTGGAGGTGACCCCGGAGCCGCCCGATACGAAGCCGTTCGACGTCCCTGCACCGGCGAAAGAGGAACGCACGGAGGCGCGGACAAACGTGCCGCCGATGCGCTTCGACGTGCGCCCGCCGGCGCTCCTGGGCATCGTGGCGAACATCGAGGCGGAGCCGACGACGTCGCGGGTCGTGGAAAAACCCGCGATGCTCGGCCCCCTCGCGGCCTTCGACAAACCACCCGCAGAGGCCCCCGTCGCGGCCGCGGCGACCAGCATCGAGCCCGCGCCGACCACGGAGCCGGCGGGCAAGCTGAAAACGGCGCCGGAGGAGCCCGAGGCGCCGATCGAGCTCACGATCGAGCAGACCGCGGCCATCGCCGCCGAGCTTGCCGAAGGGAAGCAGGAGCGCGCGAAGGTGCTCGAGGCGCACGCGCTGCGCGAGCGCTCCTGGCGAAAGAACGAGCGACGCTGGGCCGAGGCGATCGAGGCGGAGTCGGCGCGCGGGACACACAAGCTGCGCGGGGCCTACGACGCGGCGTACGTGGCGAAGGTGGAGTCCTTCCGCGGCCCGATCACGCTGGAGGCGTTCACGCGGCTGCTCGTCGCGCTCGAACGTGGCAAGGCGAACGAGGCGCTCGACGCGTTGCGGATCCAGCGCCCCGCGCTCATGCCGATCGTGCGGCTGTGGACGCGGAAGGTGGCGACGGACATGAAGCTCGGGGACGCGGCGAACGACGCGCTCCGGGCCGCGCGGCGGGCGTGAGGCGCGCGTCAGGGCTCCGGGATGCGGAGCGGACCGAGGCCGGGGACGCCGATCTCGTGGGCCCGCTCCGCCGCCGCGGCGAGTTTTTTGGCCTGCCGCGCGTGGTGTTCTTCCCAGGTGAGGGGCATGGGCGGCTCGTCCGAGTTGAGCCGCACGCGCTCGCCGGTGATGGACACGTCGTCGTTCGCCTTGACGACCACGCCGCCGGGCGCGGCCTCGATGCTCACCTCGCGGGCGCGCTCGATGGAGGCCTTGCCGACCTCGCGGATCGCGCTCCCGCGCGTGCGTTCGTGCAAGCTCCCGCCGACGTCGAGCGTGGCGTCGCCGGAGGTCTGGATCGCGAGGGTCTCGCTCTTCAGGGCGAGGTGCTTCTGGGCGGCGATCTCCAGGGAAACCGCGGAGAGCGAGAGGACGGGCCCCTCGTCGGTGAGGCGGAGCGAGAGGACGAGGTTTCCGTCGGCGCCGCGGACCTGGATGTGTTCTTCGCGGCCCGTCTCCTCGATTTGAATCGATCGTCCGGAGGCGAGCCCGATCGTGCGCGCTGGCGCGGCGAGCGTTTCGCCTCGCGCGGACGCGAGGGCCGCGGCGGGAGCGTTTTTTTCGGCGTCGTCCTTCACAAAGCCATGATAACCGAGTTCGGGGAACGGGTGGCATGACGAGCGCACAAGCGGTCGCGAACGCGAAGAGCACGGACGGCAAGTTGTGGCTCGTGTGCGTGGCGAAACGGGCTTACTCGTTCGCCGGGGGCAAGCTGCGGCTCACGGACGAGCAGGTGCCGGTGCGCCGGGAGCCGGACCTCGAGGTGGGCGACGACGGCCGCATGCGCGGGCTGCGGGACGACATGGACCTCTTCCCGCCGAAGGTCGCGACCGACGTGATCGTGACGGGGCGGGCGTATGCGCCGGGCGGGAAGGCGCGCGAGGCGACGGTGCGGGTGGCGGTCGGGAAAAACGCGCGCGTGCTCCGGGTGCTCGGAGAGCGGCGGGCGGAGGTCTCGATCGAGGGGACGGTGCGATTCTCGGATCCGGCGCTCTTCGAGAGCGTGCCGCTCGCGTGGGATCTCGCGTATGGCGGGTACGACGCGTACGCGCACGACGAGCTTTGCCCGCCGAAGCGGCGGAACGGGCGGAGGATCGAGCCTTCGCCGCGGCAGGAGGGGGTCTTCGCGTATCCGCGGAACAAGGTGGGGCGGGCTTATTTCATCGACGTGGACCGGGATCGGGCGGACGGGGCGTTGCTCCCGCAGATCGAGGATCCGGGCGATCCGCTGACGCCGTCGCGGTTTTTCGTGCCACGCTGGAAGAAGTGGTTGGATCAGCCGATGCCTGCGGGGATCGGGTGGGTGCCGCATACGTGGTATCCGCGGATGATGCGGCTCATGGGCGGGTTTCTGGAGCACGATCCGGCGACGAAGCCGATCCGGGAGATGCAATTCGCGGACGGGGAAGATCTCGCGGGTCCGTTCCGGAAAAACGACGTACTTCCGCGCGGGCTGCAGGGGGCGGCGCCGGGGATGGCGGTGGAGCGGCTCCGGGGGGACGAGGTGGTGATTCTGCAGGGGCTCGTCGAAGGGAGCGGGGAGACGAGGTTTCAATTGCCGGGGGAGAGGCCGCGAATCGAGGTGACGCCGCCGGGGAGCCCGAAGGTGTTCACGCCGGAAGCGGTGCTGCAGACGGTGCGGGTGGACGCGGAGGCGAGGCGGGTGGTGATGACGTGGGCGGGGGTGGTGCGATTGATGAGCCCGATCGCGGCGGACGTCCTGGAGAACACGGGGTTACGATTGAAGTGGAGCTCTGGGACCTGAGGCATCGCGCTCAATCGAAGGTGACCCCGCCATCCTCGTCGAGGACACCGCGCCCCTCGATCTGATCGTACTCGTCTTCGCGGAGCCAGTGTACGGCGTCCTCGTAATTGTCGAACTCATGGATGACCTTGTTGTCCTCGGCCGGGTCGACGATTTCGATCTTTCCACTCAGTCGCTCGCGCACCAGCAGTACGTAATGGCGGTCGCTCGAAAAATCGACCCAAGCTTCGAGCCATTTGTATTTCGATCTCATTGCGCAACCCTCGTCCTCGGCACCATGTGGTATACCCACGAATCGCCTTCGAGTTTGCCCTTGATCTCTATGACATAAAGAGGGACGTCGGATCTCCCGTTCTGAGTCCTCACACCGATCGGCGTGTCCGATGTATACGTGAACCGATCGAAGCCGCGGACGTTTCCTTGCGCCTCGCCGTGCTTCCAGACCAGATCCTCCAGGGCCTCGAGGTCTGCGTCATCGTTGAATATGTGCGCTTCTTTGCCCTTTCCGAGGTCCTTCTGAACGATCCTACCATCACGCGTGTGTCTGTTTATCGTATAATTCGCGTCGTGGACTGCGTTTTCGGGCTTCTGGCAGGCCAAGCCGAGCGGATCGACGTTGTTGATGGCGTCTCTGCCGAACGCGAAGAGGTCGAGCCCGCCCATGATGCCGAGCGGATCCGGGCTGCACCACCTTCCTGCCGACGCGTCGAAGTACCGGAACCTCGTACAACAAAGCCCCGTCTCCTCGTCCGCATACTGCCCCAGGAGCCGGAAGGGCGACTCCACGGCGCGACCGGTCCGCCCCGGCGCCGCGTACGTCTCCGTGACGCGCCCCCACGCCGAATGCGCCGCCGACCACGCGACCCGCCCTTCCCGGTCGATCAGCTCCTTCGGCACCCCCACCTGATCGACGACGTAACAGAACACCTCGCCCCGCTCCGCCTGGAGCAGCGGCAAGAACGTGCCCGGTGCATGGACGAAGCAACGTTTGCCGTGCCGGCTATCGATGTCCTGCGCCAGGACATCCCCATCCCAGACGAAATCGACAGCGTATCGCCTATCCCCGTATTCGTCCTGAATCTCCTTCCGCAGCCGCCGGCCGAACGCGTCATAGGTGAAGAACACTCGCTCGCCCGACGGCAGAGTGACCTCGCGCAGCCGGTCCCGCGCATCCCAGCGATAGGTGGTCCGCTGCCCCGCTTCCTCCTTCGATACCCGACGCCCCCGCCGATCGTACGAATACTTCGCGCGATCCGTGCGGAGCAGCAAGTTCCCCTTGCCGATCTCCCACGGCTCGGCCTCGTCCGCCTTCGCCGGGCCCGTCTCCAGCCCGTCGAGCATCTTCTGGATCGACCCCGCCGGATCGTATGCAAACACCTCGTGGTGGCTGCCCCGCTGCGCCTCCACGAGCTGCCCGACCGGATCATATCGATACGCCGTCGAGCCCCACCGCCGATCCTCGACGAGCTTCACCCGTCCGAGTGCATCGTATTGCCAAAGCCGCTGGACCACCGCCTGCGGCACCCCGCCGCCCGGACTCCGCGCCTCGACGCGCTGCTCGATGATCCGATCCATCGAGTCGTACTCGCTCCGGATCGAATACCGCCCCGAGGCGTCCCGCCGCGCCGTCTCCCGCCCGAACACGTCGCGCTCGAACATGATTTCGTGGCCATCGTGCGAGAGCCCGACGAGATCGCCGAGCATATCGTATCGATACCGGGTGGCCGCGCCGTCCGGCATGACGCGCACCGTCCTGCGCCCACGCGAATCGAGCTCGTACCGAAGCCGCCGCCCGTCCTGCACCTCGGCCACGACGCGCCCCAGCCGGTCCCGCTCGAACATCGTGACGACCCGCTGGCCGTCCTGCTCGAGGACAGCGCCGAGCAGCCTGCCCATGCGATCTCGCTCGAACGTGATCGGGCCATCCGTCGTATCCTCGCGCAGCACGTTGCCGAGCGGATCATGCGCGAACGCACGATAACTGCGATCCGGATAATCGATTCGCCCGAGCCTACCCGATTTCGAGTACCGGTACTTCAGCACCCGCCCGTCGAACGTGCTCTCCTCGACCACCTTCCCCGCGGCGTCGTAAACGAATTCGTATTTCTCGTTCCGCGGATTCTCGATGCAGCGGAGCTTCTCCTGTGCCGAATACTTGAACCGCCAGACCCGCCCGTCCGGCTGCATGAGCTTCGTGAGCACGCCCGTCCCGCCGTACTCCATCTGCGTGACCTGCCCCGACGCGTCAACCACGCGGATCGGGTTGCCCAGCGGATCGTACGCCGATTGCGTGCTCGTGCCGTCCGGCCTCCGCACGGACAGGGGTTGCCCCAGGCGATCGTACTCCACCGCCGTGAAGCGCCCGAGGGCATCGGTTCGTCGCACGGGCCGGCCCACGAGGTCGTGTTCGTACGTCGTCCGGGCGCTGCGCGCGTCGAGCTCGGCCACGATGTTGTGCTGGGCGTCGTACGCGACCTCGACGAGCATCCCCTCGTCCCCGCTCACGCAGGTGAGGCGCCCCTTTTTGTCGTACGCGAACGAGTACCGGACGCCCGAGGGATACTCCACCCTCTGCAGCGCGCCGAACGCGTCCCGCGAGAGCCGCGTCGTCAATGCTTCGGGGCCCACCTGCAACACAGCAAGATCGTCGTCGTACTCCCACCGGGTCACGTTCCCCGCAGGATCGACCTCCTCGACCTTGTTCCCCCTCTTATCGTACCGATACCGCGTCGCCTCGCCGGCCCCATTCGCTTGGCCAACCAGATAATTGTCCGCGTCGTATTCCCACGTGCCGATCAGGATCCCATCCGTCGTCTCCTCCCGGACCACGAGCCCCGACTCGTTCCAGTGAAGGACCCGCGGCTCCTCATTCCCCTCGACCTTCGTAACGCGTTTTTCCAGGTCGTACGTGAGGACCAGCGTGTGCAGCCCCTCGTCCCCCCACGTCTTCTTGCACCGCCCCGTCTCCGGATCGTACGCATAATGAAAACTCACGCCGTTCTTCAGCGTGGTCTTCACCATCCGATGATCCTCGTCGTACTCGTACCGCTCCGTTTGTCCGAGCGCATCCGTCACGCTCGCGAGCTCCCCCATCTTCGCGTACGTGTAATCGACCCACTGCTCGAAGGAATCGCCGACCCAGACCTCGAGCCGCGCGATACGCCCGCCGTGCGTCGTCTTCACGCGCACCTCGCGGCCGGCCGTATCGATCACCCGGCGGAGGCGGCCATTCGTGTATTCGAGCTCGATGGAGTTTCCGTACGCGTCCCGGATCGATCGGAGAAGCGCCTTCTCGCCCGGTTCCTCCGGGGCGAAATGCCGCACGAGCCGCGTCTTGTGGCTCGTCACCTCGAACGCCCCGCCTTCGAGCGCCCGGAGCGTCAGCCGATCCATCCGATGGAACGCGCTCTCCCCCACGCGGAGCGCGCGGAAAAACACGTCGCGGCCCTCCTCGCTGCGGAGCGAGAGCAGCCCGTCGTCCGTGCGCTCGATCCATTGCTCGAAATTGTGCGCCCACCCGCCACGGCCGAGCGAGGTCCGCGCGAGCGCGCGTTTCGACGAGTAATGCCTCTTCCACTCGAACGGAATGGCCCCGGGCAAGACCAGATCGACCTTTCGATCGACCACGTCCCCGCTCGTCAGATCGACCGGATGCCCGCCCTCGCACCGCACCTCGTCACAAAGATCCGAGGCTTTCCCGTCCGCGCCTTTCGCCGCGCTCTCCGCCGCTTCCCCGGCCACCTCGTCGCTTTGCTTGGCCGCGGATTCGAGCCCCTCGCCGAGCACCTCGTCCGCGTTCTTCGCCGCCCCCTCCACCACCTCGTCCGCCTTCTTGAAGAACGGGGCAATGAGTTTATCGCCGAACTTCTTGAGCGCCACGCCGCCGACGTTCATGACGACCTCGAACGCGAGATCGATCACGAGGTCGACCGCGAGCGAGACCGCGCCCATGAGGAAATCCATCACGGTCGGCGTGGTCTGCACCGTGCCCGGATCCTCCACGAGCGACGTCGGCCATTTGCCGTATTCCCAGCAATCGGCGTTCAGCGACATGGCTCCGCCGATCACGCAACATGTCGACGTCTCCCCGCAGATCTCCACCGCCCCCCGCGGCAGCCAGCATTTGTGCGAGCCGAACAGGATGTGCAGCGGCGTCATCAGGTCGAGCGGGCTCGGGAAGATGCCGATGTGCGGCCACAATTTCGAGGGCTCGTGCCCGTGCGTCACCGACGGCACGCCATTGAACATCACCGTCGGCTTCTGCTTGTCGCCCATCGAGAGCGGGTGCAAGAGGTTCAGCTTGAAGAACCACGTCGGCACGAACGGCCAATGGATCCCGTTGTGCCCATCGATCCCGACGAGCAGCCATCCCGCATCGGTGTGGAAGTTGTTCGCCATGGCCGCTCACCCCTTCGGGAAAAACTCGCTCGGCGAGAGCACCGCCCGCCGCTCCTCGAATTGCACGAGGCCGTACGTCGCCTTCGCCCGGAACACGAATCGCGCTTCACATGCCTCGGCGTCGATGTCGACGGCGTCGAGCCGCGGCACGATCGTCTCGCGCATACCCCCGACCGACATCGCGACCACGACCGGCGAGCGCGGCACCACGAACGAAAGAACGGAGCCTCCGGGCCGCATCCCCGCGAGCACGATCTCGGTCCCCGCGCCGATCGTGTCGAACGTCGTCCGCGGCGCCGCGCGGCTGCCGAGCTTGCGGACGCCCGTCATGTCGAGCTCTTGCCCCTTCACCACGTGTTTCGCCCGCATGCCGCCCCAAAGCGGGTATGGCGCAAAGCAGACGGGCTCGGGGTGATCGTCCCAAGCGCGCACGAGCGCCGCGGGATCTTCGATCTGCGGGAGTGGCTGATTCTCCGCGCGCGCCTCGTCCGTATAAAACCCCTTGCCGTCCAAGTTCAGCGGATACCCCGACTCGTGTTCCGGGACAAACGCCTCCTCCCCGTCCATCTCCACCACCGCCGCGGGCGCCTTCGTCACGCCGCCGTACGCATTCTCCCAGCTCATCGCCACCCGCTCGAACGGGACCGGCGAGCTCGGCGTGAGCCCCCCGAGCGCCCCCCGCTGCCAGACCCGCGTACCGAACACCTGAATGTGCATGTCGGACGAACCCACGCGCAGCGACGCCGTGGCCTCCCGCGCGCGGTCGCCCCGGCGCGGATACACGAAGCCCGTCGCGCACACGGAGGTGGCCTCCTTCGAGAACATGATGTCATTCGGGACCTTCGACCGCGCGTCGAGCAAAAGCGGCCGTTGCCCGGGGACGAGCTCTAGCCCGCCCGACGCGATCCGGAGCGTGATCGCGCAGAGGAACAGCGCCGTGATCCGATCGTCCTCCTCGCCGTTCGGAATCATCGCCGCCGGCAGCGGGGTCTCATTGACGAATTTCATGCGCGCGCTCAGTTCAGCTTGATCAGCCCGGCCGTCACGTTCACCGCGCCGCCGCCGTCGATGTCGACCGGCGATCCCTTCACGGTCACCGTGCCGCCGTTGATGCTGATCGCGCCGCCGGTGATCGTGATCGTCCCCGCCGTGATGACCAGGCTCGCCGTGTTGATCTGCGTGAACGCGGCCCCATTCAGGGTCAGCATCGTGGTCTCGACCGTCGCCATCGCCGCGGCGTTCACTGTGAGGACCGTCGATTTCAACGCCTGCGTGCCGTCCGCCTTCATCTCCTGCGCCGGCGCCTCGATCTTCTGGCTCGCCCCCGATTTGAGCGCCTGCGGCCCCGCCACTTCGATCGTCTGCTCGCCGCCGATCTGCGCCTTTTGGTTCCCGACGACCGTGATGTCCTGTGTCGCGCCGTAGTTCTCCGTTTGCGCGCCCGTCACGTGGACGTCCTGCGTGCCCGTCACCGTGAGTTTGTCGTTGCTCGAAATGGTCGATTCGCGATTGCCCGTGACCGACTCCGTGTGGTTGCCCGCCACGGTGACCGTCTGGTTCGCCCCGACGTCGACCGATCGGTTCGACCCGACGCTGACCGATTGGTTCGCGCCGACGTTCATGTTCTGGTTCGCGCCAACCGTGACCGACTCGTTGCCCCCCACCACCTCGGCGTTGTTCCCGCCCGCCATCGTGGTCCGGTTCGAGCCCGTCATCTCGTTGCGATCCACGCCTGCGGTCGACGCGCTGTTGTTCCCCACCTTCTCGGTCCGATCATTGCCGGCGTCCGAGTTCCAGTTGAACGGCGTGTGCATCTTGATCTGCTCATTGCCCGCCGTATCGTCGAACGTGAGCTCATTGAAGGCCCCCGAGGACGGGCTCGACATCGTCTTGAACGTGCTCACCGTGGGAGCTCCGCCCGGCGGCCGGTTCTTCCCGTTGTAGACGCGCCCCACGATGATCGGCCGATCCGGATCTCCCTCCTCGAAATCGACGATCGCCTCCACCCCGACACGCGGATGGAACACCGCGCCCTCGCCGACCCCCGCGAATACCTGGTTCACGCGCACCCAGCACGACGTCGGCTCCTTCGCGTGCCGCGCCGTGTCCGTGTCCCAGTGAAACTTCAGGCGGACGCAGCCGATCTCGGCGCCCGGCGGCCCTCCCACGTGGATCTCCGCCCCCTTCGTGCTCGGCTCCGCCGTGACGAATGCCGTCTGCGATCCATGAATCCGCGGCTTCGGCGTCACGCGCGCCGGGCGGAACCGCGACTCCGCCACGGAACCATTTTTCCCGCGCCGCGCACATTCGAACGTCACGGCATACGGCACGCCGGAGAGTGGCATCGCCGTCGCCACGCTCGGCGGCAGGACGCCCGCCTGCTCGGCGCGGACCTCGATCTTCGTGATCAGGTATTCGCCCTCGTAGCGTGATTGCGGGTGTTCCAGCGCGAAGATGCTCCCCGCCGCGATCGTGCGGCACGTGCTCTCACCGACTGCGTAACTCGCCTCCACCTCCAGCCTTTCGAGCGTCGCCGCCGCGAGCGGCTTGCCCATGGCGGGCGTCTCCGTGTAGCGCCCCGGATATTCGTGGTACACGAGGTCCGCGCTCGCCGGCCGCGCCGGCTCGGCGACGGCCATGTCGAGCGTGGGTTGTTTCCAGTTGTAATCGAGGAGCGAGACCTTGCGCGGGCGCAAGCGCGCTCCGAGCTTCATCGATTGCACCGCGCGGCCCACGATGCCGGGGCCCAGCGGCTCGAACGGGTCGAGACGCGTGCGGCCCGCGTCGTTGTCCGAGAGGACGAGCAGGCACACCCCGTCGCCGTTCTCGTAATGGAACGAGATCCCCTCCTCCTCGAGGAGCCTACACACGAAGGCGAAATCGCTTTCGTTGTACTGGACGCAATACCCGCGCGTGGCCACGTCGTCGATCCGCGAGGCGTCCGCGATACGCCATGTGTACCGCTCCATCGCAGGCGAGAAGCTCAGCTCGTCCCCGCCGTCGGGCGGCGCGTTCGCCCCGACCGCGAGCGAGAGCTCGGGATCGCCCTGCAGAACCGCGTCGATGATCTGCCGCGTGGTCTTCTCCAGGAAGATGCGGCAACGCATGCGGTGCATCGCGCGCGTGAGCGGGGGCGCGAGCACGAGGCGATAGAGCATGCCTCCCGGCACGGGCCCGAGCTCCTCGGTCTCGACGACGATGCCGTGCACGACGCGAAACGAAGGCTGCGTCGTCGTGGCAATCCGCAGCGTCGCGCGGGCTTCTATGAGCTCGTCCGGATCGAGCTCGGGCGCGGGCTCGCGGGCGAGGGCCGTGATTTCGTAACGATACAGGCTCGAGACGGCCTCGGTCCCGCGCACGGACACGACACGCAAGTGGCTCCACGGCCCCTGCGGCCCGGCCGCGTTTTCCCAGGCGAACGTGAGGTCGGTGCCGCCCATCGCGCCGCCGCTCTCGCCCAGGCCCGCCGCGCCCGCGCGGCTCGCGAGCTCCTCGAACGCCGCGCCGCCCTTCGCCTGGAATGCGTTCACGGCCTTCTCGGCCACGCGTGACGTGATCGCCTTCTCCTCGAAGATCGGCAGCTCCGGCTCGCGCAGGCCGCCTGCGATCTGCGTGGGATCCCCTCCCGGGCGTTTGACGAACGACATCCTCTTTTCTCCCGCGTCCCCCGGGTCCACACAAAGCTACCCGGACGTGCGGCCGCATCCTAAACTCCTCACGTGCACAAAGGAAGAGGTTGCTTGCGACGGGGTCTTGCCGCCCGAGCAACGGCCACCCGAGGAGGACGAGCATGAGCCAGCGCGCCCCGTACGACATTCAGAGCCAGGCGTTCTTCGACGATCCCTATCCCACGCTCCACCGCATCCGCGAGGAGGATCCGGTCCACTGGTTCGAGCCGCTCGGAATTTGGCTCGTCACGCGCTACGACCACGCCGACATGATGGTCCGCGACGATCGCCGCTTCCTCAATCACCGCGCCCGCGAGCTCATCCGCGTGATGATGCCGACGCTCGCGGGCGAGGAGCTTACCGCTATGGCGCAGATGTGGTCCGAGCTCGTCTGGTTCCGCGATCCGCCAGACCACGCGCGGCTCCGGCAATTCATGAACAAGGGCTTCACGCCCCAGGCCATCGAGGGCCTGCGCCCCGCGGTGCGGGCGATCGCGCGCGAGGCGCTCGCGGCCGCGCGCGAAAAGGGCGAGGAAATCGATATCGTCGAGGATCTCGCCGATCCCATCGCCCTCCGCACCATCACCTCCCTCTTCGGCGTCCCCCCCGACGATCGACCGACCTTCCGCGGCTGGATCACGACCTTGTTCAAGGGCGCGGGCGGCGCGGCCATAGCCGAGGACGTCACGAATCGAATCAAGGAGCATACGAGCGCCATGCTCAACTACATTGCCGCCCTCGCGGAGCGCCGCCGTGCGGACCGGGGCGACGATGTGATCAGCCGCTTCTGGGCCGACGAGGGCGCACCGAGCCGCGAGGACATCGTCCTGCAGAGCTACCAGGTGATCGTCGCCGGCTACCGGACCAGCATGAACCAGATTGCGAACACCATCTGGACCCTGCTCCGGCACCCCGCCGAGCTCGAGCGCCTGCGCGACGACCCCCGCCGCATGAAGGGCGCCATCGAGGAGGCACTGCGCTACGAGCCATCGGTCGTCGTGACAAACCGCCTCGCTGCGGAGGACGTGGAGATCGGCGGCAAGCGAATCAAAAAGGGCGAGCTCGTTTTCCCCATCCTCCCCGCCGCGATTTGTGATCCCCTCGCGTTCCCCGATCCCGACCGCTTCGACATCACGCGCACAGGCCCCCGGCACCTGTCCTTCAGCATGGGCCACCATTATTGTATCGGCGCCCCGCTCGTCCGCGTGGAGGTCGAGGAGGCGCTCGCGGCGCTGCTCGAAATCCCCCGCTGGGAGCCCGGCTCCGGCCCTTGCCTCCTCGGCGATTACAACCTCTCGGATCGCGGCCCGAAGACACTCCCCATGCGCCTCCTCGCCTCCTGAGGACCTACGGAACATACCCACGTGTTGCCGGCGGCGTGGTCGCTCTGCGCCGCGTCGTCCGGTTCGATCAGGGTTCGCGGAATCCGACGACCGTGATCCGCCCCGTTTCGCCCGCGCTCACGATTTCCAGCCCCGCGTCCCCATCCATGTTTCCGAGCGCCACGGCCGCAGGCTGATCCCCGAGCGGGAGCTCCCAGCGCTTGGGCGTGCTGCCGGGGGCACTCAGGAGAAGGACGGTGATCGTTTTGTCCTCTTCGTTGGCCGTGACCAGATCGGGAAAGCCGTCCCGATCGACGTCGCCGACGGCCAGAGAAACCGGGCCACGACCGGTCGCATGACGGGTGACTTCGCCAAACTTGCCGTCGCCTGCGCCGCGCAACACGGCGACCCCGTTTTCGTATGGCTCGATCAGGGCCACGTCCAGGCGCCCGTCGCGATTGGCGTCGAGCAGCGCGAGGTCCTTCCAGTATCTCCAGGGGACTCGATGCCGGAGCGGCACGGCGAACTTCCCGGTGCCGTCATTGAGAAAAACGGCCACGCTCCACGCCGTGACGCCCTCGTCCGTGTCCTCGTACATTTCGGCCACGATATCGACCGCGCCGTCTCCGTTCATGTCGCCCGTGGCGAGATTTCTGAGGGAATATTCGCCCTCGTACTCGACGGGCGCAAACGTGCCATCCCCGCGACCGAACAGGAGCACGAGCGGAGCGTCCCCCTCGACGGAGCCACTCCCCACGACGATGTCTCGATGCCCATCCGCGTTGAAATCCCCCACTTCGATCCCGTTCACTTTTTCGTTGGGTGCGACGAGTTCCGGCGCCCCAAAGCCCTCGTCTCCCTGACCGAGCAGCACGTCGAGCGATCGCATTCCATCCGCGCCGAGGGTCATCACGACGACGTCGAGGCGCTGATCTTCGTTGAAATCAGCGAGCCGCAGGCCCGTGCCGCCGTTGTCGGAGAGCCGATACGACCGTGGCTGCGACACGGAGCTCGAGCCTCGGTTCAGCAGCACGCTGACCCCGTACAGCAGCGGGTCCCCACTGTGGGCGAGCACGACGTCGAGCTCGCCGTCTCCATCGATGTCTCCGAGCTGCATTCCCTGAACCGACAGGGGCCGGGGTGAAATCGTGTAGATGGGAACGAGGGCAAACGCGAGCGCGAACAGGGCGGTATACATGGTCGAATCCTTTCCGTTCACGAGCCCGCGACGAACGTGAACAAGTGGAAAACATACCGCATGCTCCCTGTCCCCCCCGTGCCCACGTCCACGCCAGCACGAGAGTCGTGCAAGGCGTGCGCCCGCGCCACGCGACGGAGCACTGTCATACGCGTGTGACAGTGTCACGAGCGCAGTACAACCGACTCCATGACACCTCGGCAGGGAACCGCGCTTGGTCGTGCGCCACAGCACCGTTTTTCGCTCCCTTTGAGAAAACGCTCACCTCCCAGGAAACCACCGAGGCTGGCACGGGCCTTGCGACTCGTGGAAAACGAGGGATTGTCGAATGCATCATGGAGGGAGTGAACGCATGAAGAAATGGGTGGGGTGGCTTGTCCTCGGCGCTGTCGTCGGTGGTTGCGCGGCGCCGCCTCCGCCGCAGGCGCCTTCCGATTTCGAATACCAGCTCCCGCACCGGTCGACCGGGGAGCCTCTGCGGATCGAGACCAAGGATTCCACGCGCACGGTCATGAAGAAGGTTCCCGTGGGCGAGCGCGAGGTCTATAGCGCGCGCGGCCGCTACGTGGGCAAGGAGGTGATCTACGAAGCGCAGCCGGCCGAGGTGCCGGTGCACGAATGGCACGTCTATCAGGGAGACACGGAAATCGACGCCCTCAGCGCCCTGCACATCGCGCGGTATGCCGCGTTCGAGAGTGCCTACGAGGAGGAGCGCGACCGCGTCCAAAAGGACCACGCCCGCGCCCTCGAGATGTACGAAACGGAGGTGAAGGGCGCGCAGACCACGAAAAACGTCGGCCTCGGCCTGGGGATTTCCGGGCTCGCCGGAATGGCCGGGTTCGGCGGGCTGTTCCTCGCCACGAGAAACGATGAGACGCCACCCGTTCCGACGACCGTGACGGGGGCCGTGTCCCTGGGCTTCATGGCCTTGGCGATTGGCGGGTTTTATCTGCGCGCAAAGGCGTCTCGGGAGCAGGCCGCGGCCCTGATGGCCGCCGAGCGGCTCGCCGCTTCACGCATGGAGAACAAGTTCCAGCGATTCAAGACCGAGGAGCACGTGCGGAACGCCGTGAAGAGTTCAAAGCCGAAAGGAGGATCGGAGGCCGCCGAGGCTCCGGCGCCCACCGTTCACCTTTCAACGACGCTCGACCCCTCCCTCGTGACGGGGATCCCGAACAACGAGAAGCTCGGCCCCGCGCTGGTGGCGATCTGGACGCCGGAGGCGTACGGGATGGACCACGCAAAGGCGCACGCGAACTTCGAGCGAGAACTCCTGCGATCCGTCCTGTATTTCAACAATGCCCGAGGCACGATGCCCAGGCACGAGGGAAACCTCGTCTTTTATACGGACGAGGCCTCCCTCCGCGCCGTTGACGGCGCCGACGCCAAACCCGAGGGAATGCCCGCGATGAAGGTGCTCGCGCTCGCCCTCGCGACGCAGGTCGGGATCTACGTGCACCACGAAGGGAAGGCTTCCGTGTTCACGGTCCTCGACGAGGACAGGATCAAAAAGCTGCTCCTGCAAGCGACGGAAAAGGAGCCCGGTCGCTGACCCCTCGATCCGTCATTTCGGCACCGTGACCTGACAGCTATCCTGAGGTCCGAGCCAAGCGATCATGTTGACCCAGAGCTGCTCGATCTCGGGCAGCGATTGCCATTCGCTGTCGTACTCGATCCACTCGTCACCCCACACCACGGCCCGGCCCTTGCCCCGCTCGTGCGCGAACGCCACGGGCCCCGCCTGGATGCTCCCAATCGCCGCGCTCGTGCCGCCGCTCCCGCCGAGGTCCTCGACCAGGTATCCGCCGAGGAACGTCACCGACGAGAGCCCGGCCGTCACCGGGTGCGCCGCGAACATCGTCACTGGCTCGGAGTGCAGACCGGGCTGGTATGCGAGCCCGAACGGGGCGAGCAGCGTGTTCACGTAGAAATCAGGGTCCGCATCGGCATATCCCGTCATCGAGACGAACCCGCCCCGCGTCTCCACCCACGCCGCGAGCGCATTCGCCTCCTCGGCCGTGTACGTCCGAGCCAGCCGATCGAAGATGATGACGTCGTATTTGTCGAGGAGCGCCGCGTCGAAGACCTCCGCGGGCGTCTGATGCGTCCGCTCCACGCTCGTGCCTCGCGCCGCGAGCCAGGCCTGGAAGTTCGAGGAGGGATTGCTCCCCGGGCTGCCGACGATCCCGAGCCGCAAGCAATCGCAGATCCCGTCCTTGCCCACGTCCACGTCGTCGACGCGGCCATTACAATCGTCGTCCTTGCCGTCGCACACCGTCTCGACCGCGCCCGCCGGCGTGCATGACCCGCCCCCGCCCCCCGAGCCGCTCGGGAAGAGGACGCCTCCTTCGCCTCCTGCGCCGCCGCCGCCCGCATTCATGCCTCCGCTTTCGCCAGCGCTCGAGCTCGAGCCCCCCGCACCGCCCCCTTGTCCCCCGGGGCTGGTCGTCGCCCCGTTTTCGCCCGCCGAGCAGTGGACGAGCCCCCCGATGAACAGCCCCATGCAAAAGATACGCTTGATCATCCCACGATCGTCGGTGGCATCGACCAGCATGTCAATCATGAAGCGCCCACTGCCCCGCACTCGGTTAGAGTCTTTCTGCGTGGGCGCGGGTATCCTTCGCGCCTTTGGATCGTCGTCCCTCGAAGCCCCGAAAGCGACCCCCCCTCCATGAATGCGAACAATCTTTTCCATGCACGTCCCCTCACAACCACATGTCTCCTCCTCTCCCTGCCCCTCGTGTTCGCCATCTCCTGCGGCGGCGAAAACGGCTCCGGGGATCCGAGCAGCGGCAGCGCCGGAAATGGCGCCGGCGCTGGGGGAAGCTCGAGCAACTCGAGCACAGGTCCCGGGGCCTCTTCGGGCTCCGGCGGAGGCACAACCGGAAACCCAACGCAAGGCACGTGCAGCAACCCGACGCTGACCATCACCGAGGTCGAGCTCCCCATCGCCGTCGACCAGAACGAAGACGAGGTAAATCTTCGCCCTCTCGCGATTTCCCCCAACCCCTCCGGCGGCTCCCGCCTCGCCTTCATGGGGACCGACAACAAGGTCCACGTCGCCGAGCTCGACGTGAGCGACAAGCTCGTCGGTGACCTCGTCGATATCAACGCCCACGATTTCGGCGACCTCTACGCCGATGACAAAGGCGGCGTCCTCCTCCTCACGCGCGACGCCCAAGGCGGCGGGACGCTCAACTGCGGCGAGCCGACGAACCTCTGCGGCACCCCGCCAAACCCCCCCGTGGCATGTCACGACATGTACATGGTGCGCTTCGACGGCCAAAGCGAGTCCTGGGCGACGAAGCTCACGAGCTCGAGCGCGGCCCTTCCCCCCTATTCGACCGGCAAGACCGGCCCCGATGTCTTCATGATCTGGTGGTACGCGCATCACGGCCGCATCGCCTCGGACGGCACGAACTTCGCCGGTTATTTCGGCGCGGCGATCAGCGTCTCGCAAGGCGGCTGCATCAACATTCACCAGGGCGATCGCATGAAGGTCGTCTCCCCGGCCGGAGAGCTGCTCTCGGGCGGGTTCGATTGGGGTTGTAGCCATAGCGGCTACGAGCGCATCACCTGGGATCCGGGCGCGAACAAATACGTCACCATCTGCAAAACCGACAACAACAACCGCATCGCTCATGCCCCGGAAATCTCCACGATCAAGTCGATCGACCTCGCCTATTCGAATTTGAGCGACGTCGCCCTCGATCACGAGGGCGGTTATTGGGCCCTGACGAGCGACCGTCAAAATGGTGAGCCCGTCCTCGCGAACGGCCTCGCCGAGGTCCACCTCCTGCATTTCAACAGCGGGACGGCCGACAAGGACATCGTGATCGCCGGGAAGACCGGGGAAAACGCGCGCGCGCCCTACCTCGCGAATTACGGCGACAAATACCTCCTCGCCGGCTGGGAGACCTCGACCGCTCCGGGTGATCTCACGCCCTTCGACGGGAATCGCAAGATGCTCGTCCAAGTCCTCCACGCAACGACCGGCGAAGCCGTGAGCGCCGTGCTCGACGCCGGCGTGCTCGGCAATCGCTACCAAGCCTTCCGCGCTTACCCCGATGGCAGCGTCGCCTTCGCTGCGAAGGGCACGAAGAACAACACTGTCCGTATCCTCCGCGCGATGCCCTGCGCCGCGGAATGAGCACCCCCCGCGCCCCGCGGCGCGGCGCGACACGCGGCCTTCACACTCGCCCGGTGCGAAGGAGCACGTGCACCACGCAGTGACCACCCTTCACCGGTGGCACCTGCTCAACGAGCACCGACCACGTTCCTGAAAGCGACCCCCGCGTCATGCGTTCAACCTTGCGCGCGACACGTTCGTTGGGTGCGTCCGCGTACACGACGTCCGACGAAAGCCCGAGTCACGTCGGGGTATGCCACCGTGCTCGCGCCGGGCACCGTCGCGTCTTCGCCCCCTCGCAGCAAGCGCTCTGACCTGGAAACGACCTGCGGGGGCTTCGGGCGCGAGCCCCCTGCTTGCGCGCGGTGATCCAGCGGTCTGCGACTGTCGAAGAGGCGGTTTGTTCTTCCTAAGCGCTCCGCGACCACGCAAGCGCCGTGAAAGACTTGTGCCAAGGATGACGTCGAATCTTCGTCGTTGCTCCCCATTGCACTGCGCCTAGCCCACAAAAGTCTTGAAAATTGACGCGGTTCGGGTAGTTTATACTGGCGCACGAAGGCCCCGACCGACCGGCGGGAGGAAGAGAGCGATGGTCAGTTCATGTTGACCCGTCGATAGCCTCCAGCCCGTCGGTCACGCAGAAATCCACTCGTCCGAATTTGGGCGATTGCTTCATCGCCGAAAGGGGAGGTATGTCTACCCATCTCCACGCGCGGGAGCTCCATGGCTCCGGGCTCGATCACGCCATCATCACGCCGGCGCGACGTCGCCGCAGCAAAGCCTGGCTTGCCTTCGCAGCGGCCCTTTCAGGCGCGATGTTGCAAGTGAGCTCTGCCAGCGCTGGCTCCTACACACTCTTTGAAAGCGGCCAAGTCCGGCCTCTCGCGCTCTCGCAAAACGGCCAGCGGCTGTATGCCGTGAACACCCCCGACAACCGGCTTGAGGTGTTCCATGTCACGTCCTCGGGGCTGCTGCATATCGGGTCTGTAACGGTGGGACTCGAGCCTGTCGCTGTCGCAGCTCGGAACAGCGACGAGGTGTGGGTGGTCAATCATCTTTCCGACAGCGTGAGCGTGGTGGACGTCTCGGCCCCCTTCGCGCCGCGCGTCGTCCGTACGCTGCTCGTCGGCGACGAGCCTCGCGACATTGTGTTCGGCGGCCCCAACCGCGGCCGGGCGTTCATTACCACGGCCCACCGCGGCCAGAACGCTCCATTTGATCCTCAGCTCACAACGCCCGGCATCGGGCGCGCCGATGTTTGGGTATTTGACGCGACGCACCTGGAATCGAGCTCGCTTGGGGGTGTCCCCCTCAACATCATCAGCCTATTTACGGACACGCCACGGGCGCTCGCGGTGAGCCCGGACGGGCAACGTGTCTACGCGGCCGGCTTCCACACGGGCAATCGCACCACGAGCATTCATAGGAATCTCGTACTCAAATACAATAACTTCGTGATGCCGCCGCCGCACACCAATGCTGCCGGCGAACCCCAGCCTCCGACCGCGCTGATCGTGAAATACGACGGCCATCACTGGGTGGACGAGAGCGGGAAATCCTGGGATGCAGCCGTCAAGCTTTCCCTCCCCGACAAGGACGTCTTCGTCATCGACGCCATGGCGAACCCTCCCGCGCAGCTCGCAGGTGCCTCGGGCTATTATACAGGCGTGGGTACGGTCCTCTACGACATGATCGTCAACCCCGCGAACGGGAAGGTGTACGTCACGAACACCGATGCGAACAACCTCCAGCGGTTCGAGGGTCCGGGGACATTCACCGGCTCGACGGTCCGGGGTCACCTGCACGAAGCCCGTATCTCCGTGCTGTCGAATGGCACGGTCGCGCCGCGCCACCTCAACAAACACATCAATTACGACTCGTGCTGCGCGCCGTTGCCCAACACCGTCAATGACAAGAGCCTGGCGACGCCTGTAGGGATGGCCATCACGAGCAATGGTTCGAAGCTCTACGTCGCGGCGCTCGGCTCCAGCAAGATCGGCGTGTTCGATACGGCTGCGCTCGAGAACGATACATTCACCCCGAATGCTGCGAACCACATCGTCCTCGACGACGGCGACGAGCCTGTCGGTCCGACGGGCCTCGTCCTCAACGAGTCCCAACAGCGACTCTACGTGCTCACGCGGTTCGACAATTCGATCACGATCGTCAACACGACGACGAAAGCCGTCATCGGCCGCGTCCCGCTCTACAATCCCGAGCCTCCGAGCGTCGTCGCGGGCCGACAACATCTGTACGACGCCCGATTCAGCTCCGCCAACGGGGAGGCGTCCTGCGCGAGTTGCCACGTCTTCGGCGACCTGGATAGCCTTGCCTGGAATCTCGGCAACCCAGATAGCATGGACGCCGACCTGCCGGGACCGATCGCCAGTCCGTTCCCGAAGTTCATCACGACGTTCGATGGTTTCTCCGCGCTCAAGGGGCCGATGACGACGCAGAGCCTCCGCGGAACGGCGAACCATGGCCCGATGCATTGGCGAGGAGATCGCACCGGGGGCAACGCCGAGCCGAGCGCTCAGCCGGACGATGGGACGTTCGATGAACATGAGGCGTTCAGGCAATTCCAGGCCGCGTATGTCGATTTGCTCGGTCGCAGCGAGCCGATTCCCGAGGACGACATGGAGGCCTTCGCGGATTTCGCGCTCCAGATCATGTACCCCCCGAACCCGATTCGGAATCTCGACAACTCGCTCACGCCGGACCAGCAAGCGGGGCGCGATCATTTCTTCCTGGTGGAGGGGGCGCTTTCCGGCACCTGCGAGACGTGCCACAGGCTCGACCCGACCGCAAACGCCGAGTTCGGCGAGGCCATTCCGGGATTCTTTGGCACCGGGGGCGGGTACGTCGTCAACGAGCAGCCGCAAAGCCTGAAAGTTCCGCATCTCCGCAATCTGTACCAGAAGGTCGGTATGTTCGGCATGGACCAGGTGCCGAATATTTTCGCCAAGGACAACGACCCCATGGGTGACCAGGTGCGCGGATTCGGCTTCACGAACGACGGGTCCGAAGACACGATCTTCCGCTTCATGAACTCACGCGGGTTCGATAATCAGACATCGTTTCCCAACAGCCCTCCCGTTTCCCCCAATGGCTTCGACGAGAGCCCTCCGGGGGCAGGCGACCCGGTGCGCAGGCAGGTCGAGCAATTTCTCTTGGCCTTCGACAGCAATCTAGCGCCGATCGTCGGGCAGCAGGTCACCGTCACGAACCAGAACAGCACCGCCGCGCGCGTACGCCTCGACCTCCTCGTATCACGCGCCGAGGTCGGCGAATGTGATCTCGTCGGAAAGACCCGCTTCGGGCTGCAGGAGATCGGCTTCCTGTACGTGGGCGCGAATGAGTTCACCTCGAGTTACCAGTCGATCGGAGCGATTTCAAAGACCGCGCTGCTCCACCTGGCGCAATTCTTCCAGCGCGAGCTGACATTTACGTGCGTGCCCCCCGGAACCGGTGAGCGAATTGGTATCGACCGGGACGAGGACGGTATCCGGGACGGCGACGAATGACACTGCGCGCCGCCGCCCGATGCGCATCCGATGGCGAGGCGGTCGAGTTAACGGTCGTCGATCTACGCTAAAAACATCAAGCTCAGGACCATCCCCTGTCCCGCGGGCCGACCGGCAACGGGTCCACGTCGAGCATCGACTCGCCCCTCTCTCGTAAAATCTTGTAACTCCAGGCGAAAACGAAGACAGCTGGCGCTCAGGCTCGGCTCTTCCGACGCACATCCACATTCATTTGGCGCTTACAGTGTCACGAGAACCCTTGCAACGGCGGCCCCAACTCGGGTAGGGTCTTCCCTTAAAGCCAAGCTCCTCGGAGGAGGCAACATGGTCGCGCAGTCTGCATTTCCCGCCTCGGCATCCGATGCATTCGACGGCTACGCATTCGTGGTGCCCGTCTATGAAGGCGCCGAAACGTTCGTGTACCGGGCGCGGAAACAGGATGGCGGGGCGCAGGTCATCCTGAAGCAGACGAAGAACGACTATCCGAGCGCGCGAGAGAACGCCAGGCTGCGGCGCGAATTCATGATCCTGCGCGAGCTTGGGCTCGACAACACGCCCCAAGCGCTCGCGCTGGAGGAGCACGGGCGCGGCCTGCGCCTCGTGATGGTGGACATCGGCCACCCCACGCTGCGCGAGATCCTCGAGGGCGGGAAGCTCGACATCGACACCGTCCTCGTCCTCGCCATATCGATATGCAACGCGCTCGCGGCGATCCACGAGAGGCGCGTCATCCACAAGGACATCACACCGAGAAACATCCTGGTGGACAGGTCCTCCTCCAGGGTTTTTCTCATCGATTTCGGCATATCGGCGCGCATCTCTCGCGAGCTCAACGCGCCGACGAATGCGCGTTCGCTGGAGGGCACGCCTCTCTATGTTTCGCCCGAACAAACGGGGCGCATGAACCGCGCCGTCGACGCGCGGTCGGATCTTTATTCGCTCGGCGTGATTCTGTATGAGATGCTCGTCGGTCATGTGCCTTTCCCGGACCGCGAGGTCGAGGACGTCCTTCAGGCCCACCTGACACGAAGCCCGGTGCCGCCGCGCGAGATGTCTCCGTCCGTGCCCGCGCCGCTCTCGGAAATCGTCATGAGGCTCCTCGCGAAGACACCCGAGGAGAGATACCAGAGTGACGCGGGCCTCGCGTTCGACCTCGCCGAATGCCTTCGGCAGTGGAGGGAGCGCGGCGCCATCGAGTCATTCCCTCTGTATACGAAGGACAGGGCGCCCGAACTGCGGCGCGCGCAGCGCCTGTACGGCCGAGAGCGTGATATCGAAGCGCTGCTCGAGGCGTTCGAGCACGCCCGCCAGCGCGGCCCGGAGCTGGTCCTCGTCTCGGGCTATTCCGGCATCGGCAAGTCGGCACTGGTCCGCGAGATTCACAAGACCATCACGCGGCACGGTGGTTTTTTCATCTCGGGCAAATTCGATCAGCTCTCCCGCGACGTGCCGCTCGCGCCGGTCGTATCGGCGTTCCGGGAGTTGATGCGCGAAATCCTGACGGAGTCCCCCGCGGCGCTCGCACGATGGAAAGAAAACCTGCTCGTTGCGCTCAAAGGCAATGGCGCGCTGCTCACCGAGCTCGTGCCGGAGCTCGCGCTCGTCGTCGGCGATCTGCCCAAAGTGCCGGATCTGCCGCCGGATCAAGCCAAGAACCGCTTCGAGCTGACGCTCCTCGACTTTTTGCACGTCTTCGCGAGCGCGGCGCACCCCGTCGTCCTCTTCCTCGATGACCTTCAATGGCTCGACCCGGCCTCGCGGCGGCTTTTGCATATTCTCCTGACGGACGCGTTCAGCCGGCACTTGTTGATCATCGGCGCCTACAGGGACAACGAAGTCGAGCCCGGCCATCCGCTCCTCTCGCTCGTCGCGGAGCTCGGCAAGTTCGGCTTCCGCGCCACGGATATCCAGCTCGGGCCGCTCGATCGTGAGACGTTGCATCACCTCGTCGCCGACACGCTCACGAGCCGGCCCGAGGAAGTCGAGAGCTTGGCCGAGCTGGTTTACGAAAAGACGCACGGGAACCCGTTCTTCGCGCATCAATTCCTGGTCACGCTGAACGAACGGAACCTCCTCCGCTTCGACCCGTCCACGGGCGCGTGGTCATGGGAGGTCGACACCATCCGCGCGGCGAACGTGACCGACAACGTCGTCGATCTGCTCATCGAGAGCATGCAGGAGCTCCCGGCAGCGACGCAAGAGGTGCTCTTGCTCGCGGCGTGTATTGGCCATTCGTTCGAATATGGATTGCTGGCCATCGTCGCGAACAAACCGCCGAATGATATCCTCGCCGCGATCTGGGACGCGATGAAGGCCGGGCTCATCGTCTCTCTGGACGGTGACTACAGGTATCTCGAGGTCGGGCTCGGAGGCTCGGAGGCGAGCGACTCGGCGGCGCGCTTCGACGTCCGCTATCGATTCGTCCACGATCGCGTCCATCAGGCTGCATACCTTCTCCTCCCGCCCGAACAGCGAGAAACGATCCATCTCGGCATCGGGCGCCTCCTCCAGCAGCACATCAAAGGAGCATCCATGGACGAGCATCTGCTCAAGCTCGTCCACCACCTCAACATCGGCGCTGCTTGCATGGATGATCATGCCGAGCGGGTCGACCTCGCGAGGCTCAACCTGCGAGCTGCCCAAAAAGCCAAGGCTTCCACGGCCTACCACGCGTCCACCGAGTATGCACGCGCCGGCATCGACCTGCTCCGCGACGAGGATTGGCACGAGCATTATGATTTGTGCCTCGAATTGCACATGCTCGCAGGTCAATGCGCATATCTGGGCGGCGATGCCGAACGCGCCGAGGCCGTCTTCGCGGAGCTTTCGCGCCGGGTGAAGACCGATATCGAGCGGGCCGCGATCCAGAGGGAGCGCGTCTTCAGCAGGATGTCCCACGGGCAATTCGTGGAAGGCATCAAGATCGGCCTCGATACGCTGGGGCTGCTCGGGCACCCGCTGCTCATGGAGGAGATCAAGTCGCCGCAGGTGATGATGGCGGAGCTCGCCCAGGTGACGACCAACCTGCGCGGACGCCGCATCGAGGACGTGGTCGACGCGCCGGCGGTGAAAGACCCGGTCATCGGCGCGGTCCTCTCGATCCTCGACTCCATCGGCGACGGCTCGCACCACCTCGGCGCGGTCGCGTTCTCCATCATCAATCTCAGGGCGGTCAACATCGCCCTCGTGCACGGTCATACCGAGCTCGTCGCGCTGCCGTACAGCTGCGTCGGCTACATGCTCGCGGCAATCCGTGGGCGCGTGGACGAGGGGATGGATTTCTGCAAACTGGCGGAAGCGATCAACGCGAAGTTTCCAAGCGCCTTGCAGACCGCGAGGCTCGGCTTCGCCGCGAGCAGCTGCGCGCATATGCGATATCCGATGCGCCAAGTGGGAGAGCGGTTCGCCGTCACGCGGCAACGCTGCCTGGAGACCGGCGAGCTTCACATGCTCGGCGTCGCCTGCTTCCTCGGGACGATGGCAAACCTCTTCGCCGGAGATCAGATCGACGATCTCATGGACCTCGCCGAGAAAAACCTGGCGATCGTCCGGCGCAGCAACATCCAGCGCAACAACGCCGCCATGACCGCCGTTCGGCAGGCCGTCGCATGCCTCGCAGGCAAGACGCGGGACGCGACGTCGTTCAGCGACGACAACTTCGACGAGGACAAGTTCGTCCGTGACCTGCAGAGCCAGCAGCCCAGCAGCACGAATGTCCACTATGGCGTATTGAAGTCATTCGTCCTCCTCGTGCACGGAAAACACGCGGAGGCCTGGGAGGCATCGGAGATCGCCGAGCGTGCCTTGATGTTCGGCGGAGGGACGATCCAACCGAAGATCCATTCCTTCTTCCGAGCGCTCCTGCTCCTCGCCCTACCGCCGGCTGAGGAGCCCAACGAGGCGGCGAGGCGCAAGGAGCTCTTCACGAGATACAGGGCGGAGATCGCAGACCTCGCGGCGTGGTCCCCGAAGAGCTTCGCGCATTTGAAGGCGCTCGTCGACGCCGAAGAAGCACGAACGCAAGGTGATATCACCGGCGCCATGCAGCGCTACGAAGGCGCAATCGCGCTTTGCCAGGAAAACAAGGCCCCCCACTTCGAGGCGATGGCCAACGAGCTCTTCGCCAAGTTTTTCGTGAGCATCGGCATCACCACGGGCGCCGGCGCCTACATGCGAAATGCATACCGGGCATACCTGCATTGGGGCGCCCCCCTCAAGGCCGCCTCGCTCGAGTCGGAGTCCTCACACGTGTGGCCCTCGTTCCGCGACGTTACGCGTACCAGGTCGAGCACGGGGACGACGAGCCAATCCGGGCTCACGGAGCTCGGCAGGACCCTCCTCAGCAAGACGGGCGCCGGCAGTCTCCGCGACGCCGCACTCGTCGTCCGTGCCGCGCAGGAAATCGCAAGCGAGACCGATCTCGCGAAGGTCATCGATCGCCTCGCCAACCTCGTCCTCAGCAACGCGGGCGCCGATCGTGGGGCTTTGATCCTCGCGCGAGACGGGCAGTTTGCGATTGTCGCGAGGCTCGGGGAGCAGAGCAGGACCATCGACGCCGGCGAGGGGGAGCCGCTGGACGGCGCCGCCGAATGCGCCAGGAGCGTCATCCTTTATGTGTCAAGAACACAGGAGGTCGTGCTCCTCGACGACAGGGAGAGCGCCGCGCGCTTCTCGGACGATCCGTACATCGTCCGCGAAAACCCACGGTCGATCTTGTGCCTGCCGCTCCTGCACCAAGGCCGGCTGAGCGGCGTACTCTACCTGGAAAACCGCGCCATCGCCGGCGTCTTCAACGAAGCGCGCGTCGAGCTCCTCACCCTGCTCTCGTCGCAGGCCGCCATCGCCATTGAAATCGCCAGGCTCCTCGAGAGCTCGCGCGCGGCCAATGAAGAGGTCAAGCGCGCCAACGAGCGGCTCGAGCTCGAGGTCGCGCGCAGGACAGAGGAGCTGCGGTATCTCAATCGTGATCTCACGGATGCCAACGGCCGCCTCGAAGCCGAGCTCTCCCAGCGCCGCATGGTCGAGGAGCAGCGCGAGGCGCTCCAGGCGCAAATCATCACGGCACAGCGCGCCAGGCTCGCGGAGCTGTCGACGCCGCTCCTGCCCATTACCCGCGAGATCGTCGTCATGCCCCTCATCGGCACCATGGATAGCGAGCGCGCCGCCCAGGTCCTCGCTGTCGCGCTCGAAGGCGCCCAGCGCCAAGGCGCGCGCGTGGTCATTCTCGATGTCACGGGAATGAAGGATGTCGATACCCATACAGCGCGAATGCTCATCGACGTCGCAGGCGCGCTGCGGCTCCTCGGCGCAGAGACGCTCATCACGGGCATCGCTCCGCGGATCGCACAGACGCTCATTTCGCTCGACGTCGATCTGCGGTCTTTCGTGACGATGAGCACCCTCCAGGGCGGAATGGAATACGCTCTCCGGCGCGTCCGCGGCGCGACGGCAGCTGCCCCTGCGCCGAGGCTCCGGGGGCGGTGACCACGCCTCGACGGCCTGAGCATTGGTCTCATCTGGGAGCCGCTTCGCTGGGGCGTTGCCCCAGGCCCCACCGGGGCTATCCGCCCCTGGACCCGGACCAGCGCAAGCGCTGGACCCGGGGTCGATGAACTGCGCTCCGCGCAGTTCATCGAACAGGCCGAGGAACGCCCCCTGCCAACCAAGACAGCCGCGCTGCCATTTCTATTGGCAATGCTGTCCCTGGTCTTGCCACCGGCCCGTGGAAGAACTGCGCACCGCGCAGTTCTTCCAACCCGAATCCAGGGCTTGCCCTGGTTCGGGTCGAGGGGCGAACAGCCCCCGCGGGGTCCGGGGCAGCGCCCCGGCGCGGCGTCCCCAAGAAGAAACCAATGGTCAGCGCAACGGCACCCGCGTCACCGCCCTCCCTTCATTTCGCCACGAGCACCAGCACGCTCCGGGCGCACATCCCGTATTTCGTGGATTCGCCGCCTATGAGCGTTTCCGCGCCCGGGTTTGCGACCTGGTTATCGCCCTCGGCCCAGTTGCAGGTGTCCGTCACGCGGTGCCACGCCTTCCCGTTGCCCGGCCACGGCAGCGTGAAGTCGACGCTGCCCGACCAGCCGTTGTAGGCGATGTAAATTGCGCTCGCCGGGTCGCCGAACTCGGTGCCGTCGATGCGCCACGCGAGGGCGTGGTTGCTCCCGCTGTTGAAGTAGGCGCTGTCGGGCACGGTCCCGTCCGACTTGAACCAGCGGAGCTGCTCCATGACGTTCCCGTTGCCGTCCGTGCCGCTGTAGTATTGATCGGGGCGCAGCGCGGGGTGGGCCTTGCGGAATGCGATGAGACGCCGGGTGAACGTGCGGAGGTTTTCCTTGTCCGTCGACGTCGTCCAGTCGATCCAGTTCTTGTCCGAGTCCAGGTTGTAGACATTGTTGTTGCAATACTGCGTGCGCAAGAGCTCGTCCCCGCCGGTGAACATCGGCGTGCCGGCGCTCAGCATGAGGAACGCGAAACCGTTCCGGGCTGCCCTGCGCTGGTCCGCGGCGGCGCCGCCCTGGTCCCAGCTGTGGTTGTCGTCCTCGCCCCCGTCCGAGGGCCCGTACGGCCAGGGTTGCGAATTGCTCTTTTGGTTGCACGCGTAAACATCTCGCAACGTGAAGCCGTCGTGGGCGACCATGAAGTTGATGGAGTTCCACGGCTTGCGCCCGTCGTCGCCGAAGAGATCCGACGAGCCGACGAAGCGGCTGGCGAGTTGGCCCGGGGTGACCGTCGCGACGCCGAGCTGGTTCTGATCCTTGCGCAGCGTGTCGCGGAAAATGCCGTTCCATTCGGACCAACCCGAAGGATAGTTGCCGACCTGGTACGAATTGCCGCCGATGGCCCAGGGCTCGGCGATGAGGTCCACGCCGGCGCCGCCGCCCGCGGGGCGGGGCTCGAGATCCTTCCAGATGCGATTGAGCGCGGTGTTCGCGTCGAACTTGTCGTAGTTGAAGCAGCCGTGCTGGCAGGTATTGCCCAGGACCGAGGCGAGATCGAAGCGGAAGCCGTCGACGCCGAGGGTGTCCTTCCAGTGCGCGAGCGAATGGACGATGAGGTCCTGGGCGATCGGGTTGTATGTATTGAAATTGCCGCCGACCCCGGTGTTGTCCCAGCTGTGTTGCAGGTCCGCGCTCAGGCTGTAGTAGGTGGGATTGTCGAGGCCCCGGAAGGACATCACGTTGTAGGTGGTCTTGTCGTTCGCGCTCCAGGCGCCGCCTTCGCCGGTATGGTTGTAGACGACGTCGATGAAGACCTTGATGCCCTGGTCGTGGAACGCCTTCACCATCTCCTTGAACTCGCGCGTGGGGCCGCCGGCCGTCTGATCGGAGGCATAGCGGCGATCAGGCGCGAAGTAATTCAGCGTCATGTAGCCCCAGTAATTGTCCCCCGCGGTGCTGGTCGGGGCGACGTCGTTCGCGTCGTTGTCCGTCTCCTGCACGGGGAGGAATTCGACCGCCGTGACGCCGAGCTGCGCGAGGGCAGCCGCCTTCAGGCCCGCACCCTTGTACGTGCCGCGGTACGCGGCGGGAATGCTCGCGTCGCTCTTGGTCAAGCCGCGGACGTGGACCTCGTAAATGACGTCGTCCTTGAGGGACCGTGTGGGCTTCGCGCCATAGGAGGTCGCGTCCGGCGGCAAGACGATGCCCTTCGTGGCCTTCGTGCCGCTGTCGAGGTTGCGGTACGAGGCGCCTGAGGCGAATACGGTGCCGTCCGTGTTGCTCGGGTTGATCGGGTCGTGGCTGATCTCGAAGGCGTAGGGATCGAGGAGCAACTTGTTCGGATTGAAGCGATTGCCCTGCGCGTCCACGTCCGCGAGGAAACCGGAGCCCGAGCCCTTGGTCCAGCTGCTCGTGTACGGCCAGTTCGGCCCCCAGGCGCGATACCCGTAATAAACGGGGCCGGTGATGCCGTAGGTATTCTTGAGCGTGGAGACGGCGACGGTCTTCGACCAGACGTTCGTCGCGGCGTCCTTGGTGAGCACGTACTTGATCTTCTCCTGCGCGCCTTGCGACTGCGCGTAGAGGTAGACCTCGATACGCGTGGCCCGAGAGGAGTAGACGCGGAAGGTGATGTTGCTCTGCGTCGCGTCGTAACGCGCGCCCAGCGTGAAGGTCACCGCAAGCTGGGAGGGCGCGGGGCCGTCGGGGAGCGCGAGGAGCGGCGCGTCTTCGTCAAGCGTGTCGTCGGGCGCGGTCTCCGTGAGCGCATCCTCCAGCGTATCCTCCGGCGCATCCAGCGCGGGGCCGCAGCCGGCGAGGAGTGTAATCAAGACCGAAGCAGCAAAGCGGCGCCCGAATACGTGGCGCCGCCCGCCCTGCGAAGTTTCGTCGTTTCCGGTGAGCATGGATAGGACCTCTTTCGCGCGGCCCGAGAAGGGGCCCGCACCGCCAGAGGTCCCGGCGTAAAGTCGCTCCCCGCACGAGTCAAGAAACCTTGGATGCGACCCTTGGACGTTTTTTTATGATGATATGGCTAAAATCTCCCATGACGGTCGAAGGGGGAGCCGGCCCCCGGAGCCGGCGCGCGTTTCCCCCTCGGCGTCCGCCTCCGCTCCGCTCCGATGGATGTAGCGTCCACCCTGCGATGAACGACCACACTCTCGTCTCGGAGTGTTTCCGGATGCGATTCAGGGATGCGGCTTCGAGGGCGCGTCGCGCTCGCCCGGAGCCGCGTCGCGTCTGCGGATTCCCAAAGCCTTCAGCTTGTGGACCAAGGTTCGGAGCGGCATGCGCAACCTGCGCGCGGCCTCCGTTTGATTGCCGCCCGCTTGCCGGAGCGCCTCCTGGATCAGCTCGCTCTCGTAGCGCTGCACGCGCTCGCGCAGGTCCGCCTGATCGTCGAGGGGAGCGGCGGCGCGGCGCGCAGGGCTCGGGGAGGCAGGCCGAGCGCCGTCACGTACGCGCTCCGGCAGGTCGCCCAGGGTGATCGTATTGCCCTCGGCGACGATCACCGCGCGCTCGATCGCATTGCGGAGCTCGCGAACGTTGCCCGGGAACGAATAACGATGCAGCGCCGAGAGCACCGCGGGGTCGATGCCCCGGATCTCCCTCTCGTGCTCCCGCGCAGCCTGCCTCGTGAAACGCAGCGCGAGCGGCTCGATCTCCTCGGGGCGCTCGCGCAGCGGTGGCAGGGTCAAGACCATGGTGTTGAGGCGGTAGAGCAGATCGAGGCGGAACGTCCCCTCGTCGCACATGACCTCGAGATCGCGGTGGGTCGCGGCAATGAGGCGAATGTCGACCGTCGTCTCCCTGCTCGAGCCGACCCGGGTCACGCGCTTGGTCTCGAGGACACGCAGGAGCGCGGCCTGCGCCGAGGCGGGTAGCTCCCCGAGCTCGTCGAGAAAAACCGTGCCGCCGTGCGCTGCCTCGAATACGCCTTTCTGCTGCTGCACCGCGCCCGTGAATGAACCCCGCTCGTGCCCGAAGAGGGTGCTCTCGACGAGCTCGCGCGGCAGGGCGCCGCAATTGACGGAGACCATCGGCCCCGAGCGTCGATCGCTGCGGTCGTGGAGGGCGCGGGCGAGGATCTCCTTGCCGGTGCCGGTCTCACCCCGCAGCAAAACCGAAATCGAAGAGCGCCGCAGCTTGTCGATGGCTTCGAAGAGGCGGCGCATCGCGGGGCTCGCGATGATGGGCCCGTCGTCCTCCCCACCGTCTGCGGCGCGCGAATGCGGCGAGGCTCGACCTCTCTCGCGGCGCGCGACGGCATCGTCGGGCGCGAGCGCGTACACGGAGACCACGACACGACCGAGGAGCAGCTGATCGCCGGGGCCGACCTCGCCGCGCGTGACGCACTCGCCCCGGATGCGAACCCCATTCGTCGAATCCAGGTCCTCGACGCGCACGACACCACCCTGCAGCGTCAAACGCGCGTGTCGTCGTGACAGGCTCGCGTCCGGGATCCGGACATGCGACGGCTCGAGGCGCCCGACGATAATGGGGCGCCCGGGGCTCAACGGGACGAATTGCGTTCGCCCGTCGTGATGGACGACCAGCGCGACACCGGCTCCCTTTCGATCCACCTGCTCCACGGCCTCGACGGCGCCTTCGGGTAGGCGCACGGTGATGGCGGCGGCGACCGGATCGATGCTCGGGATATTCATGGCTCCTCGGGACGAGCGAGACGCCCCGGGGACCGGGCGGTCATCCAGAGCATTGCGTGTCGCCATATCACCGGCGGCATCCGGCGCAAGGAAAACCAGCTCGCCCGCGGCCCTCGGTCGTGGCGTGCCGTACGGCGCGCCCACGGTGCCCATGGTTTCGTTTTATTCGAGGATTGCCCGCGGAGGTCGAGATGCGGGAGGGGGAAACGCAGCCGGTCGAGGACGACGAGGGCAGCAGGGGGCCCGACGGGGCCCCCGCCATTTGGAGGGTTCAGGGCACGTTCGCGGCGCCGGGCGTCACGGTGGAGGTGGCGGCCCAGTCGGCGGCGGCGTCATCGGTGTCCGCGCCGCTCGGGATGCGGCAAAGCGAGCGCTCGGTCCGGCCGCTGTCCGCGGTGGTGAAGGGGTTGCCCTCGACGAGACTCACCTGGCCGACATTCGGGATATTCGCGGCCGTGATCCGGCCCTCGTACGAGAGCGCGTCGAGCATGGCGCCGTCCTTGATGAGCGCCACGCCGTCCGGCCCACCGTTCTGGATCTGGTTTTCGGAGCCCTGGAAGTTGATCTTCAGCGCGCCCTCCGGGACCAAAACCGATGGGCTACCCACCACCAGGAATTGCCCCGCCCCGAGCGTTCCGGCCTGGCCGAGGTCGACGGTCGCGTAGACCTCACCGTATTGCCCTTCCACGAAGACCAGCGAATGGCCAGCGAGGTTCACGGGCGACGCGCTACCATTCCAGATCTCCACGAACTCCGCCTGGTCCGCCCCCGCGTTGTCGTAATCGATCTCGTTGATGACGAGGGCGGCGCCGTCGCCGTACGTGCCGGTCAACGTCACGCCCGAGTAAGCGCTGAAGCCGCGGACCATCACCCAGTACGTGCCGGGCTTGATGTCGGTGATGGTGCAAGTCTCGTTGCTATCCCCGCCGAACGGCCGGCACTCCCACTTCGAGCCCCGCGGCGGCTCGCCGAAGAGAACGTAAAGGTCGGCGTCGCCTTCTCCGCCCTCGATGGTGAACGTGAGGCTCGTCGCCCCCTCGGGCACCTCCAGCGTGAAATACTGCTTGCCGTTCGGGTCGCCGCTGAGGTTCGCGACGGGCACCCCATTCTCGAGCGCAGTTGCATTCGGTAGCGGTATCGGGACGCCCACGCCCACGGCCTCCCAGGCGTTCGAGACCGATTCGAGCTCCGCGTCCGGGAGCCCGAGGATCCGCGCCGCCTGCTCCGTCGCAGCCTTGGCCTGGTCGAACGTGGTGGTCGACGTCATGATCGCCATGTTGGCCAGGTAGAAGACGCGCGCCGCCTTCTCGACGCCGATGCCCCGCACCTCGACCGAGGTCTTGCCTCGCGGATGCGTGCCGCCCTGGGCGAGGAGATAAAAGGCGAGGTTCGCGATGCCCGAGCTGAAATGGACGTCGATGCCATCCTCGTAATCCGGGAAGTAATCGAGCGATATCCCGTCGAGCGCCGGATCGGCCAAGTAACGGAGCGCATCGCCCTCGGTCGCGGGCGTCCACACGTCCTCGCCAATCTTCCAGGTATTCTCATCGGCGACGCGGCCCGCCCGGAACCACTCGCACACGCTCCCGAAGATGTCGCTCATGGCCTCGTTCAGCCCCCCCGACTCGCCGACGTATTCCAGGTTCGACGTGCTCTGGGTGACGGCGTGGGTGAGCTCGTGGGCGGTGATGTCCATCGATTCGGCGAGGTTCGAGGCCGTCACGCCGTCGCCGTCGCCGTACACCATCTGGGTGCCGGTCCAGAAGGCGTTGACGAAGTTTTCGCCGAAGTGGACGGAGCTCACCAGCGTGGCCCCCAAGCCGTCCAGGGAGTCGCGGCCGAAGAGGGTCGCATAACAATCGTACGTGACGCCGATGTGCTCGTAGTTGGTATTGACGGTGCTATCCTCGACCGGTTCTTCCCCCTCGCTGCGAGCGAGCGCTCCGGGCAGCTCCATGCCGTGCGCGAGATCGTGGATCTCCCGGTTCTTCGCCGAGTGGATATGCGGGATGCGGCGGACCACCTTGCCGCTCTCGGCGTCCACGAGCACAGTGTCGCGAATGGGCGTGCCGTCTGCGCGCATACCCGTCACCTCGACCTGATAGACCAGCGAGAGGGCTTCGGGCGTCCGCACATAAGCAAGCTTCGCCTCGCCGGCGGCCAAGGCCTCGGGGAGCGACGGTACGGCGCCGTTGGCCACGGAGATCGCCGTGCTCGCGTCGATCCGCGGCTCGCGCGGCGCCGGCAGGTCGTCGCGGGCCTGGCCGTTGGCCGACGTGAGAATGCCCTTTTTCACGTGGACGACCAGCTCGCCACCGATGACGGGCAGGCCATGCTTCATCTGCTGGAAACGCAGATGCTGGTTGCCGAACGAATCGTGGTGGACCGTCTTCTGGACGAGATCCGCGGAGTTTGCGCGGAACGCAGGGGCCATGACAGCGAGGGCCGAGCGCACGTCGATTTTTCCGTCGTCCTCCCGGACCTCGGCAGCCCCGAGGTTGCCCTGGAGAGACGTCGGCACGCCGGCTTTGTCCACGTCGACGACGCGGACCGAGGGGAGCGCGTCGAGGTGCTTCTGGATATCGAGACCGGATCGCCCGACGAGACCGGATTGCCCGTCGAGACCGGATTGCCCTTCGAGCTCCGCGCCCGTGTCCCCCGGGCCCTGGCATGCAGCTGCGAGAACCGTGGCAGAAGCAAAACCAAGTACACCCACAATCCCAATCTTCTTCATCTGGAGTTCCTAGGATACAACGCTGCTCTTCGCCGCGCGCTCCGGTGATCCGACCGTCGGATCCACGTTCGCTCTGCGGCGTGGCGTCGGACTGAGCATTGAGCAGGGGTCGTGCCAGCGGCGGGGATACGGTCTGGCAGGGCGAACGAAAGGTCCTCCAGGGCGCGCCTTTTTATCCGCGCGGGGGCTTTTTCGCGGGAGCACCGGCTTCGTCGTCCCCTACCCCGGCGCATGAGCATCGGCAGCAATGCCATGGGGGTTCGAGCAACCCGTTGCTCGAACAGGGCTCCCATCCGAGCAACGGGTTGCTCGGGTGACCATGGACCTATCGTGTGGGGGCCGTGATGTGCGAAAGACGGGTATCTGGAGGAAGATTGAGACGCACCATTGGCTGGGCTACATCCATCGTCGGGCGACGAGCTTGCCCGGCAGGGTGCGCCCCCGAGCCATGACGTCCTCGGCGCGAAGCGAGCGAACTCGACGAAGGACCGAGCGTGCGACGAAGCGCCCGTCGCGGCGCCTTGCCGGTCACAGGCGCCCCACCCAGGTTTGGGGGAGGCCGTGCTATACCCACCCCAGCCGGGGCGCCTCGTTCGCGTCGTCCGACGGACCCAAAGATCATGGACATCCCGCATGTCGACGTCCCGCGACCGGGTGACATCGTGGCCGGCAAGTACCGGATCGAGGGTACGCTCGGGCAGGGCGGAATGGGCGTCGTGCTCGCTGCCGAGCACCTGGCGCTCAGGCAGCCGGTCGCGCTGAAGTTATTGCTCCCCCGCCACGGGGGCACTGTCGAGGCTGAGGAGCGCTTTCTGCGCGAAGCCCGAGCGACCGCGTCGCTGCAGAACCAGCACGTGGTGCGTATCCTCGACGCCGGCCTGCTACAGACGGGCGTGCCGTATCTGGCGATGGAGCGGCTGCGGGGGCTCGACCTCCAGGAGGTGCTCCACCTGCGCGGGCCCTTCTCGAGCATCGCGGCCGTCGACCGCTTGCTGGAGGCGTGCGAGGGGATCGCCGAAGCGCACGCGCGCGGAATCATCCACCGCGATTTGAAGCCGGCCAATCTGTTCCTGGCCACGGGAGCCGACGGGGTGGAAATCGTCAAGGTGCTCGATTTTGGTTTGTCGAAGTGGCTCACGCCCGAAGGCCCGACAGAGAGCAGCTTGACCGACTCGAATGCGATCGTCGGATCGGTCCCGTACCTCGCGCCCGAGCTCTTGCGAGGCCTGAAGTGGGCTGACACGCGCGCCGACATCTGGGCCCTCGGCGTGATCCTTTATGAGTTCCTCACGGGGCAACGCCCCTTCGAGGCCTGCACCACACCACAATGCCTGCTCAAGATCCTCGAGCATCCGCCGGTCCCCATGGATGCCTGGGGGGTCGTCGTGCCGGCGGGCATCGATCGCGTGGTCCTGCACTGCCTGGAGAAAGACCCCGGAGACCGCCCGCAGACGGTCGCCGAGCTCGCCCAGGCGCTCGAGCCATTCGGCTCCTCCGCGGCGCGCGCGTCCCTCGATCGCATCCGCCGCTATCAGGCGAACGAGGGTCCCAGCCGCCCCCAGAGCAGTCTCGTCGCCGAGCCACCTCCTTCGGAGCGCGTGGCGTCCCTCCACCGGGAGGAGACCCCGAAGCCCTGGGTGTCGTCGGACGCGCCTCCGCGCCCGCGTCCAGGAAGCGGCCGGTTCGGCCCCACGACGACCCCCCTACACGAATTGAACGCCCAGACACCCAGCCGTGCGCTCGCCCCGCCGGAGCGTCCGAGAAGCTTCTCCTGGGGCCTGGCCCTCGCCCTCGGAATGGCCGTGGCCGCTGGGCTCGCATTTGGGCTCTCGCGCATGACGCGGCGCATGGACGTCGTGTCGGCCGAGATCATACCGGAGCGGCTGACGAGCTTCGCGCCTCTGCCGGTCGAGTCGACGATACCGCCCGATCCGACGTCCGCGGCGCAGATTCGGCTGGGTCGGGTCCTTTTTCACGATCCGCGCCTGTCCAAGAACCAGGATATCTCGTGCGCCTCGTGCCACCCCCTCGAGGCCTGGGGCGTCGACCGCAGAAAGCTATCGCGAGGGAGCGACAATCGAGAGCCCCCCCGGAACACGCTGAGCGTCTACAACGTCGACGGCTATTTCGCCCTGCTCTGGGACGGTCGGCAGGACAACCTCGTGGATCAGGCCAAGGAGGTGCTGCGATCCCCGCGGGCCATGGCGGCCACGCCCGAGCGCGTCGAGGCGACGCTCCGCTCCTCCAAAGGTTATACGCAGGCGTTCGCGCAGGCGTTCCCCGGTCCGACGCAGCCCGTGACGTTCGACAATGTCGCGCGCGCGCTCGCGGCGTTCCAGGCCACGCTGTACACGCGGAGCCGCTGGGATCGATTCCTCGAGGGAGACAAGGCCGCGCTGAGCGACGAGGAGAAGGCGGGCTTCAACCGGTTCGTCGAGATTGGCTGCATCACCTGCCATTTCGGACCCAACGTGGGCGCGACGATGTACCAGAAGGCTGGGCTCGTGAAGCCCTGGCCGGACACGAAGGATCGGGGCCGCTACGAAATCACGCGGCGAGACGTCGACTGGATGGTTTTCCGGGTACCCAGCCTGCGCAACGTCGCCCGGACGGGGCCGTACTTCCATGATGGCTCGGTCTCCTCCCTGGAGGAGGCCGTGAAGATGATGGGGAGACATCAGCTCGGGCAGGAGCTGTCCGACAGGGACGCGCGCTTGATCATGCGGTGGATGGAGAGCCTGACGGGTGAGATCCCCCGCGACGCCATCGAGCTCGACGAGGCGTCACGCGTGCTCTTGAAGGGAAACGTGCCGTGAGGTCGGCCGCCCCGTGGTCCGGTTTGAACGGTAAAACCCTCAGAGGCCGAGCTCGGTCAGCCCGGGCCAATCGGCGGGCCTCGGGCCATCCGATTCCCACAGGAATTTGCGCTCGCTCGCGGCGATGTGCACGTCATTGATGCTGGCCTCTCGGCGGCGCATCAGGCCGTCGTCGTCGAACTCCCATTGTTCGTTGCCATAGGAGCGGAACCACTGGCCGTCGGCGTCGTGCCATTCGTACTGGAAGCGCACCGCGATGCGGTTGCCGTCGAACGCCCAGAGTTCCTTGATCAGCTTGTAATCGAGCTCCTTGGCCCACTTGCGCGTCAAGAACTCGATGATCGCCGCGCGTCCCTGGAAAAACTCCGCGCGGTTTCGCCAGACGCTGTCCTCGGTGTAGGCGAGCGCCACACGCTGGGGATCGCGGGAGTTCCAGGCGTCCTCGGCCAGGCGGGCCTTGCGGATGGCGGTCTCGCGGGTGAACGGAGGAAGCGGGGGCCGGGGGGACATGGCAGGGCTCCTTGGTCGGTACCGAGATAGGTACAGCGTTCAGGGAGCGCGCGTCAACGGGCGACGCCCCCTCCCCGCGGCGCCGCCGCGCCCTTCGCTTCACCAGCTCGCCAGGAGGGAGCCGTCGTCGGAGGCGACCAGCGTCGTCGTCTCCGCCGGGTCGAGCCGCGCATAAATCACGTATTGCCGCTCCCAGTAACTTCCGTCCGGGTGCGGCGTCGTCTCGCTGATGTCGCTGCGGGCGATGAAGCGCTGGGCGTTCATGGCCGTGTTCGTGAGCTTCGGCAGGATCCGATACTGCGCCGTCTGGCCGTTCGCCGCGCAATGATAGTACAAGGAGACGGGCGCCGTCGTCTTGCCGGACGCCGTCTTGAACATCCCGTTGAAGGGCATCCAGCATTGCCCGCTGTACCCGGCCGGGGTGACGTAGGCCGTTCCGTGAACGACCGGGTTATTGGCATTGGTCCCGGTCCCGTATTTGAGCTGCGTCCAGCCGTTCACGTACATGCCGATGCTGAAATCGTATTCGCTGCCCAGCGCATCGGTCTGCTCGTACACCGGAACCGTGGCGCCCTGCCAAACTCCGCAGCCGCCGGCGCCGCACGCTCGCTCCCGCATGCCCAGCATGAAGTTGCCGAACGTGGCAGGCTTCGAGGCGAACTTGGTGCGAATCTGCGTCGCAGTGAGCGCGCCGACCTTGATGTCGCTCTCGAACAGCTCCTCGGTCCCCGTGGTGAGGGCCGACGCGCTCGTCGAAATCGCCTCGTCGAGTGCGTCTTCCATCTCGCCCTCCGCGGCCGGCGAGGCCACGCAAGCGATGGGAGCCAGGCAAAAGAGCATACACAGACCAATCCAGCGAGACATGTTGCCTCCGTTATCGTCTTCGGCGCTGCAAGGGAGCGCGCCCGCGTTGACGGAGAGCACTATGCGCCTGGGACGGGCGCGCCTCTGGTTACGAGCGGTTACATCGCGCTCGCGCCGAGGCGGCCGAGGCGCACGGGCACGCCGAGTCGGTAGCCGTCTCCGTCGCGGAGGAGCAGCGCCGGCTCTTTCGGCTTCTCTTCCAGCACCTGCCGCATCCGGTGGACGGCGACCTGCAGCCGCTTGTCGTCGCGATGCGGATGGTAACTCGGCAGGCCCCACGCGCCGAGCACCAGGTCCTCCTTCGTCGCGCGCCCGCCGCCGCGCACGAGCACCTCCAGGATGCGCACGTGCAAGTCCGCCGACGAGAGGTCCACCCGCTTGCCGGAAGGCAGCAAAAGGGCGCGCTGCTCGAGGTCGAGCACCACCACCACCGAATCCTCGCTTCGTGCCGCCGCATGGGCCGAGCGCGCCACGATTCTTCGGTCCAGGGCGTCCTGCGTGTCCTCGCGCCCGAGCAGCCCTCGCGCCCGCCGGCGCACGACGGGCGACGCCGGGTCTTCCGCCATCGAAAGGAGGACGGCCGGGTCCCTCCGGTCCGAGACGAGCCAGGTCGCGAGGCGCGCCTCCGCGGCGAGGCGCGCCGAGCCGAGTCGCTCCGCTGCCTGCGCAAGAGAACGCGCGATGAGCTCGACGAGCGTGCGCGCGCTCGTGCCCCGGGCCGCGCGGAGGAGGCGCACGTCGAGCAGGAGCGCGAGCAGGTTCGCCTCTTCGATGGCAAAGCCCTCGCGCCGGGCGAGATCCAGCGCGCCCTCGAGAATGCCATCGGCGTGATCGAGCTCATCCCGGGCGATCGCAGCCTCCGCCTCCGCGCGTCGCGCGACGAGCCCCACGTCGGTCGGCAGGTCCGGCGGCGTCGTAAAGGAGGCCGTCGCCGCGCCGCGACGCGCCGCGACGATCACCTGCCACGCTTCGAGCAGCACCCGCGCCGTTCCTTCCGGGACAGCCATGCCGGCCGGCAGATCCGCGAGCGTGACAGGCGGCGCGCACGTGACGTCGATGGCCGCCTTGGCGCAGAAGGACCAGACGACGAGCTCCGGCAACTTGAACTGCGGGGCGTCGAAGGCGAGCTCGCGCGCGAGCTCCTCCAGGCCTTCCCCGGGTCCCGCGAAGAGGCGCAACCGGAGCGTATTGTAACGGTGAACGAAGCGCAGGTAGACGGATTCGTCGACGAAGGGCTCGACACGATCGAGGAGCCGCCGCCCGAGGTCAAAGCGTCCGCGCTCGACCGCCAGCGCGAGGTGCGCGAAGAGCTCGGTCGGGCGGCAGTCGGCGGGCGGCTCGCCAGCGCCGAGCACGCGCTCGAGCTCGCGGAAGCGCGAAGACGCGAGGAGCGCCGAGGCGAGCGTGGCGCGCAGCCGGCGGCGCTCTTCGACCCGGAGGCCCTCGAGTTTTTCCGGCATGGACGCGAGCATGTCCGTCGCGCGAGCGAAATCCCCGCGCAACATGAGCGCCGTCGCGAGCCGCAGGTCGCGATCGATCCGCTGGGACGTGCTGCGCACCTCGAGCCGCTCGAGCAAAGCGACCGACGCGTCGACCTCCGCCGTGTGGCGGAGGATGTCGGCGAGGAGCAACGCCGCGTCCGTCTGGAGGTCGACAGGCCCGTGCTCCGCGAGCGCACGGGCCGTGTCGCGCGCCCGCGCCACGGCTCCTCCATGCACGAGCAACCTGCACCAGAGCAGGCGCACGCGGGGATCGGCGGGCTCGGGCAGAGCCGCGGCCCATGCGAGCGACGCCCCCCCGTGGATCCAATCGGCGCAGCCGAGCCGATGCCCGAGCAGGGCCGGGCTTTCGAGGCGACCGAGCAGTTCGAAAAGCCCTTCGGCATACCCGGCCGCGCAGAGCATGAACAGGCGCTCGTCGAGCAGCGACGCGCAGAGCGCCGCGTCGCCTTCCTCGATCGCGAGTCGCACGGCCTCGAACGCAGAGGCAGGGCCCTCGGTATGGAGGACCAGCGAAAGCGCGGTACGCCGCGCCTCGGCCGCGTCGAGAGGCTCGGCGTCCAAAAGGGAGCGCAGGCGATCGTCGAGACGAACCCCGCTCGCCGTGAGCCGGATCAGCCCGCGCTCGTCGAGCTCGCGCGCCACATGCGCGGGCAACGCGGCGGCAAAGCGGAGAACCCGCAACGCTTGCACGGCGCGTTTCGCCTCGTCGCCGAGATCGACGAGCAGCGACCCGCCCGGATCGGCGCCCTGCGAGAGGACCAGGCGGCGGGCGCGGAAGGGGGAGCCCATGGCCTCGCGCGCGAGCGCCGCCGCCTCGGGGGCACCGCGCAAGGGCGCGCAGCGACGCACGAGCCGCGCGAGATCTTCTTCGGGGAGCGGCTCGATGCGGAGCGCCTTGTCCGCGAGCTCCTCGTGGCGGGGGCGCGTGCGTGTCATCACGACGAAACGGCTCTTGCGCGCATAACGGCTGATCGACAGGAGCAGCCGCTCCGTGAGGTCGTGATCGACCGCGTGGAGGTCGTCGACGAGGACCACGGCGCCCGCTCGCTCGGCGAGCTCGATGTTCAGCATGATGAGATCGGCGCGCGAGCGCCCCTGCGCCAGCCATTCGACCGTCTCTCCGGCGAGCCCGGCGAGGCATCGCCCGAAGCTGATCAGGAAGGTCGTATCCTCGGGCGTGTCGAGCGCCGAGTGATAGGCGGCGCGTGGGATTCGAAGGTCCGCGACGACGCGCAAAGCGAGCCCGGTCTTGCCGAGGCCGAGCGGGCCCCAGAGGATGGAGAGGGGGCTTTGCGCGAGCCGCCCGCAGAGCCACGCGCGCTCGTCCGTTCGGCCTTCGAAGATCTCCGGTGGATTCGGCAGGTGGTACATGCGGTCGTACATGTGCGATGGGCGGTCTCTGGCCGCAATCTCGTAGCTCGGCAGGTAGCCCGCCCGCGAGCTCCAACAGGCCGGCGGCGTACAGCGGCAATGGCGACTGCGATCACCGCGAGGCCGACCGTGTTCCTATCGTCGTCGGTGCTCGCGAAATCGCACGCGCACGCCGAGCGCTTCTGGACGCGTGGCGGCTCGACGGGCTCCGCGCCGCCGGTCGCGGGCTGATTTGCCGGAGCGGGGCGGGGCTTCGGATTGGTGACGAGCAGCTCGCCGAGCGCAATGCGCCGGTCCTTTTGGTCCTGCGCGCTCGTCATCCGCGCCATCAATTCGACCTTGTACACGCCGGGATCGAGGGGCGGATCGAAGGCGAGCAGGACACCCAATGAGCCGTCCCCCACGTAGCCCCACCCGCCTCCCATGTCCATCGGCACCCGCCTCTCGCCGGCCGAGCTCTTCAGCGTGATCTCGCCGTGGTCGACCCGCCAAGGACTTCCGTCGTACGAGACCCAGCGGAGGTGGAGCGCCCGCCCGCGAAGCGAGCCGCTCATCACGGGGCTCGGGGCGCGCGTCGTATCGAGTTGTCCGACGATCCCGAGAGCAATCGCGCTCCTGACCATGGCATACCGAACGGCATCGTCCTCCTCGAGTGGCCACCGCGCGACGATCGCGGCGCCGGAGATCTTCGCGTTCGGCTCACGCGTATCGACGGCGCCGGCGGCCGCGGCGCGGACGCGGGCGTCGGGGTCGTCGAGGAGGCTCGCAATGCGGCGGGGCATCGACTCCAAGAAGGATCGCGGCCCCCAAGCGTGGTGCAAGAGCTGGATTGCAGCGACACGGGCGCGCGGCGAGGCGGCGCGGTTCGTGGCGACATCGAGGATCCGCGCCTTGTCGACTTTCTGGCGCATGATCAAGAAGTCGACGCCCTGGGCGCGTCCGAGCGCGTCACAGAAGGATTCTGCATCGTTCGTCGTCGCGATGGCTTGGAGCGATCGCACCGCGACGAGGTTCTCCCAGCGGGGGAACGGCACCACGGCGAGTCCATCGACATCCCGTGTGTCGTCGGGCCCGACCTCGGCGGCGAGCGCCTCCACGTTCTGAGAAGGGGCGCGAAGCAGGGCGCGCACGCGGTCGGCACGCGCGATCGCGCGTTCGATCGCCGGCTCGAGCTCGGCGAGGGTCAGGGGAGCGCTTCCTCCGCGTGGATCACCGGCGGCGTCGTATGGATCGTGGCCCTGCGGGACCGGGACGAACGGTCCCGGGTTCCACCCTTGCTCGAACCGATACGCGCGGCCGTCGACGAACACGCGCAGCCCGGATTGCACGAGGTAGTGCTCCGGCATGCCGGGAGCCCGCTCGACCTTTTCGTCGAACCGCTTGAGGAAGAGGATGACGTCGGCCGAGGGAGCCCCGGGGAGCCGCCCGATGGACGGGTCGAGCTCATAGACCCCATATTCGACGGCCACCGCGTCGTTTGGCGCGAGCGTACCGCGATACGCCTTCTTCACGACGTGGTCGACGACCGCCTGGTAGGGCCCGATCCGTCGCTCGCCGGTGCGCGTCGCGAGGACGATGTGATCGCTTTCGAGCGCGAGCGACGCGAGGTCGTAGTGTTTCATCATGGCCGCCTCGGCGCGGCCAGCCGTTCCAAGCAGGAGCGCGAGCACGGCGATCATCAAGATCGACGCCCAGCGGCGGGCCCTGTGTCGGTGCGCCAAAGGTGCCTCCAGGAGCTCAGTCGAAAATGGCAGGGCCGGGCGTGAGGATGCGGCGGGGGTCGAAGCGGTGTTTCAAGTGGGCGAAGGCCGGCCACAGGGCGCCGAAGTGATCATGCCAATCGGCGGACGTGAAGGGAATGCCGCTCGCCGCATACCGTTTGCCGCCGAGATCGCGGAGGGTTTCGTAGATGGCGCGGTTCTTGGCGAGGAGAGTGGCGACGACGGGAGGGGGCGCGAAACGGAGGAGAGAGAAGAGATACACCGTGGGCTCGTCGGGGAGGGCGACGAAGGGAGCGGTGACGGCGGCGCGTTTGAACGGGTAGATGAGGATGGGTCCGCCACCCATGTCGTCGGGGGTCGTCTGGTCGAGGACGGATTGAATGAAGGAGGCCGCCTCGGAGCCGGGGACGAACATGTCGATCCACGGGTGGGGAAGCTGCCAGGCGCCGACGGACTTCAGGAGCGCGACGAGGGGGGCAATGCGGTTGGTGAAATCGAAATGGGTGAGGTCTTCCACCGTGAGGGTGGAAGGTGCGAAGGTGAGGTCGCCGGTGAGCGCGGCGTCGTCCGGGGGCTCTCCCGCAGCGTAGTATTTGACGGCCTCGATCTGATACACCCATCCACCACCTTCGGCGGGTTGAGCGAAACCTTCGAGGTAGTCGAAGCGCCCGTCGTCGATGAGTTTTTCCTGGTCGGCCATCAGGTCGACGAGGGCGGGGTACAAGGCGGTATAGCGGCGGGCCATGCCGGGGACGTCGATGAGGCGGACGCGGGCGCGGACGATGATGCCGAACTGGCCAATCCCCCCGAGGGCAGCCTGAAAGAGATCGGCGTGGTGGGTGGGAGAGCAGGCAATGAGTTTCCCCTTCCCCGTGATGATCTCGAGCTCGAGGACGTTGTCCACGAGCATGCCGTGGCGGAAAGCCTGGCCGCCGATGCCGCCCACGGAGAGGGTGCCGCCGATGCTGAGGTCGATGTGATCGGTGAGGGCAGGAGGGCTTTTGCCGAGCGGTGTCGTGGCGGCGAGGAGGTCGATCCAGCGGACGCCGGCATCGACGAGAGCGCTATCTTCGTCGATCTCGTGAATGGTGGCGAGGGAGGCCATGTTGATCACGATGCCAGCCTCGACCTGGGATTGGCCGTAGACGCTATGGGTATTGCCGATCATGCTCATCCCGCCGACCGGGATCCGGTGGGCGTTGGCGAAGCGGAGGATCGCGCGGATGTCGTCGATCGAGCCAGGGAGGAGGACGGCAACGGGGGTCTGGTGGACGATGTGGCCAAAATCGTCCGCCGCAGCGGCGAGGTCGTCGGGAGCGAAAAGGAGCTGTCCGTCGAGGGATGGGAGGCAGACGGCGTCGGAGGCGGCGTCGGGCTGGGATAACCAGGCGCGGGCAGAGGGGCTGAAGGCGAGGATGGCGGAGGCGGCGGTGAGGCCGGCGAGGAAGGTTCTGCGGGTCTGGGGCTGCGTCATGGTCGATCGCTCCTGAAGAAGGGAGAGGCGGACGGAACCAGTATAGTGGAAACGGGGCGCCCTGACAGCCGCCCTCGTGCGGGCTTCAAGAGCCGTTCGTGAAGCTGACGCGCAAGATCCGACCTATCTCCAGGGCGATCCATATGGCCCCATCGGGTCCGAGCACCAGGCCATGCGGCTCGGAGGACGGGGTTGGCAGATCGTATTCGTGGATCACGCCCTCCGAAGTGATGTGACCCAGCCGGTTCGCGCCCCACTCCGTGAACCAGCATGCACCGTCTGGATCGGCCACGATTGCGTGGGGCCGCGCAGTACGATCCGGGAGAGGAAACTCGCGCGTCGTGCCATCCGGGGTGATCCTCCCGATCTGGCCTGCGCCAATCTCGACGAACCAGAGGGCGCCGTCACGGCCGAGGGTGATACCCACGGGCGCGGCGAAAGGCGTGGGCAGAGGATGGATCGCGACCTCGCCCTCCGGCGTGACACGGCCGATGGCATTGGCCTGATTGAGGGTGAACCAGAGGGCGCCGTCGGGGCCAGCGGTCATGGCCGAAGGGAACGCGCCTTGGATGGGCAGCGCGAACTCCGTGATCGCGCCGTCCGTCGTGATGCGGCCGATCTGATCGGCGTTCATCTCTGTGAACCACAAGGCGCCATCCGGACCCGAGGCAATGCCGAAGGGACCCGCGTTCGCGGTGGGCAGAGGAAAAGACGCCATCTCGCCCGCGGTCGTGATGCGCCCGATCTGGTGATCGCCGGATCGGGTGAACCAGAGCGCCCCGTCGGGTCCCGGCGTGAGGATGCAGGGCCGAGATCCCGAGGCATCGAGCGGAAAGACGTCGAGCTGGCCTTCCAGGGTCATGCGCGCGACCGCCCCGCCGTGGACCAGCGTGAACCAAAGGGCTCCGTCGGGGCCCGTGGTGATGCCGTAAGGGCCAGCGTCCAGGCGCGCGAGGGGGATTTCCCGAAAGACGGGGCGTCCAATTCCTGCCATCGAGATCTACACCAGCAGGAGTCGCCCGGGCTGTCAACCGGGGTACGAAGACAGCCCAGCGTCAGCGATAGACGGGAGGTGCGTTTTCGTGCTGCACGAGCAGGGTGGTCATCTGCTGCCCGTACGTGAACGCGACGCGGCAGTAGACGATGCGGCCGCGGAACTGGGCGAGCGTGTCGAGATCGCCGCGCACCTCCAGCGACGGAGGATGGTCACGAACGATCAAGGAGCTTATCTCTCGATAAAACATGGCTTCCGAATAAATCACGCCGGTGTCGACCACTTGCAGCCAGGTGCCCTTGTAGTCGTTCGAGAAAATGCCGCCCTTTTGCTGCGCGATCCATACGTCGACCAGGGTGCCGTTCGCGAGGGGGACGGCCCCAGGCATGTCGATACGTACGACGTTGTTCGACGCTCTCATGTATCGACCTGTGGACCGCCCATGATCCCGTCGGCCTCTCGTAGCACGCATCCCGCGCGGCGGTCAAACCGTCCGGTGCGCGGGGCGCCCCCTCCCCTTTTGCATGCCGATCCCAGGTCCTCGCCGCGCCCTCCCCGGACCCGGGAAGGGTCTCCTCACGGCGCGCCGCCGAGGATGGGCGTCGCCGGAGCCTCGTCCCCTGCGCCTCCGGAAGCGGAACGAGCGTCGCTCCCGGGCCCGCGGGAGAGGAAAACGCCCGCGCTGATCAGGCACAACACCACCACGATGACCGCGATTATCTCGAGGACCTTCTTCATTCTCCTCCACTGCGATATCGCACCGCGACACCGCAGCCTCCTCGCCGGGACGGTGGATTGAATCTCAACAATGCGCGCGCACCGCGCCATTCCACGCGGAGCGATCCGCCTGCTCGGCTCGCGTGCGCAGCCCGTCGTCGAGCGCGGCGTAGATTGCCCGCCGAGAGGCCCCACGTCCAGAAGAATTCCCCGCATTGCGGACATTGCTTGTCCGACCCTCCCCCGCGGCGGCGAGCGCGGCGCGCGCCGATCTCCGTCCGAAGAGTTCACGAGGTGCGAGAAAGAGGTGGGTAAGCGGCCTACACGACGCGTGGAGGCGAAGGATGCGTTCGACTCTGTCAGAAGCGGATTCCCGGCCCGAGGACGCCCAGCGTCAGGGCCGTGATCGCGGCGCCCGCCGTCAACCACGCGGGCGTCGGAGCCAGCTCAAGGGGTGGTCCGACCTCCCCCCGCGGAGCCTTCACCCACGCGGGGAGCCATGCCAGAAAAAAGGTGCCTCCCAGGGTCGCGAGCGCGGAGGACACCACGTATTGCATCCCCTCGGCATTCATGAGCGCCGCGATGCTGAAGAGCACACCGCCGACCGCGCCGTAGGGAACCCAGCAGAGAATACGCGCCGCCGTCGCCCGCTCGGGGAGCTCGGTGCCCAGGTGAGGATCGAGCCGGCGTAGCAGCACGCGCAGCGCTGCGGCGGAAAGGATGGCTCCGGTGAGCGTCAGCGCGATCCTCCAGGCAAGCGGGCGCGAAAGGCCTGCGATGAAGTCGGCCCAGTCGCCATGATTCCCGAAGGGTGACGTCATCAAATAACCCGCGCCCATAAAGAGATTCGTGGCAGCGAGCAGCCAGTGTGCGTACCAGCGGTTGCTAGGCCGCCCGGGCGCGCGTGGCATGGTGGCCAAAAAGAAGGCGCCGAGGAGCAGGTTGGCGACGGTGCCGCCGGCCTTGATGGCGCGCACCGCCCATTCGCTCAAGCCCTGCTTGTCGCAATCGAACCAGGCGCTCGACATCCGCAGCGCCTTCCCGCCCACGATCAAGCAAGCTCCCCCGTGACCCACGCCCTCGTGACCCGCCGTGGCAACGAAATACGCCATCACGCCGATCACGAGGGTCGTCATCACGGTCGATCGCGTCGGGTTCTTCATGCAGAGGATCCTCGTCCGGCCGCGGTCCTGGCGGCCTCCGTCGAGGCTACAACGAGCGCGCGCCGCGGGACAACGGCGCGGCGTCCGCTCCCGCTCCCGCTCCCCCCTCCCAATCTTTCCCCGCCCTGCCCGTCCTACCCCCGGCCGTATGCTCCGACTTCTTCGCCGCCGCCCCGCCCCGGACGCCCACGTCATCCGTCCTCCGGGCCCTCGCCTCCTTCGCCGTATCGCCCTCCGCTTCTTTCAGTGCCCTCCCCGTGCGTGGCGCACGCTGCCGGGCGTGCGCGCGCCCGTCATCCTCGCCTTCATCTTGCCGCTCGCCTGTTACGCGTTCGGCTTGTTCCCCGCGTTCTCGGCCTCCGGAGAGTGCTGCAGCCCTTTGCGTCTGCCCTGCCTCCCGGCTGCATTCCATGGCGAGGACCTGGTGGACGCTCCCCTGGTCGTCGTCGATCGCCACCACGTGTCCGTCGACGGCGTCGTCGTGGCCGACACGCCCGAGCTCGGCGATGCCCTCGAGCCTCTCCACCTCGACGAGCTTCGCGTGCTGCTCGTGACCAAAAAGGAGCTCTGGAGGCAGGTCCGTCCCGACGCACCATTCCCTGGTGAGGTCCTCATCGCTGCCGCCCATGACCTCCCCATCTCCGCCGTCAAGAGCGTCATGGCCAGCGCCGCCGCGGCGGGGTATCCGCATACGAGCTTCATGGTCCAGAAGCTCTATCCCCCGGTGCGCTGAGGTCGAGCCGCCTCGGGCCGCCTGCGATTACCCGCGGCGCGATACGGACTTCATCGCGCGATCGATGCCGGTCTTGAGGCTCCCCGTCGTCACGAGGCCTCCGAACTCTGCGCCCAGGCCCACGAGGGTTTGCGCGACCTCCGCGCGAATTCCGCTGAGAATGACCTCTGCGCCGAGGAGCCGCGCGGCTTGCGCGGCGCGGAGCAAGGCGCTCGCGACCTGGGTATCCACCACGGCCACGCCCGTGATATCGAGGATGGCCACGGCCGCGCCCGTGCGGCTCACGCCTTCGAGCAGCGTCGTGAGGACCTGCTCGGCTCGCTCGGGATCGAGCGCCCCGACGAGCGGCATCGTGAGAATCTGATCGGTGATGGGGATGAGGGGCGTCGACAGATCCGCGACCCGCTGGCGCTGCGCCTCGATGATCTCTTTTTGCGACATCGTCTCGCGCAAGAGCTCCTCGGCTTGCTGGCGGTCGCTGATATCGATCAGCGTTCCGATGAAACCCTCGATCGCGCCATCCGCGCTCCTCGTCGGCACGGCCTTCCCGCTGACCCAGCGCAGGGATCCATCGGGCAAGCGGAACCTGAAGTCGATGGCGTGCTTTTGCTCCCCCGTTTTCACGATCTCGACCCAGCTCTCGACGACGTGGCTCACGTCGTCCGGGTGGACGGCACGGATCCATCCTTCGCCCAAGGCCTCACGCGCCGGCACGCCGGTGACGGTCGACCAGGTGTCGTTGACGAACGTGATGTGCCCCTCGGCGTCGGTCTCGAAGACCGCAAGGGGCAGGCGCATCGTGATCGAGCGGGAGCGCTCTTCGCTCCTGCGCAATGCGCGCTCCATCTCTCGCTGCTCGTTGACGTCGACGCAGCAACCGACCCACTTCCCGATGCTACCGTCCTCGAGCAGGTGCGGAACGCCTATCGACCAGAATTGGTGATAGAAACCGTCTCGGCCCCGAAGGCGAAACTCGACGTTGAATATGCCGCAAGTGCCGACGGCGTTCAGCCAGGCCGTCGCCGCGCGGGCGCGATCCTCTGGATGCAGGGCGTCGACCCAGCCGACGCCCTGGAGCTCCTCGACGGTTTGCCCCGTGAACGCGCACCATTCCACCGACGCGAGGCCCGACGTTCCGTCGGCGTTCGTCGACCACAAAATCTTCGCCACGGCCGCGACCAGCGCCTGGGATTGCTCCGCGCTCATGCGAAACTCGTGCCGCTCCAGCTCGAGCTCGGCGACCCTCGCCTCGAGAGACGCGATCCGCTCGTGCAGCGCGCTCATCTCGTCGGCGTGGCTGTCCGTCGTTTCGGGATCCATGGGACGACCGTACCACGATCGGACGTCGTTGGAATCACCCGTCGGCACCAAGGCGGGAGCCGGTGGGGGGCCCGGTGCCTTCCCTCACGGATCGCCAAAAACATGACGATTCGAGATGCAATTCCAGCATCGCGCGCTCGGCTTCCCAAGACGAACGTTCCTTCGGTACACTGCCGCGCATGCAGAGCAAAGCGGGCACCGTCGAAGCGTATCTCGAGAGCCTTCCCAGCGATCGTCGTGCGGCACTGGAGGCCGTGCGCGAGGTCATCCTGAAGAACCTCGATGGGGAGTACGAAGAGGGCATGCAATACGGCATGATTGGGTACTACGTGCCCCACCGTGTGTTTCCGCCGGGATACCATTGTGACCCGCGGCAGCCGTTGCCCTTCGCGAGCCTCGCATCCCAGAAGAACTACATGTCCGTCTACCTCATGGGCGTCTACGGCGATACGGACGCGCGGAAGTGGTTCGAGGACGCCTGGGCGAAGGCGGGAAAGAAGCTCGACATGGGCAAGTCCTGCGTGCGATTCAAGAAAGTCGAGGACCTGGCGCTCGACGTGCTCGGCGCGGTGATCAAACGAATGCCCGCGAAGAAGTACGTCGCGCAGTATCAAGCGACGCTCGGCGCCATGGGCAAGGGCAAGGGCCGGCCTGCGAAGGCGGAGGCGGCGACGGAAAAACCGGCGGCCAAGAAGGCCGCGAAGAAGGCGCCTGCCGCGAAAAAGGCTCCCGCGAAGAAGGCGGGCGCGAGGGGCTCGGCAGGTTGAACATGGAACCGAGGTCCTACCCGGCAGCTCGCGCGAGCACGGCGTAGAGCTCGCGGAGCTGGAATGCCTCGGCCATCGCCCGCACCTCGGCCGCCCACGCGGAGAACCGCGCGTCCTCCTCTTCGATGGCAGCAAGCGCCTGCAAGAGCTCCGGAATTCGCCCCCGCTCGGCCAGGTCGAGGAGGCGCGCCATCACCTCCCGAGGCGGCTCGATGCGTGGCGCGGGCGTAGGGTCCTTCTCGGCCTCGTCCACGACGCGCGGAGCGCGGATCCACGTGATTTCGAGGCGCCGCGCGAGCACGTCGAAGAGCGCCGGGAGGCGCACGGGTTTGGGGAGGAATTCGTCGCAGCCCGCGTCCTTGGCGCGCTTTTGTTGCGCCTCGTCCACGCTCGCGGACGAAGCCACGAGGGGCAAACCGGCGAGCGCAGGGAGACGGCGAAGGCGCCGCGCGACCTCGTCGCCGGGGAGGTCCGGCAATGCGAGGTCGAGGATCACGAGATCGGGCCGCCGCGCCTCGATCTGGGCGAGGGCCAACGTGCCGTCCTCGGCCAGGAGGACCTCGAACCCGAGCGGACCAAGCGCGTCCCGCAGGAATACCCGATTGCCCTCGTTGTCGTCGACGACGACCACGACCCGCCGCGCTCCCTCGTAGCCCGTGATCACCTCGGCGGGGTGCGCCTCGCCGGCCGACTCTTTTTCCGCGACGACGGAGAGCGGCAGCGCCACCGTGAACGTGCTGCCCTCGCCGAGCGAGCTTTCGACGTCGAGCCGGCCTCCCATTTGCTCCACGATCTTGCGGCTGATCGAGAGCCCGAGCCCGACGCCCTCGGCGCGCGCTCCCCGATCGCCGGCCTGCTCGAAGGGATCGAAGATCCGCGCGAGATCCGCTTTCGCGATCCCCGGCCCCGTGTCCTCCACGCGAAAAACGAAATCACCGCCGCTCGTATCGACCTTCAGGGTGACGCTCCCCGCGCGGGTGAATTTGATGGCATTGCCGAGCAGGTTGAGCAGGACCTGCGTCAATCGTTTCTCGTCGACCCGGGCCCAGACGGGCAGAGCCTCGGCGGGCATGTAATGAAAACCGAGCCCCTTCTGCTCCGCGCGGACCCGGCAGAGATCGGCGACGCTTTGCAAGAGCGCCGGGAGGTGGACCTCCGCCGGGGCGAGCTCCATCTTGCCCGCCTCGATCCGTGCGATGTCGAGGACATCGTCGATGAGCGCGAGCAGGTGCTCGCCCGACCGCTGCACGACGTCGAGCCCCGCGTGGTCCTCCCGCGAGAGCCGCGGGGACCGGGCGAGGATCTGCGTATACCCGAGGATGCCATTGAGCGGCGTGCGCAGCTCGTGGCTCATGCCCGCGAGGAAGCTCGATTTCGCGCGGTTCGCAGCGTCGGCCGCCTCCATCGCCGCTTTCAGCTCGGCCGTCCGCTCCTCCACCTGCGTTTCGAGCTCCTCGTTGCGCCTCGCGAGCGCCCGGAGCCTCACCCGAACGCCTCCGTACACGAGCGCCGAAGCCGTCAGCACATACCCGAGGTAGGCCCACCACGTCCGCCACGGCGCGGGCTTGACCTGGAACGCGATCGATACGGGCCCCGCCACGTTGCCGGCATAATCGCGGCCCCACGCCTGGAAGGTGTACGCCCCCACGGAGAGGTTCGTGTAACGCGCCTTCGTGTCCACGGTCCAATCGCTCGGCGAAGGGTCGAAGCCCAGGAGTTGCATGCGATATCGCGTGTCGGGCGCGCGAAAAAAGGAGAGGAGCGAGACGTCGAAGGCGACCGTGTTCTGATCCCAGGGGAGCACCGCCTCCGGCGCGAGCGCCCCGCCCGCCGCGCGGACCGCGGAGAGGACGAGGGGCTTCGGCGTGACGTCCTCGATTTCGCCCGCCGGATCGAAGACGGCCGCGCCTCCCACCGTGCTGACCCAGATACGGCCGCGGCTATCGACGAACGAGCCGTTCTGCTGGCACTCGTTGCTTGGCAGCCCATCGTCGGTCGTGAAGGTGTACAGGGAAAACTCCGCCGGATCGTCGGGCGTGGGCGCGCGGGGCGTGAGGCGCGCGACGCCGCGCACCGTGAAGAGATACGTGCGCCCCCGGCTGTCGGCGCGCACCTGCACGATATCGTCGCTCGGCAGCGCCGGCCGGCTCTTCGTGTCGAGCCGCTCGAGCCACACCTCGGCGTCGAGGTCATACCGCGCGACGCCGGCGCCCAGGGTGCCTATCCAGAGCACGCGCGCCCCGCGCGTATCGCGTAGCTCGGCGAGGGTCGTCACAAAATTGGAGCCGAGCGGCGTGTTCGCCGTGGTGTAACTCCTCCACGCTCCGTCGTCGAGGCGCGAGAGGCCCTTGAGCGTGGCAAACCACGTGCTCGTCCCGCCTCCCGGACGTGGGGTCTCCAGAATGGCGTGTACCTGGTCGTCGAGGAGCGGGGAGCTCCCCTGCTGAAATACCTGCCACGTCCCGTCTTCGTCGAGGCGCCCAGCGCCGACCGACGCCACCCAGAGGCCGCGCCCGTCGATCGACTCCTTCAGGTCGAACACGTTGCTTTGCAGGATCGGCACGTGGCTCGCGCCGTACGTCGTCAGCCGACCGGCCTCCCAGCGGTGGAGTTTGCCGCCGTCGTCCCCGAACCAGACCACCCCGGGCTCCCGTCGAGAGGGTAGGAGGGCCGTGATCATCGACTTGTCCGACATCTCGGGCGGAAGGACCGGAGACATCCCCTGCTCCGAGAGCCGGAACAGCTTGTTGTCCGCGCCCATCCAGGTCTCGCTCCTGCCCTCCGCGTCCCGCACCTCGCCGAGCCCCATGCTCGTGCCGGAGAGCGGTGAATTGCGCGGCGTGAAGGCCACCCACCCGTCGTGCCGGAGTTGCCCGAGCCCGCCTGCGCCCATCCAGAGCGTGCGGCCGGTCGCCGCGACCGCGAGGACGACGTTGTCGGGCAGATTGGAGTTTGTCGTGGTGAGCGTCGCCCATTGCCCCTTGGAGAAGCGGGCGAGACCGCCGCCATAGGTGCCGGCCCAGATCGTACGTTCTCCCGAACCATCCACCGTCTCGGCGAGCGCGCGGATCGGCACACGAGGCGCGTGCGGGGATTCCGGCCCGACACGCTCCCACCGGCCGTCCGTATATCGGAGGACGCCGGAACGCGCGGCCGCCCAGAGCTCGTGCTCGCCTTTCCCATCGGCGGTCTGCAAAAGCGAAAAGACGCCTTGCACGTCTTCGACTGCGCCATCCGCCTCGAAGGGCGCGCAGCGTCCCTCCTCGCAATGAAAGATTTCATCGACGCCGACCCAGAGCGTCGGCTCGCCAGACGGCAATGTACCTTCGAGGAGCGAGTAGATGTCCGGGTACTCGAGGCCCGGCCCGAGCTCGACGCGGTGGAAACGCCCGCCGTCGAACCGATACAGCCCATGGGTGCTGCCCACCCAGACCGCGGGCCCACGGCGTGATCCGAGCATGGAACGGATCGGATACCCACTCGGGAGGCCCTCGGCGGCCCCGAACCGCTGAAACGCCCCGTCGGCAAACCGGAAGACAGCGCCGTCGACCATGCCGAACCAGACGGAGCCGTCCTGCGCCGCGGCGATTGCCTGGACCCAGCTCGGCGAGCCGCCCGTCGGAATGGCCAGGGGCGTGATGCGCTGGCCATCGTGGTAGGCCGCGCCGCTCTGCGTGCCGATCCACATGCGGCCGCCGCGGTCGAAGGTGATGGCGTTGACGACGCTATGGGGGAGGCCCTGGTCGACGCCGAAGACGCGGATCGTAGGCGTGCCGAGCGCGGCCGCGTCCGCCGCGGAGGACGCACGAGCTAGTGTCGCGGCGAGCGCGAGGGCGAGGACGGCAACGAGGCGGCGGGTCACGCGGGTGGATGGTAGTCCCTGCGAGGTCGAATGTCCTCGGTCCACTTGCCCGGGATCCATAGGACTCTGGTCCCATGGCGGGATCTTTCCTGCAGAAGACGCCGCCGAAGCGCTCGCAGCGCTCGGCGACATCGTGGACGACGACCGGCGGGCCGCGACGATCATCCAGCGCATGCGCGGTCCGTTACCGGCTTCGGAGGAGAATGGTGCGTAAGGGGAGCGCGCCTCGTCCACGAAGGCGAGCTCCCAGAGCCGTGCGGTCTTCCGTACCCGTGCATCGATATCCGGCGGTGGGGGGAGGCGCCCCGGCTGATCAAAAGCTCGCTCGGTTCCCAGGCGCATCGTGAGCCCCCTGGCTCGTTTTCCATTGTCGTCCAGTCGGTCGACGTGCGATTCGATACTCCATGCAAGCAATGACGAGACACCGCTCGGCAATGCTGGGCGTGCTGGTGTTGGGCTTTGGTGGAGCAGGGATGACGGGGGCGTGCGGGTCGCCTCTCGATCCGGGACCTGTCGATTCGTGCCCGACTCCAGCCGACACCCCGACCGACACGTCGACCGAATGCGCGGAGCCGATGCCCAAGCCGTGCATGCTTTACCGCATCCCGCTCGTGGGAAACCCGAAGGAGGACGTCGCGCTGCGCAGCAAGTACATCGCCGCGTTCGGCAGCGCTTGCTACATGTCCGAGGCCGGTTCGTTCGACTGTTTTTACAAGACGTGGGAGGCAGCGTGCGCCGATGCCGCGAAGATCGGCGAGGTGTCGGGAAATGCGCCGTACGACACAGGCTACAAGTGCCAGCCCGTCGGCAACGGTGACTACACGCTGCAAGTCGGCTCGGATGTCGCGAACAAGATCCTGATCAACTACCAGGCCGCGCCGCTCCAGACGTCGCTCATCGAGATCAAGAGCGTCCCGACGGAGGTGAGCGGTCCGTACCGGAACTTGGTCGAGGTCACGACCATCAAAACGGACAAAGGCTTCTACTGCTCCAGCGGCCAAGTCAACGAAAAGGGCGAGCCCCTCAACCAGAGGGAGTGGGTCCTCCAGGTCAACCGCAAGGCGCACAAGGGCGAGATTCACTCCGATCTCGCGGGCTTCACGTGGCCTTGCGAGGATGAGAACTGCAAGCCAACGACGTGCACGGAGAAGCTCGTCCTCCTGGATCCGGATGATGACAAGACGCCTCGATACGACCCCGATCGCGCGGAGGTGCACCACGTGGTGCCCATGAAGGATCTGCGCAGTTGCCCGTGGGGCACGAACGCGTACAAGAACGCAGCCGTCATCTCGCGGAGGCTCAATCGATTTCTCTTCAACAAGGTCCCGCCGGAAAAAGAGGTGGCGCAGATCAACAAGGTTCTGCCGTACACGCCGTGACGCGGTAGGCGGACGCAGGCGGCGAGCCCGTTGACGCCGAGACCGACGAAGTCTAGGCGAAACACCATGATCGAACGGGCCACCCCTCACTTCGGGCGCCTCGTCTTCGACCGAGACGCCATCGTCCGCGCCGCGCTGCGCGCGTACGTCGAGACCTACCTCAAGCGGATCGCGCGCTTTTGGTATCCAGCCTCCGACGGCGCCGAGTGGATGGGCGACCCGAAGCGGGGCGCCATCTACAACGACGACGGAGAAGGAAACTACGAGGTTGTCGCGTGGACCGAGGCGGGCGTCGTCGGCCTCGCGTGCGAGATCGGGGCCGGGTCGATCGAGCAGCTCGGCCTCTCGCTCGATGCGGTGACCGGCGGCCCGGACGACGTGCGCGGGGCCGTGCCGGGGCTCCCCGCCGAGCTCGAGCCCGCGTTCGTGGTGGCCGTCGGCATGCTCGACGTGGGGGAAGAGCATGGGGAGAGGCGGGCGGGCGTGGGCTTCTGGCTTCATGGCGATCGCGTCGGCGGCACGCTCCTCGCCGTCGACGATCCGTATCGGGCCCACGGCGCCGTCCGGCTGGCCGCGTGGGGCTTGCTCTACAACGGGCGGCTCTTGCCGCTGTCGTGTGAGTCGTATCGTCCACGCCCCGGGTGGATCGTGACGTACCACGACCGCCCGCAAGACGCCCCCGCCCACGCGGTCATCGACGCGGTGGTCGACCGGAGGCTCGCTGGCCCCACGGAATTCACGCCCGCCGAGCTCGAGACGCTCCTTCTCCCCACGCCCGACCCGAAGCGCGTACGTGGCGCTCAACGCAGGCTTCAAAAGGTCGGCATCACCTGGCCCGGCTCGCCCGAGATCCCCGAGGAGCCGACATAACGGGCCAACCCCTTTTTGCGGTGACTCGTCTCCCCAAATGAAGGCGCAAGCTCCCACCGATTGACCTACCTCGTCGCAAAGCGGCAGCGGTGGCGGTAGCGCGAACGGCAACTTCGGACTCCGCGCGCGCGTCCACGCACCTCGCGAGCACGTCCACGGACCCCGCAAGCAAGTCTTCGGACGCCGCGAGCACAAGCCCGGCCTGCTCGCGACGTTCGAATCGACGATCCGGTATCACGCGCTCTACGCGGACAGGAGCGCCGCCACCCGGCGCAAGAACCAGGAAAGCGCAGCCGCGTCTGCCGCGGAGCCCACGAACGAAGCATAGAGCCCCGGGCGCCACGCCCCCGCGGGACGCCCTACCGCGCGCCTACAAGAGCACCGCGCATTCGATCCCGTGAGCCCACCACCCGTAAAACGGGGGGCTACGCTCACCCCGATGCGAGCTTCTCGCAGAGCTCGCGAAGGCGATACGTCTCGGCCAGCGCGCGCACCTCGCTCACCCACGCAGAGAGCCGCGCGTCCTCTGCTGCGAGCCCCTCCAGCGCCTGCAACAGCTCCGGGATTCGTCCTCGTTCGGCGAGGTCGGACAAGCCCGCCACCACGTCCGCGGGTGGCTCGATCCGGGGCGCGGGCACCTCTTCCCGAGGAGCCTCCCCCATCACGCGCTGCGTGCGGATCCAGGTGAGGCCCAGGCGCCGCGCGAGCAGCGCGAAGAGCGCCGCGAAGCGCACCGGCTTGGGGAGGAACTCGTCGCAGCCGGCCTCCTCCGCGCTTCGCCGCTGCGCCTCGTCGCCGCTCGCGGAGCAGGCGACGATGGGCATTGCCTCGAGCGCGGGGAGCTGACGCAGGCGGCGCGCGACCTCGTCGCCGTGCATGTCCGGCAGGACGAGGTCCAGCATCACCAGATCAGGCTTCCTTTCCTCGACCAGCGCGATGGCGCGCGCGCCGTCCTCGGCCTCCTCCACCAAAAATCCGAGCGGGCCGAGCGTGTCGCGCAAGAGCGTTCGGTTGTTCTCGTTGTCGTCGACCACGAGCAGCACCCGCCGCGGGCCCTCGTAGCCCGTGATCGGCTCGGAGGGGCGCTCATCGACGGCCGTCGTCCGCTCCGGAACGTCGGGCAGGCGGAGCGCGACCGTGAACGTGCTGCCCTCGCCCAGCACGCTCCGCACCTCGATCCGACCGCCCATCTGCTCCACGATGGCGCGGGTGATCGACAGCCCGAGCCCCGCGCCCTCGGCGCGCGCGCGCCGATCCCCCGATTGCTCGAAGGGCTGGAAGATGCGCGCGACGTCCGCAGGCGCAATGCCCGGCCCGGTGTCTTCGACGTGAAAGAAAAATTCCTCGCCCCGAGCCTCGACGCGGAGGGTGACGCTCCCCGTTCGGGTGAACTTGATCGCATTGCCGAGCAGATTCAGGAGCACCTGGGTGAGCCGCTTCTCGTCGGCCCGCACCCAGGTCGGCGCGCCCTCGGCGGGCAGGTCATGAAATGCGATCCCCTTGTCCTGCGCGCGCACCCGGCAGAGGTCCACCACGCCCTGCACGAGCAGGGGCAAATGGACGTCGCTCGGGGCAAGCTCCATCCTGCCCGCTTCGATCCGGGCCAGATCGAGCAGGTCATCGATCAACGCGAGCAGGTGCTCGCCCGACCTCTGCACGACGCCGAGCCTTTCGTGGTTCTCCCGTGAAATCTCCGACGATCGGGCGACGAGCTGCGTGTAGCCGAGAATGCCATTGAGCGGCGTGCGCAGCTCGTGGCTCATGCTGGCGAGGAAGCTCGATTTCGCGTGGTTCGCCCGGTCGGCCGCCTCCTTGGCCGTTTTCAACTCCGCCGTGCGCTCCTCGACCTGCTGCGCTAGCTCCAGGTTACGCCTGGCAAGCGCCCGGAGCCGCACGCGCACCCCTCCCCAGACGAGCCCCGAGAGCGCGAGCGCATACCCGAGGTAGGCCCACCACGTCCGCCACGGCGCGGGTTTTACCTGGAAGGCAATCGAGACCGGCCCCGCCACGTTCCCGGCATAGTCGCGCCCCCAGACCTGGAAGGTGTACGCGCCTGCGGAGAGGTTCGTGTAGCGCGATCGAGTGTCCGTGGTCCAGTCGCTCGGCGCCGGGTCGAAGCCGATCATCTGGGTGCGCAGGCGCGTGTCGCGCTCGCGGAAGAACGACAGGAGCGCGTAATCGAAGGAGACGGTGTTCTGGTCCCACGCGAGCGCCGCGCCGGGATCGAGCGCGAGCGCGCCCCCCGCCGCCCGCGCCGAGAACAAGGCGAGCGGCTTGGGCGTGACGTCCTCGATCTCCTCGGCCGGATCGAAGACCGCCGCGCCGCCGGCCGTGCCCGCCCAGATGCGGCCCCGGCTGTCGACGAACGAGCCGTTCATATTGCACTCGTTGCTCGGGAGCCCGTCGTCGATGGTGAAGGTGTAGAGGGAAAATTCCGCGGGATCGTCCTCGGTGGGCGCGCGGGGGGCGAGGCGCGCGACGCCGCGGTTGGTGAAGAGGTAGACCCGGCCGCGGGCGTCCGCGCGCACCTGATAGACGGCGTCGTCCGGCAAGGCCGGGCGGGACTTGGTGCCGAGAGGCGCGCGCCACGCCTCGGCGTCGAGGTCGTAGCGCGCGACGCCGCCGCCCAGGGTGCCGATCCAGAGCACGCGCGCGCCACGAGCATCGGGCAGCTCGGCCAGCGTGGCGACGAAATCCCCTCCGAGCGGCGCATGGGCCGACGTGTAGCTCGTCCACTGGCCGTCCTCGAGCCGGGACAACCCGCGGCGCGTGCCGAACCACGTGGTGATCTTGCCGCCCGGGCGGCCCGTCTCCAGGACGGCCGTCACCCCGTCATCGAGGATCTGCGAATTGTCCCGCCTGAGGACTTGCCACGCGCCCTTGTCGTCGAGGCGCGCGGCGCCGCCGCCCAGCGTCGTGACCCATAACCCGTGCCCGTCCAGCGACTCGCGCGCGTCGGTGACGTTGCCGCGTGGCATCGGGGAGCTCCGCGGGTCGTAGGTCGTCAGGTGCCCGTCCTGAAAGCGGTGGAGCTGCCCGCTGGCGCTGCCAATCCAGACCACGCCGAGCTCGCGACGCGAGGCGAGGAGCGTGGTGATGCTGCTGCCGAGCCCCCCCGGTGTCTCGGGCTCCGTCAGCGTCGAAAAGCCTCCCGCAGCGTACCGGATCACGCTGCCATCCATGCCGAACCACAGCTCGGGCGCGCCGCCCTGGGCGTGCACCTCCGTCATCGCGTACACGGCGCCGGCGAGGGGCGAGTTGCGCGGCGTGAACGCCGTCCACCCCTCGTGCCGCAACCGGGAGAGCCCGCCGTTGTTCGTGCCGATCCACAGCACCTGCGCCCCGTGCGCGCCGCCGCTCGGCGCAAGTGCCATGACGTAATCGTCCGGCAGGGCCCCGCGCGCCTTGTTCGACACCGCCCACGTGCCGTCGTGCAGGCGTGCGAGGCCGCCGCCGAACGTACCGATCCAGAGCGTCCGTTTTCCGGTGCCGCTCACCGTCTCGCCGAGCGTCCGCACGAACCCGGCCGGCAATGGTGAATTCTTCGTCGTGAGCTGCTCCCAGCGCCCGTCTGCGTAATGGGCCAGGCCCTCCATCGTGCCGACCCAGAGCTCGGGCCGGCCCCCGTCGCCGACGGTGGTGAGCAGCGCGGTGACGGTGGGATGGGGCAAGCCGTCCGCCTTGGTCGCGAACGGGGCGCAGCGCCCGGCCTCGCAATGCAAGAGCCCGCCGGTCGTGCCGACCCAGAGCGTCGGCTCGCCGCTCGGCAACCGGCCTTCGCGTACGGCGTCGACTCCGACGCGCTCGAAGCCCGGCCCGAGCTCGACCCGGCGCAAACGCTCGCCCTCGTCGACGCGATAGAGGCCGCCCTGCGTGCCCACCCAGAGCACGTGGCCGCTCCCCTCCTGCGTCTCCACGATCGTGCGCACGAGGCCGCCCCCGGGGCCCTCGGCCGCCACGACGCGCGTGAACCGTTCGCGCGCATAGCGGAAAACGTCGCCCATCTCGAGCCCGAACCAGACGGCGCCGTCGTGCGTCACCGCGATGGCCGTCACCCAGTTCGAGGCCGCCGCCTGCGGCAAGGGCAGCGGCGTGAAGCGCCGACCGTCATAAGAGGCGGGGCCGGCCTGGGTGCCGATCCACATCCGCCCACCGGGCTCGAAGGCGATGGCGTTGACGCTGTTCTGCGGGAGGCCGTCGTCCGCGCCGAAGGAGCGAATCGTGGGCGCGCCGAGCGTGACGATGTCGGCGGCGGAGGATGCGCGCGCGAGCGACAGGACGAGCGCGCTGGCGATCCCGGAGAGTACGCGGCGATGGCGGGAGGAGGGTCGGAGGGTCACGCGGCGCGCATCTTACGCGCACGACGGCTCTTGTGGCGCCCGTCGACAGCGGCATCCGTCGGAGCGGGCCACGAGTTGCGCAGACACAACCGTTCCGTGCATCATGCGCCCCCATGCACCCCCGGCCGAATCGAACCCCGCTCACCCCCGCCGCTCGCAGCGAGCTCGCCGCCGACGCTGCCCGCCTAAAGGTCTGCTTCGAGCATGTGCGCGCGCACGCTCGCGGCGAGGTCGAAGGCCTGTTCGGGCCGGGCTCGATGACATGGCGCGTCTGGCGCGAAGGCTCGTGGGTCACCTCCATGATGGCGATGTTGCTGCTCGAGATTGCCCATCCAAGCGTCGGGGCCGGCGTGGTGCAGAACAGCAACTTCCAGAACGACGTGATCGGGCGGGCGCGAAGGACCGTCGCCTCGACCGCCGCCTGGGTCTTTGGGGATCTGCAGACCGCCCTCACGACCAGTTACAAGATCCACAAGCTGCACGCCCGCGTGCGCGGGACCATCCCACCCGAGGTCAGCCCGCGGCTCGCCGGGCAGCCCTACCGCGCCAACGACACACAGCTGCTCTTCTGGGTTCATGCCACGATTGTGGATAGTGTCGTGAAGATGTACGAGTCTTTCGTGGAGCCGCTCTCCGCTGCGGAGCTCGAGCGCTACCATGAAGAATCGAACCTGCTGGCGATCCTGATGGGCGTACCCCCCAATGAGGTGCCGGCCACCTGGGCGGACTTCCGTGCCTACATGGACCGCATGCTCAACGGCGATACGCTCGAGGCTGGCCCAGCCGTCCGCAAGGTCGCTCATGCTCTCTTCAATACCTCGGTCACGCGTGGTCCGCTCGACGAGGCGCTGACCCTCGGGCTGCTGCCGCCGCACCTGCGCGAGGCGTTCGGTCTGCCCTGGGGACCCCGCTGGCAACAAGCGCACGATACGCTCTTCGCGGCGCTGCGCGCCGGCCAGCGAGCGCTCCCCGAGGCGCTACGTTACCTGCCCGGCTACCATCAGGGATGCCTGCGTGTCGCCGTGGCCCGGGGCGAGCACCTGCCCTGGGACGCGCGGCTCGTCAACGGGCTGGACCGCTGGGTAGACCTCCCATGGAGCCTCAAGCCCATTCCCATTCCAGACATGGACGACGATATCTGATGGCGCTGAGCTGGGGCGTTGCCCCAGGCCCCACCAGGGGCTATCCGCCCCTGGACCCGGACCAGCGCAAGCGCTGGACCCGGGGTCGATGAACTGCGCGATGCGCAGTTCATCGAACAGGCCAGGTCAAGACCAGCTACGACCCTGCCAAACAAGACAGCCACGCTGCCCTTTCAACGGGCAACGCGGTCCAACCGGCCCGTTGGAAGAACTGCGCGGAGCGCAGTTCTTCCATCACGAGTCCAGGGCTTGCCCTGGTCCGGGTCGAGGGGCGGATAGCCCCCGCGGGGTCCGGGGCAGCGCCCCGGCGCGGCGGCCCCAGCCCAAGAAGAGGCCAATGCGCGCGCCTACAAGAGCACCACGCAATCGAACCCGCCGATCGACAGTCCCCAGTCGTCCCCGATGTTCCAGCGACGGAGCTCGGCGTCGATGATGCGGAGCGCCTCGTCGGCGTGGCGGAAGTCGTGGATGCGGCTCGACCAGTTCCACTGGGGGCTCGGCGCGTCGCTCGGGTCGGCGCAGGCCCCGAGCCCCAGGCCTTCGACGCTCATCTCCCCGAGCGCTTTCTGCATCGCCCCGTGCACCGACAAGCTGAACGCATGGAAGTGCACCTTCGGGCACGCGACGGGATCGGCGTCGGGGGCGTCGCATTCATTCAGATCGCGACGGCTGTAATCGATCCGGCGCGTCCCGTGGCCGTGGACGCGAACGTAATACTGCGGGGCGTCCGGATACTGGCCCCGACAGGTCTTCAGTGGCTCGAACGAGACCCCTTCGGCGCTCGGGACGAGCGTGATCTGCGAGGGCTGCCCCTTCACCCTTGCCTCCGGGCAGTCCGTCGCGGCCAAGCGCGGCGGGGGAGGCGCGCAGCCGACGAAAGCGGCGCAAGCCACGAGGACGAGGACGTGAAGCCGCATTGTCACGAGCGCTTCGCGCCCGAGGGCTCGTTGTCTGAGCATGCCATGTCTTCTCCAGCGGACGTCTTGATGAACCGTGCACGCGCTGTCCAGGCAGCGATCGTGCCAGCCCGAGCCGCCAGCTCCGACGCCACCGAAGGCACGTAGCTGTCGACAGGGCGTCCACGCCCCCGCTTCGGTTGTGGACGCCCCGTCGACAGCGCTCGGGCGAGGATGCCGAGAAGGAAGATCGCGGTCGCTCTCCGCGAATCGCCTCCTGCACCGCCGCGAGTCGGCCCCCGCCTGCGCGCCCGCCGACCTCGAGCGCTGTGAACCGCCGATCCCTGGGCGCGTCCTCCCCCCTGCGGCGCCGCAGGCCGCCCTCCGCGCTCACCCGCACCCGATCGATGGCGCCCGAGGTCGCCGATCCCGCTCCGGGAACGCCGACCTCGGGCGCCGCAAGTCGCCCTCCGCAAGGCCGTCTCCCATCCTGCAGCGCCGCAGGTCCCCGAACGCGCTCTCCGCCCCCCATCCTGCGGCGCCGCAGGTCCCCGAACGCGCTCTCTGCCCCCCATCCTGCGGCGCCGCAGGTCCCCCTCCGCGCTCGCGCGAGCACGATTTGGCCGCCCTCCGCCCGCATCGGTCCTTTCTCCGCTCCGTCCGACGCCGCGGTAACCATCCCCGCAACCCTTTCGAGAGGTATTCCCATGGGAGAAATCATTCGCAAGAACGCGGCGGCCGACGACATCATCGCCGACGCCCAGACGACCCTCACCCAGGCCAAGGCCCGCGGCAGCCGCTGGCACGAGCTCGCCGAGGGTCGCCTCGGCTCCGCACTCGCCCTGCACGCGGGCGTCGAGGCCCAGCGCAAGGCCGCCGAAACCACGCTCACCCCGCTGCGCGCCCAGATCGACGCCCGCAACGACAAGGCCGACAAGACCATCGGCAAGGTGTACGATATCGTCTGGAACGAGATCGGCCGCCCCGCCCACGACGCGGCCCTCGCCGTGATCTTCCCCGACGGCATCGCCTACTACGCCGAGGGCGACACCAACGAGCAGCCCGATCGCATGGATATCCTCGTGCAGCTCCTGCAATCGGGCATTCACCCGAAGCTCTCCCACGCGACCGCCACGAGCGCCGCCGCCGAGATCATGGCAGAGAGCGAGGCTCTACGTGCCGCCCTGGAGGCCGCCCGCAAGCCCGCAGCGCAGCTCAAGGTCCTCGGGCGCGTGCGCACCTCGCTCGCCCGGGTCGTGCACGCAGAGCTGTCGAATCTGAAGCGGCTCTACAAGGCTGAGGGATTCAGCGAGGCAGAGATCCACGCAGTCATCCCCGACCGCCCCACGGCAAAGCCAGCAAAGAAGGCTGCGCCGACCGAGTGACCTGGGAGGCGCTGCGCTGGGGCGTTGCCCCAGGCCCCACCAGGGCTATCCGCCCCTGGACCCGGACCAGCGCAAGCGCTGGACCCGGGGTCGATGAACTGCGCGATGCGCAGTTCATCGAACAGGCCGAAGCAAGACCAACGACGATCCTGCCCATCAAGACAGCCGCTGCCATTTCAACTGGCAACGTTGTCCCACCGTCCCGTTGGAAGAACTGCGCATCGCGCAGTTCTTCCACCCTCGGTCCAGGCCGTGCCTGGTCCGGGTCGAGGGGCGGACAGCCCCCGCGGGGTCCGGGGCGGCGCCCCGGCGCGGCGGCCCCAGGCGCCATGGGACCAAGGTCCTATATCCGGCGCCCGCGGGCTCATCGTAAAGGACGTGAAGACATCAGGGAGCGCATCTCTGATGGGGAGGATTGCTCCGTCATGTCAGCACCCAATACCCAATCTGCGTCCGCTGAAGGGCTCGACCTCGTCTTCTGGAACCCGTCGGGGTACCGGTGGAATGGCCCCGGCGACTGGAACCAGTGGCGTTACATCCCCGATGGGCTGGGCGGCGAGATCGGCATTCGATTCGGCGTCAGCGCTGGCTTCGGCACCTTCGACTGGAACCTGGGGGGCGTGCCCCCGCGCGGTTCGGTCAATGACGGCACCGGCGCCTCGTCGTTCGGGAAGAACGAGCAGACGGGCATGGCGTCGAAGAGCGTCAATGCGATCCGCATGCAGGCGAACAAGCAGTTCACGGGCGCCCGGAACAACTTCACGGTCGAGCTCGACTTCTCCCGCTACAAGGGCTCGAGGGTCGGGGGCAAGGACGGCGTCGCGGGGGCAAACACCCTCGTCGGCGTGAGCGACATCTACGCGGGCCTGACGTACGCCAAGACGACGGTCACCATCACCGGCACGCTCGAAGGCGGCGGCGCCGCCAGCCCGGCTGGCTGGAAGCTGTACAATGGCGGCGTCGCGCCGAACACCTCGGGGGGCAATCAGCCGAGCGCGCAGTTGAGCCTCGTGAACGGCGTGCTGCAAGGAACCAACAGGCCGGCTCCCGGGGGCCAGGCCAATTCGATCGACACCGTGATGGGCCTGGTGCGGCTCGACGCGGCCGGCTGCAAGACCCTGCGCTTGAGTTATGACCTCTACCCGATGCCGGGTAGCTGGGGGCCGCGCGTCGACAATTCGGGGCTGTACGTCGCCTCCGCCTTCCCGCGCAAGCCCGCCGAGCCGCCCAAGCCCGTCGAGCCGCCGAAGGCACAGGAGCCGCCCAAGGCCGCCGAGCCGCCCGCGAAGCCGGCCACCCCCACGGTCGTGATCAAGGACCCCGGGAAGCCCGGGACCACGACCAGCTATACCTACACGGTGAAAAACCCGGACGGCTCGATCGCGGGCAAGGGCTGCTTCACCTACGAGACCCCGGCCGACGGCGGCCCGCCGAAGCTGGTCGCGTTTTATTACCACGACAAGGTGGTCGGCACGATCAACCAGAGCAACGTCCAGACGTTTTATTTCGATGGAGAGGGTGACGACAAACGCTTCACGTTCGTCACGGGGACCCCGGCCAAGGGAATCTGCAGCCTGACCGCCGACACGACCCTGCCGGCGCAGCTCACCGGAATCGGCGGCGAAGGCCCGCAGAGCTACCTCGGCAAGACGATCGACTTCCCGAAGGTCGCCACGGGGACCACGGTCGCGGAGGAGAGCACGTCCGTTCCTCAAGTCGATCTCGTCGTGGTCATCGATTCGAGCGTGTCGATGAAGGACGAGGCGGACGCGCTGAACCAGGCGGTCGCCGCGGCCATCGAGGCGGCCAAGACCAAGTGCCCCTCGGACCTGCGCGTCACGTACCTGGGCATCGAAGGGACGTTCAAGAACACGCGCTTCGAGACCACGGTCCGCAATTACCTGACCGACGTCGCCAAGGCAGACGAGGCGGCACTGCGGGGTCGCAAGAAGGGCACGGTCTCGGGCGGCGGCGCGCAGGAGGACGGGGCGCGCGCAATCGAGGACGTGATCACCCATTACGACTGGCGACCCAGCGCCAAGCGCGCGGTCTTCTTCCTCGGCGACGAGGCATTCGAGGGCGGCGGCAACGTCGACAAGGACGACATCGCCGAGGCCAACCGCGCCATCGACGCCGCCAAGAAGAACGACGTCCGCGTCCACACCTACCTCGGCACGAGCGGCGCAAAGGAGAAGCAGCGCAAGGCGCTGGAGGACGAATTCGCGCGCGTGGCCACCGAGACCGGCGGCAAGGCCTTCACCTCGAAGGACGCGCTGAACGGCTTCCAGGCCCTCCTCGAGAAGGTGATCTGCGGCAGCAAGTCGAGCACGGCGACCACGACCGAGTTCTGCTGCTGCCAGGAGTACGTGGAGTCCGAAGGCTGACGCAAACCGCCGCGCCGGGGCTCTGCCCCGGGCCCCGCGGGGGCTGTCCGCCCCTCGACCCGGACCAGGCACGGCCTGGACCGAGGGTGGAAGAACTGCGCGATGCGCAGTTCTTCCAACGGGCCGGTGAGACGGGGTTGCCAGTCGAAATGGCAGCGCGGCGGTTTCGGTTTGGCAGGGTCGTCGCCGGTCTTGCCTCGGGCCTGTTCGATGAACTGCGCATCGCGCAGTTCATCGACCCCGGGTCCAGCGCTTGCGCTGGTCCAGGTCCAGGGGCGGATAGCCCCGGTGGGGCCTGGGGCAAAGCCCCAGCGCAGCGCCTGCCAAGATGCATCACGCAGCCGCCGTTGCCAGCCGATCCCTGTCCCCGTGATACGACAGCGCCTTCCCCCGGAAGCCGCCGTCGTGCACGCCGAAACGCGCGCCGAATGTCGAGCGCAGGATCGACCCCACGGCGTCTGCCGCCGAGATGCCCCCCACGAGCAGCAGGCATGCGGCTTTCCGCGCCCCATCGATCTCGGAGAGCCCTTGCTCGCCCACGGCCCGCGCGGAGAAGCCCAGACGCACCGAGAGCACCCCGAGCGGCGACAGCGGGCCGAGCCGGCTCAGCCATTGCCATTCCGCGGGCAAGAATGCGCGGCCGAGATACGGGGTGATTTCCACGGTATCGGCGCCACGCAAGAGGCGCAGGCGCAGGAGCTCGGCGGCGCTGTCGGGGAACCGGTGCGTCGTGTGCGCGGCCGGCTCGAAACGGATGCGCACCCCGTCCGCGGCGAGCCGCAGGCCGAGCGCCTGGCAATGGCCTCGGTAAATGCCCTCCGCGGGCTGGTACCGCCGCGCTGCGAAGACGTCGCGCCGGAAGGCGACGTTGTTTGCATAAAAGTTTCGCGTCGTGCCCTCGCCGAGGGGGCTCGGGAAGTACATGAAATCGATCGCGGTCGCGGCGATGCCGAAGAGGTCGTCCCGGTACGTAGTCCGGCCGGCCACGACCTCGGTGCCCGGATCCGCGGCGAAGGGCGTGAGCAGACGCTCGAGCCAGGCGGGGTCGGGCCAGCAATCGGCGTCGCCGAAAACCACGACGTCCGCGGTGGTGGCGTCGAAGCCGCGGTTCTTGGCATCGTAATACCCGACCTCCGCGCCGATTTCGAGAAACCGTACCTCGCGCCCCATCGCCTCCCCGAGGCGCGCTTGCTCCCGAGGAGAGAGGCCGTCGTGCGTGATCACGATCTCGTCGAGCTCGCGGAGCGGGAACGTCTGCGCCCCGAGGTGGCGGAGCAGGCGTTCGAGGCTCTGCACGATACGCTCCTTTTCGGTGGTGCCTCGCAGGTTGTTGGTCTCGAGGACGAGGGCGGCGCTGGGGCGATTCGTGGTCTTCATGAATGAACCTCCTTGGGGTGTTGGGTCGAGACGGAGAGCATCCGCCGCGCAGGGGTGGATGCGGCGATATCGAGGAGAATGCGGGCCCAGCTCTCGTGGATCCTGCCCACGAGGGCGGAGGCCGAGGGGCGCGCGAGGGCCGCGCCCGCCGAGGGGCCGAGGGCGCGGAGGGAGCGACGCAGGCGGGTTTCGAGGCGGCCGGGGGCGTCGAGCTCGACGCCGGCAAACGCGCCCGCGGGGCATGACGCGAAGACATTCGTGTTTTGCCGTTGCTCCGGCTGGTCCGTGAGGAGCGCGAGGAGCGGGACCCCGAAGAGCCGCGCCATCCCCACCGCGCCCATGCCCGGCGCCGAGACGAGGAGATCCGCCGCGGCCGCGACGCTGCCGAAATCGGGATCGTAAGGCCGAAAGGCAGGGCGCGCGGCATACCCCTCGCCCACCGCGTGCATCACGTACCCCTCCGCAGCGAGGGATTCTTCGATGGCCGAGGCCACGGCCGGATCCGCGAAATGGGGATTGAGGTACACGGCCGCGAGGCGCGCGCCCGGGGCAAGGTTGAGCGAGGCCCGCACGTCGGCCGCGGACCTACGCGGCGCCGCGACGATGGGCAGGAGGCGGTGGCTTCGTCGCGCAGGATCCCCATCCCCGGCGAGGGGCGCGGCGAGGGTATGCTCGATCCGCGCGTGGGCCCGATCCCGCAAGGCCCGCACGAGCGCGCCGAACCCCTTGTGGGCGAGCGCCGGGCCGCGGCCCTCGAAATGGCCCTCGATGGCGCGCCAGATGTTCTCGCCATACACGTGGACCACGGGGCACGGGAGCGCGTGGCCCTCGCCGGCCGGGCGCGAGCCAGTGAGGAGCAAGAGCGGGTGGAAATCGTTCACCACGTACGCCGCGCCCCGCGCGAATTCGGAGAGGCGCCCGAGATCCGCGGCGCCGCGGCTCGGGGTGAAGAGATATCGCAGAATACACGCCTCGGTCCGGGCCCGGGCCATGTTCTGGTGGGCGTCGTAGGCCAAGCTGTAATGGGCGGACAAAAGCTCGGAGGGCGTGCCAAGGGCCTGGAGGAAGGACCGACCCTCCTCCGAGGTGGTCATCACGTCCACGCGAACGCCGTGCCGGGCGAGCAGGCCCCGCACGAGGTGAGCGCGCATCAAATGGCCGCGGGCGTCCGCGGCGGCGAGCCATACGATCCGCAAAGCAACCTCCCTTCGACACGAGGAGGTTGCACCCGCCGTATGGACGGCGCGCTAGCGCGGGGGTGAAACGTCGTCGGAAGGGATGTGGACGCCGTGTGAAACGAGCGGGAGGCGGAGGAGGAAGAGCGCGCCTTTCCCCGGCTTCGATGCGGCCACGAGGCTGCCGCCGTGGGCCTCGACGATGGCCTTGGCGAGGGCGAGGCCGAGGCCCGTGCCCTGGCCCTTTCCCGCGGGCCGGTCCGTGAAGAATCGGTCGAAGATACGCGGCAGGTTCTCCGGCGGGATGCCGGGACCGGTGTCCTCGACCTCGATCACGCATTGCCCGGCCTCCGCGCGGACGCGCGCCCGCACGGTGCCGCCCTCGCCGGCGAAATCGGCGGCGTTGTCGAGCAGGTTGCGGACCGCCGCCTCGATGCGGGCCGGGACGACCTCGACCGGCGCAGGCGCGGCGTCGAGCTCGAAGGTGATGCCCGCGTGGCGCTCGTCCTTCTGGAGGGCCGAGGCGATGGCGGCGACGAGCTCCGCGGCATCGAGCGCCGTCCGCTCCTCGCTGGGCAAGCCGGCCTCGGCGCGCGCGAGCTCGAGGAACTGGCTCACGAGCGCGTCGAGCCGCTTGCTCGAATCGAAGAGGACCTGGCGCAGGCGTTCGATCCGCGCGGGGTTCGGCGGGCCCTCGCCGGGCAGGGCCTCGGCGGCGGCGCGCACCGCGGCGACCGGGCTCTTCAGCTCGTGGACGAGGTCGGCCATGAAGGCGTGGTTCTTCTGGCTGCGCTCGGCGATCGCGGCGAGCAGGGTGTTGAAGGCGCCCGCGAGGTCGCCAAACTCGTCCTTTTCGCGCACGGGGATCGGCGGGCCGGAGAGGGGACGCGAGGCCCGATCGAGGACCTCGGCGCGGAGCTCCTCGATGGGCCGGACGATGCGGCGGCCGAGCCACCACGCGAGCGCGAGGCCGCCGACGAGCACGAAAAAGCTCAACTTGAGGAGCGGATACCGCACGTCGGAGATCGCGCGGATGACCCGCGGCGAGCTCTTCTGCGCAAGCACCACGCGCGCGGGGGTCGTCAAAGGGACACGCAGGGCGGCATGGCAAACGAGGAGCTTGCCTCCGAGCGCGCGCTCGCAGCCCTCGGCGTGCCCCTCGGCAAGCGCGCGCTGGACCTCGGGACGCTCGGCGAGGCGCGGCGCGAGCTCCTCGTAGGTGCGAAGCGTGGGCGCGCCGTCGGGGCCGAAGAAGAGATCGCCAATCCGGTCCCGCAGCGAGGTGGCCGGTTCGTGATCGTGATCCGCGACGACGACCCCCGCGCCGTCGATCACGCGGAGCCGCACCCGCTCGCCCGCCGCGGCCTCTTCGATCGACGCCGCGAGCGTGGAGGAGGCGTCGGGGTTCGTGGCGACGATCGATCGAGCCGCCTCGGCCGCGCGAAGGACGCGGGCACGCATGCGATCCTCTTCGCCTGCGTCGTCGTACCGGGCGCCGAAGACGATCCCCACGGGCGCGAGGACGACCGCGAGGACCACGGCGAACGTACGGCGCCGGAGGGAGTGCTTCCTACGCGCCACGGTCCTTGTACCGATACCCCGCGCCGACCACGGTCTCGATGCCGTCGAAGGCCGGCTCCACGGCCTCGAACTTGCGGCGCAGGCGTCGCACGTAGGTGTCGACGAGGCGCGCGTCGACCACGCTCTCGTCGCCACGCGCGAGCTCGAGCAGCCGCTCGCGGGAGAAGACGACGCCCGGGCGAGCGACGAGCGCCTCGAGGAGGCGGAACTCGGTGAGGGTCACGGCGATCGGCGTGTCGTGGTAGCGCGCCTCGATCCGCTCTGGATCGAGGCGCAGTGGCCCCGCAGCGACCACGCCCCGGGACGTCGCCGCGCTGCCCGGCGCCTGCTTTCGGCGCAGGAGCGCGTGCACGCGCAGGAGGAGGACGCGGGTGCTGAACGGCTTGGCCACGTAGTCATCGGCGCCAAGCTCGAGCCCGAGCGCCTCGTCGATCTCGGAATCACGCGAGGTGAGGAGGATGAGGGGCACGAGGTTGCCCGCCTCGCGCAGGCGCCGGCACAAGCTGAAGCCATCGAGGCGCGGCATGTTGACGTCGCTGATCACGAGGTCCGGGCGATCCCGCGTGATTCGAGCAAACCCTTCGAGCCCATCCTTCGCGACGATCACCTCGTGCCCCGCGTCCTCGAACGCGAGGGAGAGCACGGAAGCGAGCGCAGCGTCGTCCTCGATGAGGAGAAGTTTTCCCATCAATGCGCCTTCGCTTTCCGAAGCCGCTGCGCTGGGGCGTTGCCCCAGGCCCCACCGGGGCTATCCGCCCCTGGACCCGGACCAGCGCAAGCGCTGGACCCGGGGTCGATGAACTGCGCGATGCGCAGTTCATCGAACAGGTCGCGTCGATACTGGAGTTCCCTCGCTCTGTCGCTCCCGTCATGCATCGGGCCCCTCCCCTGGAAGCGGTCGCCGGTCGAATCGCGCGCCCTCGGACGCCGGAAGAACGTGGACGAGCATGTTCGGATGCATTGCGCCGATTTCGACGAAGGTGGCTCGCGCTTGCCGCAACGACTAGAAGTCATCTCATAAAAATAGGCGAGGAGCGCCCTGAGGTACAGGACGATGCATCCGAGGTGGACGAAGCCGAGGAAGTTCTCGGCGTAGCGCTCGTACCGTACCACCATGCGGCGGAAGCTTTGGAGCCAGGCGAAGAGGCGCTCTACCTTCCAGCGGCGCTTGTATCGGCGGAGGGGGCGGAGGTCTTGGGTAAGGCGCTTGCGATTCGAGCGATTGGGCGCGCGATCAGCTCGATCCCCCGCTCCTGCGCGAGCCGCGCGTCGAGCGCGTCGCTGTCGTAGGCCTTGTCGCCGATGAGGCGCTTGGGGAGCTGGGCGAGGAAGCAGTTATCGAGGGTTCGCTCAACGAGCGTGACTTCATGCGGCGAAGCACTTTCGATGCAGACGGCGAGAGGAAGACCAGAGCCGTCTGCAATGGCCATGATCTTGGTCCCCTTGCCACGCTTCGTTTTCCCGACGCAGCGCCCCCCTTTTTGGCGCTCACGAACGTGCCGTCGATGAACGCCTCGCTCAAGTCGATCTGCCCTCGGTCACGTAAGTCCCCGGCCAAGGCGTAGAGGATCCGTTCGAGCGTGCCGTCCTTCGACCACTGCTGGAACCCCCGATGACACGTCTGGTAGGGCGGATATCTCTCGGGCAAGTCGGCCCATCGGGCGCCGGTGCGCAAGATCCACAAAATGCCGTTGAGCACCTCGCGCGCATCCTTCCACGGCCTGCCACGGCGATCGGCGCGCACGCGCGGAGCTGGGATAAGCGGCTCGAGGAGCGCCCACTGAGGGTCTGTCAGGTCCATACCCGCATATGTCGCCAGCACCAAAAATGTACCGACCGCTGGAGCGAGGTTCGTTCGATTGATCCTACAAAGTAGGAGGTTGGCGCTGATAGACCTACTGGACGGTTTGTGAGATGAGTTCTAGTGTCATTCAAAAGACGCGCAAGCGAGGACATCGCCATCCGTAGCGCGCCCGGAGAATACGCACCGCCACGCAGGGCGGGAAATGTGCATGGCGCAGGCGCAGCTCGGCGAACGACGCGGCAGCCGGGGTATTCCATCAGCCAGCGTGTACGAGAGCGGGTGGAGGAGACTGGGCAAAGACGGGAGGGCACTTCAGGAAGACGCGATTCCGGGGACTCTCCTGGCGGAGGGAGATGTGTCCTCGCCGGGTGGAGCCGGAGATCATCCGGCAGATCCGCGATCTGGCGGCCCGCGGCTTGGGCGCCGAGCGAATCGCGCGAGAGCTGAAGGTCGCCCGCAATACGGTGAGACGTTGCCTGCGGGGTGGCCACGCCCTGATTGACGGACGGAACCGGAAACCCAATGAAATGCATGACGCGAGTCTGTCGGCTCCGAAGACTGCGAACCATGATGGGTCCGCGGGAAGGGACACGACTGCGCGCGATACACGCAGGAGGGCAGGTCATGGCAACAAAGCATTCGAAAAAAATCGAGTCCACGGCGGAACCGGCGCAGGAGTTCGTGACCGAGGTGCTCGAGCGGAGCGAGGTGGAGGGCCTCGAGCTCGTGCTGGAAACGCAGGTCGCCGACCTCGAGACGCTCATGCCTGGCAAAGCGGTGCCGAGCGAGACGTTGGTCAAGGCGATCTTCGCGCATTGCGCGGAGCTCAACCAACTGGCTAAGGAGGCCGCCGCCCGCTCCGGGAGCCACTTGGCTGCCGCGGAGGCCGGCGAGGACGAAGATGAGGTGGCCCCTGACTTTTCTTTCCCCACCTTCGAGGCTTTCCTCGCGAACGAGGCCGCCGCCACCGAGGCTGCCCAGGAGGGCGCAACGTCCGAGGCTGGGGCCCCGCCCAAGAGCCTGGTGACAACCGTGGCCGCGAAGCTCGTCTCCGCGCTCGGCATTGAACCGAGCATGATCACCGCAATCATCTTTGCGGTGCAGGTGGCGGACAAGAAGAGCTGGCAGGAGCTGATCGGTCACCTCAAGGCGAAGCGCTTCGCGAAAGCCAAGAAGCCCTTGAAGAAGGTCCTGAACGCGATGCGCTCGAGCAAGTTCCGGAAGGAACTCGCGAAGCGGGTCGGCGCCAAGGCTGCCGCGAAGACGGTGGCCAAGGTCGCCTCGAAAGCCGTCCCGTTCGTGGGGTGGGCTACCGTGATTGTCGGCCTCGTCTGGGCCTTCGCCAGGCAGATCCGCTGAGCCTGTAGCTGGCGCATCGACGAGAATGCGCCGTTTCGCGCACACGAAGGCGCGCCCCCCCGCGGGTACGGGGGGCGCGCCTTCGTGTGCGCGAGGCGATCGTGAAGTCTGACCGACCGCCGTCGCACCTACCGCATTCTCGCAGACGTCAAGCCCTCCAGCGCCAGCCCCCCGATTTCCGCGCCAGGGAGGGCAGACCATGTCCATCGGTGAATTCCTCGGTTCAGGCAGCAATGGACGTATCCGGGCCGGCTGCGCTCGGCACAGCCGGCCCGGATACGTCGCGCGGCGGCGCGTTCAGGGCGCTACGCATCGACAAAGGTGGGGCATGATGGCCTGGAGCTGCGCGAGCTATACGCCGCCGCGCGTCGGGCGGCCGGGCTTCGGCGCTTGGGCCACCTTCGCGCCGAGCTTCGCGAAGGCCGCGCGCGTCTTCGGGCCGTAGGTGCCCGTGGCCTGCAAGCCGTGTTTGGCCTGGAACTTCTTCAGCGCCGCCTCGGTTTGCTCGCCGAACGTGCCCCGGTCCGCATTCACCTGGGCCTTCGTCATGTGGCCGAGCTTCACCAGCGCATTCTGGAGCTGCGTCACGGCCGCGCTCTTGACGCAGCGTTTCATGCCTGTCCCCGGGAGTGGCATCCCACGCAGCGGAAGTCTCGGCGGCGCCACCACGGTTTCGTTCGTCATGTCCTCTCTCTCCGAATCGAGCACGATGGTCGCGTCGCTCGGCTCGTCCCCCGCGACGGTGGTCGTGGTGGCGCCTCTGCCTCCCGCCGAAAATGCCTCCACCCCGTAACGCCCCGACCTCGTGATCGGCAGCGTGAAGGAGCCGTCCGCCGCCGAGATCGCGGCGACCTCGGGATAAGGCGCGTCGCCTGCGCTGATCGCGACGGTGGCGCCGGCGATGGGGCGTCGTTCACGGTCGATGACCCGGCCCCTGAGCATCGTCGCCGTACGCTCCCGCGGCCGTTCCCCTGCGCTCTCCGTCGCGGGCGCCTCTTCTCTGCGCGGCGCGCGTCGCCTCGGCCGCGGATTCGGCGCCTCCGCCCCCGCCTCCGCCGCCCATTTCGTCAGGTTGCGGAGCACCTCGGCGGTGATCCGCGTCCCCGAGTTGAACTTCACGCTGGGCGTGGTGCCGTTCGTGTGGATCGCCATCACGATGCGCCTCCCATTCGGGAGCGTGACCCACACCGGGCTGCCGCTCTGACCGCCGAACGTATCGATGTCGTACTGGACCCGCCGCGTCCCGATGTTCTGGAGCTTTCGCGCGTGGAAGAAGAGGCGCCGGCCGAGCTCTCGATCCGAAGGGTACCCCGCGATGTTCGCGAGGACGCCCTCGAGCTCCGCGTTCGAGGCCGGCATGGGCACGAAGAAGCCACTTTCGAGCCTGATGGGCTCGTCGAGCAGGATGACGCCGTAATCGTACTCCGACGACTTGTCCTTGATCCACCCCTCCGCGGCGCGGAACTTCTTCCCCACCACCGAGCCGAACGGCCTCGCGTCCGAATCGAGCGCCGGGGTGACCTCCACGGATTTCATGAAGCCTCCGAAGGCGTGGGAATAGACGCAATGCCCCGCCGTGACGACGGTGCGCGGATTGATGAGCCAGCCCGTGCCGATGAACCGCTTTCCATCGGAGCTGGTCATGCGCAACGAGCAGATCGCGCGCCAGGGCAGCGCCGTCGTCGGGGTGATGAGCCGCCGATCGTCGACGGTGCCGACGATGGTCTCGGTCGCCGTGATGGGGGCCAGGTAGGCTGGGTCGAACAGGGTCTCCGGCTCGGACGCGGCCTCGATCGCGAGCGTGGCTTCCACCCTCGTGGGCTTGGCGGGGCGCAGGACAGGGTCGGAGGGCGCAGCGCCCGTTTCGAGCTCATGCTGGAGCTCGGCGGCGACCCCGCCGGCGCGCCGATACCCAGGTACGAACTCCAGGACTCCCTCCAAGGGAGCGACGTTGGTCTCCTCCCCCCGCTCCCCGGCAAACCCGACGTTGGTCTCGTCCCCGTGCTCCGGGGCAGACCCGACGCACGGCCCGGAAGCGACCGGCTTTCCACGTGCGCGCGATTCTGTCTCCTCCATGTCCGCCTCGTCCATGTCCGCCTCGTCCATGTCCGCCTCGTCCATGTCCGCCTCGTCCATATCCGCCTCGTCCATGTCCGCCTCGTCCATATCCGCCTCGTCCATATCCGCCTCGTCCATGTCCGCCGTTTCCGATCGCCTTGAGCCTCTCGGCGGGCTCGCGTCGTTGATGTGACCGCAGGACACGTCCACGGCCGGCTCGCCCTCGTCGAAGCGGATCGTCGTGAGCCCGTTCTTGTCGGTCCGCGCCCAGCGCAGGTCGCGCTTGGCGCGTGTCCTCTTCATGAGATCGATCGTCCTCGCGTTCGGGTGCCGGCTGCTCTTTTCGCCGGCGCATATGCCGAGCAATCGGGGATTCCCCATGAGCTCGAGGAGCTCTGCGCTGATTCCGTTGTCGCTCCCGTGATGCGACAGCTTCACGAAGTCGTAGGGAGCGTCCTTCCGGATGGCCCCGAGGATCTTCTTCATCCCAGCGAGCACCGTGGGGTCCGTGGTTTGCGGATCCGCGAGCTGCATATCCCCGGTGAACAGGAACTTCTTGCCTTGATATGCGAAGACCAGCACCGAGCTCTGGAGGTTCACGAACTTCGATACGCGGGGAATTCCCGCCTCCTCGACCCCCCCGGCCTCCTCGTCCTCGGAGGCGAAACGAGAGGCGAACCTGCGGTAAACCTCGAGCTCACGCGCCTCTTTGGCCTCGTCGGCCTCCTCGTCGGGGCTCCCGGTGCTCTCGGCCGCGAGCACTTTCTCGATTTCGACGCTCAAAGTCTCCAGTCCCCCGGAGATGCCCTCCGCGCAGGCGGCGACGTGTTTTCGGGTCGGGCCGAGGAGCTTCAGGGAAACCCTGCGGCGCGAGAGCGCTTCCACGAGCGGCCGGACCGCGGGGTCGTCGCTCCCCAAAAACGGAATGACCCGCGTTCCTTTGCGGGCCAGCGTATTCAGCATCTCGCGGTACTCCTCGTCCATGCGCTGCGCCGCTTCGAGGAACGCGCTCTCCTCGCCGGCGTCGTCGAACTCCTGCGGCTCCTCGCGCAGGGCCGCCGCGATCCGGAGCGCGGAGGGCGATACCTCCGGCGCCGCGCGTTCCCTGCCCGCTTTGCCCCAGCCGAGCTCCGGATGCGCCACGAGCGCCCATTCGGCGACGAGGTGCCCGTCGCGCACGAGCCGCGGCAGGCACCCGATGTGATCCTGATGCGCATGAGAGACGATGAGGAGGGTCACCACGGATGCGCGACCTCGCTGCGGCAGGAGCGGCTTGATTTGCTCCTGAATCGAGCGGTGTCCGTCTTTCCGCCGGTAATTAGCGGGGTGGGCCCCGTCGATCATGATAGAGATGTCGCCGAAGCGGCAGAGCACTGCATCGCCGTAGGGTTGTTCCCCTACGTCGAGCAACGTGAGCGTGAACGGCGCCTCGGCGGAAAGGGCGGGGCGCGCCTCGGTCCCGCCCGCGTCCTCGGGTGTTTTACGGGCCATGGTCATACCTCCACGTGATGCACATCGGGCGTTCGTGTCGCCGCCGCGAAATGCTCCTCGCTCATTTCGTTGTAGAGCCTGCCCGACGCCGCAAGGTCCTGCCGCGTGGCGATCGTGTTCGTGCACCGATCCGTTGCCACGTGAAACCCAGACACCATATTGACAGAGGATCCGAGGTCGAGGCGGACGTCGACCCGAGCGGGAACCGGTGGCGGGCTGTTCGACGCGCCGCCACCAGCTCACTCGTCCATTAGCACGGAGAAGGCGAAGGAGAGCTGCGATGCCAGCTAGGAAGCGAATGAAGGAGGACTCCGATGGCTAACCCGAACCCCTCCGCGATCACCAATCCAATGTGGAACTTCTGGCTTGCGTTCAAGGCCCTGGAGCCCTCCGTAAGGATGGGCGGGATCTACGCCAACAAGCCCGGGTACCACAACAAGCGCTCCAACCTCCCCAAAAGTGACTACTCCGTCCGGTTGGCTGCCGACAAGACCGGCCCGAACCATGCCGCTGCCATCGACCTCTCCCTTCCACCTGCGAAGATGAAGATCTACTCCAGCCGGCTGCTGAAGTCCGGCAAGGACATGAAAGACGAGCGAGGCAACTACCTCCGGGAGTTCTACGGCACCATCAACGGCCGAAGCGTCGTGGGCTGGGACTTCCAGTCCGTCACCGCGGCAACCTCTGATACCACTCGAACTCATCTCATAAAATAGGCGAGGAGCGCCCTGAGGTACAGGACGATGCATCCGAGGTGGACGAAGCCGAGGAAGTTCTCGGCGTAGCGCTCGTACCGTACCACCATGCGGCGGAAGCTTTGGAGCCAGGCGAAGAGGCGCTCTACCTTCCAGCGGCGCTTGTATCGGCGGAGGGGGCGGAGGTCTTGGGTAAGGCGCTTGCGATTCGAGCGATTGGGCGCGCGATCAGCTCGATCCCCCGCTCCTGCGCGAGCCGCGCGTCGAGCGCGTCGCTGTCGTAGGCCTTGTCGCCGATGAGGCGCTTGGGGAGCTGGGCGAGGAAGCAGTTATCGAGGGTTCGCTCAACGAGCGTGACTTCATGCGGCGAAGCACTTTCGATGCAGACGGCGAGAGGAAGACCAGAGCCGTCTGCAATGGCCATGATCTTGGTCCCCTTGCCACGCTTCGTTTTCCCGACGCAGCGCCCCCCTTTTTGGCGCTCACGAACGTGCCGTCGATGAACGCCTCGCTCAAGTCGATCTGCCCTCGGTCACGTAAGTCCCCGGCCAAGGCGTAGAGGATCCGTTCGAGCGTGCCGTCCTTCGACCACTGCTGGAACCCCCGATGACACGTCTGGTAGGGCGGATATCTCTCGGGCAAGTCGGCCCATCGGGCGCCGGTGCGCAAGATCCACAAAATGCCGTTGAGCACCTCGCGCGCATCCTTCCACGGCCTGCCACGGCGATCGGCGCGCACGCGCGGAGCTGGGATAAGCGGCTCGAGGAGCGCCCACTGAGGGTCTGTCAGGTCCATACCCGCATATGTCGCCAGCACCAAAAATGTACCGACCGCTGGAGCGAGGTTCGTTCGATTGATCCTACAAAGTAGGAGGTTGGCGCTGATAGACCTACTGGACGGTTTGTGAGATGAGTTCTAGTG
>NZ_JAGTJK010000033.1:0-115981 GCF_028435265.1 Polyangium jinanense | reverse complement strand
GAACCGCCATCGCCGCCGGCGCCACCGTCGCCGCCCGCGCCGCCTGCGCCGCCGGCACCACCCGCGCCGCCTGCGCCGCCTGCGCCGCCGCCTGCGCCGCCGCCGCCGCCCGCGCCGCCCTGGCCCTCATCGGCGCACGACGCGCTGCAACCGTCGCCGTCCGCCTGATTGCCGTCGTCGCACTCCTCGACGCCCGATTGCGCGAACCCGTCGCCGCAGCTCGCGTTCTCGCACGTCGACAGGCACGTGTCCGTGTCCTCGTCATTGCCGTCATCGCACGCCTCGCCCGCCTGCACCACGCCGTCGCCGCACGTCGGCAACGAGCAGTCGTTCTTGCAGCCGTCCGTGTCGTCCTGGTTGCCGTCGTCGCAGGCCTCGACGCCGTCCTCGACGAACCCGTCGCCGCAGCTCGCCTTCTTGCAACCCGAAACGCAACCGTCGGTGTCGTTCGTGTTTGCGTCGTCGCATTGCTCGACGCCCGATTGCACGAACCCGTCGCCGCAGCTCGCCGAGAGGCACGTGCCGAGGCACGCGTCCGTGTTCGACATGTTGCCGTCGTCGCAGGCCTCGCCCGGCCCGACGATGCCATCGCCGCAGCCCGGCAGCGAGCAATTGTTCCGGCAGGCGTCGTCATCGACCATGTTGCCATCGTCGCAGGCCTCGACGCCCGATTGCACGAAGCCGTCCCCGCAGCTCGCCGCCTTGCAGCCGACGAGGCACGCGTCCGTATCGTTCGCATTGCCATCGTCGCAAGGCTCGACGCCCATCTGGACGAACCCGTCGCCGCAGGTCGCCTGCACGCACTGATTCAGGCACGCGTCCGTGTTGCTCGCGTTGCCGTCGTCGCATTGCTCCACGCCGGCCTGCAAGAAGCCGTCGCCGCAGCTCGCCTGCACGCAGGTGCTCAGGCATGCGTCCGTGTTCGAAACGTTGCCGTCGTCGCATTGCTCGACGCCGGTCTGCGTTTGCCCGTCGCCGCACTTCGCGGTGACGCACGTGTTCAAGCACGCGTCGTTGCTGCTCTGGTTGCCGTCGTCGCACTGCTCGAAGCCCGCGCGGACGACGCCGTCGCCGCACTTCGCTTGCACGCAGGAGTTCAGACAGGCATCCGTGTTCACCATGTTGCCGTCGTCGCACTGCTCGACGCCCGTCTGCACGTACCCGTCGCCGCATTTCGCGGTCGTGCACGAGTTCAGGCAGCCGTCGTCGTTGTTCATGTTGCCGTCGTCGCACTGCTCGACGCCCATTTGCACGACGCCGTCGCCGCACTTCGAGGCCTGGCACGTGCTCAGGCAGGCATCATTGTCGTTCTGGTTGCCGTCGTCGCACGTCTCGACGCCGGCCTGCACGTAGCCGTCACCGCAACCGGCGTTCTTGCAGCCCATGACGCAGGCGTCGGTGTTCATCATGTTCCCGTCGTCGCACTGCTCGACGCCGGTCTGCACGTAGCCGTCGCCGCAGCTCGGATTCGTGCAGGCGTTCAGGCAAGCGTCGTTGTTCGACGTGTTCCCGTCGTCGCATTGCTCGCCTGCCTGCACGTAACCGTCGCCGCAGGCCGCGGGCTTGCAGGTGTTCGTGCACACGTCGATGTTCGACATGTTCCCGTCGTCGCATTGCTCGACGCCGGCCTGCACGTAGCCGTCGCCGCAGGCCGCGGTCTTGCAGCCCATGACGCAGCCGTCGGTGTTCGACGCGTTCCCGTCGTCGCATTGCTCGACGCCCGTTCGGACGAACCCATCGCCGCAGGCCGCCGCCATGCACGTCGCGAGACAGGCGTCGTTGTTCGACGCGTTTCCGTCGTCGCATTGCTCCGGCCCGTTCGTCAGGCCGTCGCCGCAATACGGTCCGGGGCCCGAGCAGTCGGCCTTGCACTTGCCGTATTGCCCGTTCGCCACCCCGTCGTCGCACATCTCGCCCGCGCCGAGCGCCCCGTCGCCGCAGACCGAGGCGGGCGCGTATTCGTAGGCGCCCATGTCGAACTCGGCGCCATTCAGGCCGTCACCGTTGAGCGGCCGGATCGTGCCCTCGATGTCCTTGTTCGGCGCGCCCATCGCCGTGCCCACGTCGATGCAGAAGCTCGACGGCTGGAGCTTCAGGTTCGTCGGCGCCCCGACATAGAGCGGGTTCGTGCTGATGCAGCCCGTCCCCGCCGTCACGCTCGAGTAATTCGTCGAGTTCCCCCACACGTTGGAATACGTGACGCCGGCGGTCGTCGTGCCCTGCCCCGTCTGCCGGTACACGCCCGTCGAATTGTTCGTCACGATCGAGTTCTTGACGTTCAACGTCGCGCTCGACCCCGTCGCCGCGTACACGCTGGCTGCGGTGCCGTTCCCGTTCATCGTCGCGTTTGTCACGTTCACCGTGACGGACGAGGAGTTCGACGTGTCCACCCGTACGCCGTCGTACGAGTTGTTCCGGACAATCGCATTCGTGAGCGAACCGCTGCCCTTCTGGACGAAGTAGGCGCCGTAATAGTTCGTGTGCAGCGTGATACCGTCGATCGCTTGCGTCCCATCCGGGATCCACAGGCCGTAAAACGCCTCCGTGATCACCGCGTTCGACAGCACGTTCCCCGTCGACGACGCGAACAGATGCACGCCCCACCATTGCGCCGTGCCCGTCGACGACGACTCCAGCAGCACCGGCTGCGCGGTCGTCCCGCCGGCCTTCAGCGTGCCCTTCACGAGCAGCTCGACCTCCGTCGTGTCGGTCCCCGCCCCCATCGCGTCCGTCGTCGCGAACCGCACCACGACGCCGGGCTCGATCGTCAACGTCACCCCGGGCGCCACCGTCAGATCGCCCGTCGCCGAATACGGCGAGCCCGCCAGGTTCAGCGTCGTATTCGTCCACAAGGTTCCGAGCAGCCCGCTCGTCGGGTCACTCGTGTACGGCAGCGCGCCGATGTCACCGCCCATCTCACCGGCGAAGCGGCACGGCGAGTTCGACGTGATCCGCAGGTTCGACGGCGCCGACGTATACAGCGGGTTGCTGCTGAACGCCCCCGTCCCCGCCGTCACGCTCGAATAATTCGTCGAGTTCCCCCACACGTTGGAATACGTGACCACGGCGTTCGTCGCGCCCTGCCCCGTCTGCCGGTACACGCCCGTCGAATTGTTCGTCACGATCGAGTTCTTGACGTTCAACGTCGCGCTCGACCCCGTCGCCGCGTACACGCTGGCTGCGGTGCCGTTCCCGTTCATCGTCGTGTTCGTCACGTTCACCGTGACGGTCGAGGAGTTCGACGTGTCCACTCGCACGCCGTCGTACGAGTTGTTCCGGACAATCGAATTCGTGAGCGAACCGCTGCCCTTCTGGACGAAGTAGGCGCCGTAATAGTTCGTGTGCAGCGTGATACCGTCGATCGCTTGCGTCCCGTCCGGGATCCACAGGCCGTAAAACGCCTCCGTGATCACCGCGTTCGACAGCACGTTCCCCGTCGACGACGCGAACAGATGCACGCCCCACCATTGCGCCGTGCCCGTCGACGACGACTCCAGCAGCACCGGCTGCGCGACCGTCCCGCCGGCCTTCAGCGTGCCCTTCACGAGCAGTTCCACTTCCGTCGTGTCGGCCCCCGCCCCCATCGCGTCCGTCGTCGCGAACCGCACCACGACGCCGGGCTCGATCGTCAACGTCACCCCGGGCGCCACCGTCAGATCGCCCGTCGCCGAATACGGCGACCCCGCCAGGTTCAGCGTCGTATTCGTCCACAAGGTTCCGAGCAGCCCGCTCGTCGGGTCACTCGTGTACGGCAGCGCGCCGATGTCACCGCCCATCTCACCGGCGAAGCGGCACGGCGAGTTCGACGTGATTCGCAGGTTCGACGGCGCCGACGTATACAGCGGGTTGCTGCTGAACGCCCCCGTCCCCGCCGTCACGCTCGAATAATTCGTCGAGTTCCCCCACACGTTGGAATACGTGACCACGGCGTTCGTCGTGCCCTGCCCCGTCTGCCGGTACACGCCCGTCGAATTGTTCGTCACGATCGAGTTCTTGACGTTCAACGTCGCGCTCGACCCCGTCGCCGCGTACACGCTGGCTGCGGTGCCGTTCCCGTTCATCGTCGTGTTCGTCACGTCCACCGTGACGGTCGAGGAGTTCGACGTGTCCACCCGCACGCCGTCGTACGAGTTGTTGCGGATGATGGCGTCGACCAGGCTCCCGCTGCCCTTGTTGAGGAAATAGACGCCGTAATAGTTCGTGTGCGCCGTGAGGCCGTTCAACGTGAGCGCGCCGTCGCTCACGCGGATGCCGTACGACGCGTTCTGCACGACGAGCCCCGTCGTCGTCAAGACGGCCCCGGCCGTGTCGACGACAACGCCGTACCACTGCGCCGTACCCGTCGTCGTGGACCGAAAGTTCACCGGGTTCGCCGCGGTCCCCTGCACCTCCAGCGTGCCGCGGATCGTCATCTCGACTTCGGTGGAGTCGATGCCCGTCATCAGGCCGTCGGTCGTGGCGAACTGCACTTCGACGCCGGCCTGGATCGTGAGCTTCGAGCTCGCAGGGACGATGATGTCTCCCTGCACGAGGTAGGGGCTTCCGGCCACGGTCCACGTCTGGTTGACGATGTTGCCGCCCGGGATCGTCGTCGCGGCCTGGGCGGCGCGTGGACACGCGAGCAAAATCACGGCCCATAAAAGGGCGATCAAGGGAAATACGAGCGCTATCGGGCGCTTCATGACTGGCTCCTCGCAGGAACGTTCGCGCGGGCGCGGGGCACTTTCCCCCTCCAGCCCGACGGTCCCGCGACGCTACCCCAAGCAGTTCTCCGACTCAACGACCTCCATCGATCCCCGACTTGCCTCCGGGCCGCTTCCGTGCCCCAATGATCTTGAAGCGATGCGCGCAGAAGACGACGAGGAGCCCGGGGAAGAGACGGGCACATTTGGTCCCCTTTTCGACAACCGCGGCACGATGGCCGTTCTCGCCGCGTCCGACGAAAACCTCCCCGCGCCGCCGCCCCGCGCCGCGTTCCTCGTCGCCTACGACCGGCTCGCCGAGCTCGCCTCCGCGGCGCGAAAGCCCTCGTTCGCCGTCGCGCTCGTCGACCCTCGCGCGCGCCTCGTCGGCGCCGTCCTCTGCGAGGCGGGCTCGCCGCTCACCATCGGCCGGCACACGAAATGCCGCTTGCAAGTGCCCTCGTCCGCGATCTCGCTGCGCCACATGGCCGGGCTCGTGCTCGCCGACGGCGGCGCGCCGAAGCTGCAGGTCTGGGACCTCAACACGAAGCTCCCGTTCCGCGCCGAAGACGGGCAGGAAAGCGGCGCGCTCTCCTCCGACGGCCCCACGTATCTCTCGATCGGCGCATACGCGCTCTGGTTCTTGCCATGCTCGCCGGCCGTCCCGTGGCCCGCGCGCGCGGGCGACGCGTGGACCTCGATGCCGCCGCGTACGTTCGTCGATCGACGCGCCCCGACCGCGGCCGACAAACGCGCCGGCGTCGACGCATTGCCCCCGCCGCGCCTCCGCGGCGGCCCGTATCGAGGCCTCGAGGAGCCCTCGCGTGTCACCACGCAGGCCTCGCCGCTCCTGCTCGGCGACGACGAGGAGCCCGAGATCGCCTGGGGCACGATCCGCCTGCAGGCCGGCATGGCGAAGGCGAAGCGGCGCGTCTCGGCGGAGCGGCTCGAACAAGGCCTGCTCATCGGCCGCTACGAGCGCTGTGGCCTCTCGCTCGGCGAGATCGACAGAAACGTCTCCCGCGTGCATTTTCTCCTCGTCCGCATCGGCGCCGACGTCTGGGCGATCGACACGGGCAGCACGAACGGCGTGCGCCGGAACGGCCGCGCGATCGAGGCCGAGGTGCTGGCCGACGTGGATCGCCTGGAGTTCGGCTCGCGCATGATCCTCGACTGGCAGCGGCTCGAGCATCCGGAGGCGTGATGACCGAAGGCATCTCCGCCGTCCCGATCGTGGACCTCGATCCGCTCGTGCGAGGTGGCCCAGACAAACTCATCGCGGCGCGGGCGATCGACCAGGCTTGCCGCGGCTCGGGGTTCTTTTACGTCGTGGGCCACGGCGTGGACGAGGCCCTCGCAGCGCGCCTCGACGCGCTCTGCCGGTCGTTTTTCGCGCAGGATCTCGATCGCAAGATGGAGATCCGCATGGAGAAGGCGGGCCGCGCGTGGCGGGGGTATTTCCCTGTCGGCGGCGAGCTCACCTCGGGCAAACCCGACCTCAAAGAGGGCATTTATTTCGGCGCCGAGCACGGAGGCGACCACCCGCGCGTCCGCGCCCGCGTCCCCCTGCACGGGACAAACCTCTTCCCCGACCTCCCCGGGTTCCGCGAGGCTGTGCTCGCGTGGATGGCCGAAATGACCCGCCTCGGGCACGTCATCCTCGAAGGAATGGCCCTCGGCCTCGGCCTGCCCGCTTCGTATTTCGCGGATCGTGTCGCGGCGGATCCCACGATCCTCTTCCGGGCCTTCCATTACCCGCCTCCGGAGGGCGACGCCGAGAGCTGGGGCGTCGGGGAGCATACCGATTACGGGCTCCTCACGATCCTGCGGCAGGACGACGCCGGGGGATTGCAGGTGAAATCGGGCGGCCGCTGGATCGAGGCGCCGCCCGTGCCCGGATCCTTCGTATGCAACATCGGCGACATGCTCGATCGAATGACGGGCGGGCTTTATCGATCCACGCCGCACCGGGTCCACAATCGCTCGGGGAGAAACCGGCTCAGCTTGCCGTTTTTCTTCGATCCAGGCTGGGACGCGGAGATCCAGGCGATCGATACGAGCCGTGCGGACGGCCGAGCGGACGAGCGGTGGGACCGGCAAAACGTGCACGAATTTCGAGGAACCTACGGGCAATGGCTCCTCGGCAAGGTCGCGAAGGTTTTCCCGGATCTCGGGCACGCGGCGGGTGTGACATGAAATTCTTCTCGCCTCGCCCCGATTTCCAGAGCTTCCCGGCCCCCCTCGCGGCGAACGCAGAATGCAAGCAAGAGGCCAGGACCGTAAAATTCCGCGTCCTCTCGCGATGTCCCAGCGTTCGTGCTATCCGGTAGGGCCTTCGAGAACCACGACCGCATGCGCGCCCGACGCCCTCACATCGCGGAACTCACGACCCAGACCCTGCAATCCCTGCTCACGGGTCCCACGCCGCCCGTCGTGCTCGTCCCGGTCGGCTCCGTCGAGCCGCACGGCCCGCACCTGCCTCTCGGGACGGACACGATGATCGGCGACGCAGTGGCCGATCGCGCCGTTTCTTTGCTCGAAGCGCGAGGGACGGTCGCCCTGATCGGGCCGAGTGTGCCTTATGGAGTCACGCGTTTCGCCGAGGGTTTCGCCGGCGCCGTCACGGTCACGGAGGAGGCGCTCCGTGCGTTTCTGCGCGCCGTGATCGAGGGATATCTGAAAGCCGGGTTTTGCCATGTTTGCCTGGTTTCCAATCACCTCGAGCCCGCGCACGACGCCGCGGTGAGGGCATCGATCGAAGGGCTGCCCGCGGGAAGCGCCTCCGTGGCCTCGCCGCTCTCGCGCCGCTGGGCGCGCACGCTGTCGGCGGAGTTCAAGAGCGGCGCCTGTCATGCGGGGCGGTACGAGACGTCCATCCTGCTCGCGGCTGCCCCGGACACGGTCGACGAGGCCCGCATGGCGGAGCTCCCTGCGCTCGGAATCAGCCTCTCGGACGGTATCCGTCAGGGCAAGACGAGCTTTCTCGCCATGGGGATCACGGACGCGTATACGGGCGCGCCTGCCGAGGCCACGGCCGAGGAGGGGCGCGATTCGATCGAGCGCCTGGCGACGATGGTCGTCGGCGAAGTGGAAGACGGTCTCGCCGCGAAGGCCCTCGGGGGCGAAGCTTCGCGGAGTCCATGAAGTACCAATAGGGGGGGAAATGACGAAAGCACAGGAGTCCGGCGGCGACGACCGCTGGCAGCGGACGCTCGTCCAGATGATGCAGGGGCAGGCTTACCGCGAGCTCGCCGCGGCGCACCTTTTCGGCCACGGCCTGCAATTCGTCCCGGAGATGCGCTGGCGCAAGCTCTTCACCTGGCACATCCGCGAGGAGCTCGAGCACTACGAGGCCGTGGCGCGCATGTACCAGGATTTCACGGGCGAGAGCGTCGAGCCCGTCGTGAATGCGCGCCTCGCCGAGCGCCCCGTGCCCCTCGCCGCGAGCTTCTACGAGCTCGCGATGGCGCAGTTCCTTTACGACCGCGGCGGCTTCTGGCAGCTCCGCGAGTACGAGGAATGCAGCTTCGAGCCATACCGCAAGGTGGTCCGCAAGATCGTCGAGGAGGAGCGTGGACACCAGGCGCTCGGCGAGCGGCTCGTCGTGGAATTGACGCGCACGGGGCGATACGACGCGGACAAACAGATGATTTTCGAGCGATGGCTCAGGCAGGGGCTCCTCTCGTTTGGCCGGCCGGGCAGCGAGGGGGCGCGATACGCCATCACGATGGGGCTGAAAAAGCGTGATCCCGCGGAGGTGATGCAGGACTTCCTCGACGACATCACCTCGGCGATGCGCCTGTGCGGCCTCGTGCTCCCGCCGCTCGCCACGCTCGGGATCGAGGGTCCGGAGAAGGTGCACGCGCCTCCGCCGTCGGGGCCCGTGAGCGCCATGCCGCGGACCGAACGCAGCGCGGGCCAGCCCCCGGTCTAGCCTCTCCGGCGACGACGGCGGCGCGAATCCGCTGCCATTCCCGATTTGCGCGATTCCGCGCACCGAATACCACAATACCATTCGCCCGCGGCATGCGAATGCCTCCACCGAGGACGGCGTGCGGCCGCGCAAAACCCGATTCTCTCGGCGTACCCGCGCGGGGCCGGGTTCCAGCGCAACGTCGGGCTCCTCCACCGCATCATCCTTTGCGTGCTCGGACCCGTCCTCTTGCCGTTCGAGATCGTCTCCGCTCTGGCGGCGATGGTGTTCGTCGGCCGTCCGGCATCGCGTGTCGTCGCATTCGTGGGTACGTCCACGCGCGTGGCCCCGAATGCGACGTCGAATGGAGAGGTGGTAACAAAAATCTCCAGTGCGGCTTGCTTGTCCGAGGTCGCTTGGTAACACTTAATGCATAGGAGCTGCTGACGAGAAGGCGCTCCTGAATGACGCAGTTCGCTTCGGATCGGAGCGCCCCGCGGAGATGCATTGCGCAGCTCCTCGAAGGCGAGCCAAGTAGCAATAGCTAACGACACACCTGCTTCGATACGGGGGAAAGAAACACACCATGAAGAAGCTGCTTTCGTTTGCGTTCGCCGCCGCGATGATCGCGCCCTCCAGCGCCGCCATGGCCCTCTCGGAGGGAGCCGCGTTCGAGGTCTACGTCAACGACGACTTCGCGGGGACGATTTATCCCTACCTTTACAAGGACGCGGGGAAGGCGTGCCTCTACGTGTCCGAGTGGTACAACCAGGGCTACCTCATCAGCGAAGAGTGCGACCTGCTCGAGCGCAAGACGAAGGGCTACCTGAGCTGCCTCGGCAACAGCTACATCAACTTCCCGACCACGGTCGCGAGCGACGTGTATTGCCGCGGCTTCAATGACTGGGGCCTCTCGCTCCAGATCGAGTACATGCACGTCGGCGAGCACTACGACGGGTTCGCGGGCGTCGTGAAGTACGCGGGTTACCCGTACGTCAACACGATCGAGGCCTGGGAGTACTGATATCGCGGTAGGGCCGGCATTCCGGCCTGACGTGGCGAACCACGGGCGCCGCCGCTCACCCCGGCGGCGCCCGTTTCTCTCGGCCATGACCTGAAATCATCCTTTTGCCCGACAGGCGATGTCGAGGAGCACGATGCACCTGCCCACGAACCAGAAAAAGCCTTTCTTTCGCTCCCCTGCCGGATGGGCCACGCTCGGGACCGTGCCGGTCCTCGCCCTCGGCGCTTTCCTTCTCTGGCCTTCCGCTTCGCAAAGCCACGCCGCCGACGCGCTCGACGCGTCGCCCGACGTTCGCGCGAAATACGTCAATCGTGGCCTCTTCCGCTCCGGGGACGAGGAGCCGGGTGATGTAGAGGCGAGGGCGATCACCGGCCGCGTCTATTCAATCGACGGACAGCCCCTCGCAGGCGTGCAGGTCTCGGCCACGAGCTTCGCCATCGCCGGCAACCTCCCGACGACCGCCGCCTCGCTCGAGACCGACGCCGAGGGCCGCTTCGAGATGCGCCTGCCCGACGGCAGCTACCAGCTCGTCGCGAACAAGAGCGGATACGGGCCCTCGTTCGTGCCCGCGCAGACCGGCGAGAGCGTGAGCCTCGTGATGACGAAGAGCGGTATCGTCCGGGGCCGCGTGCTCGACGCCGATCGGGCGCCGATGCAACGTTTCGTGGTCGACGTGCTCACCGCCGCACCCGATAGCTTCGCCGCACCCATGCCGCTCTGGTCCAAGCGATTCGAGGTGACCGACGGCACGTTCGAGGTCGACCAGCTCCCGGCCTGGCCCGTCGTCATTCGCGCGACCGCGGTCGACCACGCCCCGGCCTTCTCGAACGCCATCTACATCGAAAAGCCGGGCGACACGCGCGAGGTCGAGCTCGTCCTCGGCGAGGGCTGCGTCCTCGAAGGGACGGTGAAAGACGGCGCCGGGCGCCCGCTCGTGGACGTCTTCATCGACGCCGAGGCGCGCTTCGCCGGCGGCGTGAGCGAGGTCTCGATGGAGGCTGCGAGCCGCGCCGAGAGCGACGAGAATGGCCATTTCCGCATCGAGCACGCCCCCTCGGGCAAGGTCGTCATCCGCGGCTACGACGGCGAGCACGCGCCGAGCACGGTCGTCGTCGAAATGACCGATTGCAAGCTCGCCAAACCGCTCGAGCTCGTCATGTCGGACGGCGGCAGCATCACCGGCGTGGCGCGCAAGGGCGACGGCACCCCGCTCCCCGGCGCGCGCCTCACGCTCATGCAGCGCGCGATCGGCTTCGTCAACGTGATCGCCGACGAGGAGGGGCAATTCCGGTTCGATTCGATCCCGCCGGGCAATACGCGCCTCGAGCTCCTCCATGGCAATCAGCGCACGTCGACCTCGGTGCGCGTCGAGGAAGGGGGCGTCACGGAGCGCGACATCACGATTCACCCGACGGGCCAGGGCGAGATTCGCGGCCGGATCACGGCGGGCGGCACGCCCCTCGTGGGCGTCCAGGTCCTCGTCGCGGCGAACCGCGGTCGCGAGCAGGGGCTCGACATCCGGTATCCCGTGACGGACAAGGACGGCGTTTACAAGCTCGCGGGGCTCCCCGAAGGCCATTACGCCGTGAACGTGGTCACGTCCGCGAAGACCGAGGGTGTCCAGGTCGAGACGGGCCAGGTCGCCGTCCTGGACCTCGATATCGCCGAGCCGCAGAAGAGAAGCGCGCGCGAAGAAGTGGAATGAACGGAAAGGCGCAGCGCGGGCGAAGGCGGCTCGTCGTCGCTCTCGCCCGCTGCGCGTGTGCGATCCAGCCGGTCCGTGATAGGCTGCGTGCCTCGCCATGCCGGAACCCTTGAAAAACAGGTTTACCTTCGAGCTCGGCACGCCCGAGGGCACGCTGCGCGCAAACCTCGCCATCCCCGCCGAACCGATGCGACTGTCGGACCTCTCGCGGCTGGTGATGCCGCTCGACGAGCAGATCGTCGCCCTCGGCGTCAAGAAACACCTGCCGACCCTCGGGGCGGTCTCGTGCAAGAAGGGCTGTGATTCCTGCTGTTACCAGCTCGTGCCCATCTCGCCGCCCGAGGCGTTCATGATCCACGACCTCGTCGCGGCGATGCCCGAGGCGCGGCAGGAGGAGGTGCTCACGCGGGTCGTCGACGCCGAGGCGACGCTCGAATCATTCGGCCTCGACGAGGCTGCGTTCGCGGAGATGTCGAACGACAACGAGCTGCGCAAGCTCCTCATCGCGTGGCATCAGCAGGGCGTCGCTTGTCCGTTCCTCGAAAACGGGGCGTGCACGGCGTACGCCTCGCGCCCCTCGGGGTGCCGCGAGTATCTCGTGACGTCGCCGGCGGAGAACTGCTCGAAGCTCGGCGAGGCCACGGTGCGAAGGCTGCCGGTCTCGATTCGCATGTCGCTCGCGCTCTCGCGCGTGGCCGCCCGCCTGCTCGGCGGCGATCCCACGATCTTCCCGCTCACGCTGGCCATTGCCTGGGCCGAGGCGCACGAGGAAGAAAGTCAGCGCCGATTCGACGGCTTCATGCTGGTGAACATGCTGCTGGAGGAGCTATCCGGGGGCAAACCGGCGGACAAACCGTCCTGAACGAGGTTCGTCCGACGGCGGGGTGCAGGGAGATCAGGGCGTCACGAGCCCCGTGAACATCGTGGCGCCCGTGTTTCGCTGGGCGTTCTTGAACGGGGCCGCGAAATCGTCGTTGTCCCGCACGGTGGCCATGACCTGGATGAAATAGAATTTCCCGGCCTGCAGGATACCCTCCGGGAGGGTAACGTTCGGGCTCTTGACGTACACGTGCGCGACGTTGCGGCGGGTTGAAAGGACGCCGTCCGCGTCCGTGAGATCCGTCGTATCGACGACGGTGACGCGATATCGCGTGGGGGTGCCGAGCGACGGCGCGGTCCACGTGATTTCCGGCGTCGTCCCCACGCCCGTCGTCACCTGATCGTAGGGCGTATCCTTGCCGGCGACCTTGATGTTCTGCGGGAGGCCGAGGGTCGGCGTGAGCGGCTTGCCCGTGATCTCCTCCACCGGCGCGGAAACGGTAAAATTGCCGCGGAGTGACTCCGACGTGTTCTCGGGCAGGAGCGTTCGGACGCTCTTCGAGAACGTGATGGTCACACCGCCGAACGTTTGCCCGTCCGTGAACGGGTCCCCATACGAATAGGTATGCGCGTGGTCGCCGGCGAGAACCATGGTCCCCGCGTCGCAGCCGCTCGGGCATGCGGCTGGATCGCAGAGGTTGCCGTGGCAGGCCGGGTCCGGGTTCGAATAGACCGTCCCATGGATCACGCTGAGACCGAGCAGCGTGGCGAATGTGCCGATTGCGGGCTCGGGCACGCTGGGCTCGTGGTCGACGCTGAAGCCGACGGCATGGAGGGTGAGCGGGGTGTTCGGAAGCAGGGCGTTCCAGGCCGAGCCCTTGTAGTCCAGATCGAAGCTCTTCTGCGGGGCCGGCGAGAAGGTGCCTTTTGCAACGCTCGTGCCCCCGTTCGTCATGGTGAACGGCATGGCCTCCATGCTCTCCGCCGTGGCACCGTACGTGTAGCCGTTCCACGGATTGCCGTCCTCCGTCGGCGTACCGACCTGCTTCGTCACGTTGTGCAGGACCGTGACCTCGTCCCCTTTGCTCCCGTCGATGAGCGTTGGGTCGGTGAAGAACTGGACGAACGTGTCCTGCGCATTGATTTTCCAGGTGGAGAGCTGGGTGGCTCCATTCGCGGGGGGATTGTCCTCCGGGGGGCTCGCCGGGGCGGCAACATAGGCGAGGGCCGTGCCGTTTTGCGAATAGATCAGGATCTCGTCGTCGAGCCCCTGGATGTTGCCCATGTCGTCGACCGTGGACACCTGCAAGGGCACGCCGAGGGTCGCGTCGATCGAGATGTACGTCGGCTGCGACATCGGCGCGGGATCGGGCCGTCCGCTGTAGAGATAGCCGATATCGAGCGTCCGCGCGTCGGTCGCGACAAACCACCGAACCGGCGGCGCGTTCGGGAACTGGGACGAAGGCTTGCCCTCGAGGGCGAGGAGATACGTCCCCATGGGGACGCCGGGGATGCTGATGTTGCCCTGGGCGTCGATCGTGCCCGGGTAGGATTGCAGCGTCCCGCCTTGATCGACGAGGGCCTCGATTTTCGTCCAGGACTTGCTGGGCAGGGTGACGTCGCCGGTGGTCGGCCGGTAAAGGTCCACCGCGGTACCCGTCACGCCATCGCCGCCGGTGCCGCCATTGCCACCGCTTCCGCCATTGCCACCGCTTCCGCCATTACCGCCGTTTCCGCCACCGCCACCGCCGCAAGCCGCCGTCGCCGTGAGGGCCAAGAGGGTGCCGAGAGAGAATAAGCTGTAGGTTCGCATAAGTGCTCCTTGCGGTCGGTGATGGTAGCGACGCACCGGAGAATGTGGTAGGGATTTCGTGTCCGGGGCATGAATCGGACGGTCCGTCGACCGCGGACTCAGCGGCCGAGCACGAGCGCCTCATAAGGACGCAGCACGGCCTCGCCCTCACGAATTGGGAGCGGCTCGGGGTACGTGGAGGCCAGGGCGACGCCGCAATCCCCCGGGATCCGCACGCGACGCGTGGCATCGTCGAAATGCAGGAGGACGTCGACGACGTCGTCGCCGAACGACCGGCGATAGGCGAGGACCTCCGGCGGGAGCGCATGCGCGGGGTAGAGACCGAGCGCGCCGGCCTGGAGCGCCGGGCGGGTTTTCCGAAGCCGGAGCAGGCGCCTGTAGCAATGCAGGATCGAGGCGGGATCACGCTCCTCCGCCTCGACGTTGGTGGTCTCCGAAGCGGCGTGGATCGGCAGCCACGGCACGACGCCGGGTGCGGTAAAACCCGCGTTTGGAGAGGCGGACCATTGCATCGGCGTGCGACAGGCGTCGCGGTTCAAGAGGACACCGGCAGCGTGGAGCTTGCGCGCGACGACGTCCGGGAGGAACCGGTACATCCGCGCGAGCGGATCCTTCGCAGTGGCAAGCGGCAGATCGAGGTCCCGCATGCCGATCTCCTCGCCGTAATAGACGAAAGGAATGCCGCGGGCCGTGAGCTGCACGGCGGCGCTGAGCTTTTCGCGCTCGGGGTGGTATCCGAGCCGCTCGCCGCGCCGGGAGCGATCGTGGTTGCCGAAGACCCACGTAGGCACGAGCGGCGCCGGCATCTCGCGCTCGAATTCGAGGACGAGCTCACGGAATCCGGCGGCCGTGAACGGCGCGCGCATGGCCTTGAACAGAAAGACGCTGTGCAGGCCGTCGCCGCTGTCGACGGTCGGGGAGTCCGCTCCGGCGCAATAGCTGCGCAGCGTGCTCGGCTGCCCGAAGACCTCGCCGACCAGGAATCGCGGCGGATCCTGGAATTCATCGGCCACGCGCCGGAGCGTGCGCGCGAAGGCGATGGTCTCCGGATGGTGGAGCGTGCGCCGATAGGATTGCAAGAACCCGTCCGGATCGTCCTCGGTCGGGAGGAGGCGCGTCGAGAAGGGGTTGTCCTCGAAACTTTCGTCCTTGAAGAGCGCGTGGAAGATATCGAGCCGCAGGCCATCGAAGCCGAACGCGAGCCACCGCCGCACGACGCCCAGCATGGCCTCCTGGACTTCGGGGTTGCGATAATCGAGGTCGGGCTGGAACGGCAAGAAGCTCGCCCAGTACCATTCCTGCGTTCGTTCGTCCCAGTGCCAGCCGCGCGGCCCGACGAGGGAGCGCCAGTTGTTCGGGGGCGCCTTGCCGCCGGGCTTTTTGCCGGGCCGCCAGAGATACCAGTTTCGTTTCGGGTTCGTTCGGCTGGAACGGGATTCGCGGAACCAGGGGTGCTCGATCGAGGTATGGTTCAGGACCATGTCCGCAATGATACGCATCCCGCGCGCGTGCGCCTCGTCGAGCAAACGCCGCACGTCGTCTCGTGTGCCGTACTCGGGGGCGACGGCGTCGTAATCGGAGACGTCGTAGCCGAGGTCCTGCTGGGGGCTTCCATAAAACGGACAGATCCAGAGCGTCTCGACGCCGAGATCGCGGAGATAGTCGAGCTTCCGCACGATCCCCGGCAGATCCCCGATTCCGTCGCCATTCGTGTCGAGGAACGAGCGGGGATAAATCTGATAGACGGTGGTCCGCGCCCACCAGGGCGGAAGCTCGGCTCTTTGCATGTCGTTTTACATCCCGCAGGCGGGGAACTGCCCCTGTCCGGGCGAATCGCCGGCCTCGACGAAGGGGATCCCGCTGTCTTCGAGCACGCTGCCGTAGACGTCGGTCACGCGGACCGTGTACGGCCCCGGGCCCATGCCCTTGTCCTCGACGAAATAGTTGTAGTCGAGCCGCTGGACCTCGTGCCAGGCGCCGTCGTCGCCCTTCCACTCGAACTTGGCAATCGCGTTCCGGTGGTTGCGGATCTGCACCGCGGTCCACCACTGGTTCGAGCCTTCCTTGAAATGGTAGACGATCGGCCCGGGAGCGTCGCAGGGGACGAATTGCCAGGAGATCGCGATCCGGCCGTCTTCGAGCGGCGCGAGCATCGCAAACGCGTCGGGCGAGAGGTCGATGTCGCCGTGCACGCACTCGGGGCAAAGATCGACGATACGCACCGTGACCTCGCCGTTCGGCCCCTTCACCTGCGCGCACGCGCCGCAGACGCCCGAATTGGCGTAATCCTCGGCGTTCATGGCCCCGACGAGCAGCGGAGAATCCGAGGAGGCGTCGAAGCTGCACGCGCCGGAGCCGTTCGCGGCGTAATAGGTGCCTTCGCCCTCGAAGGTCGGCGCATTGTCACAGGCGCCGAACCCGGAGCCGGTGCTGCCCGCGCCCGAGCCGCCATTGCCGTTGCCGCTGCCGCTGCCGCCGCTCCCGCTGCCGCCGTTGCCGCTGCCGCCGCTGCCTCCGTCGCCGTCTCCGCCGCTGCTGCCGCCGCCGCATCCGACGACGAGCGCGAGGGCCGCCGCGAGGCCTACACCATAGGAAATGCCGAGCGATCGGATCGTTCGATAAGCCATGCCACGACGGTACCACTCCGGCGGCGCGCCTGTCCATCCGGCAGGAACTTGGCCCGCGCATCCGAGGCCTGTTAGCGGGCCGTTCATGCGGGCCTCATCGTTCCTCGCCACCGTGGCCATCGCGAGCCTCGCGACGGGTTGTCCGTTGCTGGAGCCGAGCGTGGGCCAGGAATTGGCCTCTCCCGCGCCGGATTCTCTCCCGAAACCCGCGCCGCTGCCCGCCCTCGCCGCACAGGCGCCCGCGCCCGCGCCGCCCCCTGCCCCGCCGCCGGCCGCGCCCGCGCCGGTACCCGCAGCGCCGACCGAGGCGACCGTGGATACGCCGGATCTGCCGCCGGATCCGGCCGCGCCCGCGGATCTCGCGCTCACCGAACCCGAAGCGCCCGCCGTGCCCGAGGAGCCGGAAGAGCCGATCGAACCGGTGAAAGAGCCGCCGAAGAAGCCCGCGGCTGAAGTCTTCGAGCTCGCGAGCATCGCGAAAGAAACCTGGATCTACGCCGAGCCCCGCTGGCGGAGCCGCCGCATCGGGTATCTGCGGGCCGGCGCGATCGTAGAACGCGACGAAAAACCCAAGAGCCGCGCGAATTGCGAAGGCGGCTGGTACCACATCAAACCGCGTGGCTACGTGTGTGTCGGGACGAACGCGACGCTCGACATTCATCACCCCGTGGTGGAAGCCGCCGCGGTGCGGCCGTCGCGCGACGGTTTGCCCTACACGTACGTGATGTCGCGAAACCCGGCACCGCATCTTTACGCGCGCCTGCCGACCGACGCCGAGCTGCGCGTCGTCGAGCCGGATCTCGCGGGCCATCTGCGCAAGGTCGCGCAGACGGCGCTCGATGCGCAATTCGTCCCGCCCCCGCCGCCCGATCCCACGCCGGGCGCCCTGCTCTACGGCCTCGCGGCGCCGCCGCTCGCCGGCGTGTCCCGCGGCGCCGATACACTCGTCGTGGGGCGCGCCAAGGCCCGGTCGGGGTTTGCCTTGCTGTCGACGTTCGATCACGAGGACCGTCGTTATGGCCTGACGACGGAGCTCGCCGTCCTTCCGCTCGATCGCACGCGGGTTGTCCGGACGTCCCCGTTCCAGGGTTTGCCCCTCGACGAGGTGACCCTGCCGGTGGCCTTCGTGAAGAGCCGGCACGCCATGCGATACACCTCGGCGATCGGCGGTCTCGGAGGCGCCACGAAGCTCGGCCATCGCGAAGCCGTGCCGCTCACGGGAAAATCGATGCGCTCGGGCGGCGCGACCTACCTCGAAGCACGCGACGGATCATGGGTGCGCGAGGATCAGGTGGTGCGGATCGATCCGATGACGCGACCGCCGGGCTGGGCGCTCGCGGGGCAGAAATGGATCGATGTTTCGATCCTGAAGCAAAGCCTCGTGGCCTACGAGGGGACGAAGCCAGTCTACGTGACGCTCGTGAGCACGGGCGCGGACGGGCTCGGCGATCCGAAAAAGACGCATTCGACGATCCAGGGCGTCTTCCGCATCCACACGAAGCACGTGAGCGTGACGATGGACGGCGACGAGGTGGGCGACGAGTTCGACCTGCGCGACGTGCCGTTCGTGCAGTACTTCAACGAGGGCTACGCGCTCCACGCGGCCTACTGGCACGACGATTTCGGGACGCCCCGGAGCCACGGCTGCGTGAACCTCGCGCCGAGGGACGCCGCGTGGCTGTTCGGCTGGACAACCCCGGAGGTGCCCGCGACGTGGCACGCGGGGCTCTCACTGCGGGGCGGGACGGTCGTGTATACCCATCCGTGACCGTTCGCGGCGGGACAGCCCGTTCGTAGACGAAAGCGGTTCGCGGCGACGCGCGGCCCGCGCTACCCTTCCGTACCCCACGCGATGCGGCTTCGTGCTCTTCTCGGCTCGTCGGGTCCGATCACGCTGGCGGTGCCTGACATCGCGCGCGGGTTTCGCGCGGCGCTCCTGGTGCTGCCCGCGTTTTATCTCGCGTCGACGTACGCGCACCCGGAGCTCACGTGGACGGCGCTGGGCGGCTGGCTCGGCACCCTGGCCGACCCGGGCGGCTCGCGCGCGACCCGCGCGAAGGCCCTCGTCGCATTCGCGATCGCCGGGGCCGCAGCCGTCTGGCTCACGGAGGCCTGCGCGGGCTCCCCCGTGCTGTCGACGCTCGCGCTCGCGGGAATCGCGTTCGCCGCGGGGCTCGTACGCGCCGCGGGGCCCACGGCCTCGCTCGCCGGGCTGATGGTCGCGCTCGCCGCGGCCATCGCAGCCGGGCACCTGTCGCCGGTGCCGCTGCGCGACGCCCTGTATTTCGGTCTGGGCGCGACGCTCGCCGTCCTGATCTCCTCGGTGGTATGGCCCATCTGGACGCACCTCCCCGTACGCCGCTCGCTCGCGCGTGTGTACGAGGAGCTCGCCGCCTACGCGTCCGCGGCCGGGAGCGCGGCGATGCTCGAAATCCCGCGCGACGATCCGTCCTGGGGCGCGCTCCTCCGGCGACACCACCGGCGCATCCGCGACGCGCTCGAAGCCGCGCGGGAAATGGCCCTCGCGATGCGCGCGCGGCGCGAGGGAGACACGCGGCTCGGCCGCAATACGAGCCTCTTGCTCGGAGCGGCGGAGGCGCAGTTCCCGCGGCTCACCACGCTCGTGGAAGAGCTCGAAGGCCTCCCGAAGGGGGCGCGCGCCGAGCCAGCCATGCGTCTCGGGGAGATCACGTCCGCCTATGCCGAGATCCATCGTATCCTCGGGGCACGCGCGCTCCGATCACGCCCGAAGGAGCGACCCGCCCCGCGGCCGCCTGCGGCCGACGCGACGACGTCAAGGGCAGGCGCGCTCGCCGCGCACCTCGCGTCCGAGGCGCGCGCCGCGCTCGAGCTGACGAAGCACATCGACGAGCCGCTCGGGACGCGCGCGCTCGAATACGCACCGCTGCCGCCACGCGCGGACGAGCGCGCGCCCCTGGGGGAGCTCCGCACGGGCCTCCGCGCGATACGCGATGCGCTCTGGCCGCAATCGGTCCTTTTGCATCACGCCCTTCGATCCGCGTGCGCCGTCGCCGTGGCGTCCCTCGCGGGCTCCCTCGCGCTCCCAAGCCATTCCAACTGGGTCACCCTGACGACCCTCGTCATCCTGCAACCTCATATCGGCGCCACGATCGAGCGCGCCCTCGAGCGTGTCGTGGGGACGGTGCTCGGCTGCATGCTCGCAGCCGCCATCACGCTCACCGTTCGATCGCCGATCGTCCTCACCACGCTCATGGTTCCGCTGCTCGTGGCCGCCGTCGCGACGCAGCCGCAGAGCCGCGGACTCTTCACGGTGTTCCTCACGCCTGTGTTCGTCCTGCTCGCGGAGCGGCACCTCGGCGATTGGGAGACCGCCGCGGAGCGCGTGGCCGCCGTGGCCCTCGGAGGCGTCATCGCGGTCGTGGCCGGCACGATCTTCTTGCCCTCGTCCGAGCGAAAACGTCTGCCAGACGCGCTCGCGTCGATGCTCCGCGCCGTCTCGACCTACGCGCACGAGGTGCTGACGTCAGCGACGAACCGAGGAGCGCCGGGCGCGGAAGAACGCGTGGCGGCGGCGCGGCGGTCGGCGGGCGTGGCGCTCGGCGAAGCGGAAGTCTCGCTGGAGCGCCTGCTCGCGGAGCCCCTGGGCGACAAGAAAGCCGCGGCGGACGCAATGCTCCTCGTGACGTACGCGCGGCGGCTCGGCTCGGCGCTCACGGCGACCGATATGTTGGTGAAGGAAGTGCCGCCCCAAGCGGACGAGCTCACGCGGGTCGACGCCTATGTCGCGGCGGTGCTGCGTGACGCCGCGGCGCACGTGCGCGGAGAGCGTCCCGAGCGCATGGCGACCGCACCCGAGATCGTGGATCACGACCCTCTCGAACGGGTGGTGCGCTCGGCCGGGCTCGTGGCGAGCTTGGCCAGGCACTGAGCATTGGTCTCATCGCGAGGCGTCGCGCCGGGGCGCTGCCCCGGGCCCCGCGGGGGCTGTTCGCCCCTCGACCCGAACCAGGGCAAGCCCTGGACCATTTGGGGAAGAACTGCGCGATGCGCAGTTCTTCCCACAGGCCGGTGGCAAGACCAGGAAGGTGCGTTGCACGCTGGCGACGGGCATGTTGCCCGTTGAACCGTCAGCGCTGCTGTCTTGGTTGGCAGGATCGTCGTTGGTCTTGACCCGGCTCGTTCGATGAACTGCGCCTCGCGCAGTTCATCGACCCCGAGTCCAGCGCTTGCGCAGGCCCCGGGTCCAGGGGCGGATAGCCCCGGTGGGGTCTGAGGCAAAGCCCCAGCGAAGCGGCTTCCAGATGAGACCAATGCTCAGGCCTCCGCGGGGCCCGGGGCAGCGCCCGGCGCGGCGGCTCGTGATCAGAGGCAGGCGGTGATGTCGAGCTCGCCGATGGCGAACGGCCGCTCGCTTTGATCGAAGACATTCGCTTCGGTGGTCGAGGTCACGCTCCAGCCGTAGGACAGGATTTCGCCCGTCGCCTCGTCCGAGTAAAGCCGCAGGTAGGCCGTGCCGACGATGCTCGGCGTGAAGACGCCGGCGACGCGGCGGCTGTCGGGGTACGCCGTATTCTGGCCGTGCTCGGTGCTCGTCGAGTCGACGATCGGCAGCGCCCACTGCTTCTGCCCCGTGCGGTACGGCGTGTAGAACCCGGCCGGCGGCGTGATGTCAATCGGCTCGCCGATGATCACGGCGGCATGGCCGGCGTACGACCCGGTGGCGTTGATCGCGAAGATGTGGCCCGCGTCGACGTCCGCGATGTTCGTGATTTCGACGAAGTTCGTGGGCGCGCTACCATCCACCGGGACGATTTGCTCGTACCACTGCGCGGCGCTCAGGGTCGAGACGTCGAAGCAGTACAGCCACTGGCTGCTCGTCCAGGCGAGAGCGTTCTTGACCGCCTTGGTGACGAAGCTGCCGCCGTTGCCCGTGCTCGTGCCGATGAGGGCCTGTGCATGGGCGTCGATGGAGGCGTTGAGCACGGGATCGGCCTGCGCGTCCGAGGGGAAGCAGAGAGCCGTCGCGACCGCAGCAGCACCCAAAAGACCGAGCTTATTCATGTTCACACCTCAGGAGGAACGACCGTGGTGGTCGTCAGGAAAGACGAACGATGGTCAACCGACGAGTGGGCATCAGGAAGTCGAAATATGCGCACTCGATAGACCTTCGTCTATACACCGATATCAACGCGAAGGCTATGGTGGTTGTGGGAGGGGCGTTCTATTTCATCCGCCATCGGAGCGAAAGCGCCTGCCGGACGCGCGCACGTCCCGCTCGCACGCGTGGTGCGCTTGGCAGGCTCGTGGCGAGCTTTGGCTGGATGGGATCGAATGAAAACGCTCCCAGGAGGGCGCGTCCTGCCGGGCGCGCCCTGGGAGCGTTGAGCCACGCGGCTGGGCGCGTGGATGGAATTCGTTCAGGGGCTGACCGTGAGCTCGCCGATGGCGAACGGACGCTCGCTCTGATCGTAGACGTTGAGGTCGTTCGTCGCGGTCACGCTCCAGCCGTAGGACAGGATCTCGCCCGTCGTGGCGTCCGAGTAGAGCCGAATGTAGGCCGTGCCGGGGACGTTGGCCGTGAAGCCGCTGGCGGACCGGCGGCTGTCGGGGTACGAGGCATTCTGGCCGTGCTCGCTGCCCGTGGAGTCGGCAATCGGCACGGCCCACTGCTTCGTCCCCGTGATGTACGGCGTGTAGAACGCGTTCGGCGGCGTGATGTCGATCGGCTCGCCGATGATCACGGCGGCGTGGCCGGTGTACGACCCGGTGGCGTTGATCGCGAAGATCTGGCCCGCGTCGACGTCGCCGATGTTGTCGACCTCGACGAAGTTCGTGGGCGCAGCACCGCCCGGCGGGACGATTTGCTCGTACCACTTCGCGGCGCTCAGGGTCGAGGTGCCGAAGTAGTACAGCCACTGGCTGCTCGTCCAGCCGAGTGCGTCCTTGACCGCCTTCGTGACGAAGCTGCCGCCGTTGCCCGTGGTGGTGCCATTGTTCACATACGCGGTCACCAGGTCCAACGCCGCGCCCGAAACGTCGCCGTCGCCCACGGCGCGCGCGTCAGAGGAGAAGCAGAAAGCCGTCGCGAGGGCAGCGGCACCGAAGAGACCGAGCTTATTCATGTGCACACCTCAGGAAGAACGACCCGACTGGTCGCCAGGAAAATGGAACGATGGACAACCGAGAGTGGGCATCTTCCAAATCATGGGATGCGCACTCGATAGGCGGCTCGTGTATACCTCAGTGTCAAGGTAAAGGTCAAGCGCCAATCTGGAAATCGATACGCGCTCAAACGACCCCTCACCCGGTGCGCCAGCAGCACGAAATCGACGCGATGCAGCACGCCGTTACCGCGGGCACACACGACGACGAGGCGCTGGGCGGAGCATGCTATAGATGAGACGTGGGGCGACGCCCGGAAGAGACGTCTCGCGCCCGCAACGTACATTACACGTGCGCCCGCGCACGAACCCGATGACGCGTAGACACCTACGCGTGCCGGTTCCACGGCCCGGACGCAGGCGACGAGGGCGCGCGGCTCAGCCTCCGCCCCCCGCTTCCGTCTTCTTCCGCGCATAGAGCAGCCGCAACGCATGCACGGCGCCGACATGGTACACGGTACCGTGCGCCTCCGCCGGAAACGGCACATAATGCCATATCAGCCCCGCAGGTGCATGCTGGCGTAGAATTCCCGCCATCCGCTCCGTTTCCTCGGTATTGTCCTCGACACCGCCGACCGTCAGGTACAGCGTCTTGCCCTGCGCCGATAGCACCTTCAAGCGCGGCTCGGCCCGCGCGAGCAGGAAACCATCGTTCCACCAAAGGCTCGGGCTCACCGCGAGGTACGTCCCGAACAACGCGGGATCCTCGAAAAACGTCTCCAGGACGAACAGCCCCGCCAGCGATTCCCCCATGAGCCCGCGCTCCCCGCTGCTCCGATAATCACGCTCGATCCGCGGCACGAGCTCGTTCTTCAGGAAGGCGCGAAACCTGGCCGAGCCGCCGACGCGCGGCGCAATCGTCTTGTCCTTCTCGTTCTCCGTGGGGCCCGTCAGGTCGCGCCTTCGCTCGGTATTTTCGATTCCGATGACGATCAACGGCCTCATGATCTCGTTCGCCACGGAGACCTGGACGATGCCGGTGATGTGATGAAAATCCTCCGCCGCGCCGCCGTCGAGCAGGTACATCACGGGATATCGCTCGCGGCTCTCCGCATAACCCGGCGGCAAGTACACCGTGATCCGCCGCTTTTCGCCGAGCGCGGCCGAGTCCATGACGAACGATTGACCAATGACGATGGCGTCGTCCTGCGGCACGGGCGCATGGCTCGGCTCGGGGCAGCGGGCGGCGCAGCCGAGGAGGGGCAGGCAGGAGGCGAGGGTCGCCGCAAAGAGGAGGTGGCGCATGGAGGCGCCACCATACCCTCGTCGCTCGCGCCACGAAAGCTCACGCTCGGGTCGCCGTCGTACACACGTCCACCGTGCCGGCAATGTTTCGCCTGGGCGAGACGGCCGCGCCAATGCTGCGCGAGCAAGATCCGCGCGAATTGGGCATTGGCTGCGCACGTGCTCGTTACGTCCAGCGTCCATACGGAAACGTACCGCGTGGCCTCCGTTTTGCCAGGCGCCGTGGCCCGTAACTTTCGGCACCAAGGAGCTTCTCGTGCCTACCCATTTTTCCATTCCCGACGCCATCGCCAATGACGTCCGCCGTATCATCGCCGACACCCTCCGCCTCCCCGTGGAGCAGGTGGCGCTCGACGCGCGGCTCGACGAGGCGCGCCTCGGCATCGATTCCCTCGGGCTCATCAAGCTGAACGTCGCGCTCGAAGAGGCGTTCGACATCACGCTGCCCGATTTCACCACGCCCGAGCAGCCGCACATCCGCTCCGTGGGCGACGTGGCCGCGCTCGTCGCCCAAAAGGTCTCCGCCCAGGCAAACAGAGGTGTCCGATGATCCCCGCCGCGCATACCCACCCCGAGCGCGAGGCGATGGAGCGTTCGCCCGCAGAGCAACGCGAGCACGAGCGCCGCGTCGTGGCCGAGCATTATCAACACGACGTCGAGATCTTCTCGATGGTGCTCGATAGCCGCCTCGCGTATGCGACCGGCGTCTTCGTGAGCCCCGACGAGGACCTCGAGACCGCCCAGGCGCGCAAATTCGCACGCATCCAGGCCAAGCTCGACATTCAGCCCGGCGAGCGTGTCCTCGACGTCGGCTGCGGATGGGGCAGCAATCTCCTCTACCTCGCCGAGCATACCCAGGGCGAATTCTTCGGGATCACGCTGAGTGAACGGCAACGCGAGGAGGCTCTCCGCCGCGCGCGCCTCGCCGGCGTCGCGGACCGCGTGCACATCGACGTCAAGCACATCGAAGATCTCGCCCTCGAGCCCGCCTCGTTCGACGTGGTGCTCTTCAGCGGCAGCATCGTCCACATGCACAACCGCGAGGAGATCCACCGCACGGTCGCACGGCTCCTCCGCCCCTCCGGACGCTTGCTCATCTCCGATTGTTATTATCCTGCCGAGCACCGCGGAGATCGCGAGAGCACGGCGACCGATTACATCTTCGTCGAGGCGCTCGGGTATTGCCGCCTGCTCCACCTGAGCGAGGAGCTCGCCTTCATCGAGCGCGCGGGGCTCGACATCTGCCACGTCGAGGACCTCACGAGCTCGTACGCGCTCACGCTGGAGCGCTGGATCGACAACGTGCGCAAGAACCGCCGCCGCATCGAGGCGATCTCCCCCGGTTTCTCGCGGCTCCTGCAGCAGTACATGACCGTCGCCAAGCTCTCGTTCGCGCGGCGGACGGCGCTCGAATACATGATCCTGGCGACACGAGGCCGGCCGCGGGTCGAGTCCGCGTGGTTCCCCATCGTCCCACCCGCGCATGAAAAGGGGGCGAGATGAACACGAGGACCATCGCCGGGCTGCTGCGCCATCGCGCCGGATCGAGGAGCGACGAGATCGCCATTCGATTCAAGGAGGATACGGGATTCGAGGCGTGGACCTGGCTCCGATTCTGGGAGGAAGCGGTGCGCGTCGCGGCCGGGCTCCGCGAGTCCGGCGTGCGGCCCGGCGACCGCGTGCTCGTGCTCGTGCCCGAGGTGAAGGCCGCGGTCACGACGCTCTTCGGGATCTGGTCACTCGGGGCGGTACCCATTCCCATCGGACTCCCGTTCCGGCTGACCCACATCGAAAGCTTCCTGGAGCAGCTCCGCAAGACCGCGGAAAAACTCTCCGCGCGGGCGCTCGTCACCTCGCGCGCACTCACGGCCTTCGCCGGCGCGCCGGGACCGGTCCGGGTCCTCTGCGCGGAGGAGCTGTCGATCACGCCGCACGGGTTTTCGCCCGATCCCGACGCAGCGCCCGGCCCCGCGTTGATCCAGCTCACGAGCGGGAGCACGGGACATCCGCGCGGCGTCGTCCTCGGGCATGAGCGCCTGATGCTGCACATGGCGTGCATGAGCGAGGCGCTGCCGAGCCACGCGGAATCGGTGGCCGTCTCGTGGCTGCCGCTGCACCACGACATGGGCCTCATCGGCGGGCTGCTCTTTCCGTTCTACAATGGGTTTGTCGCGAACATGCTGGCACCGCAGGATTTCCGGGCCCGGCCGCTCGCCTGGCTGGAGGCGATGTCCTCGCTGCGGGCGACGATCTGCGCGGCGCCTCCCTCGGCGTATGCGCTCGTCCTGCGGCTCGCGCGACGCGCGGCGGAGGCGGGGCTCGACCTTCGGCCCTGGGAATGCGCGATGATCGGCGCGGAGCCCATTTCACCGGGGCTCTTGCGGCGCTTCGCCGAGGCATTCGGCCCCGTGGGGTTCCGCGCGGAGGCGTTTTTCCCGGTGTATGGCCTCGCCGAGGCCACCGTCGCCGTGAGCTTTCCGAAGCTCCTTGCGCCGTCGCGCTTCGCGGTGGTGGATCGCGAAACGCTCGAGCGGACGGGACGCGCCGTCGCGATCGAGCCGGGCCCGCACGCGCTCGAGCTCGTCTGCGTGGGGAAACCGATTCCGCAGACGGACGTGCGTATCACGGGCGAAAACGGCGAGGCCTTGCCCGAGCGGCACGTGGGCGAGATCGAGGTCCGCGCGCCGACCTTGATGCACGAATACCTCGACGACCGGGCGGCGACCGCGGCGGTGTTCCGGGACGGTTATCTGCGCACGGGAGATCTCGGGTATGTCGACCGGGGCGAGCTCTTCGTCACGGGGCGGAAAAAGGACCTCATCATCAAGGGCGGGCACAACCTGCTCCCCTCGGTGATCGAGGAGATCGTCTCCGAGGTCGAGGACGTGCGAAACGGGTGCGTCGTGGCCGTCGGCGTACGCGCGGCGGCGGACGAGACCGAGCTCGTCTACGTGATCGCGGAGACGAAGCTCGATCCAACCGCCCACGACGCGCTCGGCGAGCGGGTGCGCGCCGCGCTGCTTTCGCGCGGAATCGGGGTCGATCGCGTGGTGTTCGTGCCCCCCGGGACCTTGCCGAAGACCACGAGCGGCAAGCTCAGGCGGCGCGCGGTCGCCGAGGCGCTCTCGCAAGGACGCTCGCTCGAATCAACCTGACGTGCGCGCGACGAGTTCGGAGATCCTCTCCATCATCGTCTCCAGGTGCTCCGCGAGGGAATGGTTTGCCCCCGGGATCACCTCGAGCGTGACCGGGCCGGGAAGCTCGCGCGCGAGCGTGCGGACCGCTTCGATGTCCCCCCATTCGTCACGATCGCCCTGGATCAGGAGCAGCGGCTTCCGTGTCTCGTGGAGATAGGAAAAATCGTAAACGTTGATGGGAATCCCGATGCCGATCAGCGCACGGGCCCGCGGATCCGCCGCGCCGGCGCGCAGGCCGACCCAGGCGCCGAAGGAGTAGCCCGCGACGAGGAGGCGGGGGTGCTCGGGGGCGAGGAAATCGATCGCCGCGCGGGTATCGTCCACCTCGCCCACGCCGTCGTCGAAATGGCCCTCGCTCGCCTCGACGCCCCGAAAATGGAAGCGCAGGACCGTGGCCCCCGCGGCGTGGAGGGCGCGCGTGGCCCGGGAAACGACCTTGTTGTAGAAGGTGCCGCCGGACTGCGGGTGAGGATGGCAAACCACGGCCGCCGCCCTCGCGCTCGGGTGGCGCTTGAGGACGGCCTCGATGCGGCCAGCCGGGCCAGGAAGGAAAAATGTGCCGTCGGGGGGGCGCATGCAGCATCCATAACATGCCGATTGTCGCGGGTCGTGAGGGCGCGCGCCGCGACGCCCCTTCCCCGCGCTCGCCATCCGGGCTACACACGCCCGAGACCATGACGCCCCAAGAGCCGCTCTCGCTCGACGCCCTCACCGCCATCGACGGCCTCCTCACGGACGAGGAGCGCATCATCCGCGACACCGTGCGCAGGTTCGTGCGCGAGCGGTATCTGCCGCGCGCCGCCGAGCTCTTCGCGAAGGAGCAGTTCCCAGAGGACCTCATCCCCGAGATCGCCGCGATGGGCCTGCTCGGCGCCTCCCTCCAGGGATACGGCTGTGCCGGCATGAATGCCGTCTCCTACGGGCTCGCGCTCGCCGAGCTCGAGTACGGCGACAGCGGGCTCCGGAGCTTCGTCAGCGTCCAGGGCTCGCTCGCGATGTACCCGATCTGGCGCTTCGGCTCCGAGGAACAGAAAAACAAATACCTGCCGAAAATGGCCGCCGCCGAGCTCATCGGCTGCTTCGGCCTCACCGAGCCGGATGCCGGCAGCGATCCCGGCTCGATGAAGACGCGCGCGCGGCTCGACGGCGATTCGTACGTGCTCACGGGGACGAAGATGTGGATCACGAGCGCGCCGATCTGCGATCTCGCCGTGGTATGGGCGAAGGTCGACGACGGCGACGCCTCGTCCATCCGCGGGTTCATCGTCGAACGCGGGACGAAGGGCTTCGAGACGCCCACGATCCACGGCAAGATGAGCTTGCGCGCGAGCCCGACGGGCGAGATCGTGCTGAACGAGGCGCGCGTGCCCAAGGAAAACGTGCTGCCCGGCGTGGTGGGGCTCAAGGGACCGCTCTCCTGCCTCACGCAAGCGCGCTTTGGCATCTCCTGGGGCGCGCTCGGCGCCGCGCGCGCCTGTTACGAGGCCGCGGTCGCGTACACGCGCGAGCGCGTGCAGTTCGGAAAACCCGTGGCGGCAAAGCAGCTCGTGCAGGAGCAAATCGTGGAGATGGCCATGGACATCGCGAAAGGCCAGATCCTCGCGCTGCATTACGGTCGCCTCAAGGACGCCGGCGCCATCACGCCCGTTCAGGTCTCCTTCTGCAAGAAGAACAACGTGGGCCTCGCACTGCGCGCCGCCCGCAAGGCGCGCGGCCTGCTCGGCGGAAACGGGATCCTGCTCGACTACCCCGTCATAAGGCACGCGCTGAACCTGGAGAGCGTCTACACCTACGAAGGCACCGACGAGGTGCACACGCTGATCCTGGGCAACGCGCTGACCGGCCATAACGCATTCTGAGCGAGCGCCGAGGGCCGCGATCCCGCCCAAAAAGAATGCGCTCGGCGGGCGACCTCTGGCATGATGGAATGCGAGGTCCTTGCCATGTCCACGCGCTCCCCTTCCCCGCCCCGGCGTAGCTTTTTCGGCCGGGCCGGCCGCGCCGCCCTGCTCGGCGCCGTCGCCTTCGCCGCCCTCCCCTCCGGAACGGCCCTCGCTGTCCCCAAGCTGCGAAAGCAGTTCGACGGCCACGGCGATTTCAAGCTGATCGGCAATACGCTCGGGTACGAGTGCGGAAACGTCGGGGTCGCGCCCCTCGTCGGCCAGGTGATCTGCAACGGCAGCGGCGACGGCGCGCCCGATATCCACTGGCGCGCGGACGAGCCCGCCGGCAGCGCCAGCGCGTCCGAGAGCGTCACCGTGGCCGATCAACGCTCGACCGCCGTGCTCACGCTGCCGCCCGGCGCGACCGTGACCTACGCCCGACTCTACTGGGGCGCGCGCTGGGACAACAATGGCACCGCCGACACGAGCGTGACGCTCGAGCGCCTCGGCTCGTTTTCCCAGGCGATCACCGCCGACGACAGCCTCGTGGGCACGAACGTCTCGGGCGGCGTGACCGAGTATTTCTACCAGTCGACCGCGGACGTGACCTCGCTCGTGGCGGCCCAGGGCGGAGGCGCATACCGGCTCTCCGGCGTCGACTCGATCAGCTTCGTCGGCCTCGTGCAGGACCGGCTCTTCGCCGGGTGGTGGCTCGTCGTGTTCTACGAGCTGCCCTCGGAGAAGCCGCGCCACCTCGCGCTGCACGACGGCTTCGATCGGATCGGCGTCACGCCGCAGACGCTCGCGCTCTCGGGCTTCACCGTCCCCGGCGCGGCCATCGACGGCAAGCTCGCCGTCATCGCCTACGAGGGCGACGTCGCGAGCTCCGCCGGCCAGAACGATTACCTGCGCTTCGGAACGGGCGTGCTCAGCGCCGCCAACGACATCATCGACGCGCAGAACCCGATGGGGAACTTCTTCAACGCCTCGCGATCGTGGCTCGGCGCGGCCGTCGCGACGGACGGCGATCTGCCGAAGCTCACGGGCGGGCCCGGCAGCATGAGCGGGATCGATCTCGACGTCGTCGACATCTCCACGAAGATCACGCCGGGCCAGAAGACCGCGAACGTGCAGGTCGGCAATGCTTCGGGCGCAAACGATATCTTCTGGATCGGCGGCTTCGTCTCGTCGATCACCACGCTCCTGCCCGATTTCTCGACGTCGACGAAGACCGCGTCGGACGTGAACGCCGGCAAGCTCGTCGTCGGCGACGAGCTCGAATACGCGATCGCCGTGACGAACAGCGGCAACGACACGTCGATCAACACGCGTCTCGACGACCAGTTGCCCCTCGGCGTGTCGTTTGTCCCGGGCTCGCTCGAGATCGTGCAAGGCGCGAACGCGGGGCTGAAGACGGAGCAGGCGGGCGACGATCAGGGCGAGTACACAGCCGCGACGCGCACGGTCACGGTGCGCCTCGGCGCAGGCGCGAACGCGATCTCGGGCGGCGAGATGGCCCCAGGCGAGACGGCGCTCGTGCGCTTCCGCGTGAAGGTCGAGCCGAACGCGCCCGCGACCCTCTCGAACCAGGCGACGCTCAGCGGCGAAGGCAAACAAGGCGCGCCGTACACGTCGTTCCCGACCGACGGCAACGGCGTGTCGCCGGGCAATCCGCCCACGGTCGTGGTGATCGAGGAGTGCACGACGAACGCCGATTGCGGCGGCGCAACGCCGATCTGCGACACGTCGGGCGATCCGAACGAGTGCGTGGGCTGCACCGAGGACAGCCAGTGCCCCGGCGACAAACCCGTTTGCCACCCGGCGCAGAAGGAATGCGTCTGCGTGCCCTCGGGCATGGAGACGTGCGACACGATCGACAACGACTGCGACGGGACGATCGACGAGGGCTGCAACGACACCGACGGCGACGGGCTACCCGACGACGTGGAGACGATGATCGGCACGGACCCGACCGATCCCGACACGGACAACGACGGCGTGCCCGACGGGCAAGAGCCGCTGCCCGGCGACGACACCGACGGCGACGGGCTCATCAACGCGCTCGATCCGGACAGCGACGGCGACGGGATCTTCGACGGCACGGAAATGGGCCACGACTGCAGCGGTTCCGGGACGAACCCCGCCGCAGGCAACTGCGTGCCCGACGCGGACATGGGCGCGACGACGACCGATCCGCTCGACCCCGACACGGACAACGGCGGCATCCCCGACGGCGAGGAGGACAAGGACAAGGACGGCGCCGTCGATCCGGGTGAAGGAGACCCGAACGATCCGAGCGACGACACGGTCAGTTCGGGCACCGGCGGCATGGGCGGCGCAGGTGGCGCAGGTGGCATGGGCGGCGCAGGTGGCGCAGGTGGTGCCGGTGGCGCAGGCGGCGCAGGCGGCGCAGGCGGCGCAGGCGGCTCCGCGGGCGCAGGCGGCGCAGGCGGAAGCGGCGGACAAGGCGGAGCCGCGGGCAGCGGCGGAGAAGCGCCCCCGAGCGGCTTCATAATCACCGGCGGCGCGTGCTCGACCGGCAAGGCGCCGTCGTCGACGGATCCGCTCGCCTGGGCCCTCGGCCTCGCAGGCGCGGCGCTCGCGCTGCGAAGGCGCCGGAGCCGTTAGCCCGACCCCCGTCCCCCTCTCCCCCATCGGAGGGGGGCGTGGGGCGCGATCGTGGCGAACCCACCACACGTGAAATCGACTTCGCGTCGTGCGCGCGAGCTTCCGCGGCGTCACGATCGCAGCGGAAATGCAGGGCCCAGGGCCCTACGCCCGCGTCGTTTTGATGGATGACCCCAAGAGTCTCACGATGCACAATGTCGGACCGAGCGTGGCAGTAGCTCGTGCTCGGTTTCCACGCACATGGAACAAGCTCCACACATGACGTCTCCGTCGCGGCTCGTTCTGCGCTTCATCTCGGGAAAGTACCAGGGTGGCGAGATCCCGCTGCAGGACGCGCAGGAGCTCGTCGTCGGACGCGCGAGCGACGCGGGCATCGTCCTCGTCGAGGAGATGGTCTCGCGAAGGCACGCGCGCTTCTTGCTCTCGAACACGGATCTCACGATCGAAGATCTCGGCTCGACGAACGGCACGTTCGTGAACGGCGAGAAGATCCAGAAGAGCACGCTCAAGGAAGGTGACCGCGTGCTCATCGGCACGAGCATCCTCAAGGTGGTCTCGGCCGACACCGCCGTCGCCGCCGCCGGCTCGCGCCGCAAGATGGAGCCGCCCCGCCCCTCCGTGGCGCCCCGCGGCCCCGCACGCTCGATGTCCGGCGCGATCGAGGAGATCCCGCTGCCCGACCTCCTGCAGCTGCTCGGCACCTCGAAGAAGAGCGGCGTCCTCGTGATCACCTCGGACGACGACGTCGGAAAGATCTTCCTGCACCGAGGCATCGTCACGTACGCCGAGATCAACGCCGACGACGTGCCGCCGCTCAAGGCGGCCATCCGCATCCTCGCGTGGACGCGCGGAACGTTCGACTTCGATCCGCCCGAGGAGCGCACGCTGCCGGTGACGATCAATCTGTCCGTGCAGGAGCTGCTCATGGAGGGCCTGCGGCAGATCGACGAGCTCAACGCGCTCCGGCACAAGCTGCCGGATCTCGATACGCGGCTCACCGTGCCGCACCCGCTCGGGCCCTCGCTGCGTGAGCTCTCGCCGACGGAGATCGAGGTCTTCCAGCTCGCGTACAACCACGGGCACCTCGCCCTCGTGCTGAACAAGAGCCAAGCGACGGATCTCGACACCACGCAAGCCATCATCAAGCTGATCAACGCCGGCTATCTGCGGAAGGGCTGACGCGCCCGGACAAACGCGCGTCCGGACAAACCGTTGTCGCCCCAAAGAAAAAGGCCACGGGAGCGAATCCCGTGGCCTTTTCGTTTCGAGTGATCTCCTCACCCCCGGCCCCTCTCCCGAAGGAGAGGGGTGGGGGGAAGGCGTCTTCGATCAGTCGTAGATGCCCTTCATCGTCGGGTCGGCAAGGCCGTACGCCGCGAGGGCCTGACGGATGAAGAACGGCACCTCGGCGTAACGCGAGAGCTTGACGCAAGCGCGGTTCGCCGTGCAGGTGCAGCCCGTGTTGTCGGCAGCGGTGCAACGATCGGCCGACGACTGGATCGTCGAGTCGAACTTGACGAGCGGCGCGCCGTAGTTCGGCGACGTCGCGTCACTGTTGGTCCGCGCCTTGTACCAGTCGACCGTGCCGTCGTTGTTGTAGTCGACCTCGTCGACCACGTACGCCTGCTGGAGCAGATCGTTCGCGTACTGGAGGACGCGCGCCGAGATGCCCTTCTGGACGGTCTTCTCGTACTTCGTGCCCGCGAAGAGGGTCTCGGTGCCGATGGTCTTGGCGACGTACACCTTGCCCGTCGGATCGTGGAACTCGATGCGAGCGTCGAACTCGGGATCGCCGTCCACGCCCTGCTCCCACAGGCGGAGCATGTTGATCCACCACTGCTGCTGGTTCTCGGGCAGATAGTTCATCGTCCAGGCGATCAGGAACTTCTGCTGCTCCCAGCCGATCTGACCGTCGATGGGCATGAGCGTGTCGACGTTGATCGACTCGCCCTCGAAGACGCCCGGATCCCAGCCGACCGCCGAGCAGACCGTCGAGCCGTCGCCGGGGAAGCAGACCTGCGGGCCCTCCGCCGGCCACCAGCTCGTCCAGCCGAGCGGCGTCGTCGGGAACTTCTGCGGATCGGTGATGGGCGTGTTGTTGTTCGCCTTGACCCACGCGCCCTTGAGCATGTCGTCGCCGGTCAGGTTGTTGCCCAGCCACCGGCGATAGCCATCGGGGAACACGTCCGCGAGCGAGACCGCGCGGTAACGAGCGTCGAGGAAGTCCTGACGCGAGGCGCTGATGAAGTTGTCGACCGACTCGGTGAACAACATCGAGGCCCACGCCTTGTCGTAATACGACCCGGCGTTGATCGTGTACTCGGAGTCGTAGTCGTTGCCCTTGTCGTCCGCGAGGGCGTTCTCGAGCGGCCTGCCGCCGATGCCGATCGCCGCGGGACCCGCGGGGCTGTTGTCCGAGCGATACCCCGTGGCGCCGTTCGGCACGACGAGGACCGTGGGACCCGGCTGCGAGTAGATGTCGTCCGTCGAGCGGAGGACGAGATCGTTCGCGACCTTGTGATGCTCGCCGTACTGCGGGCGAGCGACCTGGCGCGCGAAGTGATCGAACGCGAGGCCCGAGGCCAGGATGTTGTCCTGGTAGAACTGCTTCGCGATCGAGGGCCACTCCGAGTTGAAGTCGAAGCCGGACTCGAGCGCGAAGTCACGGTAGATGTTCACGAGCAGGCCGAGGCCCTTGGCCGCGTCGCGCATCTTCGTGTTGTACCGCTCGAGCGTGCGCATCGCCGAAGCGCGGACGCTGAAGCTCTGCCGGTTGCGGCGGTAGTTGTCGAAGATGTGCCCGACTTCCTGCTGCGTGATGAAGAAGTTGAAGAGCTCGTAGACGTCCGCGCCGTTGTCGTGGCGGTAGACGGCGACGTTGCCGAGGTCGGCCCAGCGGTCCGTGGCGAAGCCGTAGGGGACGCGCGTGCGCTTCGTCGCGTCGACGGAGCTCCAGCGACGGCTGAAGTCCGCGCCGTTGTCGCGCATCGACTGCCACGGCATGTAGTCGACCTTGCGCGTCTTGCACTTGGAGTACTCGCCGTTGACCTTGACGATCAGGCCGTCGAGCAGCGGGTCCCACTTGCCGAGGCGCCCCTCGTCCCAGTCGGCCGGCTTCAGGCGCTGAACCTGCTCCTCCGTGAGCGAGGTGCAGCTAGCCGCGTCGAGCATCTTCCACGTCCGCTGGAGCTGGGAGTAGTGGATGTTCGCGTTGCCGTTCGACGTGTACTGGTAGCCGATGATGCCGCCGAAGCCGTCCATCTTGTCGAGGGTGGCGCGGCCGAGCGGTTTGTCGGCGTTCATGTCCGGGTCGGCATGCACCGCGACCGTCTGGCCGTAGAACATGCGCGCCGCGGCGAAGTCGTACGCGGAGAGGCCGATGAAGTCCTGCGTGACCTCACCGCCGTACTCCATGATCGACTGGTGCATGAACATGGAGAGGAGCTGATCACGCTCGTTCGCCGTGACCTGGTCGAAGTAACGCGGCCCGACGCAGTTCTCGCTCTCGGCCTCGCTCTTGAGGTCGTTGCACGCCGCCGTGACCTTGCCGTTCTTCGTGCGGAGCTGCCAGTACTGCGGGCGGAAGCCCCAGGCGTCCGACGAGCTCACGAAGTTGTGGCGCAGGCCGATGGAGTGACCCATCTCGTGCGCGATGACCGAGTAGTGCGCCTTCTGCGCGATCCAGTTGCGGATCGCCTCGGCGCGGTCGAGCTGGTCCTGCCTCGAGTTCGTCATCGGATCCGCGAACGTGCCGTACGGCGCGCCCGTGCGCGGATTGATGGCGTCCTTGAACTTCGACTGGATCGCTTTGTCGAGCGAGGTGAGGCCGATCGGCGAGGGGAAGGTCGCCTGCATGATGCACATGCCACGCTCGGCGAGGGCGACCTCCTTCAGGCGCGCGATGTCACGCTGCACCTGCGGGTGATTGCCGCGCAGAGGCGAGGCGAAGTTCATCACGGCGTCGTTCACCGGGAGCTTGTCCGTGCCGGCGAGCTGCTGCATCGCCTTCGTCGTGAGCTCCGCCTCCATCGGCGAGCCCGCCGCGCGCTGGCGACGCGCCTCGTAGACCGGGCGGTTGGCCGAGGGCGCGAGCGCGTCGGCGCGCACGTCCTTGACCATCTGCTTCACGTTCTCGAGCGACTCGGCGAACTCGGGCTTCGTGACGATCGAGCCCTCGCCGCTCTCGACGGCCTTCATCTTGTCCGGCATGACGCCCGCGCCGCCGAGCACGCGACGCGAGAGGTCCGCCTGGCTCATCTGCGGGAGCACGCCCGTGCCGCCCGCCGCCTCGCTGGCGACCGCCCAGTCCTTGACGTACGTGCCCTCGGTAACCTGGTCGGTCGAGAGCTCGCCGTTCAGGTACCGCATCTGATCGACGAGGCCCTGGCTGAAGAGGTCCGTGACGTGCGACCAGACGTTCGCGCTCGCCGCGATCTTCTCGCCCGTGAGCGGATCGTCCGAGTCCGTCATGATGCCCCACGGCGAGGGCGTCTGCGGCGTCGGGATGACGTTGATCTGGTGGTAGCGCAGGTCGCCCATGCGCACCGAGCGCCCCGCCGGGCCGCAGGCCGGATCGTCGGTGTCGAGGACCGGGCTGTGGCAGAGCATGATCATCTGCTGCATCTTCGCGACAGCGATCACGCCCGGATCGATGCCGCGCTCGGCGCCGAGCTGATCCGCGATCGCCTCGCAGTTGCGACCGTCGTTCGTCTTGCCGGCACGGCAGGCGTCGACCTCGTGGGAGAGCTGGATCAGATCCCAGTTGTCGTCCATCTGGCCGTGGTACATCGGGAACTGGCCGTCGCACGCCCCGGGATCACCGCCCGTCGCCTTGCACTCGGCGTTGCGCGCGGACATGACCGCGGCGCGCATCGCGACGTCCCACTCGTGCGTCGCCCAGTCGGTCGACTCGTAGTACGACTGGTCCGACTCCGCGGTGTAGTACCAGGGCTGCGGGACCTCCTTGCGCAGGCGATACGGCAGCGTGCAGCGCTGCTTGAACTCGTCGCAACGCGAGCCCGCCACGCCCGTCCGCTGCGTGACCTCTTCGCACTCGTCCTCGGTGCCGTTGCCGTCCGCGTCGCGGTGCGGATCGTCGCCCGCGAGCGTCTTTTCGGGGACGAAGCACGCAATCTCGCCCGTCATCTTCTCGGGATCAGCGTAGTAGTGGCTGCGCTCCCAGATGTTGTAACGCGCGGCGAAGCGGTACCACTTGTCGTCGCTCATGCCGTAGTTGCGGGCGTAGCCCGAGCGATCGACGGTGAACGCGCCGTACGCGCTGAAGCGCTTGCCGTCCCAGTTGACCGGCTCGTAGTCGCGATCGACCACGCGGCGGAAGGACTGGCGAATCGTGAGCTCGACGGGGTTACAGGTACCGGAGGGCGCCGAGCCGCCGAAGAAGTCGTTGTCGAGGTAGCAGGCCGGGAACTTGTCGATGCCCCAGCCGAGGTGGCTGAGGTCGATCATCTTGGGCTTCGCGAACGCCTTGTTCGTGACGTCGAAGTAGCCCGTCTCGGGATCGAAGTGCGGCGCGTCGGGATCGTTCGGATCGCTGACGTAGTAGTCGAGCGGCTCGTAGTCGACGCCGCCGTAGACGCCGAGCATCGACAACGTGTCGTAATCGTACGAATCCACGTTGAGGTTCTTGCTCCAGTCGACGCGGAAGTACTCGCGCTCGTACCAGGGCCTGTCCGAGCCGTTCTCGACGAGGACGTTCAGCTCCTCACCCGTCGTCGGGTTGTACTCGTAACGAATGTCGAAGTGCGACTGGATGGGGTACGCGACCACGATCACGCCCTGATCCGTCGACGGGCCGACGCCCTTCTTGCCGTCGGTGTCCTGGATGCGCTCGTAGCTCAAGCGCCCGATCAGGAGGTCCTCCGTGATCTGCCACTTCAAGCGCGCGACGGGCTGCGCGTACGTGGACGTGAACAAACCGTCCTGCGCCGCGCCGTAGCCAACGTCGACCACCGTGCCCTGTGTCCAGAACTCGGGGTTGTCCGCGTCGCTGTGCAGGTCTTCACCGACGAAGAACGACTTCGCCAGCGCGTTCGCCTGCACGCGGTTGATGGGGTCTCGCTCTTCGGCGCACCCGAGCGCCCCACCAGCGAGGAGCCCGAGGGTGGCCACGAAGGCGACCCGTATCCTCATCCATCTCATCGAAGGTCCTCCTTGCACTGCCGATCCGAAGCCCGCCAAAAGCCCACGCGAGCGGGTCCCTACCCGATCAGCGGGACTGAAAGCACGTTTGATGCCACATCGAATTTCCGGGCGTTTTCAAGCACTTGCTTGTTGAAGCACGGGGCCCCGCCCGGATCCCCGTTAAAGCTCTGACACGACGATCGCTAACTCTCGCCCTCCCCCCGCCCCCCGAGGCGCGTGTGTTGCGACATCCGTAGCTCGACCGCGCGCGCATGCGCATCCAGGCCCTCCGCACGCGCGAAGTTCGCGATGTGGGGCCCATGACGGAGCAGCGCGGGCGCGCCGTAACGAATGATGCTCGCCCGCACGACGAAGTCGTACACGCCGAGCGGAGAGCCGAAGCGCGCAGCCCCGCCCGTGGGCAGGACGTGCGAAGGCCCCGCGAGGTAGTCACCAGCCGCGACCGGCGTCATGCCGCCGAGCAGCGCAGCACCTCCGCCTTCGACGGCGTCGAAGAGCGCCTCGGGATCAGCGACGTGATACGCGACGTGCTCGCCCGCGACGAGCGAGGCGATCTCCGCGAGGCGCGCAAGGCTCGGGACGACGAGCGCGACGCCACGCGTGCGCATCGCTTCACCCGCGATGGAGTCGCGCGAGAGCGCCGCGAGCTGCGGTCCGAGCTCGGCGACGACAGCTTCGGCGAGCGCGCGAGACGTCGTGACGAGGACACACCACGCAGCCTCGTCATGCTCGGCCTGCGAGAGGAGATCGGCCGCGACGATGGCGGGCTCGGCCGTGTCATCGGCGAGCGCGACGATCTCGCTCGGCCCCGCGATGCCGTCGATGTCGACGTCGCCGTAGACGAGCTTCTTCGCGCAAGCGACGTAGATGTTGCCGGGTCCGACGATCTTGTCGACGCGCGGCAAGCTCGCCGTGCCGTACGCGAGCGCGGCGATGGCCTGCGCGCCGCCCGCGTCGAGGATGCTCGTGACGCCAGAGAGGTGCGCGGCCGCGAGGAGGCGATCGTCGGGCGCGGGCGTGGCGAGGACGATGTCACGCACACCAGCCACGCGCGCGGGGATCGCCGACATGAGCACGCTCGACGGATACCGAGCCTTGCCGCCGGGCGCATACACGCCGACCCGCGCGAGCGGGCGCACGCGCATGCCGAGCTCGACGCCGTCTTCTTCGTAACGGAAGCCGGTCTCGCGCTGATGCTCGTGGTAGCGGCGGATGCGATCGGCCGCGAGCTCGAGCGCGGCGCGGAGGTCCGGCTCGAGGCGCGCGAGCGCGGCGGCGCCGTCGAACGTACGGATCAAAAGCGATTCGGGACGACGACGCTCGAACCGCTCGACGTAGCGGAGGACCGCTTCATCTCCCTCGGCGCGGACGGCCGACACGATCGCTCGAACATCTTGCTCGACCGCGCCGAGATCATCGGCGCCGCGCGCCACGAGTCGGCCGAGGCTCGCGGCGAACGCTTCCGTTCCGTCGATGTGAATGGGGATCATGCGGCAGCGAGCGCGCTGCGAATCAAGGGGATCGCAGCCGAAGCTCGTGCCGTACCACGTTCTTTTTTCGGCACATAGGCCCGATCGGGGCCTACGCCCGCGGCTTTTTCACCGGACGGAAGGGTCGTTCCCGGAAGAACGACCCCTCGCAGGCACCCAGGACATCGTTCGGAACGATGTTCTAGGTCCAGTGACCCGCGCGCAGCGCAGCCGAGTCGAGCGTCTTGATCTTCGGCGCGAGCGCCTCGCGGAAGATCGCCTCGTCCTCGTCGTCGAGCACTCCGCTCCCGAAGCCGGTCGCGACTTCCATGCTCGTCGCGAGGATCCGCAGGAACTGCTGAAAGCTCGACGCGCAGAGCACGGGCTTGATCGTGTCGGTCCCGAGCATGCACGTGAAGATGGGGCAGTCCCCCTCGGCGTCGAGCTTGCTCGTGTCCAGGAAGTACGGATCACCGAGCAGCGCGCTGCGGCCGATGATCACCCAGTTCTTGCGCCAGTTCGGGATCTCTGCCGCGGGTTTGCCCCCGAGCGTCTGCTCGTCGGCGAGCTTGTGCGACGGGAAGAGCCGCACACGCTCGACGGGGGTCACGCTCTCGACGTCCGTCGGATCGGCGGCCGCGAGGAAGGCGCGATACCGCGCAGGGATCCTGAAGGTCTTGCGTAGCTCATCGATCGCCGCCGGCTCCGCCTTGCCGAAGCTGACCGGGATACCCCGCTTGGCGAAGATTTCCTTGAGCGCCGCAACCGATTCGGCCAGGTCGCTGTCCACCGAACCCATCCTCCGTCTCGCGGGTCTCGTACACGTCCGAACGCCTGGGAAGACCAGAGCTACGTCCGCCGTGCCGAACCCATACGCCGGAACCACCGGCGCGCGTAGGAATACCCCGCACGGGGCCAGGTAGTGTAACAGAAAAATGATGGTCGACACCGCCTACGCCGAGAGCCGGTACCGGGCCGCCGAGATTCCCCACCGCTACGGGCCGGGAGTCCATCTGATCGACGACCCGTTCGCCTGGACCCTTTTGACCCGAGCTTGCTCGCCGGACACCGGACAGCCGGACATGGGACGCCTGGTCCGCATGCTCTATGAAGGGCTCGCCCGCATCGTCCTGGCCACGGAGTTCCCCCGCGCCCGCGTGGACGTCCCCACCCGCATGGCCGTCTCGCACCCGCAGGCCGTCTACCGAGGCACCGCCCTCGCCAGGACCACCAAAGCCGTGACGGTGGGCATCGCGCGGGCCGGGACGATGCCGTCGCAGGTGGTTTTCGACCTGATGAACGAGGTGCTCGACCCGAACCTCGTGCGGCAAGACCACCTGTTCATGAGCCGGCAGACGGACGCCCAGGGCAAGGTCATCGGCGCGACGTGGCACGACGCGAAGATCGGGCGTGACGTGGGCGATCGTTACGTGCTGTTCCCCGATCCGATGGGCGCGACGGGCTCGTCGATGGTCAGCGCGGTCTCGTTTTACAAGAACTCGCTGGAAGGGAAGCCGGCGAAGCTCATCGCGATGCACCTGATCGTGACGCCCGAGTACATCCGGCGCGTGCACGCGGAGCATCCGGATCTCGCGGTGTACGCGTACCGGCTCGATCGCGGGCTCTCGCCGCCGGCCGTGCTGCGCACGGAGCCCGGTACGAGCGAGGAAGAGCGCGGGCTCAACGAGGTGCAGTACATCGTCCCCGGCGCAGGCGGCGTGGGCGAGATCCTAAACAACGCCTGGGTTTGAAGCAGGAGCGCGCCTCGACTACCGCCGCGTCCTCGGGTTGTGGACGGCGACCATCGCGCGGTAGTCGAGCGCCTTCTCCGAACGCGAGACGGGCGGGCGCAGGTCGGGGAGCATGTGCTCGAGGCTCTGCACCATCGCGCCGAGCTCGCTCGCCGACGCAGCGCGGCCCTGCGTGAGCTCGCGGTAGGCCTCGGCGATCGCGGGGATGCCGCGGCCGGAGACGTGGCCGCGGCGCGAGAGGTCGAGGTAGCTCCGGCCGAGCGCAGCGCCGTCGAAGTTGTGAGACGCGACGAGGTCCTGCGCGACACGCAGCACGGCGCGATCCGGGATGCGGCCGTCCTCGTGCAGGACGAAGGCAGCCTGCAGGTAGTTGTAGAACGGGACGACGCGCGCGCCGTAGAGGCGGAAGTCCGACGGCGACGACTGCCGATCGAGGTGAATCAGGATGCGCTCGACGACAGGGCCCTTCTCGACGTAGCCGGCGAAGCGGACCGCATCGAGGATCGTGTCCTCGTACGCGCCGCCCGCGCGCATGATGTCGACGAGCTCGTCGGGCTTGACGTGGCCCTCGCACACGTCGGCATAGAGCGAGTAGACGAACGCGTCGGCCTCGGCGTCGTCGCCGAGCAGGACCTCGCGCACGAGATCACCGTCGTCGTCGCGCACGGAGCCGAGCTCGCAACGGCGACGGAGGAGCGCCGGCAGCTTGTAGCCGAGCTGGCCACGCAGCGCGCGGAAGCGCAGGCGCAGGATGTTCTGGAGGTTCGGCTTGAGCGTGAGCGAGGCCCAGCGCGCGCCGTCGAGGCGGAGCTTCTGCTCGATGCGCGTGCGGAGCTGCTCGGGGCTGCCGGAGAGGATGTGGATCTCCACGCCCGCGCGGCCGAGCTCGCGGAGGAGCGCCGCCGCGCCGGGGACCGTGCGCTTCTGATCGGGGCGCTCGATCGCGGTGCGGACGAGGTCGCGCACCGTGTCGAAGTCGGTACGTAGATAGGTCTTGTCGAGGTCCCAGCGCGCGACGAAGGGACGAGACGCGCCGCGCGGGGCGGAGGTTCCGGGCGCGGGGCCCTCGGGGACCACGCGTCGCTCGTTCACCCCGCGTTCCATTCGGCACGCATGCGCTCGAGGGAGCCCATGAGATCACTCGACCCGAGCGTTCGCGCGAGGTCGAGCGACTGATTCAGAAAAGCGAGCGATTCCTTCGCGCGCCCGCGCTCGTGCGCGACGAAGGCGAGCGCCGCGAGCAGGCGCGCGCGCTCGATGCCACCCGCGGCAAGATCGAGCGCTTCGCGCAAGACGCCGTCGGCGTCGGTCAGCGCGGAGGCGCGGGCGAGTGCCTCGCCGAGCTTGCGGCTGAAGATGATCACGGCCTTCTCGGGCTCGTCGAGCTCGCCGCGGAAGAGCTCGCGGCGCGCGAGGTCGAGGCCGCGGCGGAGCGCGAGGATGGCCCCCGCGCGGTCCCCACGCTCGCCCGCGCGATCGGCAACCTGCTCGAGGAGCATGAGCGCCTCGAAGGTGTCCTGCGCGTGGGAGGCGTGGAGCGCGCGGACCTCGAGCGGCAAGGGCAGCGGCTCGCCGTCGCGGCCCACGAGCGCGCGCGCGTGGAGGTCCCGGCGGACGGCGACGGGCGTCGTGGCGAGCGCGATCTCGCGGAGGAGCGGGTGCGCCGCGCGGAAGCCACCGAGCTCCTGCTCGATCATGCCCGACGCACGGAGGACGGCGAGCAGCGTGCCCGTGTTGCGATCCGAGGGCAAAAGCCGCTCGATGTCCTCCATCTGCGCGTCGTCGCCGAGCACGGAGACGGACTGGAGCACGCGGCGCGCTTCCGGCGGGAGGCGCTCGATGCGCTGGGCCACGAGATCGCCGAGGCGCGCGGGCGGGTTCGTGCCGCCCTCGGAGGAGAAGCGGAGAAACTGATCGAGGTAGAGCGGCGAGATCGAGCGCCCGCCGCCCTGGCCGAGGGTCGCCGCCATGGGCGGACTCACCATCTGCGAGACGAGGTCGAGCGGGAGACCTTCGAGCACACGCGTGGCGCCGGCCCAGCCCGGATCGAAGCCGGGCAGGTGCGTCGAGACGACGAGCAGCGGGTGGATCGGCGGCTCGGCGACGACGTCGGCGAAGGCGTTGCGGCTGGCGCCGTCGACGGCGTGCAGATCGTCGATCGCGAGCAGGACGAGGCGCCCCTCGTTGCTCTCGTGCGCGCGCATGATCGCCCAGCGCAGGGCCTCGGCCGCGGTGAAGCGGCGATCGTCCGGCTGCACGATGCCCGCGGGGGGCTTCGACCACATGTTCACGCTCGGCTGCGGCGCGCTGCGGTCCTTCTTGCCGAAGATGGCCATGAGGCCGGCGCGCGCCTCGGGCGTCGCGCCGCGCCACTCGTGCGGCTCTCCACCGCCGGGCGGCAGCGACGCGAGCGCCACGATCGACTCGCGCAGCACGTGGTAGCCGACGTCGGCGCCCCATGGATCGGGGCGCGTGAGCACGACGAAATCGCCCGCCACGGAGGCGAGGTGGATGAACTCCTGGAGCAGGCGCGTCTTGCCCGAGCCGCCCTCGCCGACGATACGCGCGGTCGCGAGCGTGCGATCGACGTCGAAGCGGAAGCTGTCGAGCCACTCGAGATCACGCTCGCGGCCGACGAACGGCAGCGGCAGCTCGGGCAAGCTCGACATGCGCACGCGCGGCGGCGGGCCCGCGGAGACGGGCGGCGCGATGCGTCGGGGCTGGCTCATGGGCGGCTGAAGCGAGATCCGCGCGCCGCACTCGCCGCAGAACTTCTGGTTGCGCGGCGCGATCGTGCCGCACGACCCGCAGGCAACGCCGGGCTCGTCGGCCGAGGGCGGCGCTCCACGATCGAGCATCGTCGCGGCGGCGCGCAGCGCGATCGTGAACTCGTCGGCCGTCTGGTAGCGGCGACAGACTTCTTTCTCCATCGCGCGAAGGGTCACGTCGACGAGCGAAAGCGGGATGTTGCGCGCCGGCGCGACGTCGAGCGGGTTCGGCGGGGGCACCGTGAGGTGCATCAGCACGACCTGCGTGGGCGACTCGGACTCGAACGGCAGTCGCCCCGTGAGGAGCTGAAAGAGCAGCACGCCGCACGTGTAGAGATCGCTGCGCCCGTCGATCGGATCGCCGCGCCCCTGCTCGGGCGACATGTAGTCGGGGGTGCCGCAGACGATGCCGGGGCTCGTGATGTGCGTGCTCGGCACCTCGCGCATCTTCGCGAGGCCGAAATCGACGACCTTCACGAAGTCGCCGCCCGTGCGCATCGGCTCGAGCACCACGTTCTCGGGCTTCAGATCGCGGTGGATGATCCCGAGGTGGTGCGCTTCCGCGAGGCCCGCGAGGACCTGGCACATGACGTCGACGATGCGGCGGAACGGCAGCGGCCCCTCTTCGTAATCGACCCGCGCGAGATCCCGGCCGCGCAGGAACTCCATCACGAGGTAGAGCTGGTTTCCGCTCTTTCCGAAGTCGAAGACGCTGACGATGTTCGGATGGTTCAGCCGACTCGCTGCGCGCGCCTCGGTGATGAAACGGACCGAAGCGCTCTCGTCGCCGAGCAGGTGCGGGTGGATGATCTTGACGGCCACCGTGCGGCCGAGCGCCTTCTGCTCGGCGCGATAGACGCGCCCCATGCCGCCCACGCCGATGAGCTCGAGGATGACGTAGCCGCCGGGCAGCGTCGTGCCGAGCAGCGGATCGTCGGCGCGTGTTTGCAGCTCCGAGATCGGAAAACCGCACACATGACAAAACCGGTGTGCCGGATCGCACGCAGTGGCGCACTGGGGGCAGAGGACATCCGACACGCGCCGCAAGGTACCACGGTCGGGGCCGAGATTGGGCCGGTTCTGTCAAGCGGACGCCGCCCCCCAACAACTGGTAGGTCCGCTCTGCGATCGGCTAACCTGCGGGCCGATGCCAACGCCGCGCCTCCGTCTCGGTCAGCTCCTCGTCGATGCAGGGCTGCTCTCGCAGCAAGACCTCGACGAGGTTCTCGCGCTCCAGAAAACCGACGGGCGACGCCTCGGCACATTGCTGGTGGAGCGAGGGTTCATCAACGAGACCCAGCTCACACAGATCCTCTCGCATCAACTGAGCGTCCCTTGGGTCTCGCTGCTGCACATCGAGTTCTCGCGGCAGCTCTTGAACCTCGTGCCGCACCACGTGGCCGAGCGCTTCTGCGTGGTGCCGATCTACGTGCGCCACGTGCGCGGGCAGGGGCAGACGCTCTACGTCGCGATGGACGATCCCTCGAACGAGGAGGGCCTGCGCGCGTGTGGCGAGCACTCGGGGCTGCCGGTGAAGGCGATGATCGCGCCGCCGAGCGACATCCGGAACGCGATCCGCGTCTACTACGACGTGCAGCCCAGCGCGCCGCCCGCGCCGCTCGCGCAGCTATCGCCCGCCGAGGGCGCGCCCATCGTGGAGCGCGACACGACCCCCGACGGCACGAGGCCCGAAGCCGCGGCCGAGTCGAGCCTCGCCATCGTGGAGACGCCGGCCGTGCCGTTCGCGGCGCCAGCGCCAGCGGAAGGGCCATCGGTCGAGGTCGCGGAAGTCACCGTGAGCTCGTTGGAGGTCCCAAATTCGGATCCCGATCGCTCGCCGGCAAAGCCGCAGCCGAGCGCAGCGCGCAGCGCGCCGAGGACGCCGCCTCCGCCGACCACGCAGGACGCCGTCACGCTCGCCGAGGCGGCCGCGCTCCCGCCGGCCCGCGGCAAGATGCCCTCGGCGCCCGATGTGCCGCCGCCGCCGACGCTGCCGGATCCGGGCGCGCAGTCGCCGCAGCTCGAAGAGGTCGCCGCGAAGACACGCGTGTCGATCGTGGAGGCGCGGCCCCTGCCGCCGCCGTCGGAGCGGCTGCGGCGGGTGCTCGAACTCACGGATGATTCGCAGCCTCCGACGCTCGACGAGGGCTCCCTGCCGCCGAGCTCGCAGCCGGTGGACACGATCCCCGAGCCGCGAGGCCGCGCACCGCGCATGATCGCGCTGACCTTGCTCGACGGCACGACGATCTCGCTGCCCGCGCCGCGCAAGCAGAAGCAACGCGTGCCGACGCTCGCGCAGCCGTCCGGAGGGCCGTCGGAGGAGGAGCTGCCGCCGTCGACGCTGGGGGCCGAGGACGAGCGCGCCGGGCTCACGGCGCGAGATCTCGTGGCGGCGCTGCGCGCGGTTTGTCACGGCGCGGACGCGAACCAGATCCTGGGGCCGAACCTGCGCTGGGAGGCCATCGCGGCCGCGCTCCTGTCGGTGCTGCTGCGCAAGGGGCTCGTCGCCGACTGGGAGTTCGTCGACGAGCTCAAGAAGATCTGAGGGGGTATTTTGCAGCGTTGCGCCGGGGTTTCACCCCGGGCCCGACCAGGGGCTGTTCGCCCCTGGACCCGAACCAGGGCGCAGCCCTGGACTTTTTATCGACCGCGGTGCGGTCGATGCAAGGTTAGCTGCTCTCGCCTTCGCGGAGGACGCCGGCGCGGGCGAGTTCGTCGATCTCCGCGTCGGAGAAGCCGGCCTCGCGGAAGACCACGCGCGTGTGCTCGCCGGAGCGCGGTGGCGGGGCGAAGGCGACGTCACGCGGCGTGACCGGGAGCCGGATCTGCGGGATGTCTCCACGCGAGCTCGGGATGTCGAAGAAGAGCTCGCGCGCCTTCATGAGCGGATCGTCACGGAGCTCGTTCGGACGCACCACCGGCTCGAGGCAGCAATCATGGCTCGCCGCGATCGCGATCCACTCGTCGCGGGTCTTCTGGGCGAAGGCATTGCGCACCGTGGCCTTGATCTCGGCCTGGTGCGGCCCCGGCAGAAGCGCCTCCATGCGCGGCTCGATCCCAGCCGCGGCGCAGAACGACATCCAGAACTTCGGCTCCAGCGCGCCGAGCGCAAAGGGGTGGCCGTCCTTCGAGACGTACGTGCCATAGGGCGCGATGCCGCCGACGAGCGCGTCGGTGCCGCGGGGCAGCGTCTCGCCCGCAAGCGCGGCGCCGATCGTGGCCGTGGCGAAGCCGAGGATGCCGTCGGTCATCGAGATGTCGAGCACACGCCCCTCACCCGTGCGATCCCGCTCGGCGAGCGCGGCGAGGATCGCGATGACGGACCACATGCCCCCGCTCACGTCGGCGAGCTGGAAGCCGGGCGGCTGCGGCGGGCCATCCTCGGGGCCTTGGGCGCCGAGCAGGCCGCCGCGCGCGAGGTAGTCGATGTCGTGCCCGGCGCGGTGCTTGAGCGGCCCGTCCTGGCCGTAGCCCGTGAGCGCGCAGATGACGAGCTTGGGGAACTTCGCACGGAGCACGTCGTGCCCGAGGCCGAGGCGATCGAGGACGCCGGGGCGGAACTGCTCGAAGAGCACGTCGTACGAGCCGACGAGCCGCTCGAACGCCGCGCGTCCTTCGGGCCGCTTGAGGTCGAGCAACGCGCTGCGTTTGCCGCGGTTCAAGAGCTGGAAGGCCGCGGACTCGCCGGCGACTGCGGGCGGCATGTGCCGGAGGTAATCGCCGCCGGCAAGGTCCTCGATCTTGTCCACGGTGGCGCCGAGATCGGCGAGCACGAGCGTCGCGAAGGGGCCGGGCAAGAGCCGCGAGAGATCCAGGATCCGTTTGCCGACGAGAGGGCGCATGCGTTTTCCTTATGAGGTCAAAAGAAATGAACGGCAGATGAAAAGAAGGCCGGCGGCCCTCGGATGGATCCGAGCACGCGCCGGCCTCTTCCCGGGCTCGGGATCGATCAGAGCTCGAAGAGCTTGTTCAGCTTCATCCCGAGCGCCGGGTTGCCGACCATCTTGAGCTTGCCGGCGAAGTAGAGCTGCATGCCGTTCGCCTGCGGGTTCTCGTAGAGCTTCTGGAAGTCGCTCGACGCGATGGTGACGACCAAGTCGGCGCCGCCGGGGTTGCCCGCCTGGGAGCTCGGGCCCGTGGCCGTCAGGTCGAGGAACCACTCGCCGCCGCCCTCGCCCGTGACGACGAACTGGTACTTGCCGCCGATCGCCTTCGCCCCGTCGGGGTTCTTGGCGATCTTCGCGGGGACTTCTTCGTTGAAGAGCTTCTGAATGTCGACGGCCATGGGTGCCTCCGGGCAGCGATGCGCCGATGTCGCCGGCGCGTTCTAGCGTTGGCCGGGTGTAGCCGCGAGCGACGTGCCGCGTCAAGCGGCGGCGAAGACAATGGTTTGGCGGCAAAATTGCGCTTCGACTACGCGCGCGCCCGAGACGGCTGCTGCGAAGCGCGCGGGGCCCTGTCGAGGGCCGATCGCACGGGCAAGACGAAGAGCCGATCGATCGCGACCCGCGCATCGCGAGGCGGCGGCTCCTCGGGCGGCGCCTGCATCAGGCGCAGATCACGCAGGAGGGTGCGATCGAGGTCGCTCTCCTCGCCGAACTCGTAAGGCAGGATGGAGGGCAAGAGCGCGACGAGCACAGCCTCGCTCCCGCCCTGCCGGATCGACGTTCCTTGGTACACGGCGACGGCCTGACCAAAGGCCTCCTGGAAAACGAAGGGTCGCCACTCGAGGGGCGCGGTGAGGTCGAAGCGGCGCTCGCCCACCACGAGCTCGCGGCCATCGAGCGTGAGCGGCGCGCCCCGCGCATCCGAGAGGACGAGGCGCTCGACGCACGAGGGATCGAGCTCCTCGACGGCGAACACGAGCGCCGCGAAGTCGGAGGGCAAGAGCTCGAGCGGCGCGCCGTCGGGGCCGAGAGCCTCGAGCGCGGCGTCGTCGCCGACCGCGGTGAACGCGCGATCGAAGAGCGCCCCGAGTCCGCGGCGTGCCGTGCCTTCGAACGTCGATCCCACGTAGAAGAGGCCTTCCGGCGAGCTCCACACGGCGACCATCCGATCCCGCTTCGCGCTGGTCACGAGCGTCATGCCGAAGGGTTCGCCGAGGGGCACGACGTTCTGCGGCGGCCCGCTCTCCGGCTGGAAGAAGAGCCCGTGGCCGTCGACGCAGATGCCACGCGACGCGGCCTTGTCGCTCGAACGCCTGCGTGATCCGCGCACGTAAAGCGCGATCGCCGCCGCCACGAGCACGAGCGGCACGGCCACGCGGAGCACGATGTTCTGCGCGACCGCGAGCACGACGAGCGCGACGAGCACGAGCGGCAAGGCTCCGTCCCGGGAGGCGGCCTTCGTCTCGCCTTCGCCCGGGGTGATCGCCGAGAACGAACGCGCGCTTTTTCCAGGTCCGCCCCACCTTCCGTCGGCGTGGTGCGACAAGGGCATCCCGCGCGTGCGCGGCGCACCCTCCCGCGGGGACACGCGCGTCCTCGTCGTATCCCTCGGGCTCGCGGCTCCGTTGCGATTGCGCTCGCTTGCCATCGAACCTCCCGGCGGCAGGCGCGTCGCCCCTCGCAGAGCGTAGCACTCCGATTGCCGTACGGGAGGGGGTTGGCGCAGCCCAAGCGGCGATGCAAGCGCACGCTCTTTCCAGGACGGCCTGGGCTTTCCCGGCTCGGGGCCTGGGAAGCGAGCGACCGACGCTTTGCGTCAGAGGCGCGTGGAGCGCAGACGGAGCGCGTTCGTGATGACCGAAACGCTGCTCAGGCTCATGGCGGCGCTCGCGATCATAGGGCTCAGGAGGAGGCCGAAGAAGGGGTAGAGGACCCCGGCCGCGAGCGGCACGCCGAGGCCGTTGTAGACGAAAGCGAAAAAGAGGTTCTGGCGGATGTTCTTCATCGTCGCCCGCGAGAGGCGCCGCGCCCGCACGATGCCGCGCAGATCGCCGCGCACGAGCGTGACGCCCGCGCTCTCCATCGCGACGTCGGTGCCCGTGCCCATCGCGATCCCGACGGCGGCCCGCGCGAGGGCCGGCGCGTCGTTCACGCCGTCGCCGGCCATGGCCACGACCTTGCCGTTCTTCGTGAGGCGCTCGACGACAGCGCTCTTCTGATCGGGAAGGACCTCGGCTTCGACTTCCGTGATGCCGAGCTCGCGCGCGACGGCCTCGGCCGTCGTGCGGCTGTCGCCCGTGAGCATGACGATCGTGAGGCCCTCTTCGCGCAGCGCGGCGAGCGCCTCTTTCGCCGAGCTCTTGATCGGATCGGCCACGCCCACGAGCCCGAGGACGCGCCCACCGCGCGCCACGAACACCACGGTTTGTCCACGCACGCGCAGTGCCTCGGCGCGCGCGAGAGCCGCGGCGCTCTCGATCGAGAGCTCCTCGAGCAGGCGCGCGTTTCCGAGCGCGGCCGGCTCGCCCTCGACGATGCCCGTCACACCGCGGCCCGTGAGCGATCGGAAGCTCGTGACGGCCGCGAGATCGAGGCCTCGTTCCTTTGCAGCCCCAAGGATCGCCGAGGCAAGCGGGTGCTCGCTGCCGCGCTCGAGGCTCGCCGCGACGCGGAGCACGGTCGCTTCGTCGGCGCCGTCGAGCGGCACGATCGAGGCCACGGCGGGTTTGCCCTCGGTGAGCGTGCCCGTCTTGTCCACGACGAGCGTGTCCACGCGCTCCAGCGCTTCGAGCGCCTCCGCGTTCTTGACGAGCACGCCCGCCGACGCGCCGCGCCCCGTGCCCACCATGATCGACATCGGCGTCGCGAGGCCGAGCGCACAGGGGCAAGCGATGATGAGCACCGCGACCGCGTTGAGCAGCGCGTACGCGAGGCGCGGCTCCGGGCCGACGAGCGCCCACACCACGAACGTGACGGCAGCCGTGAGCACGACGGCCGGAACGAACCACGCGCTCACGACGTCGGCGAGGCGCTGGATCGGCGCGCGCGTCCGCTGCGCCTCGCCCACCATCCGCACGATCTGCGCGAGCAAGGTCCCCTGCCCCACGCGCTCGGCGCGCATCACGAAGCCGCCCGCGCCGTTTACCGTCCCGCCCGTCACGCGATCGCCGACGTCTTTTTCCACCGGGATCGGCTCACCCGTGACCATCGACTCGTCGACGGAGCTCTTGCCTTCGAGCACGACGCCATCGACGGGGACACGTTCGCCCGGTCGCACGCGCAGCCGATCGCCCACGGCGACGACCTCGATCGGCACGTCCTCCTCGACGCCGTCGCCGACCCGCCGCGCGTTTCGCGGGGCGAGGCCGAGCAGCGCGCGGATCGCGCCCGAGGTGCGGCTGCGCGCGCGAAGCTCGAGGACCTGCCCGACCAGAACGAGCGTGACGATCACCGCCGCGGCCTCGAAGTAGACGGGCACCTCGCCGCCGTGCCCGCGGAACGACGCGGGGAACATCGAAGGCGCGATCGTGGCCGCGACGCTGTAGACGTAGGCCGTCCCCGTGCCGATCGCGATCAGCGTGAACATGTTGAAGCGGCGGGTCACGAGCGACGTCCACCCGCGCTCGAAGAACGGCCATCCGCCCCAGAGGACCACGGGCGTCGCGAGCACGAGCTCGATCCAGCGCTGATGCGGCAGCACGTGCGACCAGCGCCACCCGGGCATCAGCATCGGCGCCATCGCGAGGACGAGCAGCGGCAGCGAGAGCGCGGCCGAGATCCAGAGCCGCCGCGTCATGCTCTCGAGCTCGGGGTTCGGCGGCTCCTCTGCGGTCAGGATCGCCATCGGCTCGAGCGCCATGCCGCAGATCGGGCAGGATCCTGGTTTGTCCTGCCGGACCTCGGGATCCATCGGGCAGGTGTAGATCGTGCCCACGGGGAGCACGGCGGCCGGCGCCGGGACCCTTTCCACGACCTTCGGCGCGAGGAACTTCTCCGGATCTGCCGCGAATTTCTCCCGGCAACGCGGGTTGCAGAACCAGTACGTCGTGCCGGTGTGCTCGTGGTGACCGCCCTTGGCCGCCCCGGGCGTCACCATCATCCCGCACACCGGATCCTTCACCTTGGCGGGCGCAGAGGCCTGTTCTTCAACCTTCGGTGCGAGGAACTTCTCCGGATCTGCCGCGAACTTCTCCCGACAACGCGGGTTGCAGAACCAGTACGTCGTGCCGGCGTGCTCGTGCTGGCCGCCCTTGGCCGCCCCGGGCGTCACCATCATCCCGCACACCGGATCCTTCACCTTGGCCGGTGCTTCGTCGTTCACCCCACCCTCCATGTTCTCCCCGGCGGGGTTTGCCAACAAAAAACCTTTCCCTTTGGATCTTCCTGGGTAGACTCCCCGCCCCCCGACTCGCCTGGTGCTCGTTCACCCCGGTTTCTGCGCTTCGAACCGGCCTTCGCCAAGCAGGCGAAAGATGCGACGAGGGACTCGCGACTCTCGCGAACACAGCCGGACAAACCCCAGAAGAAGCGCGGATGGTGGCATCGAGATGAACACGAACCTTGGCATCCTCGGCAAGAAGATCGGGATGACTCAGATCTTCGACGAGAAGGGCGAGGTCCTTCGCTGCAGCGTGGTGCAGGCGGGCGGCGTCGTGATCGGCAAGCGGACGGTGGAGAAGGACGGCTACAGCGCCCTCATCGTCGGCCTCGGCGAGCGCAAGGAGAAGCACACGAAGAAGCCCTTGCTCGGCGCGTACCGCAAGAGCCAGCAGACGCCGAAGCGCATCGTGCGCGAGCTCCGCGTGACGGCCGAGGACGCCGCGAAGTTCGAGATCGGTCAGAAGATCGGCGTCGATCAGGTCTTCCAGGTCGGCCAGATCGTCGACGCGCAGGGCACGTCCCGCGGCCGCGGCTTCACCGGCGTCGTGCGCCGCTGGAACTTCGCCGGCGCCGTGCAGACGCACGGTACGCACGAGTATCGCCGTCACGGCGGCTCGATCGGTACGAACATGACCCCCGGCCGCACGCTGCCCGGCCTCAAGATGCCCGGCCACTACGGCGCGGAGACCGTGAGCGCGCTCAACCTGAAGATCGCGAAGCTCATCCCCGAGGAGGACCTCGTCCTCATCGAGGGCGCGGTCCCGGGCGCGCGGAACGGCATCGTCCTCGTCCGCGGCGCCGTGAAGAAGAAGAACGGCGGCAAGAAGGCCTGATCGCCATCTCCTCGTGAGCGCGAAGGGCAAAAACCCGTACCGGAAGCCTGACACCTTCACCAAAGCGGCGAAGGCGCAAGGGTTTCCGGCGCGGAGTGTCTTCAAGCTCGAGGAGATCGATCGCCGGGTACGTCTCCTGCGACCCGGGCAGCGGGTGCTCGATTTGGGCGCCGCTCCCGGGTCGTGGTCCATGTACGCCGCGCAGAAGATCGGCTCGAAAGGGCATCTGCTCGCCGTGGATCTCTCGGAGATCCGGCAAGCCTTCGGCCCCAACGTGACCGTCGTGCAAGGCGACGCGCTCTCGCTCACGAACGATGCCCTCGCGCAGTTCGCGCCGTACGACGTGGTGCTGAGCGACATGGCGCCCGCGACCACGGGCAGCAAGGCCGCGGACCAGTGGCGGAGCTACGAGCTCTTCGATCGCGCGGTCTCGGTGGCCGAGGCGCTCGGCGCGCCCGGCAGCGCCTTCGTCGGCAAGCTGTTCATGAGCGAAGAGTTCCAGAAGGCGCGCGAAAGGCTGCGCTCGCTCTACGACGAGGTGCGCGTGATCCGGCCCGAAGGCACGCGCAGCGTGAGCTCCGAGGTCTTCCTCGTGGGGCTCGGCCGGAAAAAAGCAGCGCCGTGAGCGTGTGGATCTTCGGCTACGGCTCGCTCCTCTGGCGGCCCGGATTTCCGTACGTCGAGGCGAAGGCCGCGCGGGTCGCAGGTTTGTCGCGACGACTCGAACAAGGCTCGCCCGATCATCGCGGCACGCCCGAACGGCTCGGCCGCGTGGCGACGCTCGTCCCCGCGCCCAACGCGCACGTGGGCGGACTCGTGTACGCGCTCGCGCCCGCGGAGGCGGACGCGATCCTCGCCGCACTCGATGAACGCGAGCAGGGCGGTTACGACCGCGTCGCGGTCCGCGCGGAGCTTCACGGGGAGGCTGCGGCGAACGAGGGAATGACGACGATCGAGGCGATCACCTGGATCGCGCGCCCCGGAAACCCGTGGCACCTCGGGCCTGCACCGTTCGAGACGATGGTCGCCGACGTGCTCGAAGCGCGCGGGCCGAGCGGGACGAACGTGGAGTACGTGCTGCGCCTCGCGGAGACGCTCACGGCGCTCGGCTTCGAGGACGATCACGTCTCCTCGCTGGCCGAGGCGGTGCGCGCCGCGCTCGTGGCTCCTCCGCGTTACTCGACGCGCACGTAACCGGACGAGATCAGCTTCAGGAGCGTGCGCCCCGTGTCGAGATCACTCGCGGGGCTCTTGTCCATGACCACGTGCATCTCCGCGTGGTTCCACACGGCCTGCAGCACGTCGAGCTCCATCGGCGAGAGATCGCGGATGAGCGGCTTCAGCGGGAGCGCGACCGAGAGCTGCGCGTTTTTCCCGGGCAGCTTGTGCTTGATGGCGTTGTGCTCGTCGAGCTGACGGAGCCCTTCCATCAGGAGCTCCTGCACGGACACGTCAACCTGATCCTTCGGCAAGACCTCGTCGGGCGGCTCGAAGTCGAACGTGCCGCTTCCCCACGAGAGGATGCGGTACGCGGCCTTGAGCGGCGGCAAATCCGCGCTGTCGTCGAGCGCCGCGTGGATGATCGTGCCCTTCGAGAGGTGGATCTTGCCGACCTCGTCGTCGGTGCGGATCACGAGCAGGCCCGTCTTCTTCGACGAACCGAGGAGCTGCAGAAGATCGGGCAGCGGGATCTCGTCGATCGCGCCGGACATGCTGCGCGTCGGCGAGCGGCCCGAGGGCGGCAGCTCGCTGCGCTTGGGCAGGCGGATCCCGGGCGACGAGACCTCGGCGACGACGACCTTCAGGATGTTCGTGCCGATGAGGACACGATCCCCTTCCTTGAGTGTCGCGCGCTTGATGCGCTCGCCGTTGACGAAGGTGCCGTTCGTCGAGCCGAGGTCCTCGATCGTGATCGGGTCGCCGACCGCGATGCGCGCGTGCTTGCGCGAGACCATGTCCTCCACGAGGACCATGTCGAGATCGCTCGAGCGCCCGACGATGATCTCCTTCTTGTCCTCCAGGAGGAACTCTCCGCCCTGGTATTTGCCGGAGATGAAGCGCAGCGCGAGCCTCCGCGGCGGCGACACCTTGGGCAGTTGGCTTTCCATGCTCGGCCGAAAGATTCGCGGAGGGCGCAGGATACGCCCGCTTCGTCCTTGAAACTTTAGGGTTTGAGGCCTGCGAGGGTCAAGCGTTCCTCGCGGGATCCCCCCCGCGCCTTCCGCCCGGCGAAAGGCGTGATAAGGGAGCGCTCGTGACAACGCTTGCCGGAGACCCCCTCGGGACCCACCGCGTGCTCGCGCCGAAAGGTGCGCTCCCCCAGCCAGCCGAGCGGCTCGACAACGATCTTTCCAAGGTCTACGCGACCGAGATCGTCGTCGACGTCCAGACGCTCAACGTCGACGCCGCGAGCTTCCGGCAGATGGAAGAGGCCTCCGGCGGAAATCCCGACGGCGTCGCCGCGCTCGTCCTGGAAACCGTAAAGCGACGCGGCAAGCAGCACAATCCGGTCACCGGCTCCGGCGGCATGCTGCTCGGCGTCGTGGAGCGCGTCGGCGATCTCGCGGCAGCGCGCGGCTTCGTCCCGGGCGACCGCGTCGCCACGCTCATCTCGCTCTCGCTCACGCCCCTCTGGCTCGATCGCGTGCTCGCGGTGCGCCCCGCCTCCGCGCAACTCGACGTCGTCGGCAAGGCCGCCGTCTTCCTCACGGCGCCGATCGCGCGCATCCCGACGGATATGCCCGAGCGGCTCGTCCTCGCCTTGCTCGACGTGGCCGGCGCCGCGCCGCAGGTCGCTCGCCTCTGCGGACCTGGCGACAGCGTCGTCGTGCTCGGCGCGGGCGGCAAATCGGGCCTGCTCTGCGCGGCCGAGGCGCGCCGCCGCGTCGGCGATACGGGCAAGGTGATCGGCATCGAGTCCTTCCCCGCGTACGCCGACGATCTGCGCGCGCTCGGGATCTGCGATCACGTCGCGACGCTCGACGCGCGCGATCCGCTCGCCGTACGAGACGCGGTCGCGCCTCTGACCGAAGGCCGCGGCGCGGACCTCGTGCTCTCGTGCGTGAACGTCCCTGGCGTCGAGCTCGCCGCGATCCTCGCGGCCCGCGATCGCGGCAAGGTCTACTACTTCGCGATGAGCACGAGCTTCACGGCCGCCGCCCTCGGCGCCGAGGGGATCGGCCGCGACGTGGACCTCTTCATCGGCAACGGCTACGCCCACGATCACGCCGAGCACACGCTCTCCCTCGTGCGCGGGAGCCGCCCGCTCCACGACCTCATGCAACGCCGTTACACCTGACGCCTGCGCTGCAGGCACCGAGGAGGCCCGTGACCCTTACGCAGAGCGCTTTGCCCATCGGACCCCAGGGGATCCTCGACGTCGCGCGCGAGCTCGGCGTGTCCGAGGATCACGTCGAGCCGTACGGCCGCAACAAGGCGAAGATCGATCTCGCCGCCCTCACGCGCCCCGCTGCGGGCGCAGGCCGCCTCGTGCTCGTCTCCGCCATCAACCCGACGCCCGCGGGCGAAGGCAAGACGACGACGTCGATCGGACTCGCGATGGGCATGCGGCGCCTCGCGAAACGCGCCGTGCTTTGCCTGCGCGAGCCCTCGCTCGGCCCGGTCTTCGGCGTGAAGGGTGGTGGGACGGGCGGCGGACGCGCGACGCTCGTGCCCGCCGACGACATCAACCTGCACTTCACGGGCGACATCCACGCGATCTCCACCGCGCACAACCTCCTGTCCGCGATGGTCGACAACGCGTGTCACTTCAACACGTCCTTCGGTGAAAAAGGCGCGATCGATCCGCGCCAGGTGACGTGGGGCCGCGCGCTCGACATGAACGACCGCGCGCTGCGCAACGTGATCGTCGGCCTCGGCCGCAAGGCCGATGGCGTGCCGCGGCAGGATCGCTTCGACATCACGGCCGCGAGCGAGGTCATGGCGATCGTGGCGCTCGCCGACGGGCCCGAAGATCTCGAGCGGCGTCTCGGTCGCATCGTCATCGGCCAGAGCACGAGCGGCGCGCCGATCACGGCGGACGACGTGGGCGCCGCCGCGGCGATGACCGCGCTCCTGCGCGACGCGATCAAGCCGAACCTCGTGCAAACCGACGAGGGCGGCCCAGCTCTCGTGCACGCCGGCCCCTTCGCGAACATCGCGCACGGATGTTCCTCGGTCCTCGCGACGCGCCTCGGCCTTCTCTCGGGCGACTACGTGATCACGGAGGCGGGCTTCGGCTTCGACCTCGGCGGCGAGAAGTTCCTCGACATCAAATGCCGGACGATGGGCGTCTTCCCGCGCGTGCTCGTCCTCGTGGCCACACTGCGCGCCCTCAAGATGCACGGCGGCGCGCCGGTGAAGCGCGCGGCGGAGCCCGACGCGAGGGCGCTCGAGCTCGGCCTCACGCACCTCGACAAACATCTCGACTCGGCCGCGTTCTTCGGCCTGCCCGTCGTCGTGTCGATCAACGTCTTCCCGAACGACACGCAAGAAGAGCTCGCCCTCGTCGAGGCGGCCATGCTGCGCCGCGGCGTCCGCGCGGTCCGCTGCGAAGGTTTTCTGCGAGGCGGCGAGGGCGCCCTGGAGCTTGCCGAGGCCGTCGCGAGCGCCGCCGACGCGACCGACGCCGCGCCGCCCGCGCCCCGCTTCGTCTACGACCTCGCCGAGCCCCTGCGGGACAAGATCACGAAGATCGCCCGCACGATCTACGGCGCGGACGGCGTCACCTTCACCGCGGCCGCCGAGCGCGACGCCCGCCGCATCGAAGAGCTCGGCCACGGCGGCGTGCCCGTCTGCATGGCAAAAACCCAGCTCTCGCTCTCCGACGATCCCGCGCTCGTTGGACGCCCAACGAACTTCCAGGTCACCGTACGCGAGATCCGCCTGAGCGCCGGCGCGGGCTTCGCCGTCGCGCTCACCGGCGACATGATGACCATGCCGGGCCTGCCACGTGAGCCCTCCGCCTTGCGGGTCAAACTCCTGCCCACCGGCAAGATTCGCGGCCTCATGCAGAACGACTGAGCGGCGTCGGCGTCGAGGACGGCGCCCCGAGCGCGTCCATCGCCGCCGGCAGGATCACCGCGAACGTCGACCCTTTGCCCTCATACGATCGCACCTCGATGCGCCCGCCCGCGCCCTGGGCGATACGCTGGCTGATCGCGAGCCCGAGCCCCGTGCCCTTCTCCTTCGTGGAGAAGAACGGGAGGAAGATGTTCTCCAGCACCTTCTGCGAGATGCCCGGCCCGTTGTCCGCGACCGTGAGCTCGACGAAGGGCTCGTCGGCCATCCCCGTCCCCGAACGTGTGGTCCCGCGGCCGAGCCGCACGCGCGTCGACACCGTGATCTTCCCCCGCCCCTTCATGGCCTGCGCCGCGTTCCGGTAGAGGTTCATGAGCACCTGCCGGAGCTTCTCCGGATCGATCGCGACGCGCGGCAGGCTCGAACCGAGGTTCATCTCCACCGTCAGATCTTGGTTCGCGCGTTCGGTCGAGAGCACCTGCAACGTGCGGCGCACGACGGCGTTCACGTCTGTCGGCACCACCGCGCCTTGGTTCGCGCGCGCGAGATCGAGGACCGAACCGACGACCCGATCGAGCCGCTCGACCTCTTCGAGGATGATGCCGATGAACTCACGCGACTGCGGATCCGGATCGCGGCCATCGGGCCCGGGCTCCGCGAGGAGCTGCGCCGAGCCCTTGATCGCGCCGAGCGGGTTTCGAATTTCGTGCGCGAGCCCCGCCGCCATCTGCCCGAGCACGGCGAGCCGATCCCGCTCCTTCATCTGCTGGTAGACGCGCGAGTTCTCGATGACCACGCCGACCTGCGTCGCGATCGCGTCGAGCAGCGTGATCTCCTCGGGCGAGAACGCGTCTCGCACGCGCTCGTCGACCACCACGAGCAGCCCCACGATCTCGTCGCCCTCGGCCCGGATCCGCAGGACGACCGCGCCGTCCCGCATGCTCCCGAGCACCGCCGCCGCGCTGAGCACCGCCTCCGACGCGTCCGTCCGCGCGCCCCGCGCCTTGCGCTCGCGCACCTCGCGCTTGAGCTCTTCGAGCGAGAGCGGCCCCACCTCGAGCCGGTCGAGCAGCGCGCGCGCCGTCGCCGCCTCGATCCGCGGCGGCGCGCCCTGGCCGAGCGAAGCGAGCTTGTCGAACCCCGTGCCGTCCGCGTCGCGCAGGTAAATCGCCGTCTTCGTCACGCGCCGCGACTGCTCGAGCGCCGTCATCACGATCGACCCGAGATCGTCGAGCTCGAGCACGTGCACGAGCCGCCGCCGCGCGTCGGCCACGGATTGTTCGAGGTCGAAACGATCCCGGAAGAAGAGCTTCTGGATCTGCTCGGCGACGCGCTCGCGCAGCGGATCGAAGAGGACGAGGATCACGATCGCCGCGAGCACGGCGTTCAGGTACATCGTGTTGAAGCCGCCGATGAACGTGATGAGGACGTAGAAGATCCCCGCGATCAGGAACGCGACGGCCGTGGCGACGAGCAGGCGCGCGAGCATCTCGTAGACGTCGAGCAGCCGCTCGTGGCGGAGCGCTTGCGCCAGGATGAACAGGAACACCACGCTGAGCGCCGCGCCGACGGGCGCGGGGTTCACGCCGAGAAACCACGCGAAATCGGCGACGCTCGCGAGGCCGGCGAGGGCGCCGATGACCACGAGGAAACGGACGCGCCGCTGCGTCGCGCGCGAGCCGCTCCGCGCGCCGCGTTGCCCGAGCTCCCAGAGCCCCGCCGTGAGGAACGCGAAGACGTAGAAGAACACCGCGCCGCGCACGAGCCAAAAGCCCTGCTTTGGGCTCAAGACGAGCAGCACCATGGGGATCGCGAGCACGCCCGCGAGGCGCGGGAGTCGGCTCGGCCGATCCCCCTCGTGCGGGATCATCGCCTCGAAGAGGTGGAGGGCGAACTGCGGCAGGAGCACCGCGAGGATCGCGGTGAAGCGCTCCCAGATCGTCTGCTGGAAGAAGCCGAAGAGTGACTGCGACAGGTACCAGAGGCCGATGTCGCCCGCGAACGCCGCGAAGAGCAGGTGCACGGTGCGCACGCGCCCGCGGAGCAGGATCGAAACGGCGATGACGAGCGCGAGCGCGCCGCAGACGAGCGTGGTCCGGGTCCGGAGATCGATCCCTATCGGCACGACGAGAGCGTAACGCGCCGCCCCGGGGACGTCCCTGATCGATCGTCCGCCCGTTATGCGCCTAGAACATCGATCGGTTTGACAACCGATCGATGTTCTAGGCTTCTCTCGTCCCGAGGGGGACGCCTCGCGTCCCCCTCTCGGCCAGGCGGAGCCCGGCCGATTCACCCCCCGAGGCGAAAACCGCTTCGCGATCTCGCAGAGCGCCGAACCGTTCGGCGCTCTAGTCTTGCTTCGTCCCGGTGCCCGGCGAGCTCTGCGTGCCGGCGCCGGGGACCCACGGCAGCGGATCCGGGCCGCTGCGCGTCTCGGGATCACACCCGCCGGGCTTCACCGTGACGATCTCGTTCCACGGCAGCGGATCCGGCATGTCGTCGGTCTGCGGAGGCGGCTCGTCGGGCACGCTGGGGGTGCCGCGATCCGACTGATCTTCCGCGTCGGAAGAGCTCGCCGCGAGCTCCTCGGTGGCCTCGTCGATCGCGGCGCTCTCGTCAGGCGCAACCAGGCACCCCGTGAGCACCGTCGCGACGAGTGCGAAGAGACCTCCGAGCCCGAGCGATTGTCTCCCAACGTTCATGATCCGTCCTCCGACGCACTGCCCAGTCCGTACTGCTTCACGAGCTGCGAGAGCCGTGGCCGCTTCATCCCCAGAAGCACCGCGGCGCGGGTGATGTTCCCGCCGCTCTCCTCGAGCGCGCGCGCGATGCACTCACGCTCGATCTTCCGCTTCATGTCGCTCAGGCTGACGCCCGAGCGGACGTGCGCGTACGTCACCTCGACCGGCGTCGCGTCGCCCTCCCCCTGCGACCTTCGCTCGGCGAGCTGAGAGCCCCCACGCGTGTCCTGCGGCTCCGCGGACGAGGGCGGCGACGAGCCCCTCGTGATCTCGGCAGCCACGCCGCGCATGTACTCGACGTTCGTCGTGAAATCCTCGAGCTCGATGACGTCGCCCTCCGCGAAGAGCGACGCCGCGCGCAGCGCGTTTTCGAGCTCGCGCACGTTGCCGTGCCACGCGTGGCGCATGAGCGCTTCGATCGCTCGATCGGAGAGCCGCTTTTGCGGCTCGCCGCGCTCTTGCGCGATGCGCGCGAGCAAGGCCGACGTGATGAGCGGCATGTCCGCGATGCGCTGGCGCAGCGCGGGCACCTCGAGCACGACCTGCCGTAGCCGGTAGTAGAGGTCCTCGCGGAACTCACCGCGCGCCACCATCGCGCGGAGATCGCGGTGCGTGGCGCAGAGGATTCTCACGTTCGCGCGGATCGGCTGGGCGCCGCCGACGCGTTCGAAGCTCTTGTCCTCGAGCACGCGGAGGAGCGCGACCTGCGTGCGCTGCGAGATGTCGCCGATCTCGTCGAGGAAGATCGTGCCGCCCTCGGCGAGCTCGAAGCGGCCGCGGCGCCGCGCCTGCGCGCCGGTGAACGCGCCCTTCTCGTGGCCGAAGAGCTCGGAGAGCAGGAGCGTCTCGACGAGCGCCGAGCAGTTCACCTTGACGAGCGGGCCCGCGCGGCGCGGGCTCATCTCGTGGATCGCATCGGCGACGAGCTCCTTGCCGGAGCCGCTCTCGCCGTGGATCAGCACCGTCGTGTCGGCCTTCGCGACCTTCTTGATGGCCGTGAGCAGCGCGAGCATGCTCGCGTCGCGCCCGACGATCCGCTCGATCGCCGTCACCGACGAGCGCGACGGCGACGAAGCGCGCAAGGACGGCGGAGGAGCGTTCAACGACGGCGAGGAGCAGCCGGGGCACGACGCCTCGCCGCATCGCTCGCAAGGCCTGAGCCCCGACTCGCTCGCACGCGGCGCGCGCGCTTCGAGCGCCGCGAGCCCACGAAGCTCGGGACGCGCGAGGAAACGCTCGCGGATCCCCTCGGGCAGAGACGACGCCATGCGATCACGCGAGGCGAGGGCCGCTTGCAGGTGCACCTCGGCCTCACGCGCATCGCCCCGCGCAAGCTCCGCGTGGCAGAGCAGCACGCGGGCCTCGCGTTCGAGCTCCGGCGCGTCCGCTTCCCGCGCGAGATCGAGCGCCTCCTCGGCGGCGCCGTCCCACGGATCACCGGCGGCGCGCGCCCGCGTCGCTTCGAGGAGCGCGACTTCCGCGCGCGCCAGCGTCGAGCTCGCGTGCGCCCGCGCGCGCTCGATCGCCTGCGCGGCGCGCGTCACGTTGCCATCGTCGAGCGCGATACGCGCCGCGAGGCAGTGGCACTCGCAGAGCTTCGCGCCGTTGCTCGAGCCGCTCGCACCTGCGATGGCCGATGCGAGCTCGGCCCGCGCTTCGAGCGTCCTGCCACGCGCGAGGTGGATCCGCGCCGCGACGAGCGCGAAGTGCGGCGCGCGTGTCCCCGGGATCGCCGGCCCGCACGCCTGCCGTCCGAACGCGAGCGTCTGCTCCGCCTCGGCCACGAGCCCGAGATCGAGCCGGAGCTCCGCGAGGTTCGGGATCACGGTGGCGAGGAAGAGCCGCTCGCGGATGCGGCGGAAGACCTCGATCGCGCGCTCCGAGAGGTGGAAGGCCTCCGGATAATCGCGCTTCAGGATGGCGATCGTCGCGAGGTTCGTCAGGGCGAACCCGACGGCACGATGCTCGCCGCGCGCCGTACCGTCGTCGAGCACGGAGGCGAGCATCGGCCGCGCCTCGTCGAGCCTGCCGGCCGAGAGCACGGCGATCGCGCGGTTGAGCCGCGCGCGAAGCTCCGTGATCCCCTCGCCGCCGCACGCAGCTTCCCACGCGTCGGCCGCGAAATGCGCCTCCGCCTCGCTCCACGACGCCGCCGCGAGCAGGAGCTTGCCGAGCACGTTGCGCGCCCCGAGCCGCGTCGCGAGATCCGCCGCGCTGCCCTGCGCTTCCTGGGCAAACCTTCGCGCCGCTTCGAGATCACCGGCCGTGTACCGGACCTCGGCGAGCTCCACGGCCGCACGCGCGCGCGCGCCGGAGGCATCCGCGCGGCTCATCGCGCGTTCGAGCACGATCGTCGCCGTCGTGAGATCTCCCTCGGCGCTGAGCGCTTTGCCGAGCGTGATCATCACCTCGGGGGCGTTTCCATCCCGCGCCGCCGCGGCCCGCGCGAACCCCGTCGCTCGCTCCGCATCACCGACACGAAGCGCGAGCTCTGCCGAACGCAGGAGCGCCTTCGTCGTCGACGCATCCGAGAAGAGCGCGAGAGCCGCCTCCCAGCGCCGCCAGAAATCCACCCGCGCCGACGGCTCTGCCACGCCGGCGAGCGCGCGTGTCGCGAGCATCTCCGCCCGTTCCGCGTCGCCCGCGCGCGCCCAGAGCTCGGCCGCGCGGAGCATCGCCCAGGGATCGAGCGGGAAGACCGCTTCGAGCGCGCTCGCCACCGCGACTGCATCGTCGCGATCGGCTTCGAGCTCGATCGGCGCAGCCCCCGTGAGCTTCATCGATCCCGCCGCGTCGATCGTCGCCGCGCCCCGCGCGACGAGCGCCTCCACGTCCGCGCTCGCGCCGAGCCGACTGACCTCCGCGGCAGGCAAGCTCCGCTGCGCCAGCGCGAGCCGCGCGCAGAGACGCCTCTGCGCCGGTTCGAGCGCGATCGGCTCAGTGCGCCCGTCGAGCGGTGCGCGTCGCGCCGCCGACCACCAGCGCTCCAGCGCTTCGAGCCTTCCCTCTTCCGCGCCGAGGCGAAGCTCGGCCGCCTGCGCGATCGCCTCCCAGAAGCGACGTAGATCCTCCGGCGATGCGATCGGATCGATCTGCACGAGGCGCGCGCCCGCCGGCGCCGAGGCCACCTCGCGCAGCACGAGCACGAGCGGCGCTCCTCCTGCGCGGGGAGGGGTGCTCACGAGGCGCGCCATCTCCTCCACGACCGCCTGTCCCCAGTGCGTCGGCGTGCCTTCGGACACGACGATCATCGCGCCGTTCGCCGCAGAGGCGATCCGCGCCGCCACGAGGCGTGGCTCCACCACGTCGACGATCCCCATCTGCGCGGCGATCTCGCGCCAGGGTTCGTCCCACGCGACCTCGGCGACCCGCAGGCACGCGCGCCCGATCACCTGCGCTCGCCGCGCCGCGTGCGCGCCCACGGCCTCCAGCGTCGCGCGCGGCCCGTGCAGCACCACGAGCCCGCTCGCGCCCTTCGCGCAGAGCAGATCGTCGACCGCCGCGAGCCCGCGAAGCGTCACGCGCACCGAAGGCGCTGCTATCACCGCCCCGGAAGGCAGCCCGCCCGCCTCCCCGGAGAAGACACCTTCGGTGCGAACACCCGAAGCTTCTTGAGGTGAAGACCGATCGAGCGGAGAAGTGCGAGGTTCGGCGTCCGCCACGGCTTCACCAGCGTACGGTCGGCGGCTCGCCTACCGCAACGTTTTTCAGGTGCCGCTCGGCGCCTTTTCCAGCACCGTGACGATGGCGTCGAAGCTTTCCGCCGACGCATCACCCAGGGCGCGCGCGAGCGGCACCTGCAGCTTGGAAGCCGCCACGTAGAGCGGCACGAGGTGCGGCGCCGCGCGCGAGAGCATCTCGAGATGCCGGCCCACGCCCGCCGCGTCCCCGCGCCGCACCGGCCCCGTGAGCGCCGCCGGCAAACCCATCGTTTCCACGTTGTCCGCGACGCTTCGAAGGAGCGGGCCCAGCATCGCCGCCGCCGTGTCCGCCGGCACGCCTGCGCGTCCGAGCAGATCCACCCCGCCCGCGGCGAGCGCCGCGGCCCCGTTTGCCACGAGCCCGGCCGCCGCGTGGTAGAGCACGCGATCGAGCCCGGGGATGGTCCGCGGCGTCATCCCGAGCTTCCGCCCGATCGCCGATGCGGCCCGCACGGCGCGCGCGTCTCCGTCCACGTGGAGCTGCCCGCGCGTGAGCGACGGCGTCACCTCCGGCGACGCGAACGAGATCATCGGGTGCATCTGCGCGACCGCGACGTTCTCGCTCCGAAGCGGCGCGAGCGGCTCCGGGCCGAGCGCGCCCGCGCAGTGCACCACCACCGTCTTTTTGTGCCCCAACAATCCCGCGTCCCGGATCCTCTCCGCGAGCGGCTGGAGCTCCCGATCCCGCACCGCGAGGATCACGAACGGCGCGTCGATGCGCCGCGAAGGCAGCCCTCTCCGTTGCGGGCGCAGCGTCACCACGTAGCCCGCGCTGCGCAGCGCCCGCGCGAGGCCCGCGCCGACCTTGCCCGCGCCCAGGATGAACACGTGGTTCTTCTCGGCCATCAGCTCCTCCGGTAGAGCCCGCGCTCGGCCGCGTACGCGAGCACCTCGCGCGGCACGAGTGTCTCCACGCGCTCGATCTCGCCGCAGCCGATCGCGTCGCGCACCTCGGTGCTCGAGATCTTCGGCAGCATCGGCTCCGGCGCGCCTTCCGTCGTCACGCCCGCGCGGCCCACGAAGAGCGGCGGCGCGATCTCCGCGATCCGATCGAAGCGGTGCCACTTCGTGAGGTCCGCGATCACGTCGGCGCCGAGCAAGAGGCGCATCGACCAGTCCGGGTGCTCTGCCGCGAGATGCTCGAGCGTCCGCAACGTGAGGCTCTCGCCGCCGAGCTCGCGCTCCACGGTGGAGACGCGGACGCGCGGGATCCAGGCGAACGCGAGCTCGCACATCGCGAGGCGATCCTCGAACGGCGCGAGCTCCTTGGCGAACGGGTGCCTGTAGACGGGCACCACGAGCACCTCGTCCACGGGCTCCGTCGACAGCACGTACACCGCTGCGAGCACGTGCGCGACGTGCGGCGGGTTGAAGCTCCCTCCGAACACGGCGACCCGATGCCGCGGCGCGGCCGCGGGCGCCTCCGGCTCATCCGCTGCTCTTGCCATCCTGCACCCGCATCTTGATGCCGGGCAGGCTTGGCCCTCCGCCCAGCATGTCCTCTGCGGTGACCGCCCCGCTCGCGTTCCGGATCTCCACGCGCACCCCGCCCGACTCCGCCTCTTCGAGCAGGGCCATGCCTCCGCCCGGCGTCCCGATCGGCCCCGGCGAGAGGAACATTCGCGAGCCGATCCGCTTCATCGTCGGCTCCTGGCTCCGCCCGAACACGAGCAAGCTCGCGGCCGCGATGTCGTCCTGATCGAGGATCGCCTTGTCGTAGACGAACACCGCCACGCGCCCGTCGATGAGCTCGATCGATCGGAGCTGGCGGTTCGGGATGCTCGTCAGCACGCGGAGGCGCGACCGCGCGCGCTCGGCCGCGACGTAGGCGTCGATCGCCTCCGGCGTCGCGCGCGCGCATCGCACGGCGGCGCGGGCGAAGAGGACGTCCTCGCTCGGGTTCGCGTCGACGAGCCGGTACGCCCAGGCCTTCGCCACGAGATCGAGCGCGCCGTCGTCAGACAGGTAGATGATCTTGTCGACCTGGACCTCGTCCAGCAGGAGCTGCGCCGCCCGTGCAAGCGCGGGCAGATCTCTGTTGGCCGGTCCGAGGATGCCTAGGCGCATCGGTTCGAGAGGGTAGATCAGGCGCGCGTTCTCGTGGACGTTTGTTTGCGGGGGCCGCCCCCGAGTTTGCCGTGCTATAGGGCCCTGGCCCATGTTCCGGCGTACGCGGGCCTTCCGAGATCCGATCACGATCCACCTCGACGGCTCGCCGGTGCGGGCCGAGCGGGGCGAGCCGCTCGCTGCCTCGCTCCTCGCCGAGGACAAGTTCATCCTGGCGCGGAGCCCCAAGCTCCACCGCCCGCGCAGCGCGAGCTGCTTCCGGGGCGGGTGCGACGGCTGCCTCATGCGCGTCGACGGCACGCCGAACGTGATGACGTGCCTTCACGCGACTCGGGGAGAAGAAGAGGTCGAGGCCCAGAACGTCATCGGCTCACGCCAGGCCGACCTTCTGCGCGTGACGGACTGGTTCTTCCCGAAGGGCATCGACCATCACCACTTCATGGCCGGCGTCCCTGCGCTCGGAACCATCATGCAGACGATGGCCCGCAAGATCGCGGGCCTCGGACGGATGCCCTCGGAGATCGAGGCGCCGCGTCCCGCGCGCGTGCTCGAAGCCGACGTCGTGGTCGTCGGCGCGGGCCTCGCGGGCCTCGTCGTCGCGCAAAAGCTCGGCGCCGCGGGCGCGCGGGTCGTGGTCGTCGACGATGGCCTCTCGCTCGGCGGCTCGCTCCTCGCCCTCCCTGATCACGCGCCGCTGCTCGAATCGATCCGCGCGACCGGCGAGCTCGTCTTTTCGCGGGCCACGGCGGCCGGCGTCTACCTTGGGGATCTCCTCGTCGCTGCGGAAGAAGGCGCCGTCGTGGTGCGCGCGCCTGCCAAGGTCTTCGCGACGGGCGTGCACGACGGCGTATCGGCGTTCCCGGGCAACGATCTTCCGGGGGTCTTCTCGGCGCGCGCGCTCTGCCTCCTTCATGCGTACGGCATCGAGCCCGACGGCCCCGTCGTCGTCGCGGGCGAAGGATTCTGGGCAGACGAGCTCGCGCGGCGGCTCGGCGATCGTGCGGTGCGCGCGGCGGCTTCGGCGATCGCGGGGGTCGAGGGCACGGGGCAGGTGAAGCGTGTTCTCTTGCGTGAGCGCGCCGAAGAGGAGCGCCGCATCGATGCGGAAATCCTCGCCCTTGCGCTGCCTGGCGCACCTGCGTTCGAGCTCGCGGCGCAGGCGGGAGCCGAGGTTCGTTTCGATCCGGCGCGCGGCTACGCGGTCGCGTGTGAGGAAGACGGCACGGCGGGCGAAGGCATCTGGGCCGTCGGCGAGTGCACTGGCATCGACTTCGATCCCGACGTGATCACGGCTGCCGCCGAGCGCTGCGCCGCCGCGATCACCCGTCGATGATCGTATCGAACAGCCCCACGCCGCCGGCGGTGAACACCGTTCCGAACACGCCCATCAGCGCCAAGTAATCGAAGAGCTCGCTCGTCTCCGCGCCGCCGAAGAGCTCACGTGTGCCGGCCACGGCGGCGAGCAACGTCGGCGCGAGCAACGGAAAAAACACGCTCGCGAGCACGAGATCCCTCGCCCGCGTGCGCACCGTCATCGCGCCGAACAGCGTCCCCACCGCGGCGATCCCCGGCGTCGCGAACAGCGCGATCAAGACGAGCCCCGGCGCCATCCGGATCAGATCGACGGAGAAGAGCAGCGCGCTCACGGGGACCACGATCGCCTCCACGAGCCCCACGAAGATCGCCACGCTCACGGCCTTCCCCGCGAAGATCGCGCCACGCGACACGGGCAACACGAGCAAACCCGCGAGCGCGTTCTCCTCGCGCTCGCGTTGCCACGTCCGCCCGACGGCGAGCACCGACGCGAACGCGACGGAGACCCAGATCACCCCGGGTGCCACGCCTTCCGTTGCTTCCTGTCCTGCGAAGAACGCGAGGGACGCGATGACGGCGACGAGCACGGCGAAGAACCCGCTCGTGGTCACGATCTCGCCCGTGGACAGCTCGATGGCGAGGTCCTTGCCGGCGATGAGCGCTGCTTGCTTCAGGAATCGTTTCACGTGCGAGCTCAGAGGCCGACGGTATACACGCGCTCGCCGAGCGTGAGCACGCCGAGGCCGACAATCGAACCGAAAAATGCTACAGCGCGGGCGCCATGGCACAAGGCAAGCCTCGCGTTCGATTCGCTCCCTCTCCGACGGGCTACCTCCACATCGGCGGGGTCCGGACCGCGCTCTTCAACTGGCTCTGGGCGCGCAAGACCGGCGGCACGTTCGTCCTGCGCATCGAGGACACCGACCAGGAGCGGAGCACACCGGAGAACGAAGCGATCATCCTGCGCGAGCTGCGCTGGCTCGGCCTCGGCTGGGACGAGGGCCCCGAAGTAGGCGGCGAGCACGGCCCGTACCGGCAGATGGAGCGGCTCCCGATCTACCAGGAGTTCGTGGAGAAGCTCATCAAGGCGGGCGCGGCCTATCGTTGTTATTGCACGAAGGAAGAGCTCGACGCCCAGCGCGAGGCGCTTCGAGCCCGCGATCCGAAGGCCCAGTTCCGCTACCCCGGCACCTGCCGCGACCGCACGGGCCCGGCACCCGATCGCCCGTTCGTCATTCGATTCCGCGCGCCGAGCTCGGGCTCCGTCACCTACCGAGATCTCGTCTTCGGCGAGGTCGTCACGCCGAACAACACGCAGCAAGACGCCGTGCTCATGCGTTCGGACGGCGTCCCGCTCTACAACCTCGGCGCGGTCGTCGACGACATCACCATGGGCATCACGCTCGTGGCGCGCGGCCGTGATCACATGATCAATACGCCGCCGCAGATCTTGCTCTATCAGGCGTTCGGCGCGGAGACACCGCAGTTCGCGCACCTGCCGATGATGCTCGCGCCCGACGGCCAGAAGCTCTCGAAGCGGCACGGCGCGGTCTCCGTCGGCGAGTACCGCGAGCGCGGCATCCCCGCGGTCGGCCTGCTCAACTACCTCGTCCGTTTCGGCTGGTCCTTCGGCGACGAGGAGATCTTCACGATGCAGGACCTCGCCCAGAAGTTCAGCTGGGAGAACTGCAGCAAGGCCGACGGCAAGTTCGACGCGAAGAAGCTCGCGGCGATCGCGTTCGAGCACCTCAAGTCCCCCACGCTCACGCCCGACGACGCGTACCTCGACGCCACGCTTCCGTTCCTCGAAAAACGCGGTCTTTCGGGCTTTGATCGCGAAGCCGTCCGCGCGGTCCTCCCGCTCATCCGCGAGCGCGCGCAGACGTACGCCGACGCGGCCGACGCGCTCGACTACTTCTTCCGCGATCTGCCCGTCTACGACGAGAAGGCCGTGAAGAAATTCCTCGTCGCGGACAAGGCGCCGCACCTTCGGGCCGTGCGGGATCTCTTCACGTCGATCGACGATTTCTCCGCGAAGAACCTGGAGGCGCGGTTCGGCGAGCTCCTCGCCGAGAAGAAGCTCGAGATCAAGGACGTGGCGCAGCCCGTTCGTGTCGCGGTCAGCGGCCGGACGGCGACGCCGGGGCTCTTCGACGTCCTCGCGCTCATCGGCAAGCCGCGCGTCCTCGCGCGCCTCGATCACGCGCTCTCCTTGATCGCTGCATCGTCCGGGGCGAGCTGAGCCGCGATGTTCGATCTCGCCTCGACGCTCCTCGCCGCGGCGGCGGGCCCGACGGGCGCGCGCGCCGCGCCGACGCTCTTCGAGACGGCGACCAAGGCCCTCTTCCCCGTCGCCGCGTACCTCGCGCTCGCGCCCGTCCTCTGGTTCTTCTTCCGCGGCACCTGGCGCGAGCTCGACGTCGCGGCGCACGAGCACCAGCGAAAAACCCTCGCTTCGGGCTCGTACGATTATCGCCCCGCGGTGCTCTTCGTGACCACCGCGCTCGTGCTCACGCTCCAGGAATACTATGGCGGCCGTGATTTCTATGAAAATCACCTGAAGCCATTCCTGCGCGAGCTCGAAAAGCAGGGCGGATTCGGCGTCGATCTCCGCAAGTGGAACGAGCTCTACGGCTACGGCTGGTGGGCTTTTACTCGCGTGTTTGGTTACGTCGCGGTCCCGATGATCATCTGGAAGATCTGCTTCCGGAAGGACAGCCTGCTCGACATGGGCTTACGGGTCCGCGGCTTCTTGAAGCACGCGTGGATCTACGGGCTTTGCCTTGCGGTCGTGGTCCCGGCGGTCGTGATCGTCTCGCGGGCCCCCGATTTCGGCACGTATTACCCGTTCTACAAGCAATGCTCCCGCTCGTGGTTCGACCTCGCGATGTGGGAGATGATGTATTTCGCGCAGTTCTTCGCGCTCGAGGTCTTCTTCCGGGGCTTCTGGCTCTCGGGCCTGCGCACGACGCTCGGCTCCGGGGCGATCTTCGCGATGTGCGTGCCATATTGCATGATCCATTATGGCAAGCCTTACCTCGAAGCGGCCGGCGCCGTGGTCGCGGGCATTGCGCTCGGCTCGCTGGCGATGCGCACGAAGAGCATCTACTCGGGCTTCCTCGTGCACGTGACGGTGGCGCTGCTCATGGATTTGCTGGCGCTCTCCCACCGAAACGCGCTGCCCACGTCGCTCTGGGGGCCCTGAGCCCCGGCCCGCACGGTTCGCGGGAAGCTTCTGCCCACCTCGTCGGTTCGGCCCCTGATGCCGCCGCCCGATCGTGTGCTATCCTGGCCTCGCTTGGCCGCTTCTTCGTTCACCTCCGCCCGCTCTGTCCTCGGCCTCCTCGGCCTCGGGGCGGCGCTGCTCGTCGTTCCGGGCCACGCGCGCGCCGATATTTACACCTACACCGACGCGCAAGGAAACGTGCACGTCACGAGTCAGCCCGTCCAAGCTGGAAAATCGGGCGGAAAGATGGATCGGATCTCGAGCGGGGACGGCACGAAATCGCGCAAGAAGGCCGCCCAGCTTTTCACGGTGTCGATGCCGAGCGACCGGTCGCCGGAGCGTTTTGGACGGTACGACTCGTGGATCCGTGAAGGCGCGCGTCTTTATCGCCTCCCCGAGGAGCTGATTCGCGCGGTCATCAAGTGCGAGAGCGACTTCGATCCGCGCGCGGTCTCGCCCACGGGCGCGCAGGGCCTGATGCAGCTCATGCCGGCGACGGCGCTGCGAATGCAGGTGCGTGACGCCTTCGATCCTCGCGAAAACATCCTCGGCGGCTCGCGTTATCTGCGCGTGCTCGCGAACATGTTCAACGGCGATCTCGAGCTTACGGTGGCGGGATACAATGCGGGCGAAAATGCCGTGATGAAGTACCAGGGCATCCCGCCGTACGAAGAGACGCAAGGGTACGTCGGGTGCGTGGTCGGCCATTACCGCAGCTTCAAGGCCCTCAACGGTGAGGGGCTCCGGTCGGCCCGCTAGGCGGGCCTTCCTCTGCCCCCCACACCCCCCGCCTGTTCAAGCGGGGAGCGGATGCAACGCAGCGCAGCAATCGGGAGGCATCACCCGTCCCTGGAGACCCCGGGGCCGCCCCTGTGCTAAGATCGGCCCTTCCTGCGGGTTGCACGGACGCCCGATTGTTCTATATGGCGCTCGTCAGCCGGGCGAGCCCGAGGGCCGCCGTCAATCACCCGCTTGGGGGCGAACCATGACTGCCCAAAGCCTCGTCGAGCTCAGCAAACGCACCTACGAAATCGTCCCGCTCAAGCCCCCCGTCGATCCGGCGAGGCTCGAGTACAAGAACTTCAAGGAAGCGCCGGACTGGCGGAGGATTCCCGCCTATGCCGACGTCACCGAGGAGCAATTCCTCGATCACCGCTGGCAGTCGAAGAAATCGATCACCCGGCCCGACAAGCTGCTCGAAGCCCTGCGTGATCTCGTCTCCGAGGACTTCATCAAGGACGCGACCGAGGGCTTTGCCCGCGCGCCGATGAGCGTGCGCGTCTCGCCGTACCTGCTTTCACTCATCGACTGGAACGACCCCTATCGGGATCCGCTGCGCACCCAGTTCATCCCGCTGAAATCGCGCTTTTTGCCGGATCACCCGAAGCTCGGGCTCGACTCGCTGCACGAGCGCGCGGACGCGCCGGTCCCAGGGCTCACGCACCGCTACGCCGACAAGGCCCTCTTCCTCCCGCTCGATACCTGCCCGGTCTACTGCCGCTTCTGCACGCGCAGTTATGCGGTCGGCATCGACACCGAGGAGGTCGAGAAGACCCACTTCAAGGTCGACGAGGATCGCTGGCGGGCCGCGTACACGTACATCTCCTCGCGGCCCGAGCTCGAAGACATCGTGGTCTCGGGCGGCGACGCGTACAACCTGCGCCCCGAGCAGATTCGCTCGATTGGCGAGACGCTGCTCGGCATGTCGAACATCCGGCGCATCCGTCTCGCCACGAAGGGCCCAGCCGTGATGCCGCAGAAGATCCTGACGGACAACGAGTGGATCGACGCGGTCACGTACATCGCCGACCTCGGCCGGAAGCTGCACAAGGAGGTCGCGGTCCACACGCACTTCAACAACCCGAACGAGATCACGGGCATCACGCGCGACGCGATGCAGAAGCTCTTCGAGCGTGGGATCCGTGTGCGCAACCAGAGCGTGCTCATCCGCGGCGTGAACGACGATCCGGAGACGATGAAGCTCCTCGTCAAGCGCCTCGGCCACCTCAACGTGCAGCCCTATTACGTGTACGTGCACGACCTCGTGAAGGGCGCCGAGGACCTGCGCACGACCGTGGCCACAGGCGAGCTCATCGAGAAGCACGTGCGTGGATCGACCGCAGGCTTCAACACGCCGACCGTCGTCGTCGACGCCCCCGGCGGCGGCGGCAAGCGGGACGTGCACTCGTACGAGTTCTACGATCGCACCACAGGCATCAGCATCTTCGAGGCCCCGAGCGTCAAGCCCGGCCAGAAGTACCTCTACTTCGATCCGATCGATCGCCTCCCGGACGAGGGCCGCGCCCGCTGGGCCGACCCTCGCGAGCATCAGGCGATGATCGACGAGGCGATGCGCGCGATTTCCTGAAGCCGCGTCGCTGGGGCTTCGCCCCAGGCCCGACCAGGGGCTGTCCGCCCCTGGACCCGGACCAGCCAGGGGCTGGACCCAGGGTCGATGAACTGCGCGATGCGCAGTTCATCGAACAGGTCGAGGCAAGACCAGCGACGACCCTGAAAGCCAAGACAGCCGCGCTGCCATTTCGACTGGCAACGCTGTTCCTGATCTTGCCACCGGCTCGTGGAAGAAACGCGCATCGCGCGGTTCTTCCAACTCGAGTCCAGGGCTTGCCCTGGTTCGGGGCGAGGGGCGAACAGCCCCCGCGGGGCCCGGGGCCGCGCCCCGGCTCCACGCTTCACGACGAGCGGCTCTTCTTCACCTTTGGTCGATCCTCGGGATCGGCCTCGTAGTTCGCCACTGCTTGCTCGAGCTCTCGCTTCACGCGCGTCACGAGATCGGCTGGCTCGAGCACGCGTGCTGTCTCGCCGAAGCCGAGGACCCACGACGTCAGCTCCGTCATGTCGCCGATGTCGAGCGAGAGCCGCACGCCCCCGCCTTGCAGCTCCTCGATCACCTGCGACGGGTGCACCTTTCGGGTCCGTACGAAGTCGGCGACCTTTGCGCTGAAGTCGATCACCACGTGCGTCGACGCGCCGCCCGACCAGATGCCGAACGTGCCCTGGAAGTAGTCTTCGACCCGGAAATCTGCGGGCAAATCGAAGCGCTCCGTCGTCGCGCACTCGGTGTCGCGCATGCGGTCGAGCAAGAACGTGCGGATCTCGCCGCGCCCGGCGTGCAGACCGACGCAGTAGATCGCGTCCTTGTAGAGCACCATCGCGTACGGGTGGATGACGACCTTGTCTTCGCGCCCGTCCTTCGCGCGGCGATACCGGCACGAGAGCGGCCGCAGATCGGCGACTGCCTGGAAGAGATCGTCGAGCGCCTCCGTGTGTGCTGCGTAGTCCTTCGGCGCGAACGGCAGGTAGAGGAAGCGCTCTTCGAGACGCGCGTCGGCCACGCCTGCGTTTGGACCGCGGCCGGGGCGGCGCGCGACGCCGAGGAGCTGCTGCGCTGCGAGGTCGATCTCTTCGTAGAGCGTCGAGCCGCGCATCGGCTCGAACAGGCGCCGCGCGGCGAGCAGCGCGTAGGCCTGCGTCCGGCGGACCTCGACGCGCCGGGGCGCTTCGCCGGGGGCGAGACGCCAGAGACGCGTCCCGCCGGGCTTGCTCGTGGTCGAGACGAGGTCGAGATCGCGCCGCACCTCCGCGAGGTAGCGGCGCATCGATCGCGGCGTCACGTCGAGCTCGCGGGCGAGCTCGTAGATCGTCAGGCCCTTTGGGTGCCGCTGCAAAAGCGCGCGCAGCGTGTCGAGGCGCCGGTGCTGCGTGAAGGGCCCCTTGGGCCGGCCGCGCGGGCGCGTGGATGACGCGGACGATGCGCCTTGCGGGCTCGCTTGCGGCGCTCTTGCTTCGGACGCTGCGGCGCGGCCTGCGCTGGCGAGCGAGGCGGGCGCGGCGCGGCGCGCGGAGGAGAGGGCATCGCGTCCAGTGCTCGAAGTGCTGGATCCCACGGTATGAATCTTCGTGTATCGCAACGCGCGCCTGCGGGAAAGCGCGTTCGTGGCCGCGCCTGACGGGCTTCGCCTGCTCGGGCGTCTTTGGGCGCTCCTCCGGGTTCGTCCTGGTGCGCGGCTCGGGGATCGGGCCCGGGGGCGCGCGTGTCCACGTCGAATGCTTGACTGCCTGCGCGACCGTGCGCGGCGGCCTTCTTCTGAAATTGGGAACATCGCGCCTTGCTGGATCGCGCGCATGCGTGCGACCATGGAGCGTTGGCGCGCGTGCGTGCTCTGCAGCTCCTCCGCGACCCCGGGGGAGATGCGGGACCCGCCTGACCGGGCCAGCGGGGACAGGACACGATGTTCACCAGGGTTCGTACACTTCTTGGGCAGCGCTCGGTACAGGGGAAGGTCGGGGCGATCGTCGGCCTCGCCGCCACGCTCGCCGCCGTGCGCCCGGCGCTCGCGGAGCCGGCGGCGTGTTTGTCCTTCGATCCTGCGGCGTGGCCGGCGCCGTCGAAGCCCTACTTCATGGTGATGTTCGACACCTCGGGTTCGATGACGGACCCGGTCGGGTCGAACAATTCGTGCGGCTACGTGAATGATCGCCTCGGTCATGGTCGCTGCGCGATAAAAAATACCTTCCAGGCGTTCGCGGGGCAGGCGAATTTCGGGCTCGCGACCTTCGCCAAGGTCCAAAAGGGCTGCGACGCCGCGTGTACGCCTGCGCTCTGCCTTCACAGCGACTTCCCCGGCAACGCGGACAAAGCGGGCTGCGGCCCGGAGCCCGGGACGTGCGGCAGCCCGCCCGTGGCCCAGCCGAACTCCGGCTGCCGCGACGGCGCGAACATCGTCGTCCCGCTGCTCATCGACAACTATTACAGCCCGCCGCCGAACCCCTCGAACATCGGCGAGCTCCTCAAGTGGGTCGACAACGACTGCTCGGATCAGAAGGAGCTCTTTGCGCAGGGCAACACGCCGCTGAACGGCATGCTGCGCAGCGCCTACCGGTACTTCTCCGAGGGCTGGGCGAGCCCCGTGGTCGCGGGCCTCGTGCACCCCTCGCCGCTCGGGACTCTCGCGCAGGGTGAGCGGCCCTGTCGCTCGGTCAACGTCATCCTCGTGACCGACGGCGGCGAGAACTGCGACACCGTCGACGACGCGAAGGACGCCGCGGCGGATCTGCTCACAGGCTTCACGAAGAGCGGCATTACCTGGAGCATCAAGACGCACGTCATCGACTTCGGCCAGGTCGGCTCGCAAGCCGACCAGATCGCGGCCTCCGGCGGCACGGGCGCGGCGCAGGACGCGGCGAACGAGGCCTCGCTCAGCCTGGCCTTCGCGAACATCATCGCCGGCGCGATCAAGCCCGAGAGCTGCAACAACGCCGACGACAACTGCAACGGCTGCACCGACGAGGGCTTCGTCCACTACTGCAACAAGGGACAGACGTGCTGCGCCTGGTCCACGCCGGCCCAGCGCGCGACCTGCCTCACGAACTACAAGGCCACGATCTCCACGGCCGATCCCGACGGCGATCTCACGCTGCTCCCCTGTACGACGGCGGCCCAGCAGCAGGATCCGGCGAACTGGCTCTGCTTCAACCCGAAGGAGACCTGCGACAACGTCGACAACAACTGCGATCCCGAGACTACGATCGACGGCGACCCGCAGAACACGGTCGACGAAGGCGTCTTCAAGTGCGGCAACCCCTTGCACTGCCCCACCACCGAGACGTGCAACGGCCAGGACGACGACTGCGACGGCCTCACCGACGAGGGCCTCGGCGCCTCCTGCACGTGCAAGCCCTCGCCCGAGGTCTGCGACGGCTGCGACAACGACTGTGACGGCGTCGCGGACAACGGCATCCCCGCGATCCCCTGCGGCCTCACGACCCCCCTGAACTGCGCGGGCACGCTCTCGTGCAAGCCGCCGCAGAACGTGCCCATCGGGACGTGCGCCCCGAGCGGCGGGTACAACACCTGCCAGAACAACCCGATGACCGAGACGTGCGACGGCGTCGACAACGACTGCGACGGCACGATCGACGACGGCGTCGCGGCGACCGAGTGCGTGCCCGTGGGCACACCGTCGAACCTGAACTACGGCCCGAACAGCCAGTGCAAGAAGGGCACGCAGCCCTGTGGATCGAGCGTCTGCGCGGGCTTCGTGGGGCCGAGCGCCGAGCTCTGCGACGGCATCGACAACGACTGCGACGGAACCGTCGACGAGAGCCCCTTCGGCGTCGGCACGCCGTGCGGCGTGAATCAGCCGCCGTGCACGACGGGCCTGACGGCCTGCGTCAACGGCGCGCTCGTCTGCCAGGGCGGAACGCAGCCCCAGGCCGAGGTCTGCGACGGCGCGGACAACGATTGCGACGGCACGATCGACGAGACGCCGCTCGCGGACGCGCCGGCCGCCGGCATGAACGGATGCTGGACGAACCCCGGCAACTGCTGCACGTTCGGGAACCTGCAATGGTGCCCGCCGCCGGGCGGTTCCTGCAATGGCACGGGCATGCTCACGGCGCCCTGCAACACCGGCAAGCTCGTCTGCCAGGGCCTGCAGAAGTGGGTGTGCGCGACGCCGAAGGCCCCCGAGCCCGAGGCGTGCGACGGCCTCGACAACGATTGCAATGGCGTGGTCGACGACGGGAACATCGCCCAGGTTGGCGATCCCTGCGGGAGCGACACGGGCGAATGCCAGATCGGCGCGCTCGCGTGCAGCGCCGGCGTGCTCGATTGCATGGGTGACATCGGCCCCACGAAGGAGCTCTGCGACGGCAAGGACAACGACTGCGACGGCACGATCGACAACGGTATCGTGGCCGGCGAAGTGTGCACCGTCATGTACGACAAGACGCTTTACCCCGGCGATCGCAGCGCGGCGCCGTGCCAGCCGGGCGTCTTGCAATGCGACGGGCAGGGCGGCGGGAGCTGCGCGGGCGGCATCGGCCCCTCGCCCGAGGTCTGCGACGGCCTCGACAACGATTGCGACGGCAAGGTCGACGAGAGCGGCCCCGCGCCGGATGGCATCGACGGCTCGGCGAACCCCGCCCCGCCGCCGGCCGTGAACATCGGCGATCCTTGCGGCCTCAACGTCGGCGTCTGCGCCGAGGGCACGTATGGCTGCGTCAATGGCCAGCTCACGTGCATCGGCGGCATGGAGGCCACGAACGAGGCCTGCGATTGCCTCGACAACGACTGCGACGGCACGACCGACGAGCAGGATCCGGGCAAGCCGAAGGTCTGCAGCACGGGCAAGGAGTGCGTGAAGAGCGGCAATTCGTGCGCGTGCGCCTCGCCTTGCAAGGGCGGCGAGTTCCCCTGCCCGCCCGGCCAGAAGTGCGAGAACGTCACAAAGAGCGAGACCGGCGAGTCGCTCGATTTCTATTGCGTCCCCGACAACTGCGGCGATTGCTCGGTGAAGACGGTCAAGGACGCGGCCGGCAACGTGATCTGCGCGCCTGCCGACACGCCGGCCGACGCGAATTGCAACAAGCCGCCCGTGTGCGTCTGCAAAGGCCAGGCGGGCTGCAAGGATCCTTGCGATGGCGTGAGCTGCCCGAGTGGCCAGGTCTGCGCGAATTTCGGGGCGAACCTCGGCAAGTGCGTGGTGGACACCTGCTACAACGTGCCTTGCCTCGGCTGCAACAAGGCGTGCAACCTCGGCTCCTGCGTGGACAACCCCTGCGTGCCCGGCGCTTGCCAGCCCGACGAGGTTTGCAAGCCGAGCGCCGATTTCACCTCGTTCTCGTGCGTCCCGACCTGCGCGGACGTCGATTGCGCGGCGGGCACGACCTGCAAAGACGGCGCGTGCGTCCCGACCTGCGATCCGGCGTGCGACGGGGGCGAGACCTGCGACATGGGCCAAACCCCGCCGGTCTGCGTGCAAAACAAGTGCGCCGGGGCCTGCTCGAACGGCGGCTGCTGCGACCCGCTCACGGGCGCGTGCGGCAACTGCCCGTGCGAGGGCGTCCTTTGCCCGAGCGGGCAGGTTTGTCACGGCGGCGAGTGCGTCGATCCCATGGGCGGCACGGGCTCGGGCTCGGGCTCGGGCGCGGGCGGCGCGGGCGGCGGGGGCGGCGCGGGCGGCATGGCTGGCGCGGGTCCCGGCGCGGGCGGCTCTGCGGGTGCGCCCGACAAGGGCGTCTGGGGCCTCGCGACGGGCGGCGGCGGATGCGCTTGCTCCGCGGCCGGCGATACGCGCTCCTCGACTGGCTGGCTCGCGCTCCTCGGCTTGCCCCTGGCCTTCCTTCGCCGGCGTCGTTCGGGACGCGACGCGAAGGCTGCGTAATTCCCCAATCGAATCACTCACGGCCGCGGCGGGGCTCGGTCTCGCCGCGGATCGCCATTGTGTCAGCCCGCGGGCGTAGACGAGCCGAGGGGCCGTAGCTCACGGCGCCGACGAAGACCCCACGCCGGTTCGGCGCAGAGAACGAGCTTACTTCCTGCATCGTCGAGCCGAACCGCCAGCCCTTCGACACCCGCTTCCCCCGGGGCTGCGCCTCCGCCCCACACGGAGCCCGCCTCGGGGCATCACGCGGCCTATCCTGCCGAAATCACGACGGAAAACGCCCTCTATTCCGTCCCGATCAAGAGAGTTTACGCCTCGCACGAACTCTTGTAGGGTGAACGAGCATCATCTTCCCGGCTCTCGGGATCAGACGGAGCATCGTCCGATCGCCCGGTGCCGGGCGTGATGGAAACCCGTACGTCGAGGCAAACTCCTTTTGCAAAATTCGCGTTCGTCCCGTTCCTACTTTCCTTCGGCTGACACGCGTCGCTGCATGACGTGGTCGGGCCGGGGCTGGATCACGAGAACATGAACAGGACCCTCTTCTCCCGTGGCATTGGCCGTCGCAAGCTTGGTATCGCGCCGGTCCTCACTGGTGCGGCCCTCGTGGCCGCCGCGTCGCTCACGGCGCCGCTCGCCTCCGCAGAGGAGCCTGCGTGCCTGAGCGCGGATCCGAAGGACTGGCCTTCGTCCGCGAAGCCGTACTTCATGATCCTCTTCGACACCTCCGGGTCGATGACGGGAGGCGCTCCGAGCAGCGCGAATCCGTTGCCCGACTCGTGCGGCTTCGGGTCGACCCGCATCAGCCACGCGAAGTGCGCCCTGCGGAAGATGTTTTTCGCGTTCGGCGGGCAGGTGAACTTCGGGCTCGCCGGGTTCTCGCGCGGCTTTGTCACCAGCGGTTGCACCGCAGCTTGCGGGGCGACCGGCACCGGCGGGTGCATCTGGCAGAGTTACACCGGCGGAGGCAACCCCTCCGGCGGCTGCGGCCTCGAGCCGACCTCGCAGGCGAACTCCGAGGATCGACGCGGCGCCGAGATCCTCGTCCCGATGCAGCGCGACAACTTCTACGCGCCGCCGCTCGAGCCTTCGAATGTCCCGGAGCTGCTCAAGTGGGTCGACAACGACTGTTCGCTGCACCCGACGTGGCCGATCAGCTACGAGCTCTGGCCGTCAGGTGAGACGCCGCTGAACGGCATCCTGCGCGACGCCTACCGGTACCTCTCGACTTCCTGGGCCAGGCCCATCAGCGGCGACCCGAGTTTCGACTCACCGATCGCCCAGTCCGGCGAGCGCGGCTGCCGCACGATCAACACGATCCTCATCACGGACGGCCTCGAGACGTGTGACAACCCGGCCGACGCGGTCGACGCGGCTGGCGATCTGCTCGCGGGCTTCGATCGTGGCGGGATCCACTGGTCGGTCAAGACACACGTCATCGACTTCGGTACCTCGTCTGCGGCAAACGCCGCGCTCGCGGCGGCCGGCGGCACGGGGACGTCGACGCCAGCGACGAACGAGACGCAGCTCTCGCAGGCGCTCTCGAACATCATCGCCGCTGCCGTCAAGCCCGAGACCTGCGACAACGCCGATAACAACTGCAACGGCTGCACGGACGAGGGCTTCGCCCATTACTGCAACCAGGGGCAGACGTGCTGCTCGTGGTCGACGGCCGCCCAGCGCGCGACGTGCATGTCGACGTACCAGAGCACGATCACCCCGGCGAACCCGGGCGGCGACCTGACGAAGCTACCCTGCACGACGCCCACGCAGGCGACCCAGCCGACCACCTGGCTCTGCTACAACCCCAAGGAGAGCTGCGACAACGTCGACAACAACTGCGATCCCGGGCCCGCGTTCGACGGCGATGCGGCGAACACCATCGACGAGAACGTGACGAAGTGCGGCAACCCGGCGCATTGCCCGAAGCCGGAGACCTGCAACAGCCAGGACGACGACTGCGACGGGCAAACCGACGAGGGCGGCATCTGCGTCGTGCCGTGTGTTCCCTCGCCGGAGATCTGCGACGGCTGCGACAACGACTGCGACGGCATCGCGGACAACGGCGCGCCGAACGCCTCGTGTGGCCTCCCGAGCCCGAATAACTGCGTCGGCACGCTGACGTGCAAGGCGGCGCAGAACGTGCCACAGCCGGGCGCTTGCGTGGCGAACGGCGGGTTCAACGCCTGCACGAACAACCCGCAGATCGAGACCTGCGACGGCCAGGACAACGATTGCGACGGCACGGTCGACGACGGCGTGCCGCCCGCGCAGTGCGTGCCCGTCGGCACGCCGTCGAACCTGAACTACGGCGCGAACAGCCAATGCAAGCGGGGCACGCAGCCCTGCAATGGCACGTGCCAGGGCTTCATCGGGCCGAGCGCGGAGATCTGCGACGGCATCGACAACGATTGCGACGGCGTGGTCGACGAGAGCCCGTTCGGCGTCGGCACGCCTTGCGGCGCCAACCAGCCGCCGTGCACGACCGGCCTCACGGCCTGCGTCAACGGCGCGCTCGTCTGCCAGGGCGGCGTGCAGCCCGGACCCGAGGTCTGCGACGGCACGGACAACGATTGCGACGGCTCGATCGACGAGACGCCGCTCGCGGACGCGCCGACCGGCGCCAACAATGGCTGCTGGACCGAGCCGGGCCAGTGCTGCACGTTCGGCAACCTGAAATGGTGCCCGCCGGCCGGCGCGACCTGCACGGGAACGGGCACGCTCACGGCGCCGTGCAACACCGGCAAGCTCGTCTGTCAGGGCGCGCAGAAGTGGGTCTGCTCGAATCCGAAGGCCCCGAGCCCGGAGGTCTGCGACGGCCTCGACAACAACTGCAATGGCATGCTCGACGACGGCAACCTGCCGCAGGTCGGCACGACGTGCGGCACCGATCAGGGCGAATGCGCGACGGGTACGCTCGCCTGCAATGCCGGCGTGCTCGATTGCGCGAACGACGTCGGCCCGGTGTCCGAGATCTGCGACGGCAAGGACAACGATTGCGACGGCGTGAACGACAACGGCATCCCCTCGGGCGGCCCGTGCGTTCCGACGTACGACACGGCGCTTTATCCGGGCGATCGCAGCGCCTCGCCGTGCACCCCGGGTGAGTTCCTCTGCAATGGCGCGGCCGGCGTGGAGTGCCTCGGCGGCGTCTCGCCACAGCCCGAGCTCTGCGACGGCATCGACAACGACTGCGACGGCACGGTGGACGAGAGCGGCCCCGGGCCGGACGGCGTCGACGGCTCGATGAACCCGCAGCCCACGCCGGTCGGCAGCATCGGCCAGGCGTGCGGCGTGGAGACGGGCGAGTGCAAGCAGGGCACGTTCGCCTGCGTGAACGGCGGGTTCGTCTGCACGGGCGAGATCACGCCGGTCCTCGAGGTCTGCGATTGCAACGACAACGACTGCGACGGACAGAGCGACAACCCCAACAACGGCATCCCGCTGTGCAGCACCGGCAAGGAGTGCGTGAAGGGGAGCGCGGGCGTGTGCCAGTGCGCGAGCGCGTGCAACCCCGGCAAAGAGTATCCGTGCCCGCCCGGCCAGCAATGCCAGCAGGTGACGGAGAGCTCGACGGGCGAGAATCTCGGCTTCTTCTGCGTGTCGGAGCCCTGCGTCGATTGCGAGCTGAAGACGGTCAAGGACGCGAACGGTAACGTGCTCTGCGCGCCCGCCGATACGCCGGCCGACGCGAATTGCGCCAAGCCGCCCGTGTGCGTCTGCAAGGGCCAGGCGGGCTGCAAGGATCCGTGCGACGGCGTGAGCTGCGGCGCGGGTGAGGTCTGCACGGCGTACGGGCCGAAGGCTGGCCAGTGCGTGGTGGACAACTGCTACAACGTGCCTTGCAACGGCTGCAACAAGGTCTGCAACCTCGGCTCGTGCATCGACAACCCGTGCCAGCCGGAGAGCTGCCCGGCCGATCAGATCTGCAAGCCGAGCGCCGATTACACCACGTTCACGTGCGTCTCGACCTGCGCGAACGTGGATTGCCCGTCGGGCCAGGTCTGCCAGGGCGGCACGTGCGTGGCCGCCTGCAGCCCGAATTGCGGACCCGATCAATACTGCGACATCACGCAGACCCCGCCCGCCTGCGTCCAGAACCAGTGCGCCGGCCCCTGCGCGAGCGGCGGCTGCTGCAATCCGGTGACGGGCGCCTGCGGCAATTGCCCCTGCGAGGGCGTCGTTTGCCCCGAAGGGCAGGTTTGTCAGAACGATTGCCCGCCGGGCGTCGCTTGCAGCCGCGGTGAATGCGTCGAGCCCATGGGCGGCCCGGGTTCCACCTCGAGCTCGAGCGGCTCGGGCGGCGCGGGTGGTGACGGCGGCGCGGCCGGCGCTGGCCCCGGCACGGGCGGTTCGGCCGGCGCTGGCGACAGTGGCGTGTGGGGCCTCGCGACGGGCGGCGGCGGTTGCGCTTGCTCCGCGGCCGGCGACACGCGCTCTTCGGCCGGGTGGCTCGCGCTCCTCGGTTTGCCCTTGGCCTTCCTCCGCCGGCGTCGGTCGGCGCGCAACGTGGAGGTTGCGTGATGAGCTTCTCTTCCAAACTCGGATGGCTCGCGGCCGCGGCGGGGCTCGCCCTCGCCGCGGGCTCCGCGGGATGCACCACGCAGGCATTCTGCTTCGACGATTGCGATAGCGGCTCGTCCACCGGCACCTCCAGTTCCTCCGGCACCGGCGGTACGGGCGGTGAAGGTGGATGCCTCTTCGGCTGCGGCGGCACGGGCGGCACGGCCGGCGAGGGCGGCGCGGGCGGCAGCGGCGGCTGCGTGCCGTCCGACAGCGGCGTCGAGGAGTGCAACGGCAAGGACGACGACTGCAATGGCAAGGTCGACGACCTTCCGGACTGGAGCACGCCCGAGGCCTGCGGCACCTGCGCCAACAATTGCTATCAGGTCCTGCTCAACACGGACCCCGACACGATCGCCTGCACCCCGAGCGCGGATCCGGGCAATACCGACGGTACCTGCACCGGCAATTGCGCGGTCGATTACTACGATCTCGATCCGAGCGCGCCGGGCTGCGAGTATTACTGCGTCTCCGGCGGCGCCGACGACTCGCTCTGCAACAACAAGGACGACGACTGCGACGGCATCAAGGACGAGGACGTCGACCTCTGCACCAGCACCACCGATTGCGGCAAGTGCGGGCGCACCTGCGTCGTCCTCCACGGCACGCCGGCCTGCACCAGCAGCGCCGAGCCCGGGCAGGCTTGCAACGACGGCAACACGCAATGCGTGATCCAGTCGTGTGAGCCTGGGTTCTATGATCTCGACGGCTCGTATGCCACGGGCTGCGAGTACCAGTGCAACATCACGAACGGCGGCGTCGAGATCTGCGGAGACAGCCTCGACAACGATTGCGACGGCAAGATCGACGACGCCGACGATCTCTCGGGTGACATGCAGCTCGGCCAGGATTGCTATGGCGATCCCAACGGCGAATGCGCGACGCCCGCGCACCTCGGCAAGACCATCTGCCAGGGCCACAAGGTCGTCTGCGCCGGGCCCAACGTCCTCGTCGAGAACCAGAACCCCGAGCTCTGCAACAGCCTCGACGACGATTGCGACGGCATCGTCGACGACAGCCCCACCGACGCCGGCAAGGCCTGCGGCGTCAGCAACATCTTCCCCTGCGCCTTCGGCACCCAGCAATGCCAGAACGGCGCGCTCGTCTGCGTCGGCAACATCGATCCCAAGCCGGAGATGTGCGACGGCGAGGACAACGATTGCGACGGCACGATCGACAAGACCAACGGCAGCCCGCCCCCGGACGCCGTCGGCGCTTGTGACGTCCCGCCGAACCCGCCCGCGGGCGCGACCACGCCTTGCAAGGCCGGCACGAAGGCCTGCGTCGGCGGCGCCATCGTGTGCCAGAACTCCGTCAAGCCGGCCGCAGGCGTGCAGGACGGCTGCAACATCGACGCGAACTGCGACGGCGCGCTGACGAACCAGCCCGACAAGCAGACCGACGTCAACAACTGCGGCATGTGTGGCAAGAGCTGCTACACGGGCGCGGTCCACTCCACGTGGTCCTGCGCCGCCGGCGCTTGCCAGTTCAAGGGCTGCGAGCCGGGGTATTACGATCTCAACAACGATCAGAAGTGCGAGTACGACTGCGACTTCATCTCGGCGCAGGAGACTTGCAACGGCCTCGACGACGATTGCGACGGCCAGATCGACGAGAACGTCATCGCCCCCTTGCCCACCCAGGTCTGCGGCGTCAGCCCCTCCGCCACCAAGGCCGAGTGCACCACCGGAGTCAACGTCGCCTGCGTGATGGGCGCCTGGAAGTGCACCTTCCCCGCCACCGTCTGCACCGGGGCCGCCCCGAACTACTGCACCGGCACCCCCGAGCTCTGCGACAACTACGACAACGATTGCGACGGCGTCCAGAACGAGAACGTCGCCAACTGGAACAAGCCCTGCAACTCCGACGACGCTCTGCCCCCGCCCGGACACGGCGCCTGCCGCACGCAGGGGAAGTACGAGTGCGACGGCACCACGGCCGTCAAATGCAGCGCCACGCCGGCGAACTGCGCCAGTTTGCCCGGCGGTTGCGAAGAGAAGTGCGACGGCCTCGACAACGATTGCGACGGCGCTGCCGACGAGCCCTACAGCAAGAAGGGCAGCAATGCCGCGTATTACGTCAAGCCGGCGGTCACGAAGCTCGGAGCGCAGAACAAGTGGATCATGACGTTCGAGGCCAGCCGCCCGAACGCCACCGCCGTCGTCCCCGGCACCGGCAATGGCTTCTGGACCAGCGCTCCCACGGGATCCACGCTCGACAAGACCCCGGCTTGCTCGGTCCAGGGGAAGATCCCCTGGTTCAACGTCACCCCGCGTGAGGTCGAGGACGTCTGCGCCGCGGCCGGCGGCACCGTCTGCAGCACGGCCGATTGGCAGGCCGCCGCGCGTACCCCCGCGCCGGATGCTTGCCTCTGGGGCTACGCGCCGCTCTCCGCGTGCAAGACCGGGTTCGTGGCGAACGTGAAGTACTGCAACCTCGGCTTCTCGTACGACTTCTCCCCGGATGTCGGCACGCAAAACGGTCTGCTCGTCACCGGCGACACGGTCAACCTGAAGAACTGCTGGGTCGATTGGACCGGACAAACCAATCCCCAGGTCTACGACATGACCGGTAACCTCCGCGAGATCACGAAGTCCGCGACGAACACGTATCCGCTGCTCGGCGGCGCCTTCAACACCCAGGCCGAGTCCGGCGCCCAGTCGGACTTCACCTTCTACACCGTCGATCAGAACTTCCAGTTCTTCGACACCGGCTTCCGCTGCTGCTTCGCTGCGAACCCGGGCTGAAGGACCCTCCAACGAAAAAGCCCACGCTCCCGAAACCCGGGACGCGTGGGCTTTTTCATTCGAGGCCACGACGACGTGGCCCCCGCGCGGCGATCACCAGGGGCGATCGCGCATCGTCTGCTTGTACTTTTCCTTGTAAAGATCGTGGCACTTCTTGCAGGAAGCCTTTGCGCCGTCGAGGTCGCCGGCCTTCGCCTTGGCCACACCCTCATTCGAGATGGCGACCCAGCTCCCCATGCCGGGCGGCGGCTTGCCCGCGGTGTAGGCCAGGGCATTGGCGATCTTCGTCAGATCACCACTCGACGTCGCCGAGGCCATGACCGTCTTCATCCAGCCCTGCATCGGGCAGGGCTTCTGCCCCTTGGCGCCGCAATCGAACGTCTTCGGGCCGGCCGCCGCGCTGGCCGCGGGCGCCGCAGAGCCGGCGGCGGGGGCCGCGGACGCCGCAGCCACGGCGGCGGATCCCGCGGGCTCCACGGGGGCGGAAGCAGCGCTGTTCTCGGGCTTCGGGGCCTCGGCGCTCGGCGCGGGGGCCGCTGACGCGACCGGGGCCGCGGAGGCCGCAGGCTGCGTGTCCGCCGCGGCTGCGCTGGGCTTCGCTTCGGGCGAGGCGCCTTCGTTTTTCGCCTCACCGCCGCCGCAGCCGACGGCACCCGCGAGCGCCACGATCGCCGCGAACCGCACTCCCTGTCTCATCCTGCTCTCCTTACATGGTGGCGAAGATCGACCTTTCTCGGCGATCCTCGCATTCCTACTCGCCCGGCTCATGATCCGGCCGCGCGGGGCAAGTTGCCCCGGCATTCGACTTTGATCCGTATCCACGGCCTGATGGCAAGACAAAAAAAGTGCCGATGTCTGCTCCCTCGCCGGTCCGTCCCTCCCCCCTCCGCCCTGCGTCCGCTCCTCCCGACGCTCCCAAGCTGCTTTTCACGCGCGGAGGCCGATATCCGCAGGCGATCGCGTGGTTCGGGGCGCGATCGTTCTGGGGGCATCTCTGGCACCTCGTGGCGAGCGTCATCGCGACGGAAGACATCGACAGTCGCGCATGGATGCGACCGAGCACAGCCGACACACTGACGCGCAAGGCCGCGGCCGTGCTGGGCGGCAGCGAAGGCAAAGAGACGCTCACCGAGGCGCTCGGTCGCGACGTCTGGATCGATTTCCTCGCCGACACGGGCGATTGCGTGTCCGTGAGCCAGGAGGTCGCGCGTCTCGTGTTCGAGACGTACGAGGTCGAAGTTCCGGACAAACCCGGCGAGACGCTCGTGCTCCCGCGCGGGGACATCCTCCTGTTCGGCGGGGACACGGCGTATCCGGTGGCGACGGAGCTCGAGATCCACAACCGGGTGATCGTGCCGTTCTCGCGGGTGCTGGAGGAGGTCCGAGACGGCAAACCCCGGGTGCTCCTGGGAGTCCCGGGAAATCACGATTGGTACGCGGGGCTCGACGGCTTCGGGCGCATGTTCCGGGAGCGGCGCGGGACCGTGGATCTCGTGGGGAGATCGACGCCGAACGAGGTCGTGCGGTTCGCGCAGATCGGACACTTCATCCAGTGGGTGGAGGCGTTTCGCATCGGACGTTATGTGAGCAAACGATCGACGTTGCCGCTCGACGGATACGTGCCGGTGCAGGACGCGAGTTACTTCGCGCTCAGGCTCGCGCCGGGGCTCGATCTGTGGGGCGCGGATCGGCAGCTCCGCGCGGTGGACTTCGAGCAACGCGCGTTCTTCGCGTCGCTCCGGACCGAGAACCGCGGGCTGCTCTTGACCCTGGCGGATCCGGCGTACGCGTTCCTGGAGCCGAACCCTGCGGGGCAACACATCGTCGACGCGCTGGATCTACGGCTCGAAGACGACGCCGTGCTCGTGCTGACGGGCGATACACATCACTACTGCCGCGAGCAGATCGGCAAGACGTGCCACGTGATCGCCGGCGGAGGCGGGGCGTTCTTGCATCCGGCGCGGATCATGCGGAAGGGCCTGCCCGAGCCGGCCGCGGAGTTCCCGGGGCCGAAGGCGTCGCTCGCGCTGGCGCTGCAAATCCCGTGGCAGATCGTGCACGGACGGAGCGGCTTTCTGGTGCACCTCGCGGCCGCGCTGCTCTACCTGCCGGCGTTTTCCGCGGTGCGATGGGGCGGCGCGCCGCCGATGGTGGGATCGCTCGTGACGGCGGCGATCGCGGGCTTCGTGTGCCGGCTGCTCGGCGGATTCCGGAACCGATCGATCGCGGTGTACCTGCTCGCGACGATCGCGGGGCTCACCGTGGGGTTCGTGCCGATGCTCGCGCGGATGACGTTCGCGGCGGCGGGCGGCCTCTTCGACGCGGCGGATCTCTACGGCGCGAGGCCGTGGCTCGTGTTCCTGGTCTCGGTCTACGTCGCGACGCTGGTCTTCGGCGCGTACCTGATGGCGCTGACGATCTTCGGGATCGAGCAACACCAGGCGTTCGCGGCGCTGGCGCACCCCGGATACAAGCACTTCGTGCGGGTGCGCGTGCGCCGCGACGGGAGCGGCGCCGACGCGTGGGTGCTCGGGAAGGTGGATCCTCTGTCCGCCTCGGATCCGGTCGTCCTGGTGGACCAGTTTTCCTGGACGAACGACGGCCTCTCGGCCGGCGCGCGCTCGGCGTTGCCGGCGTCCCTGATCACGCCGCCATCAAGCGATGCGGCCCAGCAGAAGAGGCGGTGAGGCCTCGGGCGCGGAACTGACGCGGAAGGCGCTCTGGACACGATCCGCGACGGCCTCGGCCGCGGCCGCCGAGCGCACGTGGAGGCACGCGAGGGGCTCGCCGCGACGCACGCCGGCGCCACGCGGCGCGAGGATCTCGATGCCGACGGCGTGATCGACCTTCTGATCGGCGCGCGTGCGGCCCGCGCCCATGGCGACGGCGGCGAGGCCGATCTCGAGGGGATCGATCGCCGCGACGAAGCCGTCGGCGTCGGAGGGAACGAGGACGGTTTCAGGGGCACGCGGCAGGCAACGCGGATCTTCGACGACCGCGGGATCGCCGCCCTGGGCCTCGATCATGCGCTCGAACACGCGCGCGCCGCGCCCGCTCGAGATCGCGTCGCGGAGTTTTTCGCGCGCCTCTTCCACGGAGGAAGCGGCGTCGCCGAGCACGAGCATCTCGGCGCCGAGGGCGAGTGTGCACTCGACGAGATCGTCCGGTCCGCCGCCGTGGAGGACCTCGATCGCTTCGCGCGTCTCGATGGCGTTGCCGACGGTGCGGCCGAGGACGGTGCTCATGTCGGTCAGGAGCGCGACCACACGCTTGCCGGCGGCCTTGCCGACACGCACGAGGGCCTCGGCGAGGGCGCGCGCGTCGCGCTCGGTCTTCATGAACGCGCCGCGGCCGACCTTCACGTCGAGCACGAGCGCGTCGATGCCCTCGGCGAGTTTTTTCGAGAGGATGCTCGCGACGATGAGGGGGATCGACTCGACCGTGGCCGTGACGTCGCGCAGCGCGTAGATACGTTTGTCCGCGGGGGCGATGCGTCCGGTCTGTCCGATCATGCAAGCGCCGATGTCGCGGACGATGCGCGCGAAGGCATCCGTGTCGAGCGAGACGTTGAAGCCGGGGATGGCTTCGAGCTTGTCGAGGGTGCCGCCCGTATGGCCGAGGCCGCGGCCGCTGACCATGGGCACGGGCACGCCGCAGGCCGCGACGAGGGGCGCGAGGCACAAGGAGACCTTGTCGCCGACGCCTCCGGTCGAGTGTTTGTCGACCTTGATTCCGGGGACGGAGGAGAGGTCGAGGACGTCGCCGGAGTGGAGCATCGCGCGGGTGAGGGCCACGGTCTCCGCGTCGTCCATGCCGCGGAAGAAGATGGCCATGCAGAGCGCGCTCATCTGGTAATCGGCGAGCTCGCCCGTTCCGAGGGCGCGGATGAGGCGCGCGATCTGGTCGTCCGAAAGGCGGCCGCCGTCGCGCTTCTTGGCGATGAGCTCAACCAGGGTCTCCACGGTGCGGAGCATACATCAAAGCGGCCTCGCGGCGCGGGCCGCGTGCGTGGCGTCTCCCCAGGGCGAGCGGCGCGCGCTACCTTTCGGCCGCATGAGCAGGGCACGTGACTTCACGACGCTCGGCTACCGGCGCATCGTCAAGCTGCTGGTCTCGCTCGTCATCGTCCCGTCGGTGCTGCTGTCGGCGGTCGGCGCGTCGCTCGTGGTGATGGGCGAGGCGCGGTACAACATCCTCATCGGGATCCTCGTGCTCACGTTCTCGAGCACGCTCGTGACAGGGGTGATCCTGGTGTGGGTGTTCTTGCGGCGGGAGCGAGATCTCTCGGAGCTGCAAGCCGACTTCGTGTCGAAGGTCTCGCACGAGCTCCGGACGCCGCTGACGTCGATCCGGATGTTCACCGAGACGCTGGTGCTGCGGCGCGGGGACAAAGAGAGCGAGGATCGATGCATCCTGGCGCTCAACAAGGAGAGCGCGCGGCTGCAACAGCTCATCGATCGGCTGCTCGACTGGGGGCGGATGGAGAGCGGGCGGCGGGTCTACGAGCTCGCCGAGCAGGACGTGGTGAAGGTCGTGGAGGAGGCGATCGCCGCGTTCGAGCCGACGCGCGAGCAGCGGCACGTGGAGCTCTCGGTGCAGTTCGAGCCGGACCTGCCGCGCGTGTGGTGCGACCACGGGGCGATCGTGATCTCGCTCGTGAACCTGCTCTCGAACGCCTACAAGTACGGGGGGCAGCCGCGGAAGATCGAGCTCGCGGTCGCGCGGAAGCTCGGCGAGGTGCTGATCACGGTGCGCGACAACGGCAAGGGGATCGCGCGGCGCGAGCACAAGCGCATCTTCGAGAAATTTTACCGGGTCGATGATCTCCTTGCACGACAGCAAGAGGGGTCGGGGCTCGGGCTTGCGATCGTGCAACATGTGATGCGCGCGCATCGAGGTCGCGTGACCGTGGACAGCGAGCCGGGTCGAGGGAGCGCGTTCACGCTGGTGCTTCCGATCCAGGCGAAGGTGCGGGTGTCGGAGCCGATGTCGAGCACGGGAGGGACGGCGTAAGGGTGGGAGCGGCAAGCGGCGCGGAACGTGATAGAGAGCCTGGATCGATGAACCGGGTCGGACAGGGCGGCGCGCGGCGCACGGTCCTCGTCGTGGAAGACGACGACAGCATCGCGATGGGCCTCGAGATGAACCTGTCGGCGGAGGGGTATCGCGTGCTCCTCGCGACCGACGGGGAGAGTGGTCTCGCGCTCGCGCGCGGAGGCGGGATCGACCTCTTGATCCTGGACGTGATGCTGCCGAAGCTGAACGGCTTCGAGCTTCTGCGGATGCTGCGCGCCGAGCGGTACACGATGCCGGTGATCATGCTGAGCGCGCGCGGCGCGGAGATGGACAAGGTGATGGGGCTCGAGCTCGGCGCCGAGGACTACATCACGAAGCCGTTCGGGCTGGCGGAGCTTTTGGCGCGGGTGAAGGCGGTGCTCCGGCGCGACGCGATCGCGCGCGGGGACGACGCGAGCGCGATCCGAGCGGCGGACCTCGAGATCCATCCGTCGACGCGGGAGGTGCGGCGCGACGGGAAGCTCGTGGAGCTCACGGCGACGGAGTTCGACATCCTGTTTTGCCTGGTCAGCGCGGGCGGCCGCGTGCTGTCGCGGGAGCAGCTCCAGGCGAAGGTGTGGGGGCCGAGCCATCACGGCACGCCGCGCACCGTGGACAACTTCATCCTGCAGCTACGAACGAAGCTCGAGGACAATCCGGCGAACCCCAGGCACCTCGTGACGGTGCGAGGCGTGGGGTATCGGTTCGTGGTTTGACGAGACGAACGAGACACCCCCGCTCCCATCCGGAAGCGGGGGCCGCCGAACTCAAGGCGCCTGACAGAATTTGTTGATGCTGTCGACGAGCGGGTCTTCCTGCTTGACCGCCTTGTCGAGCGCGGCCTGGGCCGAGTTGATCTTCGCGAGATCCTTCGCCTCGGCGGCGGCAGCCATGTCGCGGGCGGCCTTGGCGACGTCCTTCGCCATCGTCTGGTACTCGGTCGAGTACTTCTTCAGGTCGGGGATCGTGAGCTCCACCTTGGCGGCGTCGGCGGCGACCTTGTCCATCGCGTCGGCCATGCTCTTGAGCTCGTTCGCTCCCGTCGGGTCGGCGCCGCCCTTCGGCGTCTTGTTCAGGCTCTCGACGCCCTTGTTGATCACCTCGATGAGCTGGTTGCACTCGGTGATCTTTTTCTGGCCGCAGGCCGTGGCTCCCACGAGCAGAGCGGCGCCCACGATCGCGGCCGAGAACAGGGATTGATGACGCATCTTCGACTGTCTCCTGTGGAGGGATTGGCGTTCGGTGGCCGCTTTCTTCGAAGAGGCCAGAAACTTCGCAGTCACGAGCGTACCCGCCAGTTGCCGTGGAAGGTACGTCCCACGTCGTCGGCCGTCGGGTCGGTCACGATGATCTCGGGGCGACCGTTCTCCGCGTAGACGATGGTATTTTGTCGGAAGACGCGGCCGAACGCGATGGCCTCGTCGCGCTCCATGCCGTAGACGAGCCACGCGGGCTCGCGCCAGACACCTTCAGGCTCCGCCTCGGAGCCGACGCAGGGCTCGACGCGGTAGCAGCCGAGGATGAGCAGGTCGCGGAGCACGTGGTGGCGCTGCTCGTTCACCTTGCGGGGCAGGAGCATCGAACGCGGGTTGTAGGCCGTGAGCACGGCGAAACGCCGGTTCAGGAGCTCGGGCAACGCCGAGTGATCCTGGACGATCTCGCCGTCGAGCGAGGCGCGTAGCGGCGCGCCGTGCGGGCCGGGGAACTCGTAGATCGTCGCGAGGTACGAACGGAGGAGCGCTTGGTCCATCGATAGGTCTGACCGCTCCTACCAGAGTGGCGGCCCGCACGCTACCAGGCCCTTCGCGTTGCGAGGGCGCCCGGCCTTCCCGTGAGCCCGCCCGCGCGTCTTTCCCTTCCTGGATGCTTGCGCTAAGCCCTGCCCCGGGATGATCGAAGTGGAGCGCCTCTCCAAGTCGTACGGCGCCTTTCGCGCCGTGTCGGATGTGTCGTTTCACGTCGAGCGCGGCGAGGTCGTGGGATTCCTCGGGCCGAACGGCGCGGGGAAGAGCACGACGCTCCGCATGCTGGCCGGCTTCCTCGGGCCAAGCGCCGGGCGGATCCGCATCGGCGGGCACGACATCGCCGAGGAGCCGCTGCTCGCGCGGGAAAAGCTCGGGTACATGCCCGAGACCTCGCCGCTGTATCCGGAGATGCGGGTGCGTGAGTACCTCACCTTTCGCGCCGAGGTGAAGCGCGTGCCCCGGAGCGCGCGGGCCAAGGCGGTCGAGCGGGCCGCCGAGGAGGCGCGGGTCGACGACGTCGCGGATGTGCTCGTGCAGCATCTGTCGAAGGGGTACCGGCAGCGCGTCGGGCTCGCGGATGCGCTGCTCGGGGATCCGCCGGTGCTGATCCTCGACGAGCCCACGGCGGGGCTCGATCCGAACCAGATCCGCGAGGTGCGCGAGCTCGTGAAGCGGCGCGGCAAGGACCACGCGATCCTGATCTCGACGCACATCCTCTCGGAGGTCGAGGCGACGTGCTCGCGCGCGCTCGTGGTCGCGCGGGGCAAGCTCGTGGCGTCGGGGACCATCGAGGAGCTGCGCGAGATGCGAAGGGCTTCGGGGCTCCGCATCGTCGTGCGCGGGGATGCGACGCGGGCGCTCGGGATCGTTCGTGCGCTTCCGGAGGTCGCGGGGGCTGATATCGACGCGGGGCAGGCGCCGGCGGCGGATGCGGCGGCGTTGCTCGTCACGTACCGGCGCGCCGAAGGCGGGGCCGAGGCGGCCGAGCGGGTCGTCGCGGCGCTCGTCGGCGCGGGGCTCGGCGTGCGGGAGGTCGTGCCGCGGGCCGCGACGCTCGAGCAGGTCTTCTCCGAGCTCACGCGGGGGGACGAGACCGCGGCCGAGGTGCAGGCGTGAGGGGATTCTGGCCGATCTTCAAGCGGGAGCTCTTCTCGCTCTTCGTCACGCCGCTCGCCTGGGTGGTGATCACGTCGTTCCTGCTCCTCCAGGGCCTGCACTTCTTCTTGATCGTCGTGAACTTCGCGGCGGCGCCGGCGGAATCGCTCGGCGACAGTGGGCCGGTCCAGGCCTTCTTCGGCCAGACGATGCTGCTCTACGTGCCGCTCTTGCTCGTCTGCCCGCTGCTCACGATGCGGCTCTTCGCCGAGGAGCGGCGCAGCGGCACGATCGAGACGTTGCTCACGGCGCCCGTGGGCACCGTGGGCGTGGTGCTCGCGAAGTACGCGGCCGCGGTGGCGACGTACGTCGTGATGTGGGCGCCGACGGCGCTCTACATCGTGATCCTCGCGCGGACGGGGGACGTCGACTGGCGGGTCGTGGGGACGAGTTACCTTTCGGTCTTCGCGATCGGCGCGGGCTACCTCGCGCTCGGCGTCATGACGAGCGCGCTCACGCAGAGCCAGCTCACGGCCGCGGTGCTCTCGGCGCTGGCGATCTCGGGCCTCTTCTTCTTCGGCTTCGCGGAGTTCATCGTGCCCGATGGGCCGGCGCACGATCTCGCGACACATGTCTCCGTTTGGACTCAAATGAATGACGCGTCGCGGGGGCTGCTCGATTCGCGGCGGCTCGTCTTCGACGCGACCGTCGTACTCCTGCCGCTCTTCGTCACGGTGCGCGCCGTCGAGGCGTGGAGGTGGGGATGAGCGAGGAGCGCAAGCCGAAGAAAGGCAAGAAGGCGCCTCGGCCCGAAGGTACGAAGCCGAAGGACGTGAAGCCCGCGGCCACGAAGGCGCCCGCGCCTCCGCGTGATCCCGCGCCCGAAGCGCCGGCCGGGACGAGCGCGGGGACGAAGCTCGGCGCGCTCGTCGGGCTCGTGGCGGCGATGGTGCTCGCGGTGCTCGTGAACGTGGTCGCGGCGCGGCACTACAAGCGCTTCGATTTCACGAAGGGCGGGCTCTATACGCTGAGCCCCGCGACGGTGCAGACGCTCCACGCGCTCGGCGAGCCGATCCGCGTCGACGTGCTCTTGCCCGCGGGTGATCCGCTCGCGCTATCGATCCAGCACCTGCTCGAGGCCTACCGCAGCGAGACGTCGCGCCTCGAAGTGCACTTCACCGATCCTGATCGCCACGCGGCCGAGTTCGTCGCGATCCAACGCAAGTACGACGAACGCGTCGTCGACGGTCGGGTGGTGACGGACGCGGCGATCGTCGTCGCGCGAGGCGACCGCGTGCAGTTCATCACGCCGCGGGATCTCGTCGAGGTCGAGGACGAGAACGACGTACGCGCGCGGCCTCGACTGGAGCAGGCCCTCACCGCGGCGATCCGCGCGGTCGTGTCCACGGATCGGCCGAAGATCTGCTTCACGACGGGGCACGACGAGAAGTCGATCGAGACGGGCGGAAGTGGCCTCGCGCCGCTGCGCGAGCGGCTCGAGAAAAACGGACACGAGGTCGTGACCGTCGACCCTCGCGAGAAGGCCGACGACAAGGACAAGGCGCGCGCGCCGTTTGCCGGTTGCCGTGTCGTCGTGGTCGCGGGGCCGTCGCTGCGTTTTTCCGAGGCCGAAACGAAAAAGCTCGAAGGGTTCGTCGAGCAGGGCGGCAACGTCCTCGTCGCGGCCTCACCCGTGCCGGACGAGGGGGACCAGAAGTACCTCGATCTCGGCCTCGATCCGCTGCTCGATCGCTTCGGCATCGCGCTCGCGCGCGACTTCGTGTTCGAGACCGATACGCGCCTGCGCGCCGTGCGCGGGTACGGCGAGACGTTCCTCCCGATCGCCAAGCCGCATCCCATCACCGAGGGCCTGATCCGCGCCGAGCAGTCGGGCCTCGGCGCGGTCATGACCGTGGCGAGCTCGCTCCAGAAGACGGGCAAAGGCGCGGCGGCGGTGTCGCCCTTGCTGGAGACGAGCGAGGACGCCTTCGGCATGATCGACTTCTTCACATGGGCGAAAAACCCCTCGGATCCCGCGCCGAACGACGCGGATCACAAGGGACCGCTCACGGTCTCCTTCGCCGCCGAGATGCCCAAGCGTCCGGGTGCCGAGCGTGGCGCGCGACTCGTGGCCATCGGATCCGCGAGCCCGATGATGGGCGAGAACTGGCAAAGCGACGAGCTGCGCGGCACGGCGATCTTCGTCGAGAGCGCGATCGCCTGGCTCGCCTCTGCGCCCGTGCCGCTCGACATCCCGAACAAGCCCGCCTTCACCGCGGGCCTGCGCATGAGCGAGGACTCGCTCGCCTCGATCTTCCGCTACGTCGTGGTGTTCATCCCGCTCGCGTCCGTGCTCACCGGGCTCGCCGTGCACCTGCGAAGGCGCGCGACCGAGCGGCGCGGGACCCGCAAGGAGAAGGAGCAAGCGCCCGAATGAGCTTCGCGAAGTTCGCGAAGAAGCACGCGACGACGCTCGTCCTCTGCGTTCTTTCGATCAGCGCGGGCGCCTACGTGTTCGTCGTGGATCGCGGCTCGGTGACGACCGAGGAAGCCGAGCAACGAAAGAAAAACGTGGTCCTCGCGTGGAGGCCCGACGAGATCACCGAGCTCGTGGTCGAGCAGGGCGCGTCGTCCGCGAAGCTCACGCGCACGCCGCCCGATGCGCTCGGACAGCGCTTCTGGGAGGTGACGATCGGGGGCGAGCGGTTCCCCGCGGAGGCGCAGATCGTCGATCAGCTCCTCGGCACGCTGGAGTTCGCCACGCGCGAGCGGGTGCTCGCGCCGGACAGCGTGGATCGCGCGGCAAGCGGCCTCGATGCGCCCCGCGCGCGGATCGTGGTGACCACGCCGGGACGAACCACGACGCTCGCGATCGGAGGCCCCGCGCCGACGCCGGCAGGCGCTGCGATCATCGAGGTTCACGAAGGGGATCGGACCTCGTTCCAGGTGATCACGAAGGAACTCGTCACGGCCCTCGCGATCGATCCGAGCTCGCTTCGATCGCGGGATCTCCTCCCCTACCCTGCAAGCGACGTCGCGCGGTTCGAGATCGAAGGTCCGAACGGCAAGTACGCGCTCGCGCGACCCACGGATGGCGGTGACGCGCTCAAGCTCGACGGCCCTGCGAAGGAAGCAGGTCGCCGTGCCTCCCGCACAGCCACGGACGAGCTGTTCGATACGCTCTCACGCGTGCGGGCCGACGCCTTCCTCTCGGACGAAGCCGCGCGCCGCGCGTCCACGCCCACGGCGACGCTCACGATGAGCCCCACGGACGCGACGAAGCCCAAGGGAACCCTCGTCCTCGGCGGAGCCTGTCCCGACAAACCCGACCTCGTCGTCGCGCTGCAGACGGCGCCCACGCGTGCCGCGGCCTGCGTGTCTACGACCTTCCTCGACGCGCTCTCGAAGCCCGAAAGCGCGTTCGTGGATCGCAACGCGTTCTTCGCGACGATCGACGAGATCCACGAGGTCACGCTCACCGCTGGTGATCGCCGCATCGAGCTCGCGCGCAAGGGCACGGGCTTCCACGAGCGCGCTCCCGAGGATCGCGACATCGAGGGCGCCACCGGCCGCCTCTTCCTCGAATCCCTCCTCGCTCTCCGTGCGAAGGATTTTCTCCCCGCGGACGATCGCGCCTCGCTCGGCCTCGATCCGCCGCAAGGCAAGGTCCGCATCGTCTCGGTCTTGCCCTCGCGGAGTCCCGACGGCGGCGACGACGATCGGATCGAAGAGCTCCTCGTCGGCAAACCGCAGGGCGACGTCGTCCCCGTGCTGCGCACCTCCGACGGCGCTGTCCTCGCGATCCCCGCCGATCGAGCGCGCGCGCTCTTCCCGAGCAAGATCACGCTGCGCAGCCCCACCGTGATCGACGCCCCGGAGACGAGCCTGCGCGCGCTGCGCATCACCGAGGGCGATCGCGTGCAGCACCTCGAACGCACGCCCGAAGGAGGCTTCGCGCTCGAGGAGCCACGTGGGAAAAACCTCGCGGCCGACCTCGGCTTCGGCACGGAGCTCGCCACGTCGCTCCTGCCCTTGCGTGTCGAGCGGTTCGTCGCCGAACGCGACGATGGATCCTTCGGCCTCGCGAACCCGCGCATCGTCATCGAAGCGGATCTCGCCGCGGGCAAAGACGCGGGCGCGCGCACCGTGCGCTTGCTGCTCGGCGCGCCCACGACGGGCGGCTCCTTCGCGCGCATCGACGGCGACGACGCCGTCTTCGTGATCGATCCGAAGATTGAGTCCGCAGCCGGAAAATGGCTGCTCGACCGATCGATCTTCACCCTCGACGTGGCCGAGATCCAGAAGGTCACCATCACCCCTTCGGACAAACGCAAGCCGCCCCTCGTCCTCGATCGCGCGGGAGACGCGCTGCGCATCCGGGGCGACGAAGCCGCGACCGCGAAGGCCGCCGCGATCCGCGATGCGCTCGCCGACCTCGTCCCCGAAGGCGCCGTTAGCGTCGGACCGCCTCGCAAAGAAGAAGGACTCGACTCGCCCGCCGTCGTGATCACCATCGAGCGCAGAGGCCTCGATCCCGACGCGCCCGCGACCGTCGATCCCCAGCGCACCCTGCGCATCTCCCTCGGCGCCGGCGACGCGTTTCGCGGGACGAACATCACCTACGCCCGCCGCGACGGAGTCGACGCCACCTACGCCATCGCGCAAGCCAAGACGCGCGTCTTCCTTGATCTCGCTCGCTGACGCCTCCCGCGAGAGCGCGATCTTCCGAAGAAGACGGAAATCCATCGAGGTGCGTCGCAGCCGACGACGAGAGTCCAGAGCACTGTTCGGACGCCTGCCCGGCCGCGGCGCGCGAAAAAATCGCGGCCTTCCCGCGCGAGCCTGGATCCCCGCGAACAAGGAAGCGCAAGGGTGGACCCCTGCGAAGAAAAGAAGGTAGACTCCGTCAGCCCATGTCCACCGACCCGCGATCCAACCTGGCCGGCCTCGCCGCGCTTCAGGCTGAAACCCTCGGAAGCCCCGACGTCTGCGTCGCCGTCCTCGATGGCCCGGTCGATCTCGCGCACCCGGCCTTCCGCGGCGCGAACGTCACGGCCCTCGAGATGCCGGTGTCCAGCGACGAGGCGGCCGACCGCACGCACGGAACCCACGTCACGAGCCTCGTGTTCGGTCAGCCGAGCGGCCCCGCGCCGGGGATCGCTCCGAAGGCGAAGGGCATCGTCGTGCCCGTGCACAACTTCCGCCCCGAGACGACCGCGCCCGCGGGCAATCCGCCCGATCTCGCGAAGGGCATCCGCGACGCGATCGCCGCCGGCGCTCACGTCATCACGATGCACGGCGGCGCGCTCTCGCCGGACGCGGGCATGCTCGACGCGCTCGCGAAGGCGCTCGCCCGCGCCGCCGAGCGTAACGTGCTCGTCGTCGTCGCCGCCGAGGGCGATGGCAACGAGCACTTCCACGTGCCCACGGCCGCCTCCACGGTGCTCGCCGTCGCGGCCGAGGACGCGGAAGGCAAGCTGCTCGACTTCGGCATGTGGGGCCCGACCTACCGCGACAGCGGCATCGTCGCGCCGGGCGAAGGCCTCATCGGCGCGGCTCCCGGCGGGGGAACCGTCGCGCAGAGCGGCGCGACCTTCGCCGCCGCGATGGTCGCCGGCGTCGCCGCGCTCCTCCTCAGCGTGCAGATCGCCCGTGGAAAGCAGGTGGATGCACGCGCCGTCCGCACCGCACTGCTCCAGAGCGCGACGCCCCTCTCGATGGCCCAGAGCGAGCGCGGCAAGGGCGTCCTCCGCGGCCGCATCGACGTCGCCGCCGCTCTCAAGCTCATTTGACCTCAAAGTAACGGCGTGCCGGCGGGGTTCGTCCTCGCCACGCTTTCCGATTTCCCCGACGGACAAGCCGGCGCCGCCTTTCCCCGGACAGCGACGCGATCGCGCAAGCCTCGTGGGCAGGCTCGCTGCTTTGCGAGCCCCCTCCGCGCAAAAATGCTAGAGGGCGGGCGATGCTCGGTCTCCAGAGAAAGGACGGCCTGCTCGTCATCACCGCCGTGCGCGCGGTGGATCCAGGCGCGAACCTCGACGCGATCGTGGACATCGTCGTCGAGGGCGGAACCATCACGCGCATCGGCGCGGGCGCCGCGACGAAGGAGATCCTCGCTTCCGAGCGAGCGCGCGTGCTCTCCGGCGAAGGGCTCCTGCTCGTCCCGGCCTTCGTGGATCTGCACGCCCACCTGCGCGAGCCGGGCCAGGAGTACAAGGAAGACATCGCGTCCGGCCTCGCCGCCGCGGCCGCGGGCGGCTTCGCGCATGTCTGCGCCATGCCGAACACGCGTCCCGTCAACGACACGCGCAGCATCACGGAGGCGATGGTCGCGAAGGCGCGCGCGATCGAGGGCCCCGCGCTGCACCCGATCGGCGCGATCACCCTCGGCCAGAAGGGCGCCGAGCTCGTCGAGATGGCCGACCTCAAGGACGCGGGCGCCGTCGCCGTCTCCGACGACGGCCGCTGCGTCACGTCGAGCGCCGTCATGCGCCGCGCCCTCGAGTACGCCGCGAACTTCGACCTCCCCGTCATCCAGCACGCCGAGGATCACGCGCTCACCGAGGGCGCGCTCATGCACGAGGGCGCCGTCTCCACGCGGCTCGGCCTGCGCGGCTGGCCCCGCGTCGCCGAGGACATCATCGTCGCCCGGGACGTCCTGCTCGCCGAAGTTACGGGCGCGAAATATCACGTCGCCCACATCTCCTCCCGCGGCGCCGTTCGCATCCTTCGCGAGGCCAAAGCGCGCGGCATCCGCGTCACCGCCGAGGTCACGCCGCACCACCTCACGCTCACGGACGCCTCGGTGATCGGCTACGACACGGCTTGCAAAGTGAACCCGCCGCTGCGCGAGCCGGAGGACGTCGCCGCGCTCTGCGAGGCCCTCGCCGACGGCACGATCGACTGCGTGGCGACCGACCACGCGCCGCACTCCTCGCTGGAGAAGGACTGCGAGTTCGCCGAGGCCTCGCCCGGCATGATCGGCCTCGAGCTCGTGGTCCCGCTGCTCCTCGCCCGCGTGCGCGAGGGCGCGCTCCCGCTCGCGCGCCTGATCGATTCGCTCACGGCCGCGCCCTCGCGCATCGTGGGCCTTTCGGCGCCGACGCTGCGCGAGGGCGCGCTCGCCGAGCTTTGCCTCGTGAACCCCGAGAAGCGCTGGACCGTGGATCCGGCGCGCCTCCGGTCGAAGAGCAAGAACACTCCTTTCCTCGGCAAGTCCGTCACGGGCTCGGTCGAGCTCACCATGGCTGCGGGCCGCGTCGTGCACGACGTACTGGCCCAGGGAGAAGCACAAGCACGATGAGCGGCGAGCGCGCATATCTCTGCCTCGCGGACGGCACCACGTTCGAGGGCGTCGCCTGGGGCGCGCCTGGCATCGCCACGGGCGAGGTCGTCTTCACGACGGGCATGACCGGCTACCAGGAGGTCCTCACGGATCCCTCGTACTGCGGGCAGATCGTCACGATGACGGCCCCGCAGATCGGCAACACGGGCATCAACCGCGAGGACGACGAGAGCATCACCGGCGCGCCGCACGTCGCGGGTTTCCTCGTGCGCGACCTCTCCCCCGTCGCCGCGAACTTCCGCGCGAACGAGACGCTCGACGCCTACCTCGCGCGGCACGGCATCGTGGCCCTCGCGGGCATCGACACGCGCCTGCTCACGCGCACGCTCCGCGATCGTGGATCGCAGAACGGCGCGATCGGCAAGGCCTCGCCGGAAGAGCTCATCCGCCGCGCCCGCGAGGCGCCGTCGATGGAAGGCCTCGACCTCGCCCAGCGCGTCACGCCGAAAGAGCCCTACGTCTGGACCGAGGGCTCGGGCGCCTTCGGCACGAAGGTCCCTGGTGCGCACGCGACGAACAAGCACGTCGTCTGCGTCGACCTCGGCATCAAGCGCAACATCCTGCGCTCGCTCGTCGATGTCGGCTGCCGCGTCACGGTCTTGCCTGCGAAGACGACCGCTGCCGAGATCCTCGACCTCGCGCCCGACGGCGTCTTCGTCTCGAACGGCCCTGGCGATCCCGCAGCCGTCTCCTACGCGATCGACACCGTGCGCGGGCTCGTCGGGAAAAAGCCGCTCTTCGGGATCTGCCTCGGCCACCAGATCCTCGCGCTCGCCATGGGCGGCCGCACGTACAAGCTCAAGTTCGGCCACCGCGGCATCAACCAGCCGGTGAAGGACCTCGACACCGGCCGCATCGAGATCACCACGCAGAACCACGGCTTTGCGGTTGATCTTGCCTCCCTCGAGGGCAAGGCGCGCACGACGCACGTGCACCTCAACGACGGCACGAGCGAGGGCCTCGACCTCCCCGGCCTCTCGGCGTTCTCGGTCCAGTACCACCCCGAGGCTGCCGCCGGCCCGCACGACGCGCTCTACCTCTTCCAGCGCTTCGTCGCCCGCATGGAGGAAGCCAAGCCCTAACCGAGACCTCCCCCCATCCGGCAGCAAGAAGCGCCGCGAACGCCTCGAAGCTAGGGAGGGCGACGCAGGAATACAGGCAGTATTCCGAGGAGCCCGACCGACGATTCGAGGCGTGCAGCAAGCTTCTCCGAGCCAGCAGAGAGCGTCGGGCTGTTGGGGTGGGAGGAGGGAGGGTGCTGGCACCCCGTGCCCGTTGGAAAAACACGGGCCCCGACGCTCTCTGCGGCTCTGCCGTGTCAAGCTCCGACCTCCCAGGATTGTTCCCATGTCCGGCAAGAAGATTCATTTCGTCTCCCTCGGCTGCCCGAAGAACCGCGTCGACTCCGAGGTCATGCTCGGCGTGGCGCGACGCGCTGGTTACGACCACGTCCCCGCCCCCGAGGACGCGGAGGTGATCGTGGTCAACACCTGCGGCTTCATCGGCGAGGCCAAGAAGGAGTCGATCGACGCGATCTTCGAGATGGCGAAGCTCAAGGAGGACGGGCACCTCCAGAAGCTCGTCGTCGCCGGCTGCCTCTCGCAGCGCCACCCCACCGAGATCGCCGACGAGATGCCCGAGGTCGATCACATCCTCGGCTCGAGCGACATGCTCAAGCTCGAGCAGGTTCTCACGGGCAAGGCCGATCGCATGCTCGTCGGCAACCCCGCCGACTGGGTCGTCCGCGCCTCGGATCCCCGCACGATCTCCACGCCCGGCGGCAGCGCCTACGTGAAGATCGCCGAAGGCTGCAATCGTACCTGCTCCTTCTGCGTCATCCCGCAGCTCCGCGGAGGCCAGCGATCGCGCCCCGTCGAGGACGTCGTCGCCGAGGTCGAACAGCTCGTCGCCGCGGGTGTGCGCGAGGTGAACCTCGTCTCGCAAGACACCATCGCCTATGGCCGCGATCTGCCTGCCGGCGCGCGCCCCACGCTCGCCGAGCTCGTGCGTCGCGTCGCGGACGTCCCGGGCCTTCACTGGGCGCGCCTCTTCTACCTCTACCCCGAGACGATCACCGACGAGCTCGTCGAGCTCATCGCGCAGCACCCGCGCGTCGTCCCGTACATCGACATGCCGCTCCAGCACGCGGCCGACGGCATGCTGCGCCGCATGCGCCGCGGCCACGGCGGCGAACGCCTCCGCAAGCTCGTCACGCGCCTGCGCAAGGACATCCCCGACCTCACCTTCCGCACCGCCTTCATCATCGGCCACCCCGGCGAGACCGACGAGGAGTTCAAGGACCTCGTCGACTTCGTCACGTGGGCCGAGTTCGATCGGGTCGGCGTCTTCCGTTACTCCGACGAAGAGTCGTCGCGCAGCGCCGAGATGCCCGACAAGGTGCCGGCGCGCGTCGCCTCGAACCGCTACCGCAAGCTCATGTCGCTGCAGCGGCGCATCGCCCACAAGAAGAACACCGCGCTCATCGGCCGCGAGCTCGAGGTCCTCGTCGAGGGCACGAGCGACGAGCACGAGTTCGTCCAGATGGGCCGCCATCGCGGCCAGGCGCCCGACATCGACGGCCAGGTCTACCTCTCGGGCGGCGAGGCGCGTCCGGGCGAGATCCGCCGCGTGCGCATCACGCAGGCGAGCGACTACGACCTCGTTGGCGAGTTGCTCGACGAAGGCGAAGCGGACCACGCGCCGACGCTCACCGTCGATCTCCCGAAAAAACGCATCAGCCTGCGCGTGTTGCAAACCGACGGGCGCACCATGGCAACGTAGTTGTCTCGGCCTCCCGCGAGGCCGCGTTCATCGCCACGTTTTTCCAGAAGATCCGTTAGGTTTCGCGGGGCATGCGTCGTGCACCGGGCGCCCGCGTGATGGGTCGCCGCTCCTTGCTCCGGTGTTTCGCAGCCGCCTTCCTCGTGGCGCTCCCGGGTTGCCTGAGCCCGACCCTCCCCCTCCCTCCGCCCGAGCCGCCCGACTTCATCTCTCCGCAGGCGGCGGCGCCGGGCCTGTGGACCATCTCCGGCGCATGCCTCGAAGGCGCCATCGTCATCGTCTTCAACGAGCGAACGGGCGAGGGCGCGGTCGTCGAGGATCGCGACCGCGACGGCCGATACGAGGTCCAGATCGCGGCCGATCTCTGCGACCTCGCCTGGGTCGCGCAGGACCTCGGCGAGGACGAGAGCGCACGCACCACCTTCGTCGTCCAGGATCTCACCCCGTCCGGCCCGGCGGATCCGTCCGCCTGCAAATGAAGTGACAGTGCCCTGACCTGGCGCGGCGCGTCTGCTCACGACGCGCGCGCGCCGGAGGCTGGGCCACGCGTTTCTCGGCGGAGAACGCCTGCGAGATTCTGCGCGCCCGACGAGCGGCATGATAATTTCTGCAGGATGGCCTCCATGCCGCTCAGTGTTCCGCCGACCCCGACGAAGATCCTCGTCATCGATGATGAGCCTGCGCTGCGGCAGGTCCTGGAGATCGCCTTTCGGCGGCACGGGATCGAGGTTGTCGCCGCGCCGGGCGTGCGCGCTGCGATGGAGGCCTTGCAGCAGAACCCGCAGCCCTTCCCGCTCGTGATCACCGACCTCGTGATGCCGGACGGATCGGGCATCGAGGTTCTCACGGCCGCGAAGCAACGATCGGCCGCGACGGAGGTCATCGTGATGACCGCGCATTCGAGCGTGGAGAACGCGCTCGATGCGATGAAGAAGGGCGCGTACGACTTCGTGGGCAAACCTTTCTCGCCGGCGGAGGTCATCGCGCTCGCGCAGAAGGCCCTCGAAAAGAGCAGCATCCTCCTCGAGAACCAGCGCCTCCGCGCGCAGATCTCGCGCCTCGAGCCCGCCGAGAACGACATCTTCGCGAGCCCCGCGATGGGACGTGTCGCCGAGATCGTCGGAAAGATCGCGCCCACGCGCACCACGGTGCTCATCACGGGCGAGAGCGGCACGGGCAAGGAGCGCGTCGCGCGGGCGCTGCACGATCGCAGCGATCGCTCGGGAAAACCTTTCCTCGTGGTCAATTGCGGCGCGCTACCCGAGGCGCTCATGGAGAGCGAGCTCTTCGGCCACGAGAAAGGCGCGTTCACGGGCGCGGGCGCGCGCGCGCTTGGCCTCTTCCGCGAGGCGGAGGGCGGCACGGTCCTGCTCGACGAGGTCGGCGAGCTGCCCGCCTCGCTCCAGGTCAAACTCCTCCGCGTACTCCAGGAGCGCAAGGTGCGGCCCGTGGGCGCCGCGGCCGAAATTCCGGTCGACGTGCGTGTCCTCGCGGCGACGAATCGCGACGTCGAGGCCGACGTTCGGCAGAACAAATTCCGGCAGGACCTCTATTATCGACTCAACGTCATTCGAATCGAGCTACCGCCGTTGCGGGATCGCCCGGGGGACGTGGCGCGGCTCGCCGAGCGATTCGTGCGTCGATTCGCGAACGAGCTCGGCAAGGACGTCCGGGGATTGACGACGGACGCATTACGCGCGCTCGACGCTTACAAGTTTCCCGGCAACGTGCGCGAGCTCGAGAACATGATGGAGCGCGCGGTGGCGCTCGCGTCGGGGCCTGCGATCGGACTCGGCGATTTGCCTGCGCAGGTGAGCGGCCTCTCGGCGAGCCCGGCGCCTCTTCTTTCGGAGCTCCCGCCGGAGGGGTGCGTGCTCGAGGACGTGCTCGGCGAGGTCGAACGGCGCCTCATTCTGCAGGCCCTCGAGCGAAGCGGCGGCGTGCGCAAAGCCGCGGCGAAATTGCTCGGCGTCACGTTCCGCTCGCTGCGCTACCGCCTCGCGAAGCACGGGCTCGACACGGACGCGGCCGACGACGACGACGAGACGGAGGGCTCGATCGTGCCTGCCCAGCCGGCGCCGGCGGGGGGGCGACGAGAATCGTCACCACGCGAAGCCCGCCGGTGACAATTTTGGTCACCGTGCGACGCGAAAGGTACATTCCCCGAGCGTCAAGGATCCACCACGATGAACGAAAATGCCGGAGAAAGCCGCTGGATCGAGGTGGATCGTTCGTTTCTCCGGGTGCGCCTCGGGGCGCGGATCGCGGGTGGCACGAGCCGTGCTTTAACGAAGAACACGATGCAGTTCGGTGAACGACCCAGGAGCTACGCAAAGCGCCGTGGGTTCACGCTCTCCGAGCTGATGATCGTGGTGGCGATGATTGGCGTGCTCGCGGCGATCGCGATGGTCGGGTATCGCCGCTACATCCGAGGCGCTGCGGCGTCGGAGGTGAAGGCCGTCGTCTCCGGGATTCGTGTCGCGGAGGAAGCCTACAGAGCCGAGACGTTTCAGTATCTCGGGTGTACGAAATCGTTCACGCCTTGGTATCCGGCCACGCCGAACGACAAGAAGCGGAATTGGGACAATGGTCAGACGGGCAATGCACTCCACGATTGCTGGATGCAGCTCAATGTGACGACCGACGGCCCGGTGCGCTTCGGTTATGCGGTGGTCGCGGGAATCGCCCCTTCTGAGGGGGTCGCCAACGTGCCGTTTTGCCAAAACTGGGCTACGGCGCACGCGACCGTGAATGGTCCGTGGTTCGTGGTGCAGGCTGCGGGAGACCAGGACGCCGACAACGAATTCTCGCTCTTCGCATCGTCCTCGCTCACGGGCGAGCTCTGCGTCGATCCGAAAAACGGCGACGACGAGTGACGAAGCATCGATTGGGACGTCGGCGATTCGATTTCGTATGAGATCCCAGGATCCGACGAGCATTTTTTGACTCGTCGAGGGGGGATCGACAGATTCGCGGCGAGGTTTGCCGCTCCGAAACATTTCGTCTGCCAGAGGAGGAGGTCCGTCATGCGTGCATTCAAGCGTTACGACAAGCGTGGTTTTACCCTCGTCGAGCTCATGATCGTCGTCGCCATCATCGGCGTCCTCGCGGCGCTCGCGATCTTCGGCGTGAACCGGTACCTGAAGAGCGCCAAGACGAGCGAGGCGAAGAACTCGGTCGGCCGCATCGCCCGCGCCGCCGCCGAGTCGTACGAGCGCGAGAACACGACCTCGCAGCTCCTGCAGCTCGGCCAGGAGTCGAACGTCCCGACGCACTCGCTCTGCGGCACGGCGACGAACTCCGTCCCCCAGGCCGGCGTCCCGGCGGCGAAGAAGTACCAGCCGAACAACAGCGGTGCGGTCGACTTCGCCGGTGGCGACTCGACGAACGGCTGGAAGTGCCTCCGCTTCGAGATCAGCGACCCGATTTACTACCAGTACTCGTACACGAAGGGCAGCGCGCCCGTCGGTCAGCTCGCCACGCCGGCCGGTCCGTCGGTCAGCGGCGCCGAGAGCTTCGAGGCGGCGGCGAAGGGTGATCTCGACGGCGACAGCAGCGAGTACGGCATCTTCACGCTGACCGGCCAGGTCGACAGCACCACGAAGCAGCTCGTTCGCTCGACCCAGGTCTTCATCTCGAACGAGTACGAGTGATCCAAACCTGAAGCGCGCCTCGGGCGCGCCGAACGGACCTCGCCTCCGGGACCCGGGCCGCGCATTGCGGTCCGGGTTTCGTTTTTTATCGAGCATCCTCGCGGAAGCGGCGTGTTTTCCTGGGCCCCGGGGCCGCGCGCTTCTCGGGTGGAAACCGACGCAGCGGCGCGCTAGAAGGGGGGCATGTCGCGATGGAGCGCGCTCGAGCTCAGCGTGGCCTTTGCGATCGGAGGCAGCGTCCTCGCGGTGGCGGTGCCCGCGTTCATCCGCAACCTGCACGCCTCCAAGCTGAGCGAGCCGCTCGACAACCTCGATCGGCTGGTCACACACGCCGTCGCGTACGCAGAGAGCAAGCCGCAGGACATCAGCTTCCCACCGGCCGCGCCGCTCACACCGGCCGAGGTCCCGCGCGGCGTGCGCGTCACGGATCCTCCCGAGATCTGGGAGCACCTCACGTGGCGATCGCTCGACTTCCGCATCGAGGAGCCGCACGCGTTCTCGTTCAAGTTCGAGAGCGAGCTCGATCCGGTAACACGCGTGATGCGGTTCGTCGCGACCGCACACGGTGATCTCGACGGCGACGGCAAGCTGTCGACGTTCCAGGTGCGCGGCGAGCGCGTGCCGGGACAACCTCCGCGCGTCTTGCCCGGCATGTTCGTGGATCGCGAGGTGGAGTGATGCCCGCGCTCTCCGACTACGTCCGGACCGCGATCGTGGTGGGCGTGTCGGCGCTGTGCATCGGATCGGTTCGCGCGCGCGTCGCGGAACAACATGCGCGCGTGAAGGAGACGAGCGACGTGCATCTCTTGCCGCCGCCGAAGGAGGTCGTGACGCTCTCGTTCGGCTACCGCGCAGCGCTCGCGGACGTGCTGTGGGCACACGTGCTCGTCTCGCAGGGGCTGCACACGTTCGAACGTCGGCGCTTCGAGAACGTCGCGGACCTCATCGACACGATCAACGAGCTCGATCCGGAGTTCCGAGATCCATACTTGCTCTCGGACGCGCTCATCACGCTCCAGATCGCGGAGGCCGATCGCGCGGACATCGATCGGACGCGGGCAATCCTCGAACGCGGGACGCGAAATCGGCCGCTCGATCCCGAGGTGTGGAGGACAGCGGGTCAGTTCATCGCGTTCATCGCGCCCGGTACGTACCTGACGGATCCGGAGGAGCGCGCGGCATGGAAGGCCGACGGCGCGCGCATGCTCGCGCGCGCGGCGGAGCTCGGCGGGGATGCGGGTGCCATGGGATGGGCCGCCGTCGCAGGCGCGGGGATCCTGAATCGGCAAGGCGAGCGTGATGCAGCGATCCGTTTGATTCAGCGCACGCTCGCGGTGACGGACGACGAGGAGCTGCGCGAGCGGCTCCAGCAGCAGCTCGCATCCCTCGTCGGCGAGGCGAAGCTCGAAGCGTATCGTCGACGGCAGTCGGAGATGCTCGAGCTCACGCTGCGGGACGTACCGTTCGTCAGCAAGTCGACGCTGTTCGTGCTCGGTCCGCCGTTCGATCCGGCGTACTGCGCGGGCGGCGCGCACGCGAACGATCGGCGCTGCGCGCTCACGTGGCAGGCGTGGGCGAAGGCGAGTTCGGAAGAGCAGCGCTGAGGGGAGTTCCCTCACCCCCATCCCCTCTCCGTGCGAGGGCTGAGCATTGGTCTCATCGCGAGGCGTCGCGCCGGGGCGCTGCCCCGGGCCCCGCGGGGGCTGTTCGCCCCTCGACCCGAACCAGGGCAAGCCCTGGACCGTTCGTGGAAGAACTGCGCATCGCGCAGTTCTTCCAACAGGCCGGTGGCAAGACCAGGAAGGTGCGTTGCACGCTGGCGACGGGCACGTTGCCTGTTGAATCGTCAGCGCCGCGGTCTTGATGGGCAGGGTCGTCGTTGGTCTTGACCTGGCCTGTTCGATGAACTGCGCGTTGCGCAGTTCATCGACCCCGGGTCCAGCGCTTGCGCTGGTCCAGGTCCAGGGGCGGATAGCCCCGGTGGGGCCTGGGGCAAAGCCCCAGCGCAGCGCCTCCCAGATGAGATTAATGCTCAGCTGCGAGGGAGAGGGGAGGAGAGCGAGGTGAGGGGCAGGTTCACTTGAACTTGACGGCGGCCGTCTTCGTCTCGCCGGCCTTCACGGTCACGCTCACCGTCTGCTTGCCCTTGTCGGGGTGGATGAACGTCACCGTGTGCGTACCGGCCGGCACGCTCACGCCGACCTTGGGCGTGCTGCCGAGCGGACGACCGTCGAGGACGACCTTCGAGACCGGGATCGAGTTGATGTTGAGCGTCCCGTTGCCCGTGGCCGGCGCCTTGTCGCCGCCCGACGCTGTCGACGCGGTCGCGGACGTGCCGCTCGACGTCGAGCCGCTCGACGTCGAGCCCGTCGCCGAGCCCGTGTCGGTCGCGGAGCCGCTCGCGGAGCCGCTCGCCGAGCCGCTCGCCGAGCCGCTCGCCACGGCGTCGTTCGTCGGCGCCTTGCCCGGCTCGTAGAGCGCGATGCGGATCGGCTTCTCGGCGAGGCCGTCGTCGAAGGTGAGATCTTGCGAGAAGTCGTCGAGGCCCTTCTTCGTGGCGACGAGCTTCCAGCCGGCCGTGGGATCGAGGTCGATCTTGACGGGCTGGTTCTTCCACTCCTTCTCGGGGATCTTCTTCTCTTCCTTCTTCGCGTTGACCAGCTTGACGGCCGCGCCTTCGGTCGCGAGCTCGAGCACGATCTGCCCGCGCAGCACCTTGAGCTTGATCGGGCCGATCTCCTTCAGCTTGCCGGCCTCGATGTCGACCGTCTGCTCGAGCCTGTCGTAGCGGTCGCCGGCCTCGAACTTGAGCTTGTGCGAGCCGGCCGTGATGTCCTTCAACTCGACCGGGAGCACGCCCTTATCCGTGCCGTCGATCCACACCTTCGTGTTCGGCGTCGCGGCGAGGATCTTCAGGCCCGTCACGTTCGCGCTCGCCGTTGCCGGCGCGGACGACGTCCCGGGCGCAGCGCCGCTGGTCTCGAGCGTGACCATGACGGGCGTCTCTTTGCCGGCCTCGACGACGGCCGAAACCTTCTCGTCCTTGCCGAGGTCCGTGACGATGACACGCACCGTTTTCTCGCCGGGGCCGAGCTCGGCGACCACGCAGGGCGTGGTGTCGCACTTCTTCTGGCCGTCGACGAAGATCTCCGCCTTGCTGATCGACGCGCCCTTCGACTGGATGTCGATCTTCAGCGAGCCCTTCTTCGGCAGGAACATGAAGACCCCGAGGCCGATGACCGCGACGAGCGCGACGGCGCCGAGGATGATGGCGATCTTGCTGCCGCCGGACGACGGCGCGGGCTGCACGCCGGGGATGCCGACCAGATCGGGGCGCGGGCGGATCGCCGTCGCCTCGGAGCGCGCCGTCATCGGCGCTTGCGAGGGCGGCATCGCGGGGACGGGCACCACGCCCGCGGAGGCGAGCGTCGTGGACACGCCGGGCGCCTGAGGCGGCGGCATCGCGGCGCCGGGCGGCAACGTGCCGAGCGTCGGAACCGCGACGGGCGGGGGCAGCGGCGCGGGGCGCGCGGAGCCACCCGAGCCGGAGAGCAGGGCCGCGGCCGCGCTGCTCATGGGAGGCATGCCGGCGGCGGGGCGCGGGCCGGTCGGGTGCGGGTCGCCTTTGCTCGCGTCGAAGACGTGGGTCGACTCTTCCTCGTCGTCCCAGTCCATGTCGACGGCCTTGCCGCCGGGGCCCACCTTCGCGGCGGGGGCTTCACCGGTCGGCGCGCCGGGGGGCGGCGGCAGCGGTACCGGCGCGGCGGCTCCGGGCGGCGGCGGCAGCGGCAGCGAGGAGTTGCCTGCGCCTGGCGGCGGCGGGAGCGGCACCGATGTGGCGGCTCCGGGCGGCGGCGGCAGCGGCACCGACGTGGCGGCTCCGGGCGGCGGCGCGGGGGGCATGGGAAGAGGCACCGACGTGGCGGCTCCCGGCGGCGGCGGCAGCGGGATCGAAGACGCGCCTGCGCCGGGCGGCGGCGGCAGGGGCGTCGCGATCCGCTGCGAGGGTGCCCCTGGCGGAGGGGGCAACGCGCTCGGGGGCGGGGGCAAGGGTCCGCCGCTTCCAGGCGGGGGCGGAAGGGGAACGGGTGCGACCCCGCCGAGCAGCGTGCTCTTGCGGGCAGCTCCCGAAGGGGGCGGCGGCATGAGTCCTGGCGTGGTGCTGCGAGGAGCCTTCTTCGCTAGCCCCTCGAAGACGTCCAGATCGCTGCCCTTATCATCGGCCATGTTCAGCCACTCCTCGACAGAATGCGACGTTACGCCGCGGACGACAGGAAACCCTTTCGCACATCTCGCGCGACGCGAGTAGAGGGTCGATGGGTCTCCGTGTTCGCACCGCGCCCAGGCGGGAAAACCGAGACACGCCTAGCCTAGCCGCGCTTGGCGTGCTTCGCGAATTTCTTCACATGATTCCGCGGAGTTCGTCCCTCGGTCCCAAGGGGGACGCCTCGCGTCCCCCTCTCGTCCGGGCGAAGCCGGGACGATTCACCCCCTAGAGGGAAGCTCGCGAAGCGAGCTTCCACGCACCGAACGGTGCGATCCGTCAGTTCGACGCCCCCTCAGCGGGGTCCTTCTGGGGCTTCTTGAAGTAGCGGATCCGCTTCTGTTGCAGCGGATACCACTTGTCGAAAGGCACGATGGGCGTGTCCTCCAGGAAGCGGCGGCCGCCGGGGGCCTCGGCGCGGGCGAGGCGCACGGCCGTCGGGCCCTGGGGCGGATGCACGGCCGCGCCGGCGAGATCCGTGTCGCCGCCGAGCGCCACCGCGAGCGGCTTCGCAAGAAGCAGCCGCGTGCTGCATCCCGCGTTCTTCAAGAGCGCGTCGAGCGCCTTTGCGTCGGCCGCGGAAGCATCCGCAGGCGTCAAGAGCTCGACGTAGAGGAGCATGCCGTCCTTGTCGTTCACGCCGACGGCGGCCGCGGCGACCGCGGCGTTCGGCGAGCCCGTTGCGAGGCGAACCGCGCCTTCGACGGGCGACTCCGCGCCGATCGCGAACGCGCCGGCCGAAGCCCAGAGCGACGCCGATCCCGCACCTGCATCGGCCGGGCCCGCATCGAGCACCGCCACGGTCTTGCCCGCGCTTTGCGCCGAGGCCTTCGCGGCCGCCACCGTGCGTGGATCGATCTTCACCACGCGCGCCTTGCGATCGGGCCGCGCCGCGTCGATGCGCAGCTCCGTCGAGGCGAGCGCATACGGAAAACCATGCTGCGGCAAGCCCTTCACGCGCCACTGTCCTTCGCCGTCGACGGGCGGTTGCGCGACGGGCGTGATCCCCGGGCCCGGCAGCACGTGGCGCAGCGTCATGTAGAAGTAGTCGCGTGCCTCGCGCTTGATGTAGCGCGGGAAGTTCATGAGGCCCATGCCGCGGATGAAGCGCCTGCCGCGGAACTTCCATCCGTCGATGCCGGAGACCGTGCCTTCCGACTCCCAGTCGTATTGCAAGGGCCTGCCGAGCGGATCCATCTCGCCTTCTTGCGCGACCTTGTAGAACTCGAGCCCGCTGTGACCCGCGTTCATGTCGAGCGCGATGCCGTACGAGCAGCGCGTCTGGATCATTGCCTGCGCGAGCCCTTCGGGGCCGAGATCCGCGCCGTAGAAGTACGCGACGAACTTCTCCTTCGTCAGGCAAATACCCGTGCGCACGGTGTGCGTCTTGTCCGCCCAACCCGGCGGCGTGCCGCCCCACCACGAGCGGTTGTACGGGTTGAACTTCTCGTCGAGCACCATGACCGTCATGTTCTGTCGGTACGACATCACGTTCGGCGGGATGCTCTGATCCTCGGGCCAGCTCCCGAACGCCGTGGAGCCATCACGCAGCACGGCGACGGTCGCGCCGTACGGCTTCGGCGGCAAGTAGACGACGCCGTCGGCCATCATGCCGAACTCGCCGTGCAGCGCTTGAAAGCCTGCGTTCGACGCAGCGACGACACGCTCGAGCACCGCGGGATCACGCGGGATGAGGCCCGGCCCAGCTTCACCCGTCGCGCCCTTCGGCTCGACCGTGCCGGCCATCATGTGGAGCTCCACCTGACGCGGATCCCATACGACGATGAACACGCGCGTCGTCTTGCGTGAGCGATCAGGGCGGATGTACGTCGTGACGAACGCGGGCGGCAGGCCCTCGATCCTTCGAATGAAGGGATCCTTGTCCTGCGGGTTCCACTGTCCCTCGCCGGGGAGCGCGGGCGTGATCCACGGATCGAGCGGCGCCGGTGGCCAGCCGATCTCGGGGTCCGTGGGCATCGTACGCGTGGGCGCTTCGAGCGTGGTTTGTCCGAGGTCCTCCGCGATCGCCTCGGCCGCGGCCTGCTCGCCGCCCATGCTCTCCTTCTGCCGCATGACGACCTCGAGGCCCGCGAACGCGACGGCCTTGATCGTCTGCATCGCCTCGTCGCCGATGACGTCACGCACGCGATCGACCGACCACGTGACGACGTTGCCCGGCCGCGCAATCTCCCCACTCTCGTGCGAGAGCCAAGCAGGGAGCGTCGCAGGGCCATCGAGCGGCACGCGTGCCTCGCGGGTTCCATCACGCACGACGAGCGTGGCTTCTTCGAGCGCGCATCGCACGTCACGCGCGGGCGCCTCGCCTTCCTTTGGTTCGGCCTCTTGCGCCGCGGCTTCGCCTTCGCCCTCGCCGAGCGTGAACGTGCGCTTGCCGATGCCGCGGAGTTGTCCCGTCTCCTGCGCGTTCGTGAGCGCGTTCTGCAATCGCTCGACGCGGGTCCAGCCCTCGGTCGCGAGTGCTTGTCCCGAGAGATCGAAGACGTGCACGGTGGGATGGCTGCCGGCGATGAGCGGGCTCGAGACGTAGGCCAGTCGTTCGCCACGGACGACGGGGCGCGACTCATCGGCGCCGCTCGTCTCGGTGAGATTGTAGGCCCCGCCGACATCGAGGAGGACGCCTTCGGGCGAGAGCTCGGCGTGCACGAGGTAGAGGTCGTTCGGCTCGCCTTGCGCAGGCGCGGCGCGGACGACGGCGCGGCTCTTCGCACCAAGCGCGCCCCAGACGCCACGCGGCGGATCGATCCAGGCCACGTCGTCGGCAGTGAGAACGAGGCCCTGCGACGCGAGCGCCGAGGCAAGCGCCGTGGACCTGTCCTTCGCGCCCAGGTTCGGGATGCCGCGGGGCAAGAACGTCGCAAGGGCGGCAGCGCCGAGCACGGTGAGCGCGACGTGGCGGCGTCCTTGTCGGACGAAGGTGGAGAGACGGGAGGTGGCCATGCCGCGTGGGGTTTGGGGCGTAGGACGCCGAAGGCGATCCGGAGCCCCAAGTGTCGACAGAACGCTCGAAGCCGATGGGACCTGCCCAACGCCGAGAAGGCGCGGAACGGCGCGGCAATATCATCGGTGCGGCGGAAGGGCCAACGTTTCGTCGGGGGGCGGAGGCGGGGCGGGTTTGGAAGCGGAAGCGGCCATGGAAGCCTCGTTCAATGGTGGACTTCCAGGAGCAAGGCGCAGATTGCCGTCGCATTTCCAGAAATCGAATCGTTCGGCGGGTGGGGGGGATCCACCGCATGGTGAGGTCAACCACACCGAAGGTCGGCGAAGACGCGAAGGACGCCTCGTGTGGTGCCTACACGCGACCACGAGGTAAGTTCACCCGGAATCCCTCGTCGACGAGACCCCGGAGGAGATCGGACCTCGTCGGGTGCCTGGTCGACGAGGCCCCGGAGGAGATCGGACCTCGTCGGGTGCCTGGTCGACGAGGCCCCGACGGAGTCCGATCAGGGCCGGGGTCTCGCGGACGAGGCAGGCGACGGAGTCCGATCAGGGCGGCGGTCTCGCGGACGAGGCAGGCGACGGAGTCCGA
>NZ_JAGTJK010000032.1:0-118611 GCF_028435265.1 Polyangium jinanense | reverse complement strand
CCGCGCTGCACCGCGTGAGGGGTGGGATCATTCTTCCCACGGGGCCATTGTCAGCTTTGGATGATAACCCCTATCATCCTTTCCTGGCGCACGGTCAACTTGGCCACCAGCTCCGCTCGGGCGGTGGCGAGGTCGTTGTTCGGCATGACTGCCCTCCGAAGGGGTTGCCGAACGACGACAGGTGATGGAGAATGAACCTGCTCGCGTCGGCCAGGATCCCGCGAGTTCAGGCCCGGTCAGGGTGGAAGCTGACCGGGCCGTTCTTTTTCAGTCTACCAAGGCTCGCCATGGGCGAGCGAGAAGAGAATAAGCGGCGCGAATTGTTTACGGTTGTGCTCGGTCACCGAGACGAGGTGCTCGCCCTTGTCGTCCCGGGCAAACATTCCGAGCCCGCTGCGCCACTGCGGCTCGGTGTAGTCCTCGGGGGCACTGCTCGCGTCAATGTGGATATGCCGAGGATGATCACGGCGGAGGATACGCTCGGCGGTTTCCCGATGCTCCTCGAGCGCGAGATCATCGAGGCAGGCGTAGAACGCGGCCACCCTGTAGCGGGGTGTCCGGTGCCTCGTGCGCATCTTCGGCTGCTGCATGGACGACCAGACCGTCATCGCGAGAGCGCAGATGGGTGCCAGCAGAGGCTGCTCTCGCAACCGAGCTGCATCGATGAACGTCGACGCGCCCCTGGTGGATAGAAAGCTCGCCAGCGCCTTCGCCGCTGCCAGGTCGCTCTGCCGGGCCCCCAGCGGACGCACAGGAGGCGGCGAAGCGGACTGATGCGAAACCGGGACGACGGGCATGACTATCCATAGCGCAACACCAACGGCTATGACAGGGCTTCGCCTCAAGAATGATGCGGAAAAACCGAGCGCGGATCGGGCTGGTCGCGCCATCCTGTTCGATCTTGCGCTGGAGGCCGAAGAGGCGGCACTCTTGTCCGCATGCACGACATCGACGAGATGAGCACCGATGCCGAGTTTCCCGACGATGGACACGCCGAACCTGCAGGGCGCCTGCTGACGAAGCGCTCGATCGACCACGAGGTGGCGATGCTCTGCGGTCTGCCGATGAAAACCGTCAACGAAGTGACCGCGATGTTCCTCGACCTCACGATGTCCGCGATCGCTGAGCGAGGCGAGCTTTATCTCCATCGCTTCGGCACCTTCACGGTGAAGCGATACAAGGGCAAGGCGCTGGCGCAGGAGCAGCTCGGGAAGAAGGTCCCACCTGCACGCCGGACGATGCGCGATATCAGCAAGAACGAGATCCACTTCAAGAAGTCCCGCGGCTTCCGCAGCCGGCTCCGGGACCTCGGCTGGTAGCCCTCCGTTCAACCCCCCCGTTCTGTAAGTGCTCAGAACTATTGGGTTCTGCATTGGACTTGTCGTCACTTGTGGCCCGACCTGGTCGGCACGCGAGCACTTGGGAAGTGCATTTCTTGGGGGGAGGACGGGAGTGGCCTTGGTCACGTCTTCGTGCACAACCGCCCAAAAACGAAGCGGTATCGCTTCGCTGACGTGAAGTCGGTCACCTAACCGTGCACGGGCCGCGTTCGTGGAAACGAGCGGTGAGCACCGCGTTGCAGGCGGTCGTCGAAGAGAAGGCTACGCGCGTATCCTGCGCCTGGCGGACCTGGATCCTGCCCGCCGGACTCCCAGCACCCAGGCGGCGGCCTCCACGCTGGCCTTCTGCAGGCGAGGAATCACGAACTGGCTGAGCTCTCGCTCCTCGAGCGGCACGCCAACGAAGACCGCCCCAGTTTCCGAGCGCGCACGCTCAAGGACCGTGGCGAGTTCATCCGATCCCACGAGCTGGGACAGGGCGATGAACACGGTCCCATCAGGGGCAAGGGCGAGTGCCGCGTCGTGCACCCGCAAAGCCGTTGCCGGCGCTCGAGGTCGCCGTTTCTTCAGCTGCTTCGCATCCGCGTCCCCGGTCCGCCGCCGGACACTGTCGCTCATTCCGCCGCGATCCTCGTAAGCAGGTCGGCCGCGAGTTTGGCCAGCGCCTGAGCCTGACGCTGAAGCTCCTCCCTGTCCTGCAGCGAAAGCTCGACCTTCGAGCATTCCAGCAGCGAGTCCTCGACGGCGCGCATCGCCTCGAGCGCCCTGGCGGCCGGGGGTAACTTCGCGCCCATGTCGGAGGGCGACGAAGCTACGTCTGGGACTTGAGCACGCGACGAGGAGTCGGGCGCGCCGCTTGTCGCTGAATTTTTCTTGTTGATGGCACGGTCCCGCTTCCCCATGTCCTCCGCGCGGATCTTCCCTGCGAGCACGTCCGCGAGAAACTTACTCCGTTCCTCCTCGGGGACCGACTTCAACGCGGTGGAGAGCAGCGCGAGGGCCGTCATGCTGGGCAGCGTCGCGTTGTCCTCGACAAGCGGACTCTGGCCCGCGGCGACGCTCTGCACGATCTTGTCGAAGTGCTCGCGGTAGTACTTCCAGCCTGCCTTACTGGCCCTAGCGATCTTCTTGTACATGGCCGCGCTCTCGACACCGAGGTGCTGCCGCGCGTACGTATCCATATCGTCGTAGCCGGCCTGCTTGAAGAGATTCTTCCTGCGGATGTACCCGAACAGGATCGCGCTGAGCCCGCTGGCGTTGCGGAACAACCGGAAGACCTTCGGCGTCACGTCGAGGATCTGCTGGACCGAGGCGTCCCCGCCCAGCGCGCGGTTGCCGGACGGAGCGGCGGCAGCTTCAGCCAAGCGGGGGGCTACATGTTCGGTGGGTGCCGCGGCAGCGACGTTGCTCGAGCTCGGAGCGGCGCCAGCGGGGCGCGACTTCTTCTTCGACATGATGATGGACTCCTTCCAGTTTCCCGTAGCGAAACTCATTGTTCGCCTGGGTTGCTGGAGCCCAACGCAACTTTTGTACCCATAAGGACATCGGACGAGAACTTCTTGATCTTCCTTGCAAAAGTCGGCGATCCACATGCCGATGTCACGGCGTTGTTGTTCTACGCCGCAGCACCGTGCAGCATCGGGGTGTCATGCAGCAGCGGCCATCTCATGAACCACGTCCGTCGAAGCTCGCCCGGGCAGCGCTTGATCCACCTCGGCTCAAGGCCATGGTCCGCGCATACCTTGGCAACCCGTTCTTCAACCGCATCCCGGAAGGGGTGTCCGGGCTACTCGACGTACCTATCAGCGAGATCATCGAGGTAGCGAGCAAGCTCGTGGTCGACGGGCTCCCCCGTGATGCACGCAGACTGCTCCTCGCAGCGGGCCACTCTCGGATCATCGGTCCTATCAAGGATGGCCATATCAACCCCTTCGAGCTACTCGGGAACGCCGCCACTCAACAGATGGGGGTGAACATGGCCGAAGTGGGGAGCCTTCTGTACGCCGCTCAGCGCGTTTCGACTGCGTTGCACGCCTTCATCGGCGTATCCGAGCATGCGCAGCGCGTCCGCGCTTCTGCATGGGCTGCATGCTTTGGCCATTCCTTGGAGGACACGCTCATACTACGAGAGGCAATTCTCGATCAAAATGTGCTGATTCTTGGCGAGACCGGAACCGGCAAAGAGATAATCGCGAACGCGGTCCAGCAAGGTACGCTGGGGGCAGGTCGGACACCTGCACCAACACAAACGGTAAACGCCGCAGCTTTGCCTGGAGAGCTTGCCGAGTCGGAGTTGTTCGGGCATGAGCAGGGCGCTTTTACCGGTGCAGTGAAGAGTAGAAAAGGCAAGATCGTCGAGGCAGACGGAGGAACGGTTTTCCTCGACGAGATCGGGGACCTCTCACTCCCTGTCCAGGCGAAGCTACTTCGTGCGATCGAAACAGATAGAATCACTCCCGTCGGCTCCAACAAGGAGATTCAAGTCAACGTTCGGTATATCGCCGCGACCTCGCACCCGATCGAGGAGATGGTCGAACGTGCGACGTTCCGCCGAGACCTCTACGAGCGGCTGGCTGGTTGCGTCATCAAAATTCCACCTCTCCGCCACCGCCCAGAAGACATCGTGCCGATCGGTATTGGATTGCTCGACCGCGTCTGCGCAGAAGCGCTCCAGCGGCGACTGGCGTTAGCTGGTGCGTCAGAAACCTTGTCGACACCTGTGGTAGCTCGCGATGAGGCGGCGACATATTGGCTGCAAACGGAGGCCGTCCACCGCCCGTGGCATGGAAACGCCCGGGAGATCGACAACGTGCTTCGATCCTGGCTACTCGGAACTAACCTGGAGTGGATGTCCAAAAGCGAGCCTTCCAGCAATGCGGCCATGCGCGGGGGCGCCACAAGCGATGTGCCTAACCGGATTCTACAGTGCAAGACAACGCTGAAAGACGTCCACGACTGGTACGCTCGCCGAGTTCTCGATTCAGTTCGTTGGAACAAGAGTGAGGCCAGCCGGATCCTCGGAATCGATCGAGGTACACTTCAGCGGATCATCAAGGGAGAGGGAGGGACGGACGACGACGCCTGAGCGTTGTTCCTTCTCGCGCTGGATGGCGCGGCTCCCACGACTTCGTGTAGCATCCGAACGCGTGCCGACGCTCGTCCTCTCCCATCGTTACAGTCCTGACTCGAACGCGCTCTTCGCCGCGGCGATCTCCGCCGGCTGGGACGTCGAGCGCCTTCACTCGTTCCGCTGCCCAGAGGGCCTCGCGGCGCGTGAGCCGGTGTTCTACGGAGAGACGATTCTGGCGGACGCGATCGCCGACGACCTCGGGATCACGCTGCTCGAGCCGACGAGCGACTGGCTGCCGCGGTTGCCGCAGCGCCATCGGCTTCGTGACGTGCGTCTCGCGATGCTCGCGGAAGCCTTGTCGATCCGGGAGCGCGTGTTCGTCAAGCCGACCGACGAGAAGTGCTTCCCCGCGCGCGTCTATGCCGACGGAGCCGCGCTCGACCCCGATCCGGTGTTGCCTCCCGACCTGCCCGTGCTGGTGAGCGAACCGGTCGTATTCGAGGTGGAGTTCCGGTTCTTCGTGCGGGAGCGCGAGGTGGCGGCATTCTCGCCCTACATTCGCGGTGGGGAGCTCGCTCGGAATGCGGCGGGTGAGTGGGAGGCGGACCGAGCGGAGGTGGAGGCGGCGTCTGCGTCGATCCAAGCGGTGCTCGAGGATGCCGACGTGGAGCTGCCCCCCGCGGTCGTCGTGGATGTCGGGCGAATGGCGGGGCGCGGCTGGGGTGTGGTCGAGGCGAACCCTGCGTGGGCATCCGGTCTCTGCGGATGCGATCCAGTAGCAGTACTTTCGGTGCTGCGGCGAGCGACCGTGGCGCGGGGCATGTTGTCGGAGGCTGACCGGCGCTGGATGCGCCAGGTCGGGTAAGAGACCTGTAGAATCCCAGGAGAAAGGACACCCAGCCCATGGAGCTCCGACGCACGAAGGCCACGAGCCATGGTGGCAGCCTGATCGACGCGCTCGCATCCATGAGTGAGCCCGAGCTCTTCAAGACCGTCGCCGAGCTCGCCGAACCGCGGCACATGTTCGTCCAGCGCGCCCAGAACCGAAAGGCCGCTCAGTTCATCGCGGATGCGTTCGAGGAGCTCGGTTATGCCGTCGAGCTCGAGGGCGAGCTGCGGAACGTCGTCGCAATGCCGCGCGGGGCCGTCGATCGCCCCCTGGTCCTCGTCGGCGCCCACTACGACAGCGTGCCCGATACGCCGGGCGCGGACGACAACGCGAGCGGCATCGCCGCCATGCTCGCCTGTGCGCGAGCGCTCGCGAGCCTCGGGACGCCCTTGCCCGTGGGGTTCGTCGCGTGGAATGGCGAGGAAGATGGGCTCCTCGGCAGCATCGCATTCGTCGCCCGCCGGCAACCAGCCGGCGCATCGATCGCCGCCGTGCACGTGCTCGAAATGGTCGGTTATGCGAGCCACGAGGCAGGTTCGCAGCGAATGCCGTTTCCGGTCCCCGGCGCACCGGACGTCGGCGATTTCATCGGTCTGCTCACGAACCAGCGCTCGAACCACCTCGTGGAGCTCGCGGCAAAGCAGGCGGAAGCGCTGGTCCCCGAGCTGCCGGTCGTGGGACTGAAGGTCTACCTCGGCCTCGAAGGGTGGCTCCCCGTGCTGCATCGGAGTGACCACTCGCCGTTCTGGAAGGCGAAGATCCCGGCCATGCTCTGGACCGATACCGCGGAGTTTCGCAATCCGAACTATCATCGGCTTACGGACACGTGGGAGACGCTCGATTATGCCTTCATGCGCCGCGTGACCCAGCTCCTCGTCGCGACGGTCGCGCGGCAGGTGCGGACGGGTTGATCGCGGTGCCCCGGGCACACCGGCTGGCGACAACAAAGCCAACCAGCTCAACCCCACGAGCCCGGTCTACTACAAGAGCTGCGCATTCCCTGCCCCTCCCAACCTGCTCTCGGGCCCCAAGCCGCCGGGCACGTAGATCCCAGGCCGACTCCTGCCTCAGGTTCCCCGGTTCGCGGAACCTAGGAACTGACATTGTTCATCCGATGCTCTACAACGCGGAGCAAACTGCGCTGCTCCAGCGTTACCATCGTTTCCGGAACGGGAGGAGACGATGCAAGAGCGTGGCCGCGGCGACGAGTACATCCTCACGGGGCGAGTCGTCGACATCCAGACCGGGCGAGGACTGCCGGATGTGCGCGTCGAGGCATGGGACAAGGGGCGGCTCTGCAACGACCTGGTCGCGTGCGCCTTCTCCGACGCGCTCGGCATCTTCCGCATTGTTCTTGAGACCCGGCACCTGCGCGAGCTCTTCCTCGACCGCGTCCCGGTGTTGTTCTTCCGCCTCTTCGAGGGCCCGACCTGCATCGCCAGCACGGAGCGCTCGGTCGTCTGGCGGATCGATCGCCCGGAGAGCGCGGTGCGGGTCGAGATCAACCGCTCGACGAGTACGCGCAGCTTTACCCCGGCCCCCTTCATCGTACGTGGTCGGGTAGTCACGGCCGCGGGGGCGCCACGCGCGGGCCTCGTCGTGCGCGCCTACAACCGGAACCTCCGGGAGGAGCAGCTCCTCGGCGAGGCCACGACCAGCGATACTGGTAGCTACCGAATCGTCTACGCGGCCGACAAGCTCGCCCAGGACTTCGAGTACACCGGCACGCTGCTCGACGTGGCGCTCTTCGATCCCGGCCCCGGACGCGGGCACCGGAAGTCGGCTGCTGATCTCGTCGTGCGCGTGTACGACGCGGAGCGCGCCGTCACGGCCGAGAAGAAGCTCTGCCACGCGCCACCCACGGCGACCGTGAACCTGGTGGTGGGCGGCGAGGTCTACCGCGGCCCCTCGGCCTACGAGCGCCTTGTTGTTCTTCTGGCCCCTGCCATCCGCAGCGCCTCTCTGACGGACCTCACCGAGGATGACATTCGCCATCTCGCGTGCAGCCTGCGCCTCGATCTGGACGACCTCGACGCCCTCGTCACGGCCACGCAGCTCGCACGCGCCCTCGGGATCCACCCAGCGGCCCTCTACGGGTTGTTCCGCGAAGGACTCCCCCGCGAGCGCCGTGGCTTGCTCATGACGAGGCCATCCGAGCAGCTCCGGGCGCTTCTTCTCGCGCTCGAGCACAACTTCATCCCGGCTGGGCTCCGGGAGCAGGTCGACGCCATCCTCGCAGGGCTCCACAAGGCCGCCGTGCAGCTCGCCTTCGAGCCGGCGGAGATTGGGCTCTCTCTGGGCGATCTCCTCGCCATCGTTCTTCCGGCCCGAGATGCGCAGGCAGCGCTGGTCTCGGCCTACCTCCAGTACGAAGGGCCGGTCGACGGCTTCTGGCAGGGACTTCGGGAATACCCGATGTTCAAAGAAGAAGGGCTCGTCGACCGCGTGCAGCTCGCCCTGCAGCTCGCCACGCTCACCCGCCAGCACCTGCCCCTTGTCCGCGCCCTCGACGAATGGCGTCGCAGCGGGAAGTGGTCGTCGCTCGCCGATCTCGCGAAGCTCGCTGTCCCCGACTGGCTCGCCCTCCTCGAGAAGGGCATTGACGGCGCACCCATCGGCGCCCCGCCTGACGTGCCGGGCGCCGACGACAAGGAGAAGAGCGCGAACTACGCGCTGCTCTTGACCGACACGCTGGCGAATACACTCCCCACGGCCGCGCTCGCGGGGCAGCTCCAGGGCAAGGCGGATCAAGACCTCGCACTGTTCTTCTCGAAGAACCCGGACTTCGAGATCGGCAAGACCCAGGTGCGCTCCTACTTGCAGGAGAAGCCTGGTGCCCTCGACGGCCTGTCCTCGCCGAAGACCGCGACGGCGAACCTCGAGGCCCTCGAGCGCCTCTTCAAGGTGACGCCCAGCCCCACCGAGATGAGCCTGCTCTTCTCCGCGGGCATCCACTCCGCGCAGGGCATCCAGAAGCTCGGCAAGCCGGCGTTCGTCAAATCGTACAGCCAGGTGCTCGGCGGCCAGTCCAAGGCCGAGACCCTCTTCCAGAAGGCCGAGCAGATCACGAGCGGCGCCCTCGCTCTCTTCGGGAAGTTCGCCTCCATCGCTCGGCCGCCTGGGCTCTACGTCCTTCCCGCTCCGGACCTTGCAAGCACGGGTGACGCTGCCGCGCTCATGGACATCTTCGGCCCGCAGAACCTCGCCTGCGAGCACTGCGCGTCGATCTACGGCCCGGCCGCCTACCTCGTCGACGTCCTCGACTTCCTCGGCCGCTACCCGGCAATCCAGAACAAGCCTGGGGATCCCGCGACGGCCCGTGACGTTCTTCTCGCCCGGCGCCCGGATCTCGCGCGTATTGAACTCTCCTGCGAGAACACCCTGACCGAGGTGCCGTATGTGGACCTCGCCGACGAGCTCCTCGAATTCCGCCTCGCGCACGCGGTTGATCCATCCGTTGCCCTCGACGCGCACATCAAGACCGTGGGCACTGCGGAGGAGCTTGCGCTCTCACCCCAGCCCATCCACGGCAAGGCGCGCTTCACGGCCTACAAGGCGCTCGCGCAGGCGAAGTTCCCCCCGGCGCCGCCGTTCAACGTCTGGGCCGAGGAGATGAACATCCTGCTCGCGCACTTCGGCACCTCGCGCGCCGAGCTTGTTGACGTCTTCTCCCAGGCCCCGGCCACGCCGATGCCGCCGGCACCCGGCCTGCTCGATGCGTTCTCGGCGCTGCTCAAGGAGACCAAGGCGGACGCGTCCGCGTTCTTCTCGGCCGTCGCCGAGCGCGCTGGGCTGCCCGCTGCCGACCTGGATGTCCTCATCAACAAGCTCGGCCTCGTCTTCCCCTCGAGTTTCGAGAACCAGGCTGCGGTCGGCCGTCTCTGGAACGCGATCCAAGTCGTAAAGGGACTCGGCGTGTCCGCCACGCGGGCCATCTCCTGGGCCACCACAACGGCTCCGATTGAGAGCGCCAACCCCGCCGTGCTCACCGCCCCGGCTCTGGCAGATGATGTCCGCCTGGCCGTGAAGGCGAAGTACACCGAAGACGCCTGGCCCGAGATCGGGCGTGTCCTTCGCGATGATCTGCGCGAACTACAACGTAAGGCGCTCGTCTCCGCCGCGCTCGCGCTGGGCAAGTACGACTCCACGAACGACCTCTTCGCCGAGCTGCTCGTCGACGTGGAGATGCGCCCGAAGCCGACGACGTCACGCATCCAGCAAGCGATCAGCTCGGTGCAACTCTTCGTGCAGCGCTGCTTCATGGGCCTGGAGCCAGCGGTCACGTCTCTCGACGACGAGGCCGCCGCGCAATGGGCCTGGATGAAGAGCTACCGCGTCTGGGAGGCCAATCGAAAGATCTTCTTCCACCCGGAGAACTGGATCGAGCCCGAGCTGCGCGACGACAAGACGCCCTTTTTCAAAGAGCTCGAGAGCGAGCTACTCCAGGGGGACATCACCGACATCCGTGCCGAGGGGGCATTCCGCAAGTACCTCCAGAAGCTTCACGATGTGGCTCACCTCGATATCGTCGGTGTGTGCGAGGAGGGTCAGAAAACCGGAAGCTCATGGATCACCATCCTGCACGTCATCGGCCGGACGCACACCTCGCCGCGCGTGTACTACTATCGGCAGCGCGTCGACCAGTTGTGGTCGCCCTGGGAGAAGCTCGATCTCGATATCCAGAGCGAGCACGCCCTGCTCGCCGTCTACAACCGTCGGCTGTACTTGTTCTGGGCGCTGCTCGAGGAGGCGGAGGACACCGGGCAAGAAGCGGCACCTGCGCCGAAGGGCGGCAAGCCCGCGGGCCATAAGAAGCCGAAGGAATACGATCTCGATGACGGGGGCAAACCGCAGCCGGACATCGACCCCGACATCGACGAACCGCACAAGTCTCCGGGCCCCAAGGCGCCTGCAATCAAGAAGAAGCCGATGCGGCTCAAGATGGCGTGGAGCGAGTACCAGAACGGCCGTTGGTCACCGAGGAAGACCGGCCCGGAAGAGCCTCTACGCCTCGATCTGCCCGAGGGCGACCCGGCTGCGCTGACGTTCTGGAGCACGTACAAGAACGGCCAGCTCGCCATCCTCTGCGCGGTGAAAGAACTGGCCCCGCCGGATCGAGCGCGCCGGGTGTACGAGCTCGTGCTGGGCTGCGACGGACGCCTGACTGCTAGTTCAGCGTCGAATCCATGTCCCACGGGCGCGCCGTACGGCACGCACGTCGCGGGGATGGAGTTCATCAAGGACAAGGACACCGTGGGCCTCTGGCTGCGCGGCTTCGTGCTCACTGACAAGGATGTGAAGGTCCTAGGGGCGACGCCGAGCGCGTACCGGCTCGTCTGCGCGGAGCGCGGGCCGATGCTCTGGACCATGCTTCACGGCGGATTCCCGCACCCGTCGTTCTTCTACAAGGACGACAGCAGGACTTTCCTCGTCAGGATCGAGCACCAGGCTCAAGCGCCCAAGCGCGTGGTAGCGGGAGAGGCGTCCCCCATGAAGCCGTGGGGACAAGTGCTGCCCGGACTCCCGCCCGCGCCGGCCGAGGGGCCGTTCTACATCCCCAACATCTCGATCGAGCTCGACCCGCGCCAGGTTCGAATCGAGACGTTCTACCACCCGCATGCCTGCGGCATGCTCGAGGCCCTCGATGGCGACGGCCTCGACGGTCTCTTCCGCTGGCCGGCGGACGGCTCTGCCCTCCAGCTCCGGAGCGACGTCTACTTCCAGGAGACCTACAAGCCTGCACTCTCCGTGGTGAAGAAGCCGTACCCGGTTGACGATATCGATTTCTCCTCCGCGGCGGCCTACAGCCAATACAACTGGGAGGTCTTCTTCCACGCGCCCTTCCTCATTGCCTGCATGCTCATGAAGAACCACAGGCACGAGGAGGCCCAGCGCTGGTTCCATCGCATCTTCGACCCCACCCCGGGCACAGGCGGCCCGGAGCGGTTCTGGAAGGTGAAACCTCTCCGCGAGAAGGCCGATCCGAAGGCACTCGCGGCCGAGCTCGCCGCGCTCGCGGCAGGGAATCAAGAAGCCCTCGGGGAGCTCGCGGCGCAGATCAAAGCCTGGCGCGAAGAGCCGTTCAACCCGCACCTCATCGCACGCATGCGGCCGATCGCGTACCAGCGGGCCGTCGTGATGAAGTACATCGACAACTTGATCGCGTGGGGCGACTACTTGTTCTCCCAGGACACGCGCGAGGCAATCAACGAGGCGACGGGGCTCTACATCCTCGCGGCGGACATCCTCGGCCCGAAGCCCGAGCTGAACAAGCAGCCCGAGGCTGCTCCGAAGACGTATGCAGAGCTTCTTGCCTCCGCCCCGCTCGCCGACCTCGAGAACCTCGTGCCCGAGCTCAACGGCGCCGGGGATGTTCCCCTCATCGACACGGCCAACTTCGCGATCCCGCCGAACGACAAACTCCTCGGGTACTGGAATCTCGTCGCGGACCGGCTCTTCAAGGTCAGGCACGGGCTCAACATCGAGGGCCAGGCACGTCCGCTCCCGCTCTTCGCGCCGCCGATCGATCCGGCGCTGCTGGTGAAGGCGGCGGCGATGGGCGTCGATTGGAAGGACGTCAGCGAGGTCGTGCCGATGCCCCACTACCGCTTCGGGGTTCTGCACGCCAAGGCGCTGGAGTTCTGCGGCGGCGTGATCGCCCTGGGCACGGCCCTGCTCTCCGCGCTCGAGAAGAAGGACGTGGAGAAGCTGACCCTGCTGCGTGCGACGCACGAGGCGGCGGTACTTACCGCTACCCGCGAGGTGAAGAAGCGGCAGATTGACGAGGCGAAGCAGACGCTGGCCGGTTTGAAGAAGACTCGTGAGGCCGCCGCGATCCGATACCAGCACTACAAGGGCCTGCCGTTCATGAACTCCTACGAGGAGCAGGCCATGGTGATGTCAGGCGCCGCCGCCATCACCCAGGCCCTCGTCCAGGTCACGCACACCGAGTCAGCGGGGGCCTACCTTCTTCCCACGGCGATCACGGGCGGCGCGGGCATCGCCAGCCCCGCTGCATTGATCGTGTACGGGGGCGAGAACGCGGCGAAGTCCGGTGAGTCGTTTGGCAACGCCCTCGGCGTGGTGGCGTCGTTGATGCGCGACGGTGCAGCGATGAGCGCGACGATGGGCTACTACACCCGCCGCGTTGAGGACTGGAAGCTCCAGGAGAAGATCGCCGCCAAGGAGATCGAACAGCTCGACAAGCAGATCTTGGCCGCCGAGATCAGGCTCGCGCTCGTGGAGAAGGACCTCGAGAACCACGACCTCATCGTGGAGAACGCCAAGGTCGTCGAGGCCACGCTGCGCGACAAGTTCACGAACGAGGCGCTCTATTCCTGGACGGTGAACGAGATCTCGACCGTGTACTTCGACGCCTACAAGCTCGCCCTCGGCATGGCGAGGCGGGCCGCGAAGGCGTTCAAGCACGAGCTCGCGCAAGATCCGCCGGACGTCTCGCTCACGCACTGGGACAATACGAGAAACGGCCTGCTCGCAGGGGAGAAGCTGTTGCAGCAGCTTCGGCAGATGGAGGCCGCGTACTTCGACACGAACAAGCGGGAGTACGAGATCACGAAGCACATCTCCCTCGCGCAGCTCGCCCCGCAGAAGCTCCTCGAGCTGAAGCACAAGGGCGTCTGCGAGTTCGATGTGCCCGAGCTCGAGTTCGACCTCGACTTCCCGGGGCACTACCTGCGCCGGCTCAAGACCGTCAGCCTCTCCGTCCCCTGCGTGACGGATGCCTACGGCACGCTTAACGCCACGCTCACGCTGGTGAAGAGCCGCGCCCGGAAGAGCATCGAGGTCACCGGGGGCTACGCCGAGAAGGTGAACGACGGTCGATTCACCACGCCGTACATCGCCCCGATCTCGCTCGCCATCAGCGGCGCGCAGAACGACGCGGGCGTCTTCGAGCTGTCTCTACGCGACGAGCGGTACTTGCCTTTCGAGGGCGCTGGCGTCATCGGTACCTGGAAGATTGAGCTCTCTGCCAACAACACCGACCTCGACGCATTGAGCGACGTTGTTCTGCACGTCCGCTACACGGCGATCGACGGCGGAGACTCGTTGAAAACCGAAGCACAAAAGAACGCCGCGCTGCTCCTCTCGGGCCTTCGCTTGTTCTCGTTGAAGGACGAATTCCCGACGGAGTGGCGCCACTTCCTCACGCCGGATGCCGGCGCGGCGCAGACGCTCGTGCTGCCGCTCGAGAAAAGCGTGTTCCCCAGATCCCGCAACAGCGGCGCCCCGAAGATCAACGCCGTGCGGATATTCGCCGCCTGGAAAGACCCCACGGCGTACTTCGCGGGCACGCCTCTCGCGGTGAGCGTCGTGCCGCCTGCGGCTTCATCCGTGCAGACCACGCTCGTGAAGGACCCCGGCGCTCTCGACAGCCTGGCCGTGAGCCCGACGCTGACGCCTGCCCCCGGAACATCCTGGGCAGCCGGTTCGTGGACACTCTCGGCTGCAGGCCCCGTGGGCGACGGCCTCGACAACATCTGGGTCCTCTGCGACTTCACGCGCAAGGGGGCCTGACCATGGAGGGCATGCCGAAGCGGTCCTCGGTCATCCCCAGGCCGACGGTGAAGGCGCCCAACCCCTCGCTGCCCAAGGGTGGCGGTGCCGTGCGCGGGCTCGGGGAGAAGTTCAACGCGAACCTCGCCGTGGGCACGGGCACGTTCAACGTCCCGATCGCGACGACGCCTTGCAGGGGCCTCACGCCCGAGCTCGCGCTCACCTACGACTCGGGGACCGGGAACGGCCCCTTTGGCGTCGGTTGGCACCTCTCGGTCCCGTCGATCACACGCAAGACGGACAAGGGCCTGCCCGAATACACCGATCACTGGGACACGGACACGTTCATCCTCTCCGGCGCCGAGGATCTCGTTCCGGTGCTCGGTCCGGATGGGAAGAAGCTGATCACCACCGAGCAGGGCCGGAGGATCCAACGCTACCAGCCTCGCGTCGAGGGGACCTTCGCCCGCGTCGAGCGCATCACCGAGGCGGGCGCCTATTACTGGCAGGTGATCACGAAGGACAACATTCGGCACATCTACGGCAAGTCGAAGACTGCCCGGGTTGCCGATGCATTGTACACAGACCGGATCTTCACCTGGCTCCTCGAGCGCACGGAGGACGCGCGGGGAAACATCATTCAGTACGAATACAAGGCCGAAGACCTAGCGAGCGTGCCGAAGTCTCTCCACGAGAAGCACCGGCACGAGGAGCCCAAGCTCTTCTCGAACAGCTACTTGAAGCGCATTCGGTACGGGAACAAGAAGCCCGGCGAGGCCGACGACTTCTACTTCCAGGTCGTCTTCGACTACGGCGAGCACGCCGCCGAGGCCCCGACACCGGAGGAGGTGAAGCCGTGGCCCTGCCGAAAGGACCCGTTTTCGACCTACAGGGCCACCTTCGAGATCCGCGCCTACCGCCTTTGCCGGCGCGTGCTGATCTTCCACCACATCCCCGAACTCGGCGCGGAGCCGGTGCTCGTGCGCTCGACGGACTTCGCCTATGCGGAGGCGCCGACGCTCTCGCAGCTCGTCGCGGTCACGCAGTCGGGGTACATCCAGAAGAACTGCGGCTACGCGAAGAAGTCGCTGCCGCCGCTCGAGCTCGGCTACTCCCTGCCCGAGCTCCATACCGAGGTACATACCGTCGACCCGGAGTACACCGCGGACCTCGGCAACGTCGACGGCAAGCGGGCACGGTGGGTTGATCTCGAAGGCGAGGGGCTGCCCGGTGTTCTTGTCCAGCACGGCGAGGGCCTGTTCTACAAGCAGAACCTTGGCGACGCCGAGCTTGCGTCGGCCAGGCAGCTCATGCGCCGTCCCAATGCCCTTACACCCACCATGGGCCGCACGGAGCTTCTGGATCTCGAGCACGAAGGCCGTCCGAGCCTCGTGTTCTTCAATAGGACCGGCTCAGGTGCTCACGAGCGCACCGAGGATGGCGAATGGGGGCCGTTCATGCCCTTCTCCTCCCATCCGAACATCCCCTGGAACGATCCGGGCGTGCGCTTCATCGACATCACCGGCGACGGCCAGCAGGACATCATCTTCACGAGCGGGCACGTGCACATCTGGTTTCCCTCGCTCGGCAAGAACGGCTGGGGGCCGCCGCGCAATCTGCCGATGGTCTTCGACGAGGACCTGGCGCCAACGGAGGTGTACCGGGACAATCGAGGCATCGTCTTCGTCGCGGACATGACCGGCGACGGCATGCCCGACATCGTGCGGATCAAGAACGGCAGCATCTGCTACTGGCCAAACCGTGGGCTCGGGCGGCTGGGGCCCAAGGTGGAGATGAGCAACGCGCCGCGGTTCGATGACCCGCTCCGCTTCGATCCTCGGCGCATCCGGCTCGCGGACATCGACGGCTCGGGGACCACGGACATTCTCTACATCGGCGCCGACGGGATCCAGATCGCCTTCAACCAGGCGGGCAATGGCTGGAGCAAGGTCGAGAAGCTGCCGGGGTTCCCCACGGCAGACCTCGGGTCGCCGATCTCGGTGCTCGACTTCTTGGGCACGGGGACGGCCTGCATCGTCTGGTCCTCGCCCTGGAAGGGCGTGGCGCAGCCGCCGATGCGGTACATCGATCTCTTGGGCTCGAAGAAGCCGTACTTGCTCACCTCGGTGAAGAACAACCTCGGGGCGGAGACGAAGCTCGAGTACGCGCCCTCGACGAAGTTCTACTTGGAGGACTTGAAGAACGGGACGCCCTGGGTCACGCGACTGCCCTTCCCGGTGCATGTACTCGCCCGCGTCGAGACCCACGACGCCGTGAGCGGCACGAAGTTCGTCAGTACATACAATTACCACCACGGCTACTACGACAGCGCGGAGAAGGAGTTCAGGGGGTTTGGCCTCGTAGAACAATGGGACGCTGAATCGTTCTCCGAGAACGAGCTCCACCTCCCCCCGGTCCTGACGAAGACGTGGTTTCACACGGGCGCGTTCCTCGAGAAGGAGCGGATCGAGGAGCAGTTCGCGAGGGAGTACTACGCGCTCGACACTCAGGCGCCTGTACTTCCTGACGCCGTTCTTCCGCACGGTATGAGCCCGAGGGAGGCACGGGAGGCGGCGCGGGCCCTCAAGGGCCAGATGTTGCGAGAGGAGGTCTACGGGCTCGACGGCTCGCCGCAGCAACAACACCCGTACCTCGTCACCTCGGCCAGCCACGAGCTCCGCAAGCTGCAACCGGCCACGGACAAGGCGCACGCGGTCTTCTTCCCGTACGTCCGGGAGAAGATCGAGGCCCACTACGAGCGGGATCCGAAGGATACGCGCGTCGTCCACACCCTGGCGCTCGAGGTGGATGCCTTCGGGCATGTGATCCGCTCCGCGACAGTGGCCTACGCCCGCCGGAACATGGAGCTGCCCGAGCAGGGGCTGCTCGCCACGATCACCGAGGCCACGGTGGCGAACGAGCCCAGCGCGCCGGGCTTCTACCGCCTCGGGGTGCCCCTCGAGACCCGGACGTACGAGCTCACGGGCCTGCCGAAGGCGCAGAGCGCGTGCCTGCCCTTCGCCAGCGTCCTCGCCTCGGTGAACAACGCGACGCCCATCCCCTACGAGGCCACCCCCGATGGCAGCCTCCAGAAGCGCCTCGTCGAGCACGTGAGGCACCTCTACTGGGACAGCTCGACCCTGGCCGGCCCGCTGCCTCTCGGGGCCGGGGACGGGCTTGCGCTGCCCTACGAGACGTACGCCGCCGCCTTCACCCCGGCACTGCTCGCCAAGGCCTACGGCTCCCGCGTCACGCCGCAGCTCCTCGCCGAGGGCGGGTACGTCGAGCAAGACGGCTTGTTCTGGATCCGGAGTGGACGGGAGACCTTTGATCCGACCAGGTTCTACTTGCCCATCGAGGTCACAGACCCCCTGGGACAAACCACGGAGATCGGCTACGACAGCCACAACCTGCTCGTGGTTTCCGTCGTTGATCCTCTCGGCAACGAGATCACGGCGGAGAACGACTACCGCACGATGTCCCCGGTCCTGGTCACCGACCCGAACAAGAATCGCACCGCGGTGCAGCTCGACGAGCTCGGGCTGGTCGTGGCCACGGCGGTCATGGGCAAGGTCGGCGCGGCAGAAGGGGACACGCTCGCGGAGCCGACCACCACGTTCGAGTACGACCTCGAGCGGTGGTGCAAGGACAAGAAGCCGAACGTCGTCCGCGCCGCGGCGCGCGAGCGGCACGGGGATCCCGCCACGCCCTGGCAGCACAGCTACACGTACCTCGACGGGCTCGGGCGCGAGGTCATGAAGAAGGTCCGCGCCGAGGCCGGGCCGGCACCGAAGCGGGACCAGAACGGCCTCCTGGTCAAGGACGCGCAGGGGCAGCTCATCCTCGAAAACACGACCGTCCGCTGGGTGGGGACAGGACGAACCGTGTTCGACAACAAGGGCAACGCGGTCAAGAAGTACGAGCCCTTCTTCAGCGCGACGCACGAGTACGAGGACGAGAAGGAGCTCGTCGAGTGGGGCTTGACGCCCATCCTCCGGTACGACCCCCTCGGGCGCCTCGTCAGGACCGATCACCCGAACGGCACGTTCTCCCGTGTGGAGTTCACGCCCTGGAGGCAGACGAGCTGGGACGAGAACGACACGGTGCTGGACAGCGCGTGGTATGCGGCCCGGCAGGCTGGCGCCTTGCCCTCACCGTCGGCCCAGGAGCAGCGCGCCGCCCTGCTCGCCGCCAAGCACGCCGGCACCCCCGCGGCGCTTCTCCTGGATGTCCTGGGCCGGCCGGTCGTGAAGGTCGAGGACAACGGGGCCGCGGGGAAGTACACAACCGCGACGACGCTCGACATCGAGGGCAACCCGCTCGCCGTCATCGACGCCCGAGGCAACATGGCGATGGCGCAGCTCTTCGACATGCTAGGCCGGCCGCTCAGCCAGAAGAGCATCGATGCGGGTGAGCGGTGGACCTTCTTCGACGTGCTCGGCAACCCAATCCGGAGCTGGGACAGCCGCGGGCATGTCGTCCGCTCGGTCTACGATGCTCTTCACCGGCGCACGGAGCTCTGGGTGCAGAAGGACGCGGGCGCCGAGGTCCTGGCGGAGAAGACGAGCTACGGCGAGGGGCAACCGAACGCGCAGGCCGCGAACCTGCGCGGAAAGGTGTACCAGGTCAGGGACGGCGCGGGCGTCGTCACGCACGTGGCTTACGACTTCAAGGGCAACCCGCTCGAGGTGCACAGGCGGCTCGCCAAGAACTACAAGGGCGACATCGACTGGTCGGCCTCGCCGGTGCTCGAGGCGGAGACGTTCGTCCAGAAGACACAATACGACGCGCTCAACAGGCCGACGAGCCTCACCACGCCGGACCAGAGCGAGATCAGGCCGAAGTACAACGAAGCGGGCCTGCTCGAGCAGGTAGAAGTGCGGCTGCGCGGGTCTGCCAACTGGACGACGTTTGTCGATGACATCGATTGCGATGCGAAGGGGCAGCGGGAGAAGATCGTTTACGGGAATGGGGTTGTCACCGAGTACAGCTACGACCCGCTCACGTTCCGGCTGACGCGGATAAAGACGATAAGACCCTCGGACGGGGCACTTCTACAAGACCTTCGTTACAGCTACGATCCCGTCGGCAATATTGTTGAGATCGCGGATCTCGCGCAGAAGACGGTCTTCAACAACGGGCCTGTCGAGCCCGTCTGGAAGTACGAGTACGACGCCTTGTACCGGCTCAGCGAGGCGACAGGCCGCGAGCACGCCGGCCAGAACGTGGACATCCAGCAGGACGACGGCGGCTTCCCCCTGCTGAATGTACCGCACCCGAACGACCCGCTGGCGCTCCGGAACTACACCGAGCGCTACCAGTACGACGCGGTTGGCAACATCGAGAAGATGATCCACGAGGTCGTGGGCCTCTCGGGGAGCTGGACACGCCGCTACGACGTCGCGCCGGAGAACAACCGGCTGCTCCGCACGAGCCAACCCGGCGACGCCGACGGGGACTTCTCGGCGAAGTACGGCCACGACGCCCACGGGAACATGACCTCGATGCCGCACCTGCCGAGCATCGGATGGGACTTCAAGGACCAGACGCGCGAGGTCGATAAGGGCGGCGGCGGCAAGGTGTACTTCACGTACGACGCCGCAGGGCAGCGCGTCCGGAAGGTCTGGGAGCACAACGGGATCGTCGAGGAGCGAATCTACCTCGGGGGCTTCGAGATCTACCGGAGGAGCGAGGCGGGCTCGCTGGTCCTCGAGCGCGAGACGCTCCATGTGATGGACGGGGCCCAACGCATCGCCCTGGCCGAGACGAAGACCGTAGACACCTCGGTGCCGAACCTCGTTGTGTCGTCGCGCGTGCGCTACCAACTCGGCAACCACCTCGGCTCGGCCGCGCTCGAGCTCGACGAGGCCGGCCTGGTGATCTCCTACGAGGAGTACCACCCGTACGGGACGACGGCCTTCCACGCGGCGGCGGCCGGCGTGGAGGTCAGCGCGAAGCGGTACAGATACACGGGCAAGGAGCGGGACGAGGAGACGGGCCTCTACTACCACGGGGCGAGGTACTACGCGCCGTGGCTCGGGCGGTGGACGAGTGCGGATCCGGCGGGGTTGGTGGATGGGCCGAACCTGTATGCGTATGGCCGGAATAACCCCCTCCGCTTTGTTGATCCGGATGGGCGCCAGGCGCTTGTCAAGCAGACAATGGTACGTCCTCCTCGGACGCCCGCTGATGTGCAGGCGGAGCATCGGGCGCAGCAGGTGCAGCGCCCACCGCCACCAACACCTCCACAGAAAAACGAGACGCCTGCCCCTGCACCAACCCCAGCTCCGGCAGCAGCCGACAAGAACAGGGTGCCAGAGGAGCTCCTGAAGGCCGTGGACGAAGGCAAGGTCAGAGCCAAGGCACCATTCCTGACGAAGGAATCGGAGTCGTTCGTCGCAAGGTACTTTCTGTACGCGGTTGACGAACTGCAGAAACGAGGAATTCCGCGACGCAATGCTGTGCTCTTGCTGGCTCAAGCAGGGTTGGAGACCAGCTATGCCCGCAAGACGATAGAGGAACCTGGGAAGGAGCCGCGAAGGAATCCAAACGCAGAAGAGGGGGTCAATAACTTCCTTTCCTTGCAACCGACGCCGCCACAACGCATGGAGCTGGTCGAGCGCGGCATCACCATCAAGTGGGAGGACCGCGGCAACGCCGGGGCGCCTTCTACAACCCCGGTCCCTCAATTCAAGAGCATACGCGAGTCGATCGCGGCGCAACTAGATATCGCATACCGCATCGGCCACGAGGTTCCCGAACGGCATCCTGAGCCGCAAGTCCGGCTCGGAAAAGACATCGTGCGGGAAGGCGCCACGGCAGAGAGCTACGCGCAGGCAGCAGTGGGCTACTCACAGCAACCCTACATGCCCGCGGACCCGAAGGCTCACAACTTCGTCAAGGAGCACAACAGGGTGTTACCCGTTGTTATACGCATGCTGGAGAGCTTGCCAGATGGCACCAGTGCAGAAACGAAAGCATGGGCGATGCAGCTCGTCGCAGAGCTACGTGCACCGAGAAGGTAATATGCGCCTCATGGTCGGTTGGGCAAGCCGCACGCGGGAGCTAGGAACTCGTGGGCTGCTTCTTTCAGCATTGTTGTGTTCTTCCTGCGCCCCCCGATGTGGGGCTGACACGGGGGCGACAGGGGCAGCAACTCCAGCAGAAAGTCCAGCCATTCTTCCAAGCGGCAGCGCGCGAGCTCCCCAACCAACGGACTCCTCTGACATGGACGCGCCAAAGAAGACTCGGTCAACCAAAGGATCGAGCGAAGGTTGCCCGGACGGCATGGTCAGGGTCGAGGGTGGAACGCTGAGTACTCGCAGAAAGGCTCCCGCTGCCATCAAAACCATCTGTGTCGACCGGATTGAGGTTACGGTACAGAGCTATGCGGAGTGTGTTGCCAAGGGTGTCTGTCAGGAGCCAGGAAGCGGAAAGGCGTGCAACTGGGGGGTGCCGGGGCGTGAGCAGCATCCGATCAACTGCGTTGACCTTGCCGGCGCCGAGAAGTACTGCAAGCAAAAAGGCGCGCGGTTGCCGGACTTCAATGAATGGGAATGGGCTGCAGAAGGAAGAGATGCTGCCACGTCCTACCCATGGGGTAACTCACCGCCTGAAGAGAACGCTTGCTGGTCAGGCACGACGAAGCGGACCAGCACATGTCCGGTCGGCTCGTTTCCCAGTGGGGACTCGCCCCAAGGTATTAGCGACCTGAGTGGGAACGTTTCAGAGTGGACGACAACAGCATTCTTGGATATGCCAGGAACGGTTCTATTGCCCGGGGGATCCTGGTGGGATAAGGACCCGGATGCGCTAAAGGCGATAGCGGCAGACCATGACGTTCCCGGACAGAAATACCATTCAATCGGCTTTCGTTGCGTAAAATAGGTGTAGTTCGAGGAGCATCCCGCCTCTGCATGTCCGAGGTCACACGTAGGCCCCGGCCTCGCTCCACCCCGAGTACAATGTGGGCCGCCAAGGAGGCCCGGATGAACCTTCGTTACTTCATTGCGGCGACCACCCTCACACTTCTTCTCGCCGGCCTTGGGATCTTGCCTTCGTGCAGTAGCCCTTCCTGCGACGACGGTGGCGAGGGCTGCCCCTGTACGACAGGCCTCGAGTGCGGCAGGCCGCCCGCCTGTACAGGCTGGATCTGCGACGGCACCTGCCACAGCTTCAACGAGCGCGTGGGCTTCCGCTGCATGATGGAGTCCTGCCCAGGCCCGGACAAGTGCCCTGGCGTGTGCGATGGCGCGGGCACGTGCATCGGGTGCCTGCAGGACGTGGACTGCAAGCCGGGGCATACCTGCGAGCTCGGGAACGTGTGCTCACGGTGCGATGACGGGGTGAAGAACGGAGACGAGACCGACGTCGACTGCGGCGGTTCATGCCCGCTATGCCCAGGGACGTGCAACGTGGATGCTGACTGCCCGGCAGGCTACTGCTGGGAGGGCCTGTGCGTCCGCTGCGATGACGAAATCCAGAATGGGGACGAAACCGGCGTCGATTGTGGGACGATGCTTGGCCACTGCCCCCTCTGCACCGGTTACCCGTGCATGACCGACGAGCAATGCGGGACCGGGATCTGCTCGGGGAACGGTGTCTGCTGCAAAGTCACCTGCGACGGCTGCCAGCAGTGCGGCGTGGATGGGGAATGCGTTCCGAAGTACGGCCCCGTTCCTCCATGGGCGGATTGCCTTCCCGGGCAGGCTTGTGGTCTCGGGGGGACCTGCGCGTGGAAGGACGGTGATCCGTGCACGAAGAACGAGGAATGCTTTCACCTGAAGTGCGTGGACGGGATCTGCGGCTGGTAGCCGGTCCCCATCACGGCGGCGGAGCGAGCTCGGGGACGCAACAGTAGGTGACGGGCATGCCCGTGTACGGCGCGCCGATGACCTCACCCCCGCCGGGTTCGCAGGTGCCGGTCTCGGAGAAAAGGACCTCGGCAGTTTGGCTCGCGAGCGCCGTACCTATCGGCAGGTCGACGCACTTTGGGCCCTCGCTCGAAGGGAGAATCAAGCCACCTCGCTCGGACCCGCATGCGTTATCGGCGTACACCTTGGCTTGCACCTCGCAGAATCCGCCTTGCGGTGGGCCGCAGTTGCAGGCCGAGCAAACCCTCTGCTCCTCGACCTGGATCCACCCATCGTGCCGCTCGGACCAGTCCTTCGGGCACGACAGCAACGCACCGAGCCCGTAGGCCACGCGGCACAGCCGGTATCCCGATGGCGGAGGGAGGATGCAGATGTTCACGAGATCGCAGGCTCCGACGCTTGCGGCCACGTACTCGATCACCTTCGTCCGAACCGGAGGTGGGAGAGGCTGCCCCTCAGGTGGCATGGCCGGCTCGGCGACGCAGGGGGCGACAGTCGGTGGTTCTACGACCAACGATCGAACGCACGGCGACCCATCGCATGGGGCGCCAGCGGGGATCTGGCTCGATGAGGAACAGCTACCGTTCCAACCTGCCGGAGGATCGAACGAGGTGACCGTGGACGAAGAAACATCTTGACAGGAAGTTGAATGGACGTTCCACGAGGTTGGCGCGACGCACCCAGTGGCCGGTACCGCGCATGAGCACGTCGGACACGTCGGCTCGGCGAAGACCACGTCCACCCAGCTCTCGTACCGTTCCGCAGGAAGAGGCGGAGGGGGCGGATCCGTCTCCTTGCCCATCCACACGTACGAGGGGACGTAGTCGAACCCGCCTCCACCCGGCGTGATGCACTGGGCATGATCGGGGCACGCCGATCCTGGACCTCCATCATCCTCGCCCGCATCGACATCGTCGCCAGCATCCGCGTCGGCATTCACGTTGACGTCATCCCCAGCATCAGGCGGACACGCGTACCTCTCTCCTGGCGGCCCGCAGCAGAGGACCTCTTCGTCGGCGTCGTTGTAACAGATCGTGTAGCCCTCGATCTTCCCGTCGCAGCTCTCTGCGTCGCATGCAGCGAGGCAGAACGCGATCACCATGCCGAGGTACGATGCGGAGGTCTTGAACGCACGCACGCCGTAAAGGCTAGTCCTCGAATACGGGCACCGTCAACGTTTGGACCCGAGGGACAAACCGGCGCCGTGCACTGTCGCGTTCCACCAACGCTTGCACCTCTCGCGCTCCCCGGCCAAACTCTGCGCTGGGGACAAACTAGGTCTCTCAGGTCATGCGCGACGCCTCTTCACGCCCATGCAAGGCGCGACGCCTTCTGCTCGTCGCGGCCCTGCTCTGCGGCACCTCGGTAGCGGCGGCGCAGCCATCCCAGGTGCTGCCGTGGCGCCTCGACTACGCCCCTGGTCCTGACGCCCCGAAGAACTGCCCGGACAAAAGCTACATCAAGGCCGCCCTCGCCACGAAGCTCAAGGGCCACGACCCCTTCACCGACGACGCGCCGCGCTCCATCTCCGTGAAGCTGGTGCTCACGCCCCAGCGGATCGAAGCGCACATCGAGGCGCGCGACGAGAACGGAGAGGTTGTCGCCAACCACGTTACCCAGGCGGAATCCTGGCGCTGCGACCAGCTCGCTGACCGTACCGTCTTCTACTTGCGCGACATCATCGACCCTCTGAAGATCCCGCCCGCGACGTCGGCGCAGTCGAGTTCGTCTGCGACGCCCGCGCCATCCGCGCCTTCATCAGCCACTCTGCCCCCAGTTCCCCCTACTCGTGCTCGCGTCGAGCCGTTTCAACCTGCCGCAGGCCCCTCGGCACCCAAGGCCGCGGCGCGCTCGGAAGGGCTGCCGCAGCTAGCCGTCTACGCGAACATGGGGGCTGCCTGGTGGAGTACCCCTGAGACCGCCTTGAGCCTCGCGGCGGGCATGGAGGCGCGGTGGAAGTGGCTCTCCATCGGCGTCGAGTGGAAGTACGACTATGCCTGGGCTTTGCCGACGAAGCTCGCTGTGGACGCTGAACGCGCGGGCGTGGCCGCGCTGGCATGCGGACGCCACGTACTCTTTCCTCCCCGGGTCTCCGCCCGCGCATGTGTCTTCGGCGATGTCGCACTGCTGTCGCTCGACGCCCAGAGAATCAAGCTCGTCAACGATGATGACCTTGTACTCGATTTCGGCGCGCGCCTCGGCGGAGAGTTCAGGCTTGCTCGCTTCTTGAGCCTCCAGCTACACGGGGACATCGCCTACGCGGCCCGTCGTCCAGTGTTCATCGTTGACGGCGAGGAATTCTGGCGGTCTCCCCGTCTCACTGGCGCTGTCCGGGTCGGCGTGGTTGTTCCCTTCGACATCCGGTGAAGGAGCCTTCGAGCAGGAGGCCGTACGATTTATTGGACGGGTCGCCCGTCTCGGCGCGTGTTTGTAGTCGTGCGCCTCCTCCTCCCATTCCTGCATCACGCCAGCGACGCCTTTCTCCGCTTCTACGCGACGCACCTCCTGACCGTTCTAGGGCTCCTGGCGCGGATGGGCGTGCGCCCGGCGGATGTCGACGACCTCGCGCAGGTCGTCTTCGTGAAGGTCTACAAGAACTTCGACAAGGTCCCGTCCGCGGGGGTCGATGACTGGCTCAAGATGATCTGCCAGCAGCAGGCGGCGGAGCACTATCGCCTCCACCGTCACCGCTTCGAGACCCCCGAGGCAGACGTCGGCGTGGACGTGCCCAGCGACGAGAACCCGCACGAGCGCTTCGAGCATCACGAGCTCGATCAGGTCGTCAAACGCGTGCTCCAGACCATGGACGCGGAGCTCGTCGACGTACTCGTCAGGGCCGAGTTCAACGGGGAGTCGCTGCCGCAGATCGCCGCGGCGCTCGGGGTCTCGCGCAACACCGCGCAGGCCAGGCTCGTCGAGGCCAAGGACGTCTTCCGGCGCAGGGTGACTAAGCTGTTCGGCCGGGACTTCACGCCGTTCATGGTGCTGCCTTTCAGCCTCGATACCGTCTTCCGGCCCCAGGACCTCACGCCCGACTTCATCGAGAAGGCGCGGCACGAGGTCTGGCGCGGCGTCGCCCGCGAGCTCGGCTTCAACGAGGCGCTTCCTCCCATCCTGGCGCCGAGCCCGTCGCCGCCCTCCGAGCCGCCGGCTTCGGGCGAGCGGCTCATCCAAGCAGTCGCGCCCCGGGGTTCTTCGCCTGCCGCTCGAGCCACCGCGAAGGCGGTGCTCGAGTTCATCAAGCACCCGCTCTTCCTGGTCGGTCTCGGCGCCCTGGGCGGGGGTGGCGCGGTCGCCCTCTGGCCGCACGACGCACCGCCCGCTGCGCTTCATGCAGTGCCGATGGTGCTCTCCGTCGTGGTTGACGAGGGCGGGCGGGGTGAGAGCTCCTCTGTTGTCGTCGCGCCTGCGCCCACCCCCGGACCGAGCCCGACCGTGATTGTCGTCGCGCACCCGCGTCCCCCTGCCGGCCCTGTGCCACTCAACGACCTGGAGACGACAAACCTCGAACAAGCCCGGGAGATGCTCTCGCGCGGGCAGTTCGCCGAGGCGCTCTTCACGCTGCGGCAGCATGAACGGGACTACCGGGACAGTCATCACGCAGCGGTCCGGAAAAAGTACATCGCCGCGGCGCTCGAGGGCCTGCGGCAGAACGAACAGAAGAGCGGCACCACGCCCTGACCAGCCTCTTGCACGGGGGCGTGCATTTTCCTTGGACGGGTCATCATGTCGGCTCGTGTTTAGAAAGTAAGGGACATGCGGCTTCTACGCCCGGCCATGAGCGCCGGCCTGCGGCGGTGTTTGTCCTCGCGAATTATCATCATCCGCAGACGGCCGCGGTGCAGAGCGCGCATTGGGGTGCGTTCGTCGAGGCATACCACCGCGGTCGCCTGGGGATGGTGATGTTCGCTCGAAGGAGGTCGCGGGACACAGCTCGCATTCGCTAGCCCAGGTTCCGCGCCCGCCTCCGGGCGATTATCACCGTGCCGGCGACGGCACCCGTGTGCTCGGAGGGTACATGGCCACCGAAAACGAACAACACGACCACGCCCGCGATGTGGCGGGCAACGTCAGCGTAGAGCGGCCCTTCGCGCGCACGCTGGGCTGCGGGGACGCACAGCCCGCGCCGAGCTCCACGAGCCCCCGAACGACCATCAGGCCGTCGCCATTGGTGGCAGAGCCGAAAGAGCCTCCACGGCGTCATCGCACGCCCATCGAGGAGGTGAACGACGTCCTCCGGCAGCTCCGCATCCCCGAGCTCGCCGACGTCCTGCTGTTCGCGCAGCGCACCCTCGCCGCGCGTGACGCAGGCCTGGATCCGTCGGTCATGAGCGAGCTCCTCGCTGCGATGAGCCGGCTTCATCCGGCCTACAAGAACACGCAGGGCGTGCCGCTGCCGATCCTCCGTGGGGCGCTCGTCGTAGTTCCTCGCGCCACGCTCGAGGCGGCTCTCCTACGAGCAGAGCGTGAGGGCAGCATCAAGCTCGTCGCCGTCTCGCCCCTCGCGCCGTTCATCGAGCGGCAGGCGGGTATCCACGACTCGAAGCGCGGTCTGCTCTACTTCTGCGCTGCTCCCACACCAGCGAGATGAGAACGAGCGTGTCTCGCCGCGAGGATCTACACCCGTTTGTCGCCAAGCTAGGTGCACGGATCCGAGATCTCCGCCTCGCGCGAGGGATGTCGCTCGAGCAGCTCAGGAAGAAGACCGGCATCGTCGTGAGCCACCTTTCACTCGTCGAGCGCGGGCACGTCGTGCTCACCGTAGGCACGGTCGATCGCATCGCACGCGCGCTCGGCTTGACGCCGATGTTCCTGGTGCTGCTTCCCGAGGAGAGCGAACTCGAGGCGGTCGTCGAGCGGATGGGCCGCATGAGCGCCGACAAACTCGCGCGAATGTTCGAGCGGGTGTCCGCCTCCAAGAGCCTGCGCCTGAAGAAGCCTCGTCCGCGCGGGAGTCACGGTCCGTAGCGAAAGGTTTGTCCCCTCTTGCGGTTTGGCGTGGAACATGCGATCCAGGGTCGCGATGTCCTCCGTGCGTCCGCCTCCCGCGCCGTTCGAGCCCTCGCCTCCGGCCTCGCGAAGGCGGCTCCGATCGGGGCCGGACGCGTTCAGCGTTCTCTCGCGAGACGGTGCCGCCGCGGTCCTGCTCTTCGCCCGTGCCAAACTCGAAGCTGAGCGTCGGCGTGCACCTGGGCTCGTGAACGCATCCCTTCGGGCCTTCGCCTCGGGCGTGGAGTCAGCGGCTCGCAGCGTGACCGAAGGGGTACACGACGAGGGCGTGTTCATCGCACCGCTCTTCCGCCTGCTCCGCGAGCGTGACGAGGTCCCCTCCTGCCCGAGGCTTTCTTCGTTCAAGGCGCGGCTGCTCCAAGCGTACAACCGCGGGCTCCTCGAACTCGCCACGTGCCAGCGCGCCGAGGACGTGAACCCCTTGGTGGTCGCCGCATCTGCGGTTCGTTCCCGACGAATCACATTTCATCTCGTGCAGCGATGGTCGCGTCGGAACATGTTCGCCGCGCTCGACGACGTCGTCGGGGCGCTCTCTCCCAAGGCATACGCCGCCGCAAAAGACTTCGCGCGCAAGGTCCATGAGGATGAAAAGCGCCGTGAAGGGCGCCCCCGCCTGATCACGCTACCGCTCGACGCTTTCGCCGCCCGCGTGCAGGCCGTCGTCAATGAAGGCTCGCACGACGCGCTCGTCGTGGAGCTGTTCCGAGAACTCGATGACCGCGGTGAGGCGACGGGGCTCGGTCTCTCGGCGTTCAAGGCTCGGCTTCGCGGTGCGCATCGCACGGGCCTGCTCACGCTGCGCGCCTGGCAGGCGACGGATGGTGTGCAGACCCCAGCCATGCAGGCGTCCGTGGTTAGTCACGAGGGGATGACGCTGCACCTCGTGTGCTGCACGGCGGCCCCGTTGCCCATCCCGTGGGGGCGGCCGGCGCCGCTCTTGGTTCCCGCGCCGCGCTGGATCGAAGCATCGCAGGGGCGACTGTAATGAGTGAGTATCAGTATTATGAATTTCAGGCTATCGACAGGTCCCTCACCGAAAAGGAGATGGACGAGCTTCGTTCGTACTCGACGCGTGCCCGTATCACCCCCACGAGCTTCGTCAACCATTATGAGTGGGGGAACTTCAAGGGCGACGAAGACGCGTGGATGTTCCGCTACTTCGACGCGTTTCTGTATCTCGCGAACTGGGGCACGCACGAGTTCAAAGTGCGCCTGCCTTCGAAGTTTCTCGACCTCCCCGATGTGCGCCCGTATTGCTCGAGAAACAGCCTGACGGCGCGCAAGAACAAGGACCAGATCGTCCTCACCTTCACCTCGCAGGACGACGAGAACGAAGATTGGGATACCGGCGAGGGCATTCTATCTTCGCTGATCGCGATTCGTGCGGAGCTCGCCCGCGGAGATCGTAGGGTGCTGTACGTCGGTTGGTTGCTCGCTGTGCAAGCCGACGAGCTCGACGATGAGGAGCCGGAGCCGCCCGTGCCGCCCGGGCTGGGGCAGCTCAGCGCTTCGCTCGATGCGTTGGTCGAGTTCCTGCGTATCGACCCGGATCTACTTCGTGCCGCCGCGGAGACGAGCGCGCAGATGTCGACCCTATCGCCCGGCCGAAACGAGCTGATGGCTTGGCTCGCGCCGCTCCCGCCGGCCGAGAAGGATACGTGGCTCGCCCGCTTGTTCGCCGAGGACACGCTGTCCGTGTCGGCGGAGCTTCATCGTCGGTTTGTGGAGGATCACGAACCGGGGCAACCGAGCCTGGCGCCGCGACGAACTATCGGCGAGATTCGCCGCATCGCCGAGAAGCACGCTGTGGAGCGAAAGCAAAACGCCGAACGAGAAGCTGCCGCCGAGGCGGACCGGCGGCAGCGAAAAGCGGCGCGCGAGCGGGCGAAGCGTCTGGATACGCTGGTTGGCAAGGAGCAGCAGCTCTGGTTGGATGTCGAGACCCTCGTCGCGGCCAAGCAGTCCAAGAACTACGTTGCAGCGGTGGAGGTTCTGGTTGACCTCCGCGATCTCGCCGCGAGATCGGGAGCGGGGGACTTCGAGACGTTGCTGCAGTCTTTTCGGAGCCGGCACGCGCGCAAGGCAACGCTCATGGATCGGATCTCGAAGGCCGGCCTGTAGAGCGTGGTCCTTCGGCTCCCTGTCCCCGCGCGACGAGTTTTCCTCGCCTCCCTGCCCTCGCGCGACGAGTTTTCCTCGCCTCCCTGCCCTCGCGCGACGAGTTTTCCTCGCCTCCCTGCCCTCGCGCGACGAGTTTTCCTCGCCTCCCTGCCCTCGCGCGACGAGTTTTCCTCGCCTCCCTGCCTCGCGCGACGACTTTTCCTCGCCTCCCTTGCCTCGCGCGACGACTTTTCTTCGGCTCCCTTGCCTCGCGCGACGACTTTTCTTCGGCTCCCTCCCTCGCGCGACGACTTTTCCTCGGCGCCCGGTCTCACGTACTACGGGCCAAGGCGCGATCCACGCGGCCTGCTGGACACGCTCAGGACCGGCAGGGGGCTAAAAAAGAGCGGACGGTGCAGCCATCGAGCTGCACCGCCCCTGTCTTCTGCGATCAGGCCGCCGTTGCCCCGGGGACGGCCCGCAGAGCCTTGTCCCCCGGTCCGTCGTCCTCGCCGACCTTCGCCGGCTCGTACCGCCGCTCTTCGATGGAGAGCTCGAGGCCGAGGTGATGCTTGATCAGGTTCGCCGTGAGGATGACGCTCGCTGCGTTCTTCAAGACCCTGCCGTTCACAACCGCGCGCCCCTCCCACCGCCGGTGGCCCGCGACCAGTCGAGCGTCCTGAGCCCCGTCAGCACGCTCTTCCAGTCCTCGCGCCGCTCCCGCAGCAGGGCGTTGCCGACGCGGCCAAGCGCTTCGAGCACGACCGCATGTGCATGGACGCATCGATCTCGCAACACCGCCGCCTTGATCCGCACGAGGCCGACGTCTTGCCAGTCCGGCATTACGCGCGTCACCTCATTCCAGAACTCGACGGCGATCTTCTTCGCGGCCTCGAAGCTCCCACTGAACCCCGCGAGCAGCGCCTTCGTCGCCGCGTGGATGCTCGCAAGCGCGAAGAGCTTGTTCGATCCGCCCGAGACCGAGGTTTTCTCCCCGTCCGTGAGCTGGTGGAAGAGAAGGACGTCGCGAACGACGGCGCGCGTGAGCTTCGCCAGCTCGTCGCGGTGATCGTACAGGAGCCCCAACAAGTTGTTCGGCCGCGCCGCGAACCGGTTCAGGTCCGCGAACCGCTGCTGCGCCTTCTCAAGTTCCCTGTCCGCACGTGCTTCGTGTACCATCCGCCCGGCCCTCGTGTCCTCCCCCTTTCTCAAAATCCCACCCTCCAATTGGATCGCGAGCAACGCCCTCGCCTTCGCGGTCCCCGACCTCTACCCGGTGAGCCGTGGCCACACCCTCGTCATCCCGCGCCGGCTCATCGCGACCTGGTTCGATGCGACCCCCGAGGAGCAGGCGGCCATCTTCCAGCTCGTCGGCGAGGTCAAGCGCAAGCTCGGCGCGGAGCTCTCCCCGGACGGCTACAACATCGGCATCAATGCGGGCGAGGCCGCGGGCCAGACGGTCATGCACCTGCACGTGCACGTCATCCCGCGATATCGCGGCGATGTGGACGACCCGCGTGGTGGCGTGCGGCACGTCATTCCTGGCAAAGGAAACTACCTCGCAGAGAAGTTTTCTGCGCTCTCCCAGGGCGGCATCCAAGACCCATTCCTCACGCACCTCGTCCCTCTGTTCCGCCGCGCCACGGACATCGACATCCTCGTCGCATTCACGCAGGAGTCCGGCCTCGACAAGCTAGAGCCACACGTCTTCGGCGCCATCGAACGCGGGGCGCGTGTCCGGTTCGTCACGAGTGATTACCTCCACATCACTCAGGCCGCCGCGCTCTTCGTGCTCCTCGACTGGATGAACGCCCTGGCAGCCCTCGACGCGGCTCTGCCGATGCCCGGCCAATTCGAGGCGCGTGTCGTCGAAGTCGCACGACTGCCGAAAGGCGTACCTTCTTTCCACCCAAAGTCATGGCGTTTCGAGGGGCCTGACTTCGGCGCGGCGTTCGTGGGTTCGAGCAACGTCTCCCATGCGGCTCTCCTCGCGGGCGTGGAGTGGAATCTGCGGGTCGACCGGGCACGCGATCCTTCGGCGTTTCACACCATCAAGAGCGGCTTCGAGCGCTGGTGGTCTGCAGCGCTCCCTCTTTCTGCCGAATGGGTGGCCGAGTACGCACGTCGCGCCCGTTCGACGGCCACCCCGTCCCTGCCTCCCGGCGAGGAGCTGGAAGAACCGCTCCCTCCGCCCCCTCCGCCACACGAGATCCAGATCGAAGCCCTTTCCTCACTTCGCGCGAGCCGCGAGAAGGGCCATCCCCGCGCGCTCGTCGTCCTCGCGACGGGGCTCGGGAAGACGTGGCTTGCGGCGCTCGACGTCGCATCCTGGGCCGAGGAGAAGGGCGAGCGTCCACGCGTCCTCGTGCTCGCGCATCGCGAAGAACTCTTGATCCAGGCAGCGAAGACGTTCCGCCGCCTTTTCCGCGAGAATGCCCCAAGATTCGGCTGGTTCGTCGGCGACAGGAGCGACCTCCGCGGCGACATCGTTTTCGCCTCCGTGCAGAAGCTCTCTCGCGCCGAATCTCTTTCGCGGCTCCCTCCCGACGGGTTCGACTATGTCATCGTCGACGAGGTCCACCACGGCACCGCGCCGACCTATCGCCGCATCATCGACCGCCTGCACCCTCGCTTTCTCCTCGGCCTCACCGCAACGCCCGAGCGCACCGACGGCGCCGACGTGGCTGGGATCTTCGACGACCACGTCGCTTACCGCGCCGATCTCGGGGTGGGCATCCAGCGCAAGCTGCTCGTTCCCTTCGCCTATTTGGGCCTGAAAGACGACACGAACTACGACGCCATCCCGTTCCGCAGTCGCCGCTTCGATCCGGAGACGCTGGAGCAGGCGATCGACACGGATGCCCGGCTCGAAGCGATGCTTCGTGCATGGAAGGAGCACCCCGGCCAGCGAACCCTCGTCTTCTGCTGCTCCATTCGCCACGCCGACCACGCGAGCGCATTCCTCATGAAGCAGGGCATTCGCGCGCTCGCCGTCCATTCGGGTTCGACCTCGGCCCCGCGTGAGAGCGCCATCTCTCACCTCGCCGGGGGGCACATCGAGGCGATCTGCACCGTGGACCTCTTCAACGAGGGCATCGACATCCCCGAGATCGACCGCGTCGTGATGCTCCGGCCAACCGAGTCCCCGGTCGTCTTCCTTCAACAGCTCGGCCGCGGTCTGCGCGTCGCGGAGGGCAAGACGCGCCTCGTCGTCCTGGATTTCATTGGCAATCACCGGGTCTTCCTGGAGCGCGTGCGCACGCTGATTTCGCTCGGCCCCGAGCCCACGAGCCTACGCGACTTCCTGGAGGGCAAGCAGGCCGCCCGCATGGCGCCCGGTTGTTCGATCGATCTCGAGCTCGAAGCCAAGGATCTTCTGACCAAGCTCCTTCCGCCACAGGGCGGAAGCCCGGCGGAGCAGGCGTATCGCGATCTTCGTGAGGTCCGAGGGCAAAGGCCCCTCGCAGGCGAGCTGTACCGCATGGGATACGGTCTCAAGAAGCTGCGTGATGCCCACGGGAGCTTCTTCGATTTCGTGGCCGCCATGGGCGACCTCGACGACGCGGAGAAACGCGTCCTTGCCATGGCGGGTGACTTTCTTCGCGAGCTCGAAGTCACCCCCATGAGCAAGTGCTACAAGATGGTGACGCTGGAGGCGTTGCTCGAGGCCGACGCGCTTCGAGACGGACTCCCCCTCTTCGACCTCGCGCAGAGAAGCTACGCCATCATGGCACGGTCCCCCGAGCTTCTGCGCGATCTGGAAGGTGTGACCGATTTTCCCGATGTACATGACCCGGACATGCGCCGGTTCGCGGCGTACTGGCGGATCAACCCGATCGCCGCCTGGACGAGCGGGCCGGGCAAACGATTCTTTGCGCTGGAAGGGGATCGGTTCGTCTCGCGGATTCCCTGCCCCCCAGGCGCAGAGGAAGTGCTCACGGCCATGGTGCGTGAGCTCGTCGACTACCGGCTCGCCATGTACCGCACGCGGCGAACAGAATACGTCTCCGGTGTCTCGTTCACGGCAAAGGTCACGTGGAACAAGCGTGATCCCATCCTGAAGCTTCCCTCCCGCGAGCAACGGCCGGACCTTCCCCTCGGTTTTCAGGACGTTCGATTGCCGGGCAACGTTGCGTGGCAGTTCTCGTTCCAGCAGCAGTTCTGTAATGTTGCGCGTCCCCTTGGCTCGCAGCGGAACGAGTTGCCGGATCTCCTGCGGCGCTGGTTCGGCTTGGCTGCGGGGAAGCCCGGAACGAATTTCCGGGTCCGTTTCTCGCGTTCTCCCAAGGGTGACCTCTGGGTAGAACCGGACGAGCCGCGAGCCGAGGCGAATACTGAGCGTGGTGTTCTCCTTGCCTTCCCCACGCTGCGCGCAGCCGCGGGGGCAGCCCGGGATCCGATGGCGCTGGCGCCCGAAGGCGAGCAGGTCCGGCTACCGACGAAGGCGCGTGGAGAAGGCTTGTTCGCCGTCCGGGCCACGGGCGACTCCATGAATGGGGGCAAAGAGCCCATTCGTGATGGCGACTGGCTCGTGCTGCGCTTTGCGCGGGGGCAATCCCGGGAAGCGATGAAGGGCAAGATCGCGCTGGTCGAGGTGCCGGATTCACAGATCGGCGCAAGTCATCTCGTCAAGCGCGTCGTTCAGGATGACGGGCGGTGGGTCTTGCGATCGGAGAACCATGCTTTTGCCGCCATTGACGCCACGGCCGATACCGTGCCCATCGCCACCCTCGTGGAGGTGGTGAAGCCCGAATCGCTCGGGCCAGCCGTCGGCGTGACCATCGAGGATGAAAAGCTCGCCGAAGCATTCGATCTCTCGGAGCCTCCGCGGAGCAGACGGGTGGATGGTCACCTGTTTCTGCTCATCGAGGAGAAGGGAAGGCTCGTGGCGCCGGATCGGATCCGATTCCCGGGCATCGAGCCGCGACCGGGTGAAACGGCGTTCGTGTTGACGCGGGCGCCGGAGGGGGCGACATGGCGTTACGCCGGCGTCGCCCGCTTCGTCGAGGAGGATGGCCTGTGGGCGTGCGCGGGAATCGATCTGCCGACCTTCCGTGCGCTGGGAGAGGGCCGGGAGGCGTCTCACACGTTGCCTCGATCCGTCGAGGAGCGGGCGCGTCGTCTCATCGATGAGCTACTTCGCAAGACGGGCGCGGGGTCGAGCGTCGAGCAGAATGGGAAGCGATTCCGGCTCGTCGGACCTGCGAAGCGAGGTGGACTGCGTATCGACGGCGGTCCTTCCGGATTCGAGGAGCGGACGGTGTCGCCGACCGATATCGGGTGGGTCCTCGTCGCGCTCTCCGAGGTGAACGACGATCTCCGGCGGCTCGACGAGGAGCTCGTTCACCGGCTACGATATCTGGAGGGCACGTCGAAGGGCTCGACGCGGTACATCGACACGGAATGGGCCATTCTTCTCGTGAAGGAGGCGCTTGCGGCGAAGGATTGAGGCTCAGCCACCTTGCGGTCCGCCTCCGCCCTGCGGTTCTTCCGTCTTCTTTTTCGCCCGCCGCTTGTACAGGGCCGAAAGCTCGAACGCCGTCGCGATGGCGGGCTCTCCGAGCTCCCGTGCCGCCGCCTCGGCCGATTCGCGCGCCGTTCGCGTGAGAAGCTGATTCCCTTCTTGCCCGACGCATGGATCCCCGAGGCGCTGTCGATCGCCGAGCGCATCGCGACCGTTCACGTCCGGGCGAACGTCCTTGTCTGGCTCGCCTGGAGGCTCGGCGACGCCGAGCGAACGCAGATCGCCGAAAGAATCCTGGCGGCTGAGCTCCCGCGCATTCGTCACCTCGATTCCACCGAAATGCGCAGCCAGATCGCTCGCACCGTGGCGCCTCTCTTACCTGAGCCGCGTCGAAGTGAGGTGCTCGCCGCCTTCCCATCCCCGTCGACAGCATCGCCGCAGCTCGACGGCGCGATGGTTCGTGGGAAAGCAGGGCTCGAGCGATCCGCGAGGATCGCCCCCGAGCTGAGCACCCAGGAGCTCGAGGTAGCGCTCGCCGAGGCCGTGACCGAGCGCTCGCACGGAAGCCCCCACGACGCACGGCTCGAGGCGGTGGCCGCTCTCGCCTCGGAGCGGCTACGGCGCCCTCATCCACCGCGCCAAAGGCTCCAGAAGCTCCTGCACGACACACTCCATGGGCGCGCAGAGACACGCGCGGAGGTGCTGCTCGTCCTGTCCGCGATGGCGCCGCTCATCATCGGTCTCGGGGGGACGCCGGCGGCGGTCGGAGTTGTGCAAGCGATTCGTCGCGTGGGCGAATGGTGGCCGTAGGCATCGACGAGGTGCTGCCCAATCGCGCCCTCGTTCGCGCGGTGTACTGCTCGCTTCAAGCTCCACAGCATCGCTTGTACTTCTTCCCGCTCCCGCACGGACACGGACCTTTCCGCGATACGACCTTCGGGGCTTGCTGGATTGGCCTTGCCCAGAGGAATGGCTCGCGCGCCGAGAGAAGCACCGGCTTTGCCCATGCCGCGTCCCAAACGCCCCGCGCTGCGGTGAGAAAGTCCGCCGGCAAGTGGAGATCTTCGAGCCCGGCCCGCGAGACCCAGGGCACCGCGCCGAGCGAGCCGAGCATCTCTGGGCTCTCCATCCATTCGACCGGGCTGTTCGCGGCTATGCAAGATGCGAGAGCATCCGGCACGTCCACCATCCTCTCGAACTGATACGGCGATCCCGGAGATGCCATGCGGCTCGCGAGGAGGGCGAGATCCGCGCCGTTTTCCCGATGGATCGCGGCGAGCACGTCCGGCTCGTCCATGAACATCGTCCACTGGCCTGCGATGGTTCCAGCCGCATCGCGTACCAGGTCGCTCACGAGATCCTCGCCGGATAGCCTCGGCCCTGTCTCGAGCACCTTTCCCACCTCGGCACGCAGCCGTGCATGACGGTGGCCTATCGCCACGAGCGATAGGCCCGAGCTCGCTACGTCGATGTAGCGCTCGGCTTCTTGATATTGGCGCTTCTGATACGGCAGCGCGAGCTTGCCGAGGCGCGCCGTCGCCCAGACGCCGCGCAGCGTGATGCCGATGATGCCCGTCTCCAGCGCGATCCGAGTGCAATCAAGCCGCGCGATCGTCTCGACGTCCTCCTCGGACAGCCCCTCGAACTGCGTGGGCCCGCCGGCCATGGCGAGCGCGACGAGGTGCCCCGTTGCCCAGGAGAGCTTCCAGTACACGTCAACGAGCTCGTCGTGGCGCCGCGCGAGTTTGTCCGTCCGCCGAAGCTCCCGGAGGAGAACCAGACGCAGGTCGACGAGGGTGGGCTGGAGTTCCATCAGCCAACGGAAGAACTGCACCCATAGGAACGGTTGTATCGCGACGAGACGGGTCATCTCCTCGCGCGAGAGCAGTGAACCAGCATCGTAATGCGCCGGAGCAGCGCGGCTCGGCCCCCGGGTTGACGAGCAACCGCCTCGGCCTGGGCCAAGCGCTCGCGCATGACTTCCGTTTTGCGGATGACGGCGTCGAGCTTCTCTCGGGTGATCAGGAAGAGGTCCTTCGTGGGCTTCATGCCTTCGCCGAGGCACGTGACGAAGTGCCCATCGCGCGTGACGACGAGGAAGGGGCCCTCCTCCGGGTCGGCGAGCGAGATGGCAACGCGCTCGCAACGCTCAGGGACGCGCCCAGACGCGAGGATGTGCCGCAAGAGGGCCTCGTCGCGGTAGAGCGAAAGGGAGAGCTCGACGTGCTCGAAGGACACGCGGTCGAGGCGGGAGAGAAAGTGGTGGGCGTGACCCATGAGATCCTCTGGAATCATAGCGAACATCGACCCGCGTCATGCTTTTTTTTGCGGCGTTCGCGACGCTCACCCCCCACCTCGCTGACCGCCACGATGCTCGATCACACGACGGAATACGCGCGTAGCCTTGGCCTCGGCTGGTGCGAAGTTCCATGGGCCTGTCCGATTTCGATCCGTCGCCTCTTCAGACCGTGCCGGTCCTCGAAAGCGACCCTCCGCCAATCTCATGGCCTGCTGCAGCGCGCCTGGGGGCGTTCTTGCAAGCAATGTCATGGCCTGCGATAGCACGCCCGCATCTGTCGACGACAGACGCTTCCCTGTCGACCCACCCATCCCACAAGGAGAAGCAGCTCTGGCGGAATCTCGAGACGCTCGTCGACAAACAGCCCAAGAACGACATTGCAGCGGTGGAGCCGCGCCGGGGCGCCGCCCCGGACCCCGCGGGGGCTGTTCGCCCCTCGACCCGAACCAGGCACGGCCTGGACCGAGGGTGGAAGAACTGCGCGTTGCGCAGTTCTTCCACAGGCCGGTGGCAAGACCAAGGGCACGTGAGCTGTCGTACGTGTATCCAGGATGGAGGCGCGTGGACCTGACTCGGGGGCGCGTGGGGTTGACCCAGGAAGGCGTGATGTTGATGCGGAACGTGGTGGAGGTCACCAGGTAGCGTTCGAGGTTGACGAGAGGGCGCGTGGACCTCGGGGCCGAACGATTGGTTTTCAGCCACGGGCGCATGAGGTTCGGCAGGAAGCGCCTGCTGCTCTCCGCGAGACACGTGACTTTCGTGCGCGGGCGCCTGGGCCTCGAGAGAGCGCGCGTAAAGTTGGCAAGCCATCGCGTGGACCTGGGAAACGGCGCGCCTGGACCTCTCGCTGCATCCCCCGCAGCTCCCCGAGGAGCGTGCGGACTTCACGCGAGGACGTCGGCCCGCATGGAACCCCAATCCCTCTCTGGCTCGGTCGATCCCGTGCGGCGCGGGAGCGCGTGTGCCATTTCTTCGCACGCTTCCCGCCGTGGAACCCGGAATCACGCTGATCAGTCGCCGATGTCGCTGCCCTGGGCGACGGTCTGCCCGTCGGACGTCACGAGGACCTCGAAGTCTCGCCCATCCTTGCTGATATGGGCCTCGAAGAAGACGCGACCGCCCGGCAGCGTATACATCTCCAGCTTGTCGAGCCTGCCGCCCGCCGCCCACCGCAAGATGGTGTCGCGCGCCTCGGGCGAGGCGGATTCGAGCGTGACCTCCCACTCCTTGCCTTGCTCGAGGAAATCCTCGAGCGACCTGCCGCCCGTATCCACGGGCGACGGCGTCATCTTCGCGTCCTCTTGGCCCTGCGCGTAGCCCGCAGCCGGCAAGCCGACCAGAGCGAGCCCGAACGAAGCGAGCAAGGCCCATCCTTTCTGCCCAGTCATGGCTGCATTCCTCCTTCCCGGTACTCCGTATCGCCGGATCGCGCCGATGCGTATGCGAACGGGATGCCGCGCTGCCCGGCAAACCACGCGCGCCCAGCAGACGCGTGGCGCGAAGGTCTCCGAGGGCCCGGGCTACGGGGGCCCGGTGTTCCGAGAGCCAAACGAGTGACGCACGGCGGCGAATGCACGGAGGGGCACGATTGCAGTTCGTTCTGGACGCCGCTCGCGATTCTGCGAAAGTATTCCCGTGACGAGCCCGCAACGCCCCCTGGATCGCGCCCCGTGGAACCCGGAGGCGGTTCCCGAGGGACCTCGCTCGGTCCGCACCAGCCAGCCGCCCGCGCCGCCCGCACCCGTGAGCGCGTTCATGCCGAGCTTCGAGACCTCGCCGCCCCCAGCGCCCTTCGAGCGCACCCCGCCGCAGAGCGTCATCAACCCCGTGTATGCCCCCTCGTCTCCCCCCGGGGGGCCCGTCTCCTCCGGAGCCCCACGGCGCTCGCTCGGAGGCATCGCCGCGGTGGTGCGGCAGCTCGACCGGAAGCACGGCGCGTTTTTCATCTCGCGCCTCATCCTCATGACGGGCATCAACCTGCGCACATACGACGCCGCGACGCCCGACGATCCACATGCGGTCGCGAAGCTCGCCAGGGCGCTGCGCTCGCTCGTGCCCGCGACCGAGCTCGACGGGCTCTTGCAGCTCTTGCCGATCCAACGATAGAACGCTCCCAACGAAGGAAGCAGGGAGGAGACCATGAGCGATCTCGTCATGGGCGCTGGACACAGCGCCGCCCCGGAGACCCACGCCGCCGTGCGCGAGGCCGCATCTGTCGCGCGACGCGCGCTCGGAGGCAAGGAGCCGCGGCTCGCCATCGTAGCCGCCACGGTCGATCACGACGCAAGCGTGGTGCACGCGGCATTCCGCGAAGCGTTGCCCGGCGTGCCTCTCCACGGCGCGACCACGTCCCTCGGCGTGCTCACGGGCAGCGGCGTGGTCATGGGCGAGAAGGGCGGCGTGGGCGTGCTCCTCCTCGGAGCCGGCCAGGATGCGTCGTTCGCCGTGGGCAGCGCCGATCTCGCCGAAGGCGCGCGAGAGGCGGGCCGCAAGGCCGCGCGGGCACTCGCGTCGAGCGGCCCCGCAGGCGAGCCCCCGCGGCTCGTGTTCATCGCGGTCACGCCTGGCCGCGAGGAGGAAATCCTCGCCGGCATCACCGACGTCCTGCCCGGCGTGCCCGTCTTCGGCGGCAGCGCGGCCGATCACACGATCGAGGGCGCCTGGAGCATCTTCACGGACCAGGGCGTGCAGCGCGAGGGCGTCACCCTCGCGGGGCTCTGGGGCGCGTCGGTACGTATCGGCGCGGTCATCGAGGGTCCGTACGAGCCCACCAACAAGCGCGCAGTGATCACCGCGTCGAACGGCCGCGCCATCGAGACGCTCGACGGCCGCCCGGCAACCGAGGTCCTCCACGGCTGGATCGGCGACTCGATCGCCGCCGAGGTGCGCGAGGGTGGCAACCTGCTCATGCAGACCGCGGTGACCCCGGTGGGCATCGCGCGCGGCGGTGACGCGGAGCAGCCGTTCTACCTGCTGCTCCACCCGGCGCAGGCGCACCCCGAGGGCCGGGTCGACGTCTTCGCCGAGGCGCCGCAGGGCGCCACGGTGTGTCTCATGTCCGGCAGCGCGGATTCGCTCGTGGGCATCATCGACCGCATCGTCGACCGCTGTCTCGCCGCGGCAAACATCGAGCCGCGGGACGCGCGCGGCGCATTCTTGATTTACTGCGCGGGCTGCGCGGGCGCGGTGGGCGGGCGTATCGAGGAGGTGCTCTCGCGCCTTCGGGGTCGGCTCGGCGACGTCCCAATCCTCGGCTTCTGCACCTTCGGCGAGCAAGGCCACGTCCCCGGCGTGGGCAACGTCCACTCGAATCTGTCGGTCTCGCTCGTCATCGCGGGCTGAGGCGCTGAGCTGGGGCGTTGCCCCAGGCCCCACCAGGGGCTATCCGCCCCTGGACCCGGACCAGCCAGGGGCTGGACCCGGGGTCGATGAACTGCGCGATGCGCAGTTCATCGAACAGGCCAGGTCAAGGCCAACGACGACCCTGCCAATCAAGACCGCCGTGACCGGCAACGCCGTCCCTGGTCTTGCCACCGGCCTGTGGGAAGAACTGCGCATCGCGCAGTTCTTCCCCCTGAGGTCCAGGGCTTGCCCTGGTTCGGGTCGAGGGGCGAACAGCCCCCGCGGGGTCCGGGGCAGCGCCCCGGCGCGGCGGTTTGCGATGGGTCACGCGCGCTCGCTCTGGAGCGGCATCGATCCTCGAAAAATCAAGAATTGGCCCAGCCAATACGTTGAAAGGATCCAGACCGGCCCGAGAGGGAGAGGGAACACCCAGCGATTCGCGCCGATGAGCGAGTCCGATATCACGAAGAAGATCGCGCCTGCGCAGAAAATGCGGGAGGCGTGGTCCTTCGGCTCGACGAAGGCGCGCCCGAGTGCCCGGCCGAGCATCGATGAGATGACGAGCGCATACGCCGTGATTGGCGCGTGCAGGGCCTCTGGCGCGCGGCCGGCTCCGACGAGAATTCCCCACATGAGCCCGCCGAAGGCGAGCGCCGGGAGCATCGGGAGCCACGCGCCGACCGCGCGCTCCGGCAAACCCATCCCGGCGATATAAAAGAGGTGCGCGACGAGAAACGCCCCGAGCCCGGCGACGAACACGTTATCGATGACGACGTCGGCGACGAGCGACGCGAAGAGCCCGAGCCCGACGAACCTCGCGAGCCGTCCCTGCCTCTCGCGCAGACGAGCGACGCAAAGCAAAAAAAGTGGGACGGCCTTGACCAGACGACACGCGAGCGAGCCCGGCGCAAGCACGACGAGCAAACACGAGGCCGTCGCGCTCGCGAGGTACGCCCCGAAGAAGGTCGCCTCGTGGCACCAAAAGGAAGCCCGATCCATGCGTCGAGAACTTACCACGACGCTGCCGCCGGACGCCGAGCGCGGGCAGCTACGCGAGAACGCGGCCCTGGGCGCTCGGCACGCGAGCGTGACCCCTGTTCGTGTTCTGCTTTCTCGTCTCGATGGGCAGAAGAAGGCATCCTCCGCGGCCGTGGAGAACGCCCCTGTTCGCATTCTTCCGTCCCAGTTGACCGGTCGAAGGGGTTCCGCTCATCCTCTTCGCGCCGAGAGAAGATCACGGTAACACTGTAAGGAGATGGGACGAGCATGGAATCGAAGAGCCGGATGATTGCTTTCTTCCCCGCGGCCCTGGCGCTCGCATTGACTGGTCTCGTGGTTGGCTGCAGCAAATCGGAGCCGGCTTCGGGTTCGGGGGCGCCCACCGCATCCGCGGCCGGCGCGTCGGCTCCGGCGGGCAACGTTTGCGACGTCGCTGCCTTCGAGAAGGAGCAAGACGAGAAGGGCCGCCAGAGCCACACGCCGAGGAAGCTCTCCGGCTGCAAGTTCGAGTCGTACAGCCCGAGCAGCAAGACGGCGATGTTCTCGGGCAATGGCAAGATGAAGCTGTCCTGCGTGAACATCCCCAAGCCGGAGATGGCGGTCGGCGACCTCGCGGACATCGAAGGCAAAGAGGATAGTGCCGGCTTCGTCACCCTCTACAGCTGTGTCGTGACGAAGAAGTGAAGGCCGCGCAGCGCCCGCAAAACCGGGGCGCCACGCAGCCTTCATGATGGAGGGCGCGTTCCGCGCGTCAGGGCGCAACGCAGAGCGCGAGCGACCAGTTGTTCAGCGTGCCCACGATGTAGTCCTCGTCGTCGCCGATGCCGAGCTTCCACGCCCCCGCGGACGCCTGCCCGTTGAACGTGGCGAGCGGCGCCTCGGGCGAGAAGCACCCGGTGAACGGCGCCGCCCCGGAGGTGATGGGCGCCGCGCAGGTGTCGTCGAGGACCGTGTTCACGTAGTTGTCAAAATCCTCGCCGTTGTCGCTGGTCAGGTCGATGGACGGCCCGGCCGGCGACGCGAGCGAGACGTCGACGTCCTCGATCCAGGTGTGCGTCACGTTGAGCTGCACCGCCGCGCGCTGCACGGTCCCCGTGACGGCCACGTTCATCGTGCTCGTCGTACTGTCCACGTCCGGGATGCTCAGGGGCGTGTCCTTCGAGTTGTAGACCACGAGCTTCTGGCCCGCGTCGCACGGTGTGGCGAGGCCGCAGCCGAACGCGCATTCCGTGTCGGCGCAGTCGGTGCTCCCGTCGTTGTCGTCATCGACGCCGTCGTTGCAGACCACCTCGCGGAGCACCTCGCAGGTCGCGGTGCAGCTCGGGCCGCCGTCGCACTCCTCCGAGCCCTCCTTGACGCCGTTGCCGCAGAGCGCCGTGATCTTCACCTGCAGCTTGTAGCCGGTGATGACGCTGTTGTCCTGGTAGTCGATCACCTTCACGCGGTACGTCCCCGCGGGGAGCCGACGCGCGTAGGTGTTGATGTTCGGGTCGATCCTCGAGCAATTGCTGATCGCGCCCTGATCCTGCTCCGGGCCGAGCGCCGTCGCGCAGTCGGAGTAGAGCTGGATCACCGTGTCGACCGACGACGTGCAGGTGCCCGGGCCGTTCATGTCGAACGTCTCGATGTGCACGTCGGCCGCGGCCGGGAGCGTGAAGGCGAACCAGTCGTCGTCGCCGATCGGCGTGATCGCGCCGGTGAGGAGCAGGCCGGTCGCGTCCGTGGGCACCGGGAACGGGCCGGTCGCCGCGGCGCAGGTGTCGTTCGGCTCCACCTCGGGTTTCGCCTCGATCATGCAGTTCGAGGCGCAGCCGTCGCCGCCTGCCACGTTGCCGTCGTCGCACTGCTCCGAGCCCTGCTTCTGGCCGTCGCCGCAGAGCGCGTTGAACGAGATCTGCAGGAGATAATTCGGGATCGTACCGTTGTTCTGGTAGTCCTCGACGCGCACGTAGTACGTGCCCGGGGCGACGCGCCGCAGAGGCGTGTCGACGGTCGAGTCGAGCTTCGAGCAGCTATTGACGCCGCTCTCGTCGTCGAAATCGAGCACCGTGGTGCAGTTCGAGCCGCGGAACTCGATGACCGTGTCGACGCTGACGCAGGTGCCCGGCGTGCCGTCGAAGGTCTCGATCTTGAGATCCGCCGTCGCGGGCACGGTGAAGGCGAAGAAGTCCTGATCCCCGGCCGGCGTGATCGAGCCCTTGACCGTTGTCGGGGCCGCGACCGGCGCAGGCGCCGCTGCGCAGGTGTTGTTCGGCTCGAGCTCGCAGCCGGCCTCGACCGTGCAGCTCGTGGCGCAGCAGTCGCCGGCGACGGTATTGCCGTCGTCGCACTGCTCGGTGCCCGCCTGCTTGTAGCCGTCGCCGCAGGTCGCCACCTTGCAGCCCGCGACGCACCCGTCGGTATTGTCCTGGTTGCCGTCGTCGCACTGCTCGACGCCGGCCAGCACGAAGGTATCGCCGCAGGTCGCCACCTTGCACGTCGACGGGCAGGCGTCGGTATTGTCCTGGTTGCCGTCGTCGCACATCTCGGTGCCGTTCACCACGCCGTCGCCGCACGAGGGCGACTGGCAAACGTTGCCGATGCAGACGCTGCTCGTGCAGTCGTCGTTGTCGGCGCACGCGAGGCCGTCGCCGCAGGGACCGCACGGGCCGCCGCAGTCCTTCGCGGTCTCGCCGCCGTTCTGCTTGCCGTCGCTGCACGTCGGCGCGGCGCAGACGCCGCCCACGCAGACGTCGCTCACGCAGTCCGCGTCGACCGAGCAAGTCTTCGTATCCTCGCATTTGCCGCAGAGCGGGCCGCCGCAGTCCGCGTCGGTCTCGTTCGCGTTCTTCACGCCGTCGGTGCAGGTCGGCACGCAGATCGAGCCCGAACAGGTGCCGCCCACGCAGTCGCCGTCGACGGTGCAGCCCTTCTCGGGGCCGCAGGGTGAGCAGGTCGGACCGCCGCAATCGGCGTCGGTCTCCTCGCCGTTTTTCACGGTGTCGTCACAGGCCGGCGCCGCGCAGGCATTGCCCGTGCACACGCCGCTCTTGCAGTCCGACGCCTCGAGGCAGGCACGCGTGTCGTCGCAGGGCGTGCAATCCGGGCCGCCGCAGTCGATGTCGGTCTCGCTCCCGTTCATCACCTGGTCCATGCACGAGGCCGGCACGCACGCGTTCGACGTGCAGATCTTGCTCTCGCAGTGGGCCGCCTCGATGCACTCGACGCACGCGCCCTCGCCGTTGCACACCTTGCCGTCGTTGACGTCGCAGGCCGTGCCCGGCGGGAGGTTCGTGTTCTTGGGCGCGTCGCCCTCGCAGGTGTCCTCGGTGCAGGGGTTCGCGTCGTCGAGCACGTCGGCCGTGTCCTCGACGCTCGTCACCTCTCCCATGCCGTCGCACACGCTCTGCTTGCAGTCGCCAGACGACTGATCGGTCGTCGCCGTGCCTTGGGGCGCGTAGGAGACGCCGCAGACGCCGTCGTCGCAGGTACGGGTCGCGCAGTCGGTGTCGGTCCCTGGGCAGTCCTCGGGCGACGAGCACGTGTTGTTGCTGCCGCCCTGGCCACCGCTCCCGCCGCCGCCTTGGTTGTTCCCGCCGCCGCCTTGGTTGTTCCCGCCGCCGCCTTGGTTGTTCCCGCCGCCGGCGCCCCCCCGGCCTCCGGCACCTTCCGGGTCCTCGCCGGAGCAACCGGAGAGGGGCGCGAGACCGGCAGTGAGCATCACCACCGTCGCCATCGACGCCAGGAACCTCGTCAACGAAGAATCGAGCCTTCTGTTTCTCCTCACCATTCACCTCTTCGAAAGAAAGGGGGGAATCGTAAATTGCGCCCCCATAGGCGCGGAGTTTGGCGGCGGCGTCAAGAAATACCCGTCAGGCTACGAGGAGAACGACCGAGGTTTGACAGGGCGCACCCGACGTCCGCGAAGGGGCATGCCGATGCCCGCCGGGGGTACGTCGACGTACCCCGGAAGCACCTATCGGGGCCGGCGTGGCCCCTCAGCTGCCGAGCAGCTTCTTCGCCAGGCTCATGAGTTGCGCGTTGTCCGGCTCGTTCCTCAGGAACACGCTCCGCCATCGCTCGTCGCCGATTCGATCCGCCTTCGCCAGGAGCCCGGCCTGAGCCTCGTCGATGCGGCGCTTGGCGTCCGCCTTTCGCCCCGCTGCCCGCAGCGAGGCCGCGTGCACCAGCCGGATCAGCGACTCCCCCTCTTCGACCCCGGAGAGCCCCTCCAGGATCTCCATCGCCTCGCCCGCTCGATCGAGCGCCTCCGGCGCGCGCCGGTTCGCGAGCTCGATGCTCGCTTGCATGGCGAGCGCATACGCTCGCACGCCCGGGATCCCCTCCGCGAGCCGCGCCGCGTCCTCCGCCATGCTCGCCGCCTCCCCGAGCCGCTTCAGCACCACGTGCATGCGCGACAGATACACGAGCGTGATCGCCTCGCCGCGCACGTTCCGCTGCCTCCGGAACTGCCCGAGCGCCTCGTTTGCCCTCGCGATCCCGTCGTCGAGCCCCCCGACGTACGACAGCGCGAGCCCGAGGTTCGCCTTGGCGGTCGCGACGAGCGCGAGCTGCATCGGCTCCGCGACACCGATGCTCTCCGTCAAGGCCACCACGGCCTGCTCGTACGCGCCGAGCTGGAGCAGCGCATTGCCCACGTTCGATCGCTGCAAGCACGAGTTGCGAATGTCGCTGGCGCTCGTGAACAGCTCCGCCGCCGATTGCACACGCTGGAGGTACGCCGTCAAGTCGCCCCGATGCAGCGACAGCTCCCCGCGCGCGACGTCCAGCCACGCCGCGACGAACGGCCCCACGTCCCCCGGGCGTACCGCGTGCCGCAAGGCCCGCTCGAGCAATCGCTCCGCGAGCCGCACCTGCCCGAGGCGCACCGCGAAGACCACGAGGCGACAGTACGAAACGAGGTGCGCCGGGTTCGTCACGCCGTCACGCTGGTCGAGCTCCATCAGCTCCTTCGCCGACACGCTCATCACCGTCTTGCGCCCGAGGTGGCCGTTGGCGATGACCATGTGGCCGAGGGCCGCGTGCCAGCCGGTCGTCCCGCGCTCGAAGTGCTCGAAGGCCTGGTGCGCGGCATTCGCGGCGCTCTCGTACTCCCCGAGCCAGCATTGCGCGATCGCCTGCACGAGCGACATCCGGGCGCAAAGATCGTCGCTCACGCCGCGGGCGGACATCGCCATACGCGCGCGCTCGATCGCGTCGCGGAGCGCGTTGACGCTGAGCGATCTCTCCGCCTCCGCGGCCCGATCGGCCTCGTAGGGCACGGTGATCGTGTCGGCCGCGCGCCACTCCATCTCCGATTGCCCGAGGCTTGCGCGCGCCTGCGCCGTCGGGGCCTCGAGCGCGGTCATCGAGAGCCGCAACGTGGGGGGCTCCGGCTCCTCCTCGACGACCGGCGGCAACGCCGCCTCCCGTTCCAGCGCCGACAGCGGAGGCAAGTTCGGCGAGATCCTCAACGTGATTTGATCCGTCGTCTCGATTGCGCTCACGAACAGCGGACGATGCCGACCCTGGCTCGCGTCGAGGAGCGCTTCGGTGAAGATCTCGATCGTCGGCGGACGATCGGCCGCGTTCTTCGCGAGCGCCCGATGAATGACCTCGGCGAACGGCGCGGCCTCGGGCGCGAGGGATGCAAGACGCGGAGGCTTCTCTGCGACGACCTTCCGCAGGACCTCCTCCGGGCTCTCCCCGTCGAAGGGCGGCACACCCGCGAGCATCTCGAAGAGCAAAACCCCCATGGCCCAGATGTCCGTGCGCATGTCCACCGCGCCGCCGATCGCCTGCTCGGGCGCCATGTAATGGGGCGTGCCCATGATCATGCCGAAGTGCGTGAGCCCCTTCCTGCTGCTCTCCTGCGACATCTTCGCGATGCCGAAATCGACGATCTTGGGGACGAGCTCGCCCGAGGGCGTCACGGAGAGGATGATGTTCTCCGGCTTGATGTCCCGGTGGACGATGCCACACGCGTGCGCGGCGGCGAGCCCGCCCATGAGCGGCAGCGCGATCGAGAGGACCTCGCCGACGGCGCGGCGGGGGTTCGTCTCGAGGACATGGCGCAGCGTGCGCCCCGTGAGCAGCTCGTGGACGATGTAAAACGTGCCATCCCGCCGCTTGCCCACCTCGAGGACGGTCACGACGTTCGGATGCTGGATCCGCGCAGCGGCCTGCGCCTCGCGACGGAACCTGGCGACGAGCTGTGGATCACTCGCCAGGTGCGGGTGCATGAGCTTCACCGCGACGTTCCGCTCGACGAACGTGTCCCGGGCCTCGAACACGGTGCCCATCGACCCCGACGCGATCATGCGCTGCAAGGCGAACTTGCCAGCGATCACGATGCCTGGCGAAAACGTCAGGAGATGCGCCGTGCGCTCCGAATGAACCTCCGGCTCGAAGGGCGTCGTCACCACGGTGCTCCTCTCCTCGTCGAGAAATCGCGATCGCTACAATACACTCACGCTGGACAAGTAGGCAAGATTTCTGCCCTACATGCGTATGGAAGCTCGCGTGCGTCCAGGGCGCTCTTCAATCAAAAGCGGGTCGGCCTTCGAGGATGCCGCCGTCGGCGCTCATGGCCATGACCCGGCCGGAGTGGGCGAAGATGCTGATGAATGGCGTCTCCCACCCCGCGCGATGCGCGCAATTCCATTGCGCGTCCCCCGGGGGCTGCACCCACAATGCGCCGGCGCTTCCGACCCACACGCGCCCCGCCTCGTCGATGGCCGCCGCGGAAAGGTCCGGGCCGCCCTCGATCTGGCTCGGCGTGCTCCGCCGTCCCTCGAATCGCACGGCATTGCCGCCGGCCCCGACGATGATGCCGAGCGCGGCGTCGCTGCGCGTCGCGGAGGCCAGATAAGCGCGGCACGAGGGCGCCTTGACGCGACGTACTTCCCAGGCGAGCGGATCATAAATGGCGGCGAATCCGTCGCGGTCGAGCGTCCGCCCGGTGACGAGCCAGCGGCGGTCGTCGAGCCTCGAAATCGACGTGACCGAAGCGGCGCGGCTCAGCGAGGCCGGCTTCAACCATCGACCCCCGGCGAGGCCATGCAACGTGGGCGGTTCGTCCTTGCGCATGCCCACGAGCACCGCGAGGTCGTCGACGTCGCCGCTCGCCAGGACGAACCGCACCTCGGGATCCGGCCCGACGAGCAGCTTCGAGGCCCCGGCGCTCGTGCAAAGCGCGGCCGTGGCGCCGTCGCCGCCGACGAGCCACCTCCCCGCGTCGAGCCGCAGCACGAAATGGATCCCCTTTGGCGACAGCGGCTCGGGCGCGGCCAGGGCGCGGAAATCGAATCCATCCCAGAAAGCGAGCCCCTCCGAAGTGACGGCCAGGCATCGCCCGTCGCCGTCCCACGCGACCGCACGGACGACGCGCTCCTCGTCGGGAGCGCGCCTCGTCGAGAAGACGCGGATCTCCTGGGGCGCGAGGTCCTGGAGCAGGCTCCTCTGCCGTCGCTTCGCCGAGCGTGAAATCGGTCCCCCGTGCCGGAGCGAAGGGGCGACCATCTGCGCGAGCAGGCGCGGATTCGAGGGCCGCTCCTGCTCCTCAAAAGCGGTCGCGCGGGCGAGCGCGGCGTCGATGGCAGCGCACGCATCGGGTCGCGCGCGGAGGTCCGGATGGAGCCATCCCGCCTCCGCGAGCCGCCTCCGCGCGGCCCCCTTCACGACGGCCGTGTATTCGGACGGGTACTCGAACTGAAAATAATCCTCGCCCGTGAGGAGATAATAAACGACCGTGGCGAGGGAAAACACGTCGCTGTACGGCCCCACCGTGCGCACGAGGAGCTGCTCGGGAGCGGCGTGCCCCGGCGTGCCGACGAGCATGGCGCCGAACGTGGCCGCCATTCCCGTGGGTCGAGCGATGCCGAAATCGGCAATCTTGAAGATCTCCTCGGCGCCGAAGCCGCAACAAAGCACGTTGGCGGGCTTGATGTCCCGGTGGATCACACCGACCTCGTGAATGGCGGAGAGGCCTTGCGCGAGGCACTCGACCGCGTGCGCAGCCCGCTCCGGATCGAATGCGTACCCCGTCCGATCGACAGCGCGGGCCATGCGCTCCTCCAGCGAGGTCCCTTCGGCTCCGCCGTGCACGTATTCGATGGCGAGCCACGGAACGGCGAGCGACTCGGTCCCGTACGGGGCGTGCAGCGTGCCAGTATCCACGAGGCGAACGACGAAGGGCGCGGGCGGCAATCGCTCGTTCAGGCGGCCGAGGGCGACGGCCTCTTTCCGGACCGCAAGCAAGGCAGCCCGGTCCGTGCTGCGAATCATTTGGGGACGAAGGATCTTGAGGACGACCGGGGTTTGACTGTCGGGGGCGATACGCAGCGCGAAAAACGCGAGCGACATGCCGCCATCCCCAATCACACGCTCGATCCGGTACGACACACCGGAACCCATGTCCGACGCGATCGACGTTCCCTCGAGCAGGCTTGCGAAGTGTTGATCGGCCCGGTCGCGCACGATCGAAGGATACACGGCCCGCGCATCCGCCGGACCAATTTTGCGGCCGCACGAACGAGCGGCGAGGGTTATTCTCCGACGGACGGAAATAGAAAGCCGTGGGGCCTTCCACGGGCTTGGCGCCTCGCTGGGGCTCTGCCCCAGACCCCGCGGGGGCTGTCCGCCCCTCGACCCGGACCAGCGCAAGCGCTGGACCCGGGGTCGATGAACTGCGCGATGCGCAGTTCATCGAAGAGGCCGAGTCAAGACCGCGAGCGACCCTGCCGGCCAAGGCGGCAGCGCCGGCCATTTCAATCGGCACGGTTTTCCCCGTCGCCAGCGTGAAACTTACCTCGACGGTCTTGCCACCGGCCCGTTGGAAGAACTGCGCGATGCGCAGTTCTTCCACCTTCGGTCCAGGCCGTGCCTGGTCCGGGTCGAGGGGCGGACAGCCCCCGCGGGGTCCGGGGCAGCGCCCCGGCGCAACGGCGGCAAGCACTCTGCTTCGGCCGTGGTAATGTCCCGGGCATGAAAATCGCCGTCCTGGGGCCTGGTGGAATCGGCAGCACGTTCGCATTCGAGCTCGCGCGAGCGGGGCACGAGGTGACCGTGGTCGCGCGTGGCAAGCGCCTCGAGCAATTGCAGCGGGACCGGGCCATCGTGACCGTTGCGGGGGAGCGCGCCGCGGTCAGCGTCAACGCGACGCTCGACACGACCACGGAATGGGATCTGGTGCTCGTGACGGTCCTCGTCTCGCAGGTGGACGTGGTGCTGCCGGCGCTCGCATCCAGCGCGGCGAAAACCGTGATGTTCATGTTCAATACCTTCGAGCCGCTCGGCCGTCTCCGCGATGCCGTGGGCCCGTCGCGTTTCGCGTTTGGCTTCCCCGCGATCCTGGCGACCCTCGACGACGGCAAGCTCGGGTCCGAGATCGTCACGCGAGGCCTCCTGACCACGGTGACGGATGCGGCCTGGGCCAAGGTATTCACGGACGCCGGCATTCCCGCTGTCGTTCACGCGGACATGGAGAGCTGGCTGCGGACCCACGCGGCCCTGGTCGTGCCCGTGATGATCGCCAGCGCCACGGCGCATGCGCGCCGCGCGGGCGTGTCGTGGAGCGAAGCGACGCGCCTGGCACGCGCCATGGACGAAGGGTTTCGCCTGGTACGCCTGCTCGGCAACACCCTCACGCCGACTCCCGTGGCGATGGTGAGCCGCTTGCCGATCCCCGTGCTGACCTCGTTGTTATGGTCGATCAGCAGAATTGACCAGGTCCGCAAAACGGGCGCCGCTGGCTACGGCGAGCCACGTGCGCTGATCGACGCGATGGCTGCCGCAGCACCCGGTGAGATACCTGCGCTGCGCGCGATCCGCCCCTGAACGCTCCGGGCCGTCATCGATCCCGCGGCCCCGGCCCACGGAGGGCACGCTCGGCCGCGCACCGCACCTCGGGATCCGGGTCCTTCTGCAATTGCACGAGCGCCGCGGTGCATGACTCCACGACCTCGGCTCGACGGCTCCCCTCTTTTATCGCCGCGAAGGCCTGCACCAGCTCGCGGCGCAGCGGAGCGAATGCAACGAGAGCCTCGAGCACGGGCAATGCCTCCGAGGCCGCCGCCCCCATTCGGCTGAGAGCGATCACCGCGCCCGTACGAATCTGAAGGTCATTCTCGCAGGGCACACCCCAGGCGTTCTTCCAGGTCCCTCGGGCCGCCTCCACGAGATACGGAATCGTGGACGGCCCCAGTTGTGCGAGCTCTTCCGTGGCGAGCGCGCGCTCCGCCGGCGCGTTCAGCTTGGCGATGATGGCATCGATGCCCACGAGAGGGACGAATGTCATGGCCTTCGTTAGATAGCACGGAAGGGAGGCTGCGGCGCCTGGGACTCGTCCCCGAAGGCATGCGATCTCTGGTGTGGGCGACCTTGCACGTGATACCATCCAAGGCGCCATGGCGGCGCACCCATTTTCTCTACCGTTCCGGCGCGACGATCGGTTCATCGGCCGCGCATCCGAGCTCGCGGAGATCCACGCGGCCCTCCAGCGCAGCAACGTCGTCGTCGTGCGCGCCGCGCGCGACGCGGGTGGCGGGGGCATGGGGACGACGGCGCTCGTGATGGAGTATGCCTACCGCTACCGCGAGGCATACCAAGGCGTGATCGGGGCGGTGCACGAAGGCAAGCTCGGAGGACGCCGCTGGGACACGAACCCGTGGGACGCGCTCTCCCCACGCGCCCCCGCGCCGTGGGGCGCCCGCGACGTGCGCCGCAGAATGAGGCACGCAATGCAGCAGCAGCAACGCTCGGAGCCGCCCATCGGGCTCTTCGTATCCATCGGCGGGGCCTTGCCGTCGAAGAGCCCCGCGCAGATAGCCGGGGCCGGCAAGGCGCTTTTCACCACGGATGGGTATGATCTCGCGCTCTCCTCCACCACGGTCGACATCGGTCCCCTGCAGCGGCGCGACGCCTTTGCATTGCTCGGGCCTTGCGTGGATCGTGATCCCCACGGCGCGAGGGCGCTCGTCGATGCGACCCAGGGAATCCCGCTCGCGCTCCGCCTCGTGGCGGCGACGCTCGACGAGGCCCCGGACCGACCCCTCCGCGACATCTTGTCCTTTTTCTCGACCCAGGACGACACGGAATCGCCCCAGATCGCAATGGCCGGCGCTTTCCGGCTCGCGTGGGACGCCCTCGCGAGCGAGGATGCCCGGCGCGTCCTCCGGCTCCTCTCGCTCTTGCCGGCACGAATGGCGGTCTCGATGGCGCCCATCCAGGCCCTGCTGAGCGAGGACGGCGACGACGCGGATCGCCTCGCGACAGGCGTCTCCTTGCTGCTCCGGCGAAAGCTGCTCGAGGAGCGAACGGATGGAAGGGTCTCGCTTCACCCTCGAATCGCCGAGCTCGTCAAGGCCACGGTGCTCGACGTCGAGGCGTTCGTCACTGCGTGTGACGAGCGCCTCTCATCGCGACTGGCCGATCTCGATTGGCTCGAGGAAGCGGTCCACGTGCGCGGGGTGCAGGCGGTCCTCGAGAACGCCGATGCGGTCGGCTGGCTTCATACGCGTAACAACCTCGGATACGTGCACTCTTCCGCGAGCCGCCCGATCGTCGACCTCCTCCGGCGCATCGCGGAAAGGCGCCGCGACGCGACACGCACGCGCACGCTCTTCCTGCAGCAGATCGCGCTCGCAGACGCCCTGCCCCCCCGGACGGAAGGCAAGCTGACCGAGCTTTGCGTGCAGGCGCAACGCCGGCTCGAGGAGCGCGCCGAGCCGCACTTCCAGCTCCGCACGCAGGCGGGAACGCGATCTGGCGCGCGGGACAGAGCCGGGGACTGGAACGCTGCGGCCTTTTGCCTGGACGGTTGCCACGCGATCACCGCGGCGCAGGGCGGACACGTGGCGATTTGGGACGCCGCGCGCGGGGAAACAGTCGAGGAGCGATCGCTCGATGCCACCTTCCACCGCGCGCCCGTGATCGCCCCGGAAGGCCTCGTGCTCGCGGGGCAGACGAATCACGGCATCGAGCTCTTCGACCTGACGGACGGCGCCTCGCTCGGCGTGGTGACGAAAAACCAAGGCCAGGTCGCCCTCACGCCCGACGGGCGATACCTCGCGATCCTGGGATCGGACGCCACGGTCTCGCATTACGATCTCCGCAAGCCTACGCCCCCGCGGCAAACGCGGATCGAGAAGGCCACCTTGAGCCCCTCTCCCCGCGCGCGAGCCTCGAGGATCGCCCTCTCGAACGACGGGCAACGCGTCTTCGTGCTCATGGACGACCGTAGGCTTTGCGTCTGGGATGTGGCGAAGGAGAGGTACGAACTTCATACCCACGTAGATCCCAGCGCGCTGCAACCGACGATGCCCGTCATGCCATTTCACGCCCTGCACGACGAGGCGAGGCTCGTCGTCTCCGGGGATGGCCGGAGCGCCATTTCCACGCTGCCCGACCAACTCGTCGCCTGGGAGCTCGCACCCCGGGTCCACGGCCGTGTCCTTCTCGAGCTGCCCGACGAATTGCAATCGCTGGCCTTGACGGGAGACGGCGGCTTCCTCCTCGTGATCGCGGAGGGTTGCGTGCTCATCTGGGAGCGCGTCTCGGGACAAATCGTCTCCGTGGCTCCCGTCGAGGTAGGTTATGTCTCCCGCAGCGAAGAGATACCGCTCTCCGTCTCGCGCGACGGCCGCATGATCCTGGTCGCATTCCCGATCCCGATCTTCCTGACGTGGCACCGTCACGACAGGAATCAATGAAGGTCACGCCTCAAGATGGATGAAATGCACGCGTGACAGAAGAAAGACGTCGATCTCGATGGTTCCCACGGCTTGCGGAGGTGGGATCGGGTATTTTTCGAGATCCCCTCGGCCGATGCTCGCGAGAATGATGGTCCGACCGTCGGGCGTCATGGCAGCGCAGTGCCAGCGATCGTGGACCCTGAACGGGAGCAAAAGCTCCGCTTCCAGGCGGACGGATTCGGCATTCCAGACCTGGAGGTGGGTCCCCAGCGTCGCCACGAAGCGGCCATTGGGGCTCGCCGCGACGACGTTGCCCCGCAAGGGGTGCGTCGCCTTCGAGATCGATCTCGCAATCGAGCCTCGATTCATGTCGACGAGCACCGCCCCCCCTTGCCGCGAGCCGAACCATACACGACGACCGGAGCACACGGCGACGACCCTCGCTGTGGGTTCGACGCTCCCGTCGAGCTGCTGGACAACGGCGCCCGTCGAGAAATCCACGAGCTCGAGCGCCGCGCCTCGACGGACGAGCACGTGATCCGGGTCGACGAAGGTCACCCATCCCTTCCCGGAGTCGCGGTCGATGCGGACGACCTGCGCAGCTTCCAGGTCCCAGAAGAGACACGTCGCGCGCGGGCCCTCCTTTCGTAGGACCAGCGCGCGACGGCCGTCTTCCGAAATCGACACCGGCGGGCCATGCCCGGACGGCACCTCGAACGTGCGCACGAGCGCCCCTCTCGCCACATCGAGCACGTGCACCTCGCCCTCGGCGACAGCGCACATGATCCCTCCTGCGGCCGTGAAGAAGTCGTACGGGCGCTTTGCGCCGTCGGGCAACCGCAGCGTCCGTGTGGGCTCGCCCGTCTTCACGTCCCACACGATGATCTCCTTCCCGGACGTCGTCATGGCAAGCGCTCCGTCCGGCGTCATGTGGACGAAGCTGAGCTCTTCCTCGCTCGGGGCCGCCGGACCCTGGCGCTGATCGTACCGGGCCACCGGACCATGCTCGACATCCCAGGCGAGCACCATGTTATCGGCTCCCCCGGTGACCACCGTCCTCCCATCGAGGCTCGCCGCGACCGCCGTGACACGCCCGGTATGGCCCGTCGTGCCATAATATTGATGGAGATACGGCGTCCCTTCGGGCCGATGGCGCAGGAGCTTCCGCCGAAGCTCTCCCGTTTCGAGGCTGTAGACCCTCGCCACGGCGTCCTTCTGGGCGACGACACAATGCGTGCCTCCGGCGGCTACGGGCGCGGGATCCATCACCGGCGTGGCTCCGACCTCGCATACGACCGCGCCGCTCTCCACGTCCCTGAATCGCAGCCCGCCGAAGGGCCCTTTTGCGTGTACGAGCGTCCGCGAAGGTGTACGTGAAAAACCGAGCGGTGATTCGTGGAGACCGATGGATCGAACGACGGCGCCGGAATCCACGTCGAAGAGCCATATCGTCCCGCGCGGCGAGGCGACCCTCACCAGGCCGTCCTCGGAGAATGCCAGCGCCGCGACGGACATCGGCCACCCCGCGAGCCCGGCATGAGGGGACAAGGACCGCAAGGGCCGCCCGCTCCGTGTATCCCAGGCGCAAATGAATCCGTCCTCGGCCGCGGAAACGGCGCGGCGCCCGTCCGCGGAGATCGCCAGGGCATACACGGGCGCGGAGTGCCCTTCGAGCATGCACCAAAGGCGAAGCTCGTCGAGATCCCATACCTCGAACGCGCCATCCTCCGCGGCCGAGAGGGCGATCTTCCCATCCGCCGAAATGGCGAGGCGACGCAGAGGCGCCGACCGGCCGCGAAGCTCCGCGAGCAGGCGCCTCGTCTCGACGTCGTACGCGTAAAGCGAGCCATCCGCCGCGCCCGAGACCGCCCGCCTTCCGTCGTCCGACACGGCCACGGCCGTCACCGTGGCATCGTGAATGCCGAGCACCTTCGGCTTCGCTTGCTGCTGATACGTCCGCCTCCGCAGCCAGGGCACGTTCGCCTCGCGCAGCGCCGCCTCCACGCGTTCGAGGACGGCACCACACCCGAGCTCGTGGGCCGCGTCCCGTACTTGCGCGAGGAAGCGCGGGTATGGAGCGAGCGCGCCCTTCGTGGCTTGGGTGGTTTGCCCGAGAGGTCTTCCAAATCGATCCGTGTCGGGTTTGTCCACGAGGCGAGGCGCTTCGGTCTCCAGCGTCTGCGACAGCTCGGCGAGGAACCTCGGCGTAGCGGCAGCGCCCACTTGCGCGAGTCGTCGGACCTCGGCGACGCCGGCGGCGACGCCCCGCTCCTCGATCTCCCGGTAAAGCATGGGCATCTTCGATAGCCAGGTCGTGACGCGGCCGAGGCACTCCGCGACCCACACAGGCTCGACCCCGAGCACCACGCGCGCGGCGTTCCCCGCGATTCCCGGACGAAGGCTGGTCGCTTCCGGTGTCGATCGGGGAGACACGAGACCATATCGATCGAGCTCCGCCAAAACCTGGGCCATGTCCCCGACAGGCATGTCCAGGAGGCGCCCGAAGGCGCGGAGGGAGAGAGGCTCTTCCGCGAAGCCCGCGGCCGCTCGGAGGAGGTCCCGCGCATTCGGCGACAATCCCTCGACCACGAATGCGAGCAAGGCCCGAAGCGCGAGCTCGTGGGGCCTCGCGACGGAACCTTCCGCTGGCATCCGCCCGGCCAACGCCGCCAGGGAGCCTCGCCCATCGCCCGTAAAGCGTGCCGCGAGCACACGGCCCGCGACATGCGCCGGGGCTGGCATTCCCTCGAACGCGCGCGTGACGGCCTCGGCTGCGGCGCGGATCTCGGACGAGGGTTCGAGCAGACCGGCCGAACGAAGGAGCACCTCGGCGGCGTTCGCCTCGTCGAGCGGGCCGAGCCAATGCGTGCGATGGGTGCGCCATTGCGGCAGTCGGGCTACGTGGATGATATGGTGGCGCGTGATCTCCTCCCGCCTCCCGAGGCGTGGCAAATTCATGTCGAACCAGCGCCGAACCGTGTATTCGCGCTCGACCGTCGTCTCGATGATGAGGAGGCTGCGCGGGCGTCCTCGAACGACGCGCGAGAGCGGCGATGTCGAGTCCTCGAAGGAGTCGGGCCGGCGATGAGCGCCCGGGTTGGGCGCGCCGATGTGCCGCTCGATCTGCGCATCGATATCCGCGATCCCATCGAACCAGAACACACCGCCGGGGTAGGAATCGCGATGACGCCGGGCATACGCGGCCGCGAGCTCGGTCTTCCCGATCCCCGCGGGCCCCGCGATGCCCACCACGACGGCAGACGTGTACCCGTGCGAGCTCGCGGCGAAGAGAGCCTCGTGCAACGCAGCGAGCTCCCGATCACGCCCCACGAACGACGAGTTTTCGGGGATGGGCACGCCGAAGGGTATCACCATCGGCGGCTCCGGCTCGGGCACCGGCAGGGCGGGCGTGCGCGCCGGCTGCCTTGGGGAAGCCGCCGGGGGCATTCCCGTGTATCCGCGCGCCAGGATGGCGCGCTGCCGGTCGAGGACCTTCTGCGTCGATCCATCCGCGGACTTCGCGCCGTCGGACGTGAACGAGCACGTGGGCATCCTCTCCGACGTCGTCGCCTCCTCCCCTTCCCCGGGATCCAGATAAAGCTCGAGCGCGACCTCCGCCGGGTGTCGGAGCGCCTCCAGCGCATTCGACAGCTCGGTGGCGTTTTGAAAACGAGCGTCCGGAAGTTTGGCGAGGCACTTCGTGATCACCGCGTCGATCTGATAGGGAAGCTCCGGCCGCAGGCGGGTCGGCGGCTCCGGCGTCGCGTGCAGGATGCGATGGCCGATCTCGGTCACGTTGTCCGCCGCGAAGGGCGCGACCCCGGTGAGGAGCTGATAAAACACGGCGCCGAGCGAAAACAGATCGCTGCGCGCGTCGACACGCTTGGCGGCCGTCAATTGTTCCGGCGACATGTAGAGCGGCGACCCGAGGAACGCGTTCGTGCGGGTGAGCTCGAGCTCCCCCTCCCCGGCTTTCGAGATCCCGAAATCGATGAGCTTGATGGTCGGTGGCTGGTTCGGGCGCTGGGCCAGGAAGAGGTTCGAGGGCTTGATGTCGCGGTGCACGACCCCGAGCGCGTGCGCGATCGAGAGGCCGGCGCAGGCTTGGATGACGTATTGCAGCGCCTCCTGAAACGGGAGCGCGCCGCGGCGCTCGAGCACCTGGCCGAGGTCCTTGCCGTCGAGGTACTCCATGAGGATGTAAAGCTCGCCGGTGACGAGGCGCCCCACGTAATGCACCTCCGCGACGTACGGCGACCGGATTCGCCTAGTGATCTCCGCCTCGCGCCGGAACCGCTGCTCCGCCGCGAGTTTTCCCGCCCGCTCCCCGACGAGCAACTTGAGGGCAAACAGCTCGTCGTGCCCGGTATCACGCACGGCGAGGACGATCCCCATCCCTCCTTGGCCGAGGACGCGCTCGACGCTGTATCGGACGTCGAGCACACGGCCCACCCAGGATTCTTCGTCGGTGGTCATGACTGGACGAGACTGTCAGAACCCTGACCCCGCCGCAACGTGGACGCGACGGGCCGCGCCACCGGCGTGGCCGCAATACCACCAAAGTGGTATCGACTCGCGTGGCTGAACGGATAGCCGACGGGGCATGAAGCGCGAAGGTGCGAAGTCAACCTGGCCCGTCGAAACCGAGACCGGTCTGTCCCTCCGCTCCCACAAGATCCATGTGGAGTGCATTCGTGGCCCGCTCGCCGGCAAGGTGTACGAGCTCAAAGGGCCCGAGGCGCGCATCGGAAGCGGAACCGATTGCCACCTCGTCATCCCCGACCGAACCGTCAGCCACGTCCACGTCTGCCTGCGGATCGAAGGGGACGCCATTCGCGTCCTCGACATGAAGAGCCGCAATGGCACCTACGTCGACGATGTGCGGATCAAGGACGCCTATGCAAGGCCCGACTCGACGATCGTGCTCGGCGCGTCGGCCATGCGGCTCCGCATGCTCAAGGACGAGATCGACGTGCCACTCTCGGAGCACGACCATTTCGGTGGCCTCCTCGGGCGGAGCATCGTGATGCGGCGCGTCTATGCGCTCCTCGAACTGTTCGCGGTCTTGGAAGGGACGGTGCTGCTCGAAGGCGAGACGGGCACCGGGAAGGAAGTAGCCGCCGCGGCGATCCACGGAAGGAGCCCCCGAAAGGATCGACCGTTCGTCGTCTTCGATTGCTCGGCCGTCCCGGCAAACCTGATCGAGAGCGAGCTGTTCGGGCACGTCTCCGGCGCCTTCACGGGAGCCGTGAGCTCTCGCAAGGGCCGATTCAAGGAGGCGGACGGCGGCACGCTCTTCCTCGACGAAATCGGGGAGCTACCGCTCGAACTCCAGCCCAAGCTGCTCCGCGCGCTCGAGACGCGCGTGATCCGCCCGCTCGGCGCGGAGAAGGACTGGCGAGTCGACGTCCGCATCATCGCCGCGACGAACCGCGACCTCGCGATCGAAGTGGACAAGGAGCGCTTCCGCGAAGACCTCTACTATCGCCTCGCCGTGCTGCCCGTGCGGCTGCCGCCTCTGCGCGAGCGTGTGGAGGACATCCCGCTGCTCGTCCGCCATTTCGAGAAGGAGTGGTGCAGTCGACCGAACCCGCCCGCGCCGCTCCCCGACGCCATTCTGGAGAAAATGAAGTCGACGCCGTGGCCGGGCAACGTGCGCGAGCTCCGGAACCGCGTCGAGCTCCTGCTCTCGCTCGGGTTGCCAGGCGCAGCCGGCGTCGCGCAGAGCGGCGGCGGAGCGCCGTCCACGCGTGTCGACGTGGACATCCAGGTCCCCTACCACGTCGGCCGCGAGAGGCTCGTCGAGGAATACACGAAGGCTTATTTCATCGAGGCGCTCCGGCAAACCGATGGGAACGTATCCCGAGCCGCGCAGCTCGCAGCCGTGGGAAGAGCGTTCGTGCAGAAGGTCATGAAGCACCACGGCATCACGCGCGGGGGGGAGTAACCGTGTTCTTGCATGCCAAACGCCCCGAGCGCGCCTAATTCCGTGATCCCCCCTTGACGCGGCCGCGGCTCCGATCCTTCCATCCCGCGATGGAACGACCTGCAGGTTCACGCAAACTCGCGATCGCTGGGTGGGTGCTCTCGGGGCTCGTCGCGCTCTTCATGGGCGGCGTCAGCGCGGCTGGCAAATTCATCCAACCGCCGCCGCCAGCCGTCCTCGAGGGGGCGCAGCACCTCGGCCTCCCCATCGAAAAATACCCGGCCATCGGCGTCGTCGAGGTCGCCTGCGTGATCCTGTTCCTGATCCCGCGCACGGCGTTCGTCGGGGCCATCCTCGTCGCGGCCTACCTCGGCGGGGCCACCGCGATCCACGTGCGCGTCGGCGATCCATGGTTCCTCCCGCCCCTCGTCGGCGTGATCGCGTGGGTGGGCTACGGCCTGCGTCGGCCCGACGTCATTCGAGCCGCATTCGCGGCGCCGCCGAAAACATCGAATTGAGGCGCTGCGCTGAGGCGTTGCCCCAGGCCCCACCAGGGGCTATCCGCCCCTGGACCCGGACCAGCGCAAGCGCTGGACCCGGGGTCGATGAACTGCGCGATGCGCAGTTCATCGAACAGGCAGGTCAAGACCAGCGAAGGCCCTGCCAACCAAGACCGCCGTGACTGGCAACGCCGTCTCTGGTCTTGCCACCGGCCTGTGGGAAGAACTGCGCATCGCGCAGTTCTTCCCCCTGAGGTCCAGGGCTTGCCCTGGTTCGGGTCGAGGGGCGAACAGCCCCCGCGGGGCCCGGGGCAGCGCCCCGGCGCGACGCCTCGCGATGAGACCAGGCCTCGCGCCGTGACGGAAGCGCTACTGGCTTCCGGGCAGATTCACGTCGTCTTCGTCTGCCTGCAAGAGGCCTCGACGTCCGGCGGCGAAGAGGACGTCGTCGCCGTCGACGAGCAGGGTGGGCTGCGGCTCCGGCCAGTATTCGGAGAACGTGCCTTGCGGGATGTAGAAGAAGCTTAGCGCCTTCAGGTGATTGGGCTTGGCCGCCACTGTGAGCACGCCGCCGGGGACGTTGAAGAAGAGATTGTCCCCACGGGCCCCCTTGAGCCCCATCCATGATTGAATGAGGGATTGCGCGCGCACGTTGTACCCGCGCACGCCGGAGCCCGGAGCCGGCTTCAAGAGTGTGACTTTGCTCCTCGCATCCCACGGCTGCCCGAGGGGCAACGGCCAATAAGGCTTCCAGGCGAGGCTGTGCGTCACAGTGGGCCGGCCGTCCTCGTCCGCGACGACGGAATGCACCTCGCGGCCGGGGAATCGCTGATAATTCTTCAGCTCGGCGAGGCCGTCGTCGAGCTCCACCCGGGCCACGGCCGACTCCAGGAACGCGTCGCCCCAGACCGGATCGCGCGTGATGAGCTCGTCATCGTCGACCCCGACGACCTGCCCGGGCACGTTGATCTTCGATACGACTGGCTGCCCCGGCTGCCCGAGGTCGATCTTCTCGACGAAATATCTTGCGTGCGGCCGGGGATCGCCCGGCTTCGTGGCCGGCGTCTTCGTCGTGATGTAGAGGTCCTCGCCGTCCGAGAACCTGCTGACGTATTCTTCGTCGGCTCCGAACGTGATGGTCGGACGCACCACGGGGTGCGCCGGATCCGAGAGATCGAGCACGCCGACGCGGGCGTTCCGCGACTCGCGATATGCGGTCCCTTGCTCGCAGTAGCCGTTGATGTACGGCTGCGCCGTCTCGAAATCGGCGAGCACGCAGGTGGGGTCGGCGCCGACGTGGTCGGTGCATTGCACGAAGCCGCCGTCGCAGGCGAATTGTCCCGTGCCGAGGGGCGCCTGGCAATGCATGCGGCCCGTCCAGTACGTGCAGCCCTCCTCGCCGTAGCAATTCGTGTACTGGTCGATCGGGTAATACCAGCAACTATCGACGTCGCCGACGGTCGTGTACGTCGCGTCAGGGGGGATGGCCACGAAGCTGAGCGACGCGTGCGTCGCGTAAATGCCCGGCTCCCCGTTCCCGGAGAACGGCAGCCCGGTGGCCACGAAATCGCCCAGCGACTTCGGGTGCAGCGGATTGGAAAGGTCGATGGTGGTGATCGTGTACTCTTGCCAGTTCGAGATCCGCACTGCGGTCAAGAGATGGCCGACCTTGTAATAATACGCGTTCGGCGGCACCTCGATGCTCGCGAGCGTCTTCGCGTATTGCGCGTCTCCCGATCCGGAGATGACCTCGACGCGCGCCTTCACGGTGGGCTTCGACCAGTAGGTCGTGTCCTCCGGGTTCTGCACGCGCACCCGGTAATTGCCGTAGCGGTAGATGCCGACGTAATTCGGCGCGAGGAAGAGATGCCCACGCGTCGTAGGATTGTCGACGTCGCTGCGGTCGTACAGGCCGAACTCGGTCGCGGTCAGGCCCGCGGCGCCGGTGCCCGAGGTCGGGAACCCGCGGAGCATGCGGCTGTTCAGCGGGAGGAGCCCGCGGCGCGTGACCGTGCTGCCCGAGAACGTGAAGAGCTGCACGCCGGCGGTATAGGGGACGTTGCCCCAGTCGCCGCTGTTATACGCCACGAGCGCGAGCCCCGTCTCGGTCTCGCCGCTCGGCGCCTGCACGTTCACCGCGTTCTCGGCCACGGCGAACGCGCGCGTATTGGCGGCGAGCTCTGCTTCCCCCTGCCAGTTGGTGGTGGCCGGGTCCACGGCGGCGCGCGCGAGCAGCGGATTGGAGCTGTTCGTGTCGTAGAGGCTGACCGCGACGTGGTAATACCACGTGCCGGTCCGACCGGCGCTGACCAGGCGGCTGCCCCCGAAGACCGAGCGGAAATGGTCCTCCAGGCCTGGCTGGGACGACGCCCCGAGCGCCGCCACGTGCCCCGCCGCGTCGACGGAGAACGCGTGAAGGGTCCCATTCTCCTCGAGCGTGGTCGAGATGTACGCCTTGTCGTCGGTGAAGAACGCGCCGTGAATGGCCTGGCCGGGCGCGAAGTCCGTCTGCTCGATCAGCGTGGGGTTTCCCGGTCCCGACGCGTTCCACGTCTGCAGGTGCACGCCCTGCGTCTCGCTGTCGAATTGCGGCCCTGAAAACACGCGGAGCGTCGAGCCGCGCAGATCCACCTGGGCCTCGTTGAGAAGGCCCTCCGGCGTGATGACCTTGCCACGCAGGCTCAGCGTGCCGCCCGCCCCGATGTCGATGATGCTGACGTGATTCGCCGGATCCTGGACGACCCTCGCGTTGTGCACCGCGACCAGCGCGCCGCTCTGGAGTGCGAGGCCCCGCAGGGTACCGGGGAAGCCGACGGTGCTCGTGTGGGAGAGCCCGTTGCTCGTCAGCGCGAATCGCTTGATGTAGGTCTGATGTCGCCCCTCGGAGTACCCCGTCCCTGGAACGGGGAAGAAGCCGTACTCGGTGGTGCCCACGTAGAGCACGCCCCCATTCGCGCCGCTCTCGAAGCGGCTGGCCTTGACGCTGCCCGAGAGCGCGGTCCGCGAGAGGACCTCGGGGTGCTCACGATCGCTGATGTCGACCTCCAGAATGGCCGCGTTCGTGCTGCCCTGCATGGCGATTCGCGCCGGATCGGGTCGATAATCGTGCCCGCCGTCCAGGAGCACGAGTGCGCGATCGCCGCTCACGTGCATCTGGACCACGCTCCCCGCAATTGGCAGGCGACCCACGATGCGCGGGTCGTCCGGGTCGTGCACGTCGATGACTAGCAGGCCGCGCCAGGGGTTCAGGTCGAGCACGTACCCGTCGCCGAGCACCTCGTAGATGTCGCCCGGCGCGTTCGTCGTGCTCGGCGCATCGAGCGCGCCCTTTGCCGCGAAGGCCTGCTCCTCTTCCTCTTCTTCCTCCTCTTCTTCCTCTTCGCCCCATGGCCAGACGTATGGAAGCGGATCGCCGGAAAGGAAGGACGTCGGCCCCTGGATCTTCGCCGTGGCCTCAGCCGTCTCCGTTTCTTCCGAAGGTTTCTCCGTGCTGGTCGTGCATCCCTGCCCGACCAGAAGCAGCAGCGCGGCCGAATACCGCGCAGCGCGCGCGACTCGGCCGTCTTGCGTGAAGGTCCTCATGTTCGTAGTCTCCTGTCTCCGCCCATCCCATGGAATGGAGGGGCGATGGCCCCACCATGACATCGACATCACGGGAGGTGTCAACACGCACCGCTCGGAGAGCAGGTCTCCGCCACCTCCGCCACCTCCGCCGGCGAGGTCGGCAATCGGAGCCGTTCCGACCATCCGGTGTCCCTGAAAAAGCATGTCGAGACGGAGCCGTTGACCCATTTCCGTTCCTCGTACTAGGATTGCGTTCCGCGTGCCAACCACACCCGCGGGATCCATTGCGGATCAAACGAAAAGCCGCATCGATCCCGGCGAGAATCTGCCCGATTCCCCAGCAGCGCTGCCGCTCGCACGCGCGCCCGCGCGCAGCCCCAAGGAACACGATGCGACCGAACAGGATCTTTCCCTTGTCGTTCGCCCTCGTCCTCGCCACCTCCACCGCCGCCGCTGCGGTGAAGGAACCGGACGGGAGCACGGTGCCCAAGGCCTCCGCCGACCCGATACAGCTCAGCACGTTCTTCGCGAACCAGGGCGAGCCGATCGACTGGCAAGTGGATGCCGCCGCCACGCCCAACACCTTCTCGCCGTTGTGTGGCTTCACGGCCACCTTCATGCTGCACGGGGCCGATTGCCCCCTGGATTTCGCCTGGTACAACGAGACCGGTCTGCCGCCCACCGCGGCCGACCTCCACGTCATCATTCCGGGCGGCGCCCCCGTGGGGACGTCGTTCAGCGGCACGGACATCAAGAACGATCCGGGCTACAAGGGCGGCCTCGTCGGGTTCGCCCTGGTAGGCGATCCCAACGAGTTCTGCACCCAGACCCATTACTCCAATCCCGCCTGGAACCAGGTCTGCACCAGCTGCAACCCGCCGGCGCCCTGGATCACGGCGCTGATCTACCCCTCGAAGAAGGCGGCCAACGCCTTCTACATCGGCTTCGAGGACGGCTCGACCAGCGCGTTCTCCTTCAACAACGATGGCGACTTCAATGACGCCGTCTACTTCGTCACCGGCGTCACCTGCGCGGGCGGGGGGCAACCCTGCGACACCGGCAAGCCCGGTATCTGCGCCTCGGGCGTCACCCAGTGCACGGCGGCGGGCACGACCTGCCAGGAGCTTTCGCCGGCCGTGCCGGAGAAGTGCAACGGGTTCGATGACGACTGCAATGGCACGGCGGACGAGGGCGACCTCTGCCAGGATGGCTACGTCTGCGACAAGGGCACCTGCGTGGAGGCATGCTCCGGCGGCGAGTTCGATTGTACGACCGGCCTCGTGTGCAACAGCGCCGGGTATTGCGTCGAGCCGGCCTGCAAGGAGGTGACCTGTCCGGCTGGCAAGGTATGCGTTGGCGGCGCCTGCAAGGGGCCCTGCGATTCCGTCGTTTGCCCGCACGCCCAGGTCTGCCGCGTGGGCACGTGCGTCGATCCGTGCGCGGGCGTGACCTGCGGCGACAATCAGGTCTGCGACACCGGTGTTTGCGTGGCCAAATGCGAATGCCTGCCCTGCGTCGCGGGGAAGGCGTGCGATGTTTCCAGTGGCCTCTGCCTCGATCCGGCGTGCCTCGGCGTGATCTGCGCCGAGGGGGCGCATTGCGAGGCCGGCGCCTGCGTCGATAGCTGCATGGGCACGATCTGCCCCGCGGGCCAGGCGTGCCAGCTTGGCCAATGCAAGGACGTGGAGGGCGGCGTCGGGGGTTCTGGGGGCTCGACCGGCGCCAGCTTCGAGGTAGGCGGCGGCCCAGGCCACGGCGGCAGCGGGGGCACCAGCGCGACGGGAGGCGGCACGGGCCAGGGCGGCAGCGGCGACAACGGTGGCACGGGAAGCAAGAGCAATTGCGGCTGCCGCATGGTGGGGGACGTCGGCGGCCGTGAGATCGCATTCGCGGGTATGGCTCTGGTCCTCGCTGCGGCGAGGCGGCGGACGGCGAGGAAAGGAGACCGGTCATGCTGACGCAATGGAAGATGGCCTCGGGTTTGCTTGTGATGGCGGCGGCGCTCGGCGGGTGCGCGGCAGGCGTGGCGCGGGATGGCGGGGGCGGCGCAGGGGATGAGCCGCCCAGTTGCCTCACGGTCGATTGCGACGCGCACGCGACCTGCGCCGACGCGGAAGCCGGGCCGGTCTGCACCTGCAACGAGGGCTTCACGGGCGACGGCGAGACGTGCACCGACATCGACGAATGCACGAACGGCAGCGCCACGTGCGATTCCCATGCGGCATGCGAGAACACGCCTGGCGCGTACACGTGCACGTGCAAGACCGGCTATTTCGGGGACGGCACGACGTGCATCGAGCTCGACGAGTGCCAGCAGGCCGCGTCCTGTGATCCCAACGCCAACTGCCAGAACACGAATGGGTCGTATTCCTGCACCTGCAAGCCCGGGTTTTCCGGCGACGGCAAGACGTGCACCGACATCAACGAGTGCCAGCTCGGGATGACGGCCTGCGACCCGCACGCCACGTGCACAAACATCCCCGGCGGGTATGCATGCAAGTGCGACCCGGGCTATATCGGCAATGGCAAGACGTGCACCCACGGCGACGAGTGCGTGGATGGCGGCGGGTGCGACCCGAATGCCACGTGCGAGAACACGCCTGAGGCGCATACGTGCACGTGCAACGAGGGCTACACGGGGGATGGCGTCACCTGCGACGACATCGACGAATGCCAGCTCGGCATGACGGACTGCGACGTGAACGCGGACTGCCAGAACACGCCGGGCGCGTATGGCTGCGCGTGCAAGAGCGGTTATATCGGCAATGGCCTCACGTGCACGCCCGTCGGCATGGGCGCCCCGGGGGAGGTGTCGATCGAGGCCGGCGCCGGGCTGACCGCGTCGACCTCGGTCACCCTGTATCTCCAGCCGCCTGGCAATCATCTCACGAACCCCGGCGCCGAGACTGGGGACCTCTCGGGATGGCAGATCCTGGCGAACGGAGGCAGCGGCTGGGCGAGCACCACGAGCGCGTACCTGTTCGGTCAGAGCGCATTCATCACGTCGTATTCGCTGGGCAAGCGCAGCCAGGTCCTGGATCTGACGATGCTCGGATTCTCGCAGGCGGATCTCGACGCGGCGCCTCCCATCACCGTCGGGGAATGGTTCCAGGGCTTTGGGCCGAACTACGGTGACTCCTACTATTTCAAGGTGGAGCTCGTGGCGGGCGACAACACGGTCCTCGCCTCCTTCAATCCGGGCGGGACGATGTCCACCGCGAACAACGCCTGGCAGCTCGTGGGGCAGACGTTCACCGGCTACGGGCCGGGGCTCCGCTATGTGTACGTGGAAGACGGCGGGCAGGACACGGAGTTCTGGCTCGGCCAATACGGCGCGGTGATGGACGGCGCCAGCGTGGTGGTGGGCGACGTGCAGGTGCGCTTCTCGAATGACAACATGAACTGGAGCGCGTGGCAGGCATTCACCCCCACCACGACCTGGATGCTCGACCCCGGCAGCGGCACGAAGACCGTTTACGTCGAATTCGCGGACGCGAAGGGCACGGTCTGGCCACCGGTGAGCGACACGATCATGCTGCAGTAGGGAAAGGACGCGAGCCGGCGGGGCCGTTGGCCAGGGGTTCCTCCGCTTTACGTGTCGCCCCCGGCGGCCTCGTCGGCTCTCGCGTCGTGGTAGGTCTCTAGCATTGTCCGATACACCCGCATGTTCGGCCGATACCGGCGAAAATACTCGGCGTCGTCGCCGGTGAGCACCTTGGAGATGGCGGCGGCGACGGCCGGCGAGCGGCACATCCCGGCGTCGCAATGGACGATGAGGCGCTCGATGTGCGGGAGGTGCGCTTCCACGAGGTCCCAGATCGCGCGGGCATGGGCGCGCGAGAAGAGGGACGCTTCGGGAATGGACTCCGTCTTCGCGTCTGCGTCGGCGAAGGCGAGGCGGAGAAGAGCGCGACAGTGTGGAGACGCGGGGATTCGAGCCTGGTCGGACTCGCTTGACGAGATCGAGACGATCACATGGGGGACGTCGTGCGGCGCAACCCGCTCGACAGCGCCTCGGCTGTAGACGAAGATCTCCACGTGAAAGGTGATATCCCGCCGCCCCGTCGGAAGCCAGCCATGAAAACGTCGCGGCTGTCTCTCCTCGTCGTCCTGGGACTCGCGAGTTGCGCGGCCCCGCCCGGGGATCCGCCCGTCGATGCGCCTTCGAACCTGGTCTCCTCGTGCCCGACGAGCGAGATCGCATTCACGAAGGAGACGGGATGCATGAACGACGGCTCGGTCGAGTTTTGCTTGCCGACGGGCCATGAGGCGCTGGTCGCGCGGGTGCGGGAGATCGCGCCGACGATCGAGGCGAGATCGTCGCGCGGCCGCGCGGGGTGCAATGTGCCGGCCGAGACGCTGTATTTCTTCCCGACGGGAGAGGCCGAGTGCGTGGCGCACCATGGGGCGCTCGTGGATGCGGCGTGGGACAAGATCTGCCGGATCGCGGCGCTGCCGGAGGTCCGGAAGATCGTGCCGACGTGGTACGAGTGAGGCGTCCACGCCTTCGAGGAAGGCTAGGACGCCCTCTACCCTTCGCGTCCACGCCTTCGAGGAAGGGCTACGACGCCCTCTACCCTTCGCGTCCACGCCTTCGAGGAAGGGCTACGACGCCCTCTACCCTTCGCGTCCACGCCTTCGACGAAGGCTACGACGCCCTCTACCCTTCGCGTCCACGCCTTCGACGAAGGCTACGACGCCCTCTACCCTTCGCGTCCACGCCTTCGACGAAGGCTACGACGCCCTCTACCCTTCGCGTCCACGCCTTCGAGGAGGGCTAGGACGCCTTCTACCCTTCGCGTCCACGCATTCGAGGAGGGCTAGGACGCCCTCTACCCTTCACGTCCACGCCTTCGAGGAGGGCTAAGACGCCCTCTTCCTTCGCCTCCACGCGTTCTACCTTCCTCGATGGCGCGTGTTCCGGTACGGTCGGGCTGGGTCGGGAGAGGGTCACGATGGGGAGCAAGGGGTTCGAGGAGGCGCGCAGGCGGTGCATCGATGCGGCGCGAAAGGGGAGTATCAAGCTGGATCTCAGGGGCTTGGAGTTGACGGATCTACCGCAGGAGCTTCTCGCTTGTACGTCCCAACGAAGCCTCAACCTGAGCGATAACCCACTTCACGCGTTGCCCGACGACCTCGCGGTTTTGTCCCAACTCAAGGAGCTCGACCTCACGCGCACGCGCCTGCGCGCCGTCCCCGACGTCCTCGTCGAGCTACCCAGGCTCACTCGCCTCGAGCTCGGAGGCCCATGGTTGAGGGACATGCGGGTTGTGTCGTCGCTCAAGGAGCTGACCGTTCTCATATGTTCCGAGCTCACCGACGTGGAATTGCCCAACCTCGAAGCGTTGGAGTTCCTTTGCGTACTCGAGCTCTACGGCTGCGCCTTGGAAGAAATCCCGCCCTGGGCTCTTCGGCTGAAGCGCCTGGGGGCACTTTGCTTGGGATTTAACCGATTGCGCCGTGTCCCCCCGGCCATCGCTGCGCTCCAAGATCTGCAAATGCTGTTGCTGCGAGGGAATCCGATCGAGGACCTACCTGTCGAGCTCGGCAAACTTCCCAATCTCACAAGGCTGGATGTGAAAGATTGCCCTCTCTCACGCATCCCGCCGGAGATCGTGGGGCAAGGCTCAGACGCCGTCCTCGCCTACCTCCGTGACCAAGCTCGCAGCCGCACTCGGCAATGGATCTCCAAGCTCCTCGTCGTCGGTCAGGGCGGCGTCGGCAAGACCTCGCTCCTCCGAGCACTCCGCGACGAGACTTTCAACCCAAATGAATTGACGACCCACGGCATCGCCGTCCGCCCCCTGCAGGTCCCGCACCCGACGGAGAAGGGCGTAGCCATGGATCTCTCGACCTGGGACTTCGGCGGCCAGCAGATCTATCACGCGACGCACCAGTTCTTCCTCACGAACCGGTCCATTTTTTTGCTCGTCTGGAACGCGCGCCACGGCCACGAGCAAGGCCGCCTCTATTACTGGCTCGACACCATCCGTGCGCGTGCCCCCGAGTCCCCCATTCTGCTCGTCGCCACGCACGTCGACGAACGCTCGGCCGATCTGCCGCTCCGCGACATCCGCCAGCGATACCCGCAGGTCGTGGAACAATACGCCGTCAGCAACAAGACTTCCTCGGGCATCGAGGCACTCTTCCACGCGATCGCCGAGCACGCTGCGAATCTCCCCCTGATGGGCGAGAGCTGGCCTCGCACGTGGCTCAATGCAGCGAACGCTATTCGCGCAATCGACAAGAATCACATCATTCCCCAAGATCTCTGGGCGACGATGAAGGCCCACGGTGTCGAGGAGGACCGCCACAAGATTCTCGCCACCTGGCTGCACGAGCTGGGCGACATCCTGTTCTTTCAGGACAACCCCGAGCTCCAAGACATCGTCCTGCTCGACCCCCACTGGGCCACCGAGGCGATCAGCCGCGTGCTCGAATCGAGCGACGTCATCGAGCGCCGCGGCATCTTCACACACGCCGAGATGGATCGACTTTGGTCGAGGGACATCCCGCAGCACCTGCAGGACCATCTCCTGCGTCTGATGGAGCAATTCGACCTCTCCTACCGTACCCTCGACAACCGCGAGGTCAGCATCGTCGTCGAGCGCCTTTCCCACGACGCCCCGCCCGAACTGCAACGCCAATTCGATGAGCGCTTGGGCCAACGCGAGGTCTCGATGCGTTTCCAGGTCGACGCGACGCTGCCCGCAGGCATCCCGACCTGGTTCATCGCCCGCACGCATCGCTTCACGACGCGTATCCATTTTCGCCAAGGCGCCCTTTTCACGGACGGCCCCGAGGACCACCTCGCTCTCGTGCAGGCCTTCCCCGAGGGGCGTTGCCTCCACCTCACCGTCCGAGGCCCTGCCCCGCACGGGTTCTTTACATTGCTACGCGACGGCCTTGAGTTCACGCTGAAACGCTTTCCCGGCCTCAGGGTGGAGCGGTTCATCCCCTGCCCCGGGCACGATGGTTTGCCCTGCACCCACGAATTCCAGTTCGAGCAGCTTCAGAAGGCGCTCGAACGAAAACGCATGCTCATTCAATGCCCCGTGGCCTTCGGGGGCGACATCGAGAACCCCGACGTGGACATCCGTGAGATGCTTTTCGGCCTGACAGCCTCGACCCTCGACGAGGTGATGCGCAAACTCGACGTGATGACCGCGAAGCAGGACGAGCACCTGACACACATCCGCGCTCTGACCGAGATCGTACAGCGCGATCTCCTGCGATCATTCCAGGCGATGCGGGGTCTCGAGGAGACGCATTGCCCCTCGCTCTTCGTGCTCCGGCCCGATCGGGGCGGGGCCTGGAAGCAAAGATTGCTCGGGCAGACCGTGGAGCTGCACCTCGTCTGCGAGGCGCCCGGGGAGGCGCACCTCACGGTGGAAAGTGGGCGATACAAGACACGGCTTTCGCCGAAATGGCTCGGGAGGATCGCGCCTTACATCGAGAAGGTGACCTCGATCCTGAAGTATACGGCCCCGCTCATCGGCGCAGCCGCGGGATTCGCCCCGGAGCAGTACCAGAAGATGTTCGCGAACGACATCAAACTCATGCAGGAGCTCGTGAAGAAGCTCCCGGAGATCGAGGGCGAGGAAGACGATTCCCTCTCGCTCCGCGATCGCCACGAAGACGACCGCCTGGAGCGCGTCGACGGGGCCACACTCCGGATCGTGCGCAGCCTGCTCGACGACCTGGATCCTCGAAAAGCCTGGGGCGGTCTGCGCAAGGTGCTCACCCCCGAGGGCCATTACCTCTGGCTTTGCGACAAGCACGCCGCCGCGTATCGGGTCTGAGAACGTTGACCCTTCCATCGGCTCTGCGCGTCCAGTAGGCTACGTAGCGCGTAGGTACGGTGGGAGGGGCCCAGGATGCGTATCCTGTCGGCGGGGGAGCTTGTCGCCGGACGGTTCGAGGTCGAGTACCTCGTCGCGCGGAGCGCAATGGGCACCGTCTACCGCGCGATCGACCGTTCGGAGGGCGCGGCGGTGGCGCTCAAGCTGATCCCGCTGCCGACGGACGCCAAGGACACCCCCTCCCGCTTCGAGCGCGAGGCGGCGATGCTAGCGCGGGTCAAGCACCCGCGCATCGTGCGTTACGTCGCGCGCGGGCTCCTCGATGCCGGGCACGCGTATCTCGCGATGCAATGGCTCGACGGCGAGGATCTCCACCGCGTGCTTCAGCGAGGCCCGCTCGCGGCGGAGGACGCGCTCGCCGTGCTCGCGTGCGCGGCGGAGGCGCTCGCGGCGGTGCACGCCGAGGGGATCGTGCACCGCGACGTAAAACCCGCGAATTTGTTCCTGCGCGGCGGGGCGAGCGCGGACGTGGTGCTGCTCGATTTCGGCATCGCGCGGCCGCTCCGGCCGACGAAGCCGATCACGGCCACGGGCACGCACGTGGGAACGCCGCAATACATGGCGCCGGAGCAGCTCACCGACGGCGGGAGAATCGGGCCGGCGACGGACGTGTTTTCCCTCGGGTGCATCTTCTACGAATGCCTCACGGGGCGGCCCGCCTTCGACGCGGAACATGTCGCGGGCGTGCTCGCGCGCATTCTTTACGACGAGCCCACCCCGGTGCGCGCCCTGCACCCCGCCGTCCCGCAAGAATGGGAGGACCTTCTCCTTCGAATGCTGAACCGAAACGCCGAGCGGCGTCCGAGGGACGGCGCGGCGCTGCGAACCCTCGTCTCCGCGCTGCCTGCGGTCACAGCGGAGCAAACCCTGCCCGTATCGCTGCACGGCCCGGCGGCGCCGCGGGAGGCGGGCGAGCAGACGCTCGTGACGGTCGTGCTCGCGACGTTCGGCCCTTCGGAGAGCGGCGATCCGGGCGAGGCTCCGCCGACGGAGAAGGACCGCATGGAGGCGGCGCGGCGGGCGCTGCCGCTCCTCAGGTTCGATCTGGAGGAGCTCGCGGAGGGCTCGATCCTCGCGTCCATCACGTCACGCGGAATGGTCACGGACCAGGCGCGCATCGCCGCGCGCGGCGCGCTCTGTCTGCGCGAGCTCTGGCCCGATGCGCGAATCGGCGTGGTGACGGGCCGCGCATCCATGCGGCGAAGGGCACGCATGAACGAGGCCGTCACGCGAGCCATGAAGCTGCTCGAAGACCAGAGCCACGCGACCGAGGAGGGCGTCTGGCTCGACACGGTCACGGCCGCGCTGCTCGATACGCGGTTCGTCACCCGGGACAAGGCGAACGGGACGCTCTTGCTCGCGGAGCGCCCGGACGAGGGCGCCGGGCGATTGCTGCTCGGCAAACCGACGCCGTGCGTCGGGCGCGAGGTCGAGCTGATGGCGCTCGAAGGCCTGCTCGGGCGGGCGCTCGAGGACGGTGAGCCGCAAGGAATGCTCTTGCTCGGGCCGCCGGGGACGGGCAAATCGCGGCTCTTCGGCGAGCTCGCGCGCCGGATTCGCGCGACGTACCCCGAGGCGTTGCTCCTCGTGGGCCACGGCGATCCGCTGACCGCGGGCTCGCCGTACGGGGTCTTGCGGGACGCATTGCGGAAACATGCGGGGCTCGACGCGATCGAGGATCCCGAGCGCGCGCGAGAGGTCGTGATCGAGCGGCTCTGCGCGCACGTGGACGCGGAAAACCGGCGGCGCGTCGGCGAGTTCCTCGGCGAGCTTTGCGGCGTCCCCTTCCCTGCCGAGACGAGCCCGCCGCTGCTCGCCGCGCGAAACGACGCGCAGGTGATGGAGGAGCAGATCGGGCAAGCATTCTCCGCGTGGATGGCGTCCGCGTGCACGGCGCAGCCCGTGATCCTGGTCCTCGAGGATCTGCACTGGGGCGACGCGCTGACGGTGAAGCTCGTGCGGAGCGTGCTGCGCAGCGACGGCGAGATGCCCCTGTTCGTGTTTTGCCTGGGCCGGCCCGAGACGCGCGCGCTGCTGCCAACCATGGCCCCCTCGCGGATGCATCAAATGTCATTGCGGCCGCTCGGCCGGCGGGCGATCGAGCGGCTCATCAAGAGCGTGCTCGGCAATGCCATCAGCCCCGAAATGGTCGAGCGCATGGGAAACCTCTCCGAGGGCAATGCGTTGTTCCTGGAGGAGCTCATCCGGGCCGCGGCGGAAGGCAAGATGAGCGAAGCGCCGGAGACGGTCGTGGCCATGCTCCAGGCGCGATTGTCGAAACTATCGTCGCCGGAGCGGCGGCTGCTCCGCGCGGCGAGCGTCGTGGGCGAGATGTTCTGGGCAGGCGCGGTACGTCGAATCATCGCGGCGTGGGGGGCGCGCGACGACGTGGACGGGTGGCTCGCGCGGCTCGTGGAGGAGGAGCTCGTCGAGCGGCACAAGGAAAGCCGATTTCCACGGGAAATCCAGATGGGCTTCCGCCACGCGCTCGTGAAGGACGCGGCGTATGGGCTCGTGACGGAGGCGGATCGGAACACCGCGCATCTCGCGGCGGGTGCATGGCTCGAAGGCGCAGGCGAGGCCGACGCCATGGCGCTCGCGGGGCACGCGGAGGAAGGCGGAGACCTCGCGCGGGCCGCGCGGTTTTACGCAAATGCGGCCGCGGAGTCGCTCGGGCGGAACGATCTCCGGGAAGCGGCGCAACGCGCGTCGAAAGGGCTCGCCTGCGGGGCGGAGGGCCTTCTCCGCGGGGAGCTCCTCGCGGTCCTCGCTATCGCAAAATTCGGCCTGGGGGTGTGGCCGGAGTCGACCTCGCCGGGGCTCGAAGCGCTCTCGATCCTGCCGAAAGGGAGCTCGTGGTGGTGCCGGACGGCGGAGCGGATGATCCACGCCTTGCCGCAGATGAAGGCCCTCGATCCTTTCTTCAAGCTCGCGGAGGATGTGTGTCAGGTCGAGCCTCCTCCCGACGCGCTCCCCGCATTCGTGTGTGCGACCGCCAATTTGCTCTACATCGCCACGGCGCTTTTTCCGGTCACGCTCATCGAGGTACGTCGAAAGACCCGCGCGCGCCTCGGGCAGCTCCCGGCGCTCGAAGAACCCCGGGCGCGCGGCCTCGCGCTCATGTGGCAGGCACTCGCCGCGATGTACGTGGAGCCCTATCTGGAGCAGAACCGAGCGCTCGCCGCCCGGGGTGTGGAGGTGCTCGCCGAGGGGAGAGTATTTCACGAGCTCTGCATGGCGCACGTCCTCCACGGCCTCGCGGCGCGGGAGATGGGCGATCGGGATGCCGCCGAGGCGTATACGCGAGAGGCCCTCTCCATCGCCGAGCGAATCCAGGACGGGTATCAGATCGCGAACGCGGCATTTTATATGAGCGAGACCTTGCTCGAATGGGACGGCCCGTCGCGCCTGGAAGAGAGCGAGGCGTTCGCGCGGAGGGCGCTCGGCGCCCACGTGGGTGCGTTCTACGAGGCTGCCAGCTTTCGTGTCCTTGCGGAAATCGCGCTCTCTCGGGGCCAGGCGTCGCTCGCCGAGGCGCACGCGCGGCGGGCCGTCACCGCCGTGGGAGACGCGGGAAGCATGCTCATGTACTGGCACGGAGGCACACACCTGCGCGCGCTCGTCGCCTGCGGCCGCGTGGACGAGGCCCTCGCGACCGTGGAAAAGCGCCTGCCATCGTTTCTCGCGCTCGACGGGGCCGGCTATTTCGACGTCCCCTTCCGCCTCGCCGTCGCCGAGACATTGTTCGCCGCCGGGGACCCCGCGGCCGGCAGGGACGCCCTCGACGAGACGCGGAGGCAGATCACGCTTCGCGCCGAGAACATCCACGACCCCACGAGCCGCTCGCGTTACCTCGCCAAAAAGGATAACGTTCGTGTGTTCGCGCTCGCCCGCGAGTGGAGACGAAAATGAGCGGTCACCTCTTCATCGTGCACGGCGATCTCACGCTGCTCTCCTGCGACGCGTGGCTCGTGCCCTGCGACATCGACGCGATGCCGTCGCGGAGCTGGACACGTTCGTTCAGCCATCTCCAGGGTGGGTCCTTGCGCTGGGCCCAGCCGACAGAGGAATGGCGGCGCGGAACGCAACGCGTGCTCAAGGTGGTCGAATGGGAAGACCACCTACCACGCCCGTGGGTCGGCAACGTCGGGGCCGTCCCGAGCACGGACGTCTCGTGGTTCGTCGCGGGCGCCGAGGAGTTCATCGAGCGCGTGACGGACGACCTGCGCGCGAACGGGTCGCCTCCGCGCAATGGGCGGGCCAAGCATCTGCTCGCGCTGCCCGTCATCGGCACGCGGTACGGCGGCAAGCGGCACTGGACCGGGGACATCGTGCGCGCGCTCGTCCCGGTCCTGCAGCGGCTGGCCATTGCGAAGGACGTGGACATCGCGCTCGTGAGCAACGACGAACTCACGTATGCGTCCGCGCAGGCGCAACGCGGTGCGGATCCCTCGGCCTGGCCCGATCTCGATGAACAGCTATGGCGCACGGGGGAGCGTCTCGCGCACGTGGCCGCGAACGGCGATCTCGTGCTCTTCATCGGCGCGGGCGTGAGCAAGAATGCCGGCCTGCCGGATTGGGGAGGTTTGATCCGGGATCTCGCTCGGGATGCCGGGATGAACGAGGAGGAGCTCGGCGCCTTGAAGGAACTCGGCGCGCTCGATCAGGCCCGCGCCATCGAGCTGCGCATGGAGACGGGCATGCAGCCGCAGGCGAGCAAGCGCATCCTGGGGGCGCGAATCGCGGATGCATTTGCCCGTGTCCACGGGTATGCCCTGTCGCATGCGCTGCTCGCCGCGCTCCCCGCGCGAGAGGTCATCACGACGAACTACGATACGCTGTTCGAGCGCGCCTCGAACGCGGCCGGGATGACGGTCTCGGTGCTGCCCCACGAGCCCCATTCCGGGGCTTCGCGCTGGGTGCTCAAGATGCACGGGTGCGTCACGGATCCCGACAACATCGTCCTGACGCGCGAGGATTACATGCGATACGACCTCCGCCGGCAGGCGCTCGCGGGGATCGTGCAGGCGCTGCTCCTGATGCGTCACATGCTGTTCATTGGTTTCTCCCTGCGTGACGACAATTTCCACCGGATCGCGGATGCCGTCCGGCGCGCGCGTGTGCCCGCGAAGGCGGACGCGAGCTCGCCCGTCGGTCGGTTCGGCACGGCGCTCTCGCTGTTCTGGTCGCCGCTCGAGCAAAGCCTCTGGGGGAACGATCTCGACTGGGTGAACATGCAATCGACGCCGCCCCCGGCCGGGCGAAATGAGGAGAGCGACAAGGCATGGGCCGAGGCTGCACGGCGGCTGGAGCTCTTCCTCGACAGCTTGCTCGCCCGGACGGGGACGACTGCGTACCTCTTGCACCCGCGCTTCGAGGGCGCGTTGAGTGATACCGAGCGCGGGCTCGCTGACAAGCTGCAGCGATTCCTCGACGAGGTCGATCGGGACCCGAGCGTGAAATCGGCGCCGGCGTGGAAACACCTGGAGGCGCTTTTGCACCGGCTCGGGTGGCCGCGAACGCCCTGACGAAACGATCCATGACGGAAGCCTTTTGCAAGCTCATCGCCGCGCCGCCGTGGGTGATCCAGGTCGTCTTCGATTTTTCGAGGCACCTGCTCCTGCTCGGGGCCCTGGTCGTGGTCCTCGGGATGCTCTTTTACGATCTCGGGCGAGCGTTTGGCCTGCCGTACCTGTTCCGTGGACAATCCCGCAAGGCCCAGTTCGCCATCGGGCTCTCCATGGCGCTGCTCGCGAGCGAGCTCTTTTACGTGAGCTACCTGGTCTCGCCCGACGAGCTTCATCGCTCTCGCGGGCACGGCATTCCCCTCGACGTCCTGAATTACCTCGGCGCGCTCTGGGGCGTGCTGGCGATGGTCGTCGTCGCTTCCGTCGTTTCCCGCGTCCTCTACAAATGGAACGGGGTCCCGTGGAGCGACCCCAAGCGGATCTTCGAACGTCTCGGGACGTCCGTTTATACGCTGCTGGGAGCGGAGCTCGGCCTCGTCCTCACGCTGGGCTTCATTTTCGGCGGGACGAACGGCGCGATCCTTTCGCGTGTTCAGGGCATCGGTGAGCGCATCAGGCCGTGCATCCACGGCATCGGCCATTGCCTGTCTGCGGACTTTCGAGCGGACGCGCCCCGAGAGATGCTCCACGAGCATGTGTACGCGACGGCGTTTTTCGCGCTCCTCGCTGGGATGTACGTCGTGGCGAGCTGCCTCCCGGCGAGGAAGATTCCCGCGGCCGCGGGCCTCTGCGTCCTCTTCGCGCTGCTCGGCGCGATCGATGGCTTTTTCGTGTACTGGCTCGAAAAGTGGCATTCCATGCTGCTGGTCGGCGGAGCCGTCCTTTTGCTCTACGTGCTCGGCCGGAAACGATATCGGGCCAGGTTCGCCGATTTGAAGGACGTCTATCCGGCCCTCGAACAAGAGCCTTGCGAGCGCGGGTGCAAGGCGGCCGGGCATACACACCTCGCGGACTACGAGGCGACCGGCGCGAGCGGATCGGGCCTTTTGCCGCGGTCCATGGCCGAGTTCCGCTGGACGGACGAGAGCGGCCGGAAGCGGCCCCTCGTGCTGGTCTGCACGAGCGGCGGCGGGATCCGCGCGGCGGTTTGGACCGCGGCCGTCCTCCGCGAGCTCGAAAGACAGCTCGATCTCTCGGAGCGTCGAGAATTTCCTTATCACGTCCGCATGATCAGCGGCGCCTCCGGCGGCATGGTGGGCGCATCGTACTGGGTGGCGACCCTCGAAGGCCCGACGATCACTGCGGGTTCGTCCGAGTATCACAAAGAAGCAACGGCGGGAGAAGCCGCCCCGGACGCCGAGGGATCGGACTGGCTCGTCGCCAACGTGGCCAAGGAGTGCCTGTCGCGCGTGGCCGCGGCGCTCGTGTTCAGCGAGCTGCCCGCGCGTATCTGGGAGTGGACGAAACCCCTGGGCGAACGAGAGCTCCACGACCGGGGCACGGCGCTCGAAAACGCGTTCGTGGAGAACATGCCGTCCCTCGGCACGAAGCTCTCCCTGCTCGGGCCCGACGAAAGGGCCGGGTGGCGCCCTTCGCTCGTATGGAGCCCGATGCTCGTCGAGGACGGGAAACGCTTGCTGATCTCGAATCTCTGCCTCGACGCGCTCCTCGTCCAGCACGGGCCGGCGATCGGAGAGGAGGGCCAGCGCGTCGTGTACGCGCGCTCCGGGTACGAGCTCGGGCGGCTCTTTCCGGTGCAATCGAGGGACACCTTGCGCCTCGCGACGGCGGCCCGCATGAGCGCCTCCTTCCCGTTCGTGTCCCCCGCCGCCGTGCTGCCGACCGTGCCCCGCAGGCGCGTCGTGGACGCGGGCTACTGGGACAACTATGGCGTGAACCTCGCGTGTTGTTGGTTGGACGAGCTGCTCCGGACGAGCTGGATCGAAGAGAACGTGAGCGGTATCCTGCTCGTGCAGATCCGCGACGGCATCGAGCGGCCGGAGACCGCGGGCAACGATTTCAGCGCCCGGATCGCGCGGGCCCTCGAAGGCATGACGTCCCCGATTTCGGCGGTGCTCTCGGCGCGGGAGAGCGTGATGCGCTTCCGCAACGACGAGCAGGTGGAGGCCGTGGCGCGGCGTTTCCACCTCGACAAACGGTTCGGGGGAGTTTTTTCCAGCAGGTGACGTTCGAGTTCTCGGGCGACGCGGCCCTGAGCTGGTACCTGACGCCCGAGGAGCGAAAAGGCCTCGAAGACGCGGCCAAAACGACCGTCGGCGCGGAGGCCACTGCGCTCCGGGCGTGGTGGGACGAGCGCCGGGCCGCCACGTCGCAGACGGCGTGACGCCGCGCGATCTGATTCCCGCGCCTGCCACCACGAATCCGCCTCTCATGTAGATATCGTCCACCGCGCCCCGTCGGGCCCGTCTTCGATCTCGATACCCGCCGCCGCGAGCCCCGCGCGCAGCGCGTCGGCCCGGGCATAATCGCGGCCGGCGCGGTGGCGCGCACGCTCCTCGAGGAGCAATGCAATCACCCGGTCGAAGCGCTCCGCATCCGGCGCGTCGCGCTCCTCCGGCAGGAGCCCGAGCACGCCCTCGCCGAGCGACGACACGAGCTCGAGCGCGTGGAGGATCGTGCCCTGCGGCACGGGACCCGCGAGCGCGGCCTGGAGATCGCGGGCCAGCACGAAGAGGGTCGCGAGGGCGGCGGGCGTGTCGAAATCGTCGTCCATGGCCGCCTCGAAGGCAGCACGCGCCGCGGCGAGGCGCGCTTCGAGCGCCTCGGCATGGCCTGGAGGCCCTCCCCCGGCGCGCCGCGCGAGCTCGCGCCGGAGGTCCCGCAGCCGACGGAGGCCCGAGGTCGCCGCCTGGAGCGTCTCCGCCGATACCTCGGCCGTCGCCCGGTAATGGCTCTGCACGAAGAGAAACCGCAGGAGGAGCGGATCGTGCTTCGCGTAAAAGTCCGCGAGCGTGGTGAAATTGCCCTTCGAGCGGGACATCTTTTCTCCGTTCACAGTCAGCATGTTCCCGTGCATCCAGAGCCGCGCGAAGCGTCGGCCCGCGCCCTCGGCCTGGGCGATCTCGGCCTCGTGGTGCGGGAACTGCAAATCGAGCCCGCCCGCGTGGATGTCGAAGCCCTCGCCGAGGTATTGCAAGCCCATGGCCGAGCATTCGAGGTGCCAGCCCGGAAACCCCTCGCCCCAGGGCGACTTCCAGCGCTGCACGTGGGACGGGTCGGCCTTCTTCCACATGGCGAAATCACGCGGATCGGATTTGTTCCCGCGCACGAGATCCCGTGTCCCGATGGCCAGCTCGTCGATCACCCGCCGCGAGAGCTTTCCATAGCCGGGAAACGCCGCGACCCGAAAGTACACCGACCCGTCCGCGACGTAGGCGAGGCCGCGCGAGAGGAGCTCCTCCACGAGCTCGATCTGCTGCGGGATGTGGCCACTCGCGCGCGGCGTGACGTCGGGCCTGCGCACGTTGAGCCGGCCCATCTCGTCGAAGTATTTCCAGAAATACCGATCCGCGATCTCCATCGGCTCGACCCGCTCGAGCGCCGCGCGTTCGGCGATACGATCGCGACCTTCGTCGAGCGCGTCCTCGGTGATATGACCGACGTCGGTGACGTTCGAGACGAATCGCACGCGGTGGCCGCGGTATTCGATCCATCGCCGGACGACGTCGAATGCAACGGCGGTCTTCGCATTGCCGAGGTGCGCGTCGCCGTACACGGTGGGGCCGCACAGGTACATGCCGACGCGCTGCTGCGTGTCCGGAAAAGCCGCCTGTTTCTGTCGCGAGAGCGTATCGAAAGTCTGGATCGCCATGGAACATCCTCCTCTGGGCATCGACGTACGAAACCAAAGCGGCAGCGCCCCGCGCGCGCATCACGCCGAAATGGCCCGCATGCATGGCGCCCCTTCGGCGCGCGAGCTTTGGCGTTATGCCCTCGTGCGGCGCTCCCGCGGCCACGAGGGCGCAGAGGCGCGCCGGATCCACGGGCGGATGTCCGCCCAGCGCGACGGCGCGCGCGTGCCTCTCGTAGGCCTATCTCTCAGGAACGCTTTTCAGCGACGACAACAGCGGCCGTCGCAACGGAGTGCGAGGGCAGCGAGCGGGTACGTGCGCCGAGAGCTTCGCATGAGGGCTCTACGTTACCGCGGAACCGCGGCCGAGGCAAGCGTCGCCTGCGCTCGGCCGCCGTTCCACCCGACGCCCTTCCATGATCATCGGCACCTGGCCCCGCGGCCCCATCGTGATGCCCCGGTGCACGTGCTCGATCGGGGCCGCGCTCGCGAGCCGCAAGTGATATTCGCGCAAGAGGACGGCGAGCACGACCTTCATTTCCACCATCGCCAGTGTCGCCCCCAGACAGCGACGGGATCCCCCGCCGAACGGGATGAACTCGAACGGGGAAAAATCCCGCTCCAAAAAACGCGTGGGGCGGAATCGCGCAGGCTCGGGATAAAGATCCTCGCGTCCGTGCACGAGGAGCGGAGAGGGGACGAGCGGTTCGCCCGGGGGAATGGTGTAATCGAGGAGGGCAAACGGCTTTCGAGGCACGCGCCCGACGCTGACCACAGGCGGCACGATACGCAGCGTCTCCAGGCAGACGGCCTCCAGGTAAGGCAAGCCGAGGAATTTTTCGGCAGGCGCCTCGGGCCCGAGGGCGTCCATCTCGGCGAGCGCCCGCGCGAGCGTGTCGGGCTCGCGGTGGAGCCAAGAAAAGGCCCAGGCCAGGGTGACGGCCGTGGTTTCGTGCCCTGCAAAAAGCAAAGCGCGGAGCTGATCGAGGATCTCCTGATCGCTGAGCCCTTCGCCGCCTTCATAACGCGCTTTCAGCATGAGCCCGAGCACGTCGGACCGGTCTTCACGCGAAGCGCGCAAGGCGCGGATCTCCTCGGACAAGAGCGCGTCGAGCGCCGCCGTGGCCCGGAGCATGCGCGCCCAGGGGCCGAATCCGCCGAAGGGGCGCCGGATCGCCGGCATGATGAGGACGAGCGGATTCATCGCGTGAATGAGATCGAGCACGGCCGCGCGGACGTCGCGGATCCGCGCCTCGCCCTTCACGCCGAACACCACGCGGATGACCACGTCGAGCGCGATGGATTGCATGGCCTCGAGCATCGAGAACGGCTGGCACGGCATCCACCGCGAGGCCTCCTCCCGCGCGACCTCGGCCACGACGGTTGCGTACGATTTCGCGGCGGCCGGCGCGAACGGGGGCGCGAGCAGCTTGCGATCCCGGCGATGGCGCGGCCCGGTCGAGACCACGACCGATGTCCGCCCGAAGATGGGCTCGGTCACCTCGACCGCGAACGGCTCGAACGTCTCGGGATCGGCCGTGTAAATGGCGCGGATCGCCGCGGGGTTGCCAATGAACGTGATCGGCCCGTTGAAGGTGCCGACGCGAAAGGGATCCCCATGCTGCGCGGCGAGGCGGCGAATGACGGGGGCCGGAGCCCCGAAGCTCGAGCGAAGCGTGTCGATCAGGCCGAGGTGCTCGGGTCCGGGCGGCAGCGTATGCATGCAATCCCCTCCCGCCGAGCCATAACCGGGCCGAGAGGCGCTGTCAATCGGAGTACGCTTCGAAACCTGGGAGCGGATCGTAATCCTCGTCCGGCTCGTCCTCCGCGCCTTCCGGCCACGCCGCCTCGGCGGGCTCCTCATCGAGCAGCCCGTCGAATGGCCCCGGTAGCGGCGCATCCTCGTCCTCTTCCTCGGCGAGAATCTCGTCGAGATCGAAGACGGTCCCGTCGGCCTCGTATTGCGCCCACGCCTCGGGGTGCTCCGCGCGGAGGAGCGCTTCGAGCGCCGGGATCTTGACGCGCTGAATGGGCTGACCGTCGGTGCTGCTGCGAGGTCGAAACCGCAATTCGCGCCTCTCGTAGACCGTGAGCTCCACCGGGAAAACGTCTGCGACGTGATGGTGCACGTATTCGCGGATCTGGCCGAACTTGAAGATGCTCACCCGCTCCCGCTCGAAGCCCCACCCGAGGCCCGCGAGGTGGCGCTCGAACGCGTCCTCGTCGTCGGTGAAGACCTGGATGTCGATGTCGCTGCCGCGGCGGATGTGCCCCGTGCTGACCGATCCGATGAGGCGCGGCTCGAAGGGGCCGAGGGCGCGCATCACGCGGAGGGCGACGACACGCATGGCGAAAAGCCGGCGCGTGCGCCGTTCGCCCTCGGCGAGCTCGGCCATGGCGAGCAGCGCGTCGCGGATCTCGCCGTTCGAGGGCAAGTCCTGGGGCCGATACCGCAGGTTTTTCCCGCCCGCACGGCCGAGCAGACGCCTTGCTGCCATCCGTTTGGCCGTGAAGTATTGCTTGACGCCCTCCTCGTACATGAGGCGCGCGGCTTCCGTGGCGATCCTGCCGCGGAGCCCTCCGGTTCGTTCGCTGCTCATGTGGGGAAAGGACGCGCCACGAGCGGCGCGAGGGCGTCACGGAGCTTGCGAAGCGCGCCGCCGACGGTGCGGCCGCCGCGCCCGGCGCCATAGATACGTTTTTGCACGACCTGCTGCGTGACGCCGAGACGGCGTGCGATCTCGCCCTGGGACAGGCCTTCGAAAAAATACGCCTCGACGACCTCGCGCTGTTTGTCCGTCAAGACCGTTGCGACGGCGTCGCGCACGGCGTCGTGGAGGCGGAGGCGCGCCTCGGAAACCTCGTCGTCGTGATAGAGGTGACGAGACGCGTCGATGTGATCGAGGCTCGCGACCAAGCGGGCGCGGTGCCTTTTGCCGTCAGAACAGCTCCTTTCGTGGGTCATGGATGGGGGCGGGCTCGCCGCCGGGGTCGAGGAGGGAGAGATCTCGGCCGTCGAGGAGAATCGACAGCGCGTCTTCGGGTGACATCACGGTGGCGTGAGGGGAGCGACCGAGGACGTCCCAGCGGCGCAGGCGCTGGAGATCGGCGAGCGCGGCGGTCCCGCGTAGGCGGCGCTTGGTGGGCCCAGGGTCGTGCAAAAGGTCGAGGTGGTGGCGCACGAGCCTGACGATGCGGGGCGAGACGAGGCCGTCGAGCAGATCGGCGCCCAGCGCGTCGTGGTCAGGCGAGGATATCGCCTTTCCCACGTCGTGCAAGAGCGCCGCGGCCCAGAGCGCGCGGTCGGCGCATGCGGCGCGCGCGAGATCAAAGACCTGAAGGGAATGGTAGAGAGCGCAGCCCTCGGGGTGATACGCGGGGTTCTGGCGTATTCCGTCGAGGGCGAGTAGCAGTGGGAGGAGCTCGTCGTACATCACCGGGGCGCGGCGCTGGTGATCACGCCGCTCACCCACGGGACACGGTCACACCCACCGGCGATGGTTTTCGTAGAGCTCGTCGCGCCACTTGACGAGACGAGCATACCGCTCGGCGAGGTCCGGGTTGCTCCAGCCCGCGCGACCGCCGGGGCCCGTGGGCATGAACCGCTTGTCGACCGGGCTCACAACCTGGAGCACGAGCGCCATCGCGATGTCCGCATAGGAAAACGTGTCGCCGAGCAGATACTTCTGCCCTTCGGCGAGCGCCTTGTCGAGCGTCTCGAGCCCCTCCTCGGCCACCGCGCGGTGGGCCTCCGCGCCGTCGCGCATTCGATACTTCGCGACGAAGAGCTGCATCGCGCCGCGGCCGATCGGCATGAGCAGCGGCACGATCGCCTCCGGGGTCCCGCGCGGCAGGGCGGCCCTTCCGAACGTCGGATCGTCGACGAACTTGAGCATCATCATCGCCCGGAGCGCCGCGAGTGTCGTCTCGCTGCGGCGGTTCCAGGCCTCGACCTCGGCCTCCCGGCCCGCGGGGAAGAGCTTCGGCCCCGCGCCGACGGCGTCCGCGTGACGGGCGATGTCGAACGAATCGGTGAGGAGGGCGCCGCGATCGTCGAGGATCGGGACGGTGACGCGCCCCGTCGGTTTGCGGAGGAGGATGCGCAGCCGGAGCTCGCCCGCGAAGGGGTAGTGCTCGACTTCCTCGTACGAGATGCGGTGATGGTCGAGCGCCCAGCGGGCCTTCTCGGACCAGGGGGAGAACGAGATGCTGTAGAGCCGGGTCTTTTTGTTTTCCATTGGGATGCCGAGCATCCTACAGGTTGGGCGGGACGTCGAGCGAACGAATTGCGCTTGCGGCAAAACGACGCAGCCCGAGGCCCGGAACGAACCGACCCACGCGGAGACAGTATTCAGCGTATCGCTCGCCGTGCGTCCGGTGGAGGTAAGGTTCCTCGACGACACGCACCTGGAGCTCCACGGCCACGAAAAGGCAGATCAGGGAGACGAGCGAGAGCACGTTCGGCAGGATCAACGCGAGCCCCGTCCCCGTGACGAGCATGCACGAGAAGATGGGGTTTCGAACGATCCGGAAGGGCCCGTCGCTCACGAGCTCCGTACGCTCCGCTTCCCGGACGCCGATGCGCCACGACTTCCCCATCGCGACCTGCGAGGCATACGTGGCCAGCGTCCCGACGGCGGCCAGGGCGACGGCGCACCAGAACGCCCACGGCGGGAGCGCCACGAGGCTCCGCACGACGCCGGCGAGCTCCAGCACCGGCGCGAGCGCCCCGAGGACGAGGGCGAGCACGAAGAGCACGCCTCCGAACCACGAGGCCGAGCCGGGCCTGCCGGAAATGCCCTGGAAGCCGGACGATCCGGTCGTCCGGAGGTGCTGCAAGGTCCGGAGCCCGAAGGCGACGGTCATATAAACGACGAATAGAACCAGAGCGACGAACGCGGGTTGCATGAGCGGGCCTAGGCTTGGGGATCCATCGACGGCACGTCAAGCGAAATGACATTGACAGTCCCTCCCTTTCTTGTTTCTTTTCCCCCAATGGACCCCAACCCCACGAGCGAAGGAACCATCGTCCTCACGGGTCTCACGTCCCGCGGAGGCCTTTCGAACTGGGTCTTTTTCTTTTTCCCCGCGGAGATCGTGCAGTGTGACCTCGGCATCATGCCCGCCGTGAAGGCGGGCGCCGTGGCGGGGATCCGCGCGAACCTCGACGTCGTCGGCGAGATCGGTGAGACGACGTATGGTCCACGAGGACCGAAGGGCGGGTCGGCCGAGGCGTGGTGCGACGAGCTCGTGGGCAAAGCCAAACGTGTCGAGCGGCTTCCTTGCGAGCACGTCCGCGGCATACGCCTGCATCTCACGGCCATGGCGCACGAGCTGTACGTCACCGCGGACGAGGACAAACCACGGATGTTCAGCCTCATGAACCGGAGCGAGGCCGGAGAGGTCCGCGGCTTGCTCGAGGCTCGGTTCGGGCAGCGGTTCGTCGTGACGAAGTCTGCCGTGTTTGCCTTCTTCGAGCGGCACGCGCCGTTCCTGATGCGGTGAGCACATTTCCCGCATTGACGTCGGGTGCGGATCATGGTTTGACCAGGAACCATCGTCTCCAAGGGAGGTACGAATGAAGGTCGAACCGACGAAAGAGCATCTCTGGCTGCAAAAGCTCGTGGGCGAGTGGACGTACGAGCACGACGCGGAGATGGAGCCGGGCAAGCTCCAGAAGTTCACCGGGACCGAGGTCGTGCGGTCGATGGGCGACATCTGGGTTCTCTGTGAGGCGCGCGGCGCGGTGCCCGGCGGATCCACGAACCAGATGATGTGGACGTTCGGCTATGACCCCGCGAAAAAGGCCTTCGTGGGGACGTTCGTCGGCTCGATGATGGAATACCTGTGGGTCTATCACGACGGCTCGCTGGACGCGGAGGAGAAGGTGCTGACGCTCCACACCGAGGGCCCGGACTTCTCCGCTCCGGGCAAGATGACGCCGTACAAGGACATCATCGAGATCAAGAGCAACGACGAGCGCGTCCTCCGGTCCGAGATGATGGGCCAGGACGGGAAGTGGTCCGAGATCATGCGGCAGAACTATCGGCGGACGAAGTGAGCCGAGGGGACGATTGCGCGATCGTCCCTTACCTATCCCCGCGCACTCTGGTATCGTCCGGCGTGCCGTGAGGTTTCGGTTTTCGCATGTTGGATTTCTCGGCCTGATCTGGCTGCCCCTCGCCGCGTGCAAGCCCCAGGCAACGAGCCACGACGAGCAGGCCGCCACGACGAGCTCCGCGGCGTCGACGGCCAGCGCCGCCGCGCCTTCGCCGAGCTCTGCATCTCCCGCGCCGCCCGCGGCCGCGACTGCGGAGGGCACGGCGGCCCCGTACTTGCCACCGCCCGAGGCTTCCGCCGCCGCAGCGCCGCCCGAGGCGCCGCGCAAAACGATTGGCACGTTCGACGACTGGGTGAAGGGGTATCAGGGGATCGGCGGACCCGAGGCCCACAAGAAGCCGCCGCGGCTCGGGCTCGTCAAGGATCTCGGCCTTTCGTCCGGGCGCATCACGTTCACGCGCTCGGGTGATGTGTTCACGTATGATTTCGCGAAAGGCGCGGAGGCGCAGCTCACGCGAAAGTCACAGCGCAACGAGGCGCCCGTGTTTCTCGGGGACGGTCGCCGGATTGCGTTTCTCAGCAACCGCGACGGGATGGTCTGGCGCGTCTTCCTGATGAATGCGGATGGCACGGACCAGCGGCCGATCACCCGCAAGTTCGCCGGCGCGTACGGTTATCAGCCGTCGTTCGCGATCACCTCGGACGGCAACCGCGTCGCCTACATCGCGGCGACGAGCGGGTCGCCCGACGGGCTGTCGGAGGAGCTGCACCTCGTCGACGTGGCGAGTGGCGAGGATCATCGCGTGGGCGAGCCGGATTCTCTCGGTCATCCCGCGTTTTCCCCGAAAGGCGATATGCTCTACCTCGTCGCGGGAGTGTTCGAGGCGGAGCATCTCGCCTCCGTGGACGTCGCGACGCGGAAGTTCCGCAGTTTCTCGGACGCCGGCAATCACATGTTCAGCGGTGCCCGGCGGCTCGGGGATCGATTGCTGTTCTCGGCGAGCCCGACGGGATCGTTCTGTTGCCAGCGCTCCTCGCTCTACACGACGACCCCCGACGGCAGCGGCATTCGAGGATTCGGCTCGTTCTGGGTCGCGGGCTCGCTGCATCCGGAGGTTTCTCCGAAAGGAACGAAGGTCGCCGCTGCATGGTCCGTGCGCGAAGGCGGGTTCGGCGCCGATTACCGAATCGAGATCTCCGTGCTCGATGCGAACGGCAACGCCGAGCGCGCGCTGACCGACGCCTTCCCGCGCCCATTTTACAGCGCCCTCGAGCCCACCTGGGCGCCCGACGATCATCACCTCGCCTTCACGCTCTCGTTATGCCCATACGTGGGCTGCGAGCCGACGATCCGGAGCGTCGTCGTGGTCGACACCCGGGACACGAAAGCCGTCCCCGCCTTCATCGCGTACGGCGGCGGCGCCTCGTGGAGCCCCGTTCCCTGAGGCGCTGCGCATGGCCGGCGAAACCCTCTCGTTCCCGCGTGTGTACCTCCTGCGCGCCTCGGAAGCGCCGCGCGCGCTCGCCTTCATCACACACCGCCAGAAGTGCTGGTCGCTGCACCTTTGGGACCTCGACGCCCACCACGTCGAGCCCGGGGCCATGTTTTTCGGAACGCTCTACCCGCGACGCTGCGCTCTCTCGCCGGACGGACGCTATCTGCTTTATTTCGCGATGAAAGCGCCGGGGGATCCCGATTGGCCTCATCAATTCAGCGGCCTTTCACGCGCCCCGTGGCTCACCTGTCTGCTCGCCTGGCGCGAGGCCGGGACCTGGACGCGGGGCATGTTCTTCTCGTCCCGCGCCTCCGGCCGGCCGGAGATCCACGCTCGCCAGGACCTGCATCATGGCGCCGATGTGGCGGACCTTTGCCCGTGGAACATCGAGAGGATCGACGCCATGCAGCTCGCGGCCGAGCGGCGAATCGGGTTTGTCGAGGCCGAGGATTCACCGCCGCGGGATCCACGCGACATCTGGGACCAGCATCGCCAGGCGGTGCTCCAGAAGCGGCGCCCGGTCGGCGGCGCGCGCGAGGTGCTGCGTGTCGTGCAGGGTGGCTTCGACCAGGACGAGGGGCGGGTCGGGCGGTATCGCAACCACTATGGTCTCGTCGGGAACGATGGGCGGGAGATCCCGCTTTCGAACCACGTGTGGCTCGATTGGCTCGATCGAGATCACCTCTACGGTGCGACGCTGGACGGGCGGCTCGTGGTGTGTGCGCTGCGGAGAGGTGAGCTCGTCGAGACGTGGTCGCACGAGTTCGAGCGAATGCCGCGGCGGAAGCCGGCACCGCCTTTTGCGCGGCACTTTTGACCTCAATCCCAGCGATCGAGCTTGTACACGACGCGCATGCCGCCCTTTGAGGCCACGCGGAAACTCAGGTTCCAGGTCGATCCCTTGACCAGGCTGATCCCGCAAGCCTCGGCCGTGTCCTTGCCTTCGACGACCGCGCTCTGCGCGTACGCCTCCATCGTGGCGCGAATCTCGTGGTATTCGCTCCGCAGGTAACTCGGGAAAAACCCGGCGCCCTGCTTGTAGTCCCGATCCCGCGCGTCCTTCAGGATGAAGATCACGCCCGTACCGTGGTGCGTGAGGATCTTTTTCGGATTCCACATCCAAGGCTGCAAGGCGATGGCCGTGACCGGATGGTACACGTTGGGCTTCAGGTTCCAGCGCGCAGGCGGCGAGCCGTTCGCGTACACGTACGAGCTGACGCGGTTTCGCCGATCCTCGAAGTCCCATTGCAAGAGCGGCGGCGCGTCCGCGTGCTTGGCCGTGACCATCCCGATGTACGACTGGTTCGTCTCCGGGACGAAAAACTCGATATTCTCCGCCTCGGGGAGGACGGTCCGCGCGAATTTCTCCCACGTCATGGTGACAGGCGGGACGTCCATGTCGACGGCAAGCTTCGCCGCGGGCTTGAGGTGGTCGAAGACGCCCGGTTTTTGCCCCTTCGGCCTGGGCTCCTTTGGAACCCACAACGTCTCGATGTCGCCGAGCCGGGCGAAGCGCCGCTCCATCGCGCCAGCGCTCTTCAGCGCTTCCACGATCTTCTCGGCGCGCGCGAGGTTTCCGGTCGTCGGCGCCGCCTGCGGGCGCTGGTACTGGAGCGGGTGCATCTTCGCGGCGAACCGGCTCTTGACCTCCGCGAACGGCATGCCAGCCGCGAGGTCTTCGAGCAAGGTGCCGATCATGCTGCTGCGCACGTGGCAGAAGCCGGCCGGCGCACGGGCGACCGCGAGCCAGGTGAGATTTTCCCGCGCGCGGGCGTTTTTCGCAGCGGCACGCGTCTCGTGCAGCTCGAGCAGCCATTTCGCCACGCCGAGGACGGTCTCCGATCGATAGAGCGATTCGGTGGAGACGAGCTTGTGCGCCTGCTTGACGACGTCGATCGAGAACGCCTCGAGCCCGCGGAGAAGCGTCTCGTGATCCTGGCGCTTCTCCGCCATGATCTGCGCATTCGTCTTGATCAAGGTGGGCTTGTGGAGGAGGTCCTTCGAAGGCGTGACCGCGATGTGCTCCCACGCGCCCGTCTGCGGCGTTCCCCAAACCGTCTCGTCCGAGAGAAAAACGCCGTCGATCGGCGCCTCGGCCACAGCCTTCGCGAGCGCCCGGATCGCGCTCGTGTAGGGCTCGGGCGCAGTCTCCGGATCCCAGAGCGCAGACCGCGCCCTTCCATCGGAATCGACGACCACGATGCCACCGTACCGATTCACGAAGTGCCGGCAAGCGGCGCAGGTGTTGGTCTGCCGTAGCTCGGCCGGGACCGCGTCGAGGAAGACCTGGTAAAGCGCCGGCGTGCGCGTGGTGAACAAGCTCGGTTTGTCTTTGGTGCGTTTTCCGAAGCGCGCGCGAATCGAGGCGAGCAGGTCGTCGTAGTGGTCGTCGATCGAAGGAGCCGCAGCCGTCGGAGGAGAAGGAAGATCGGGCATGGTCGCGCTCCTGATGACACCGCGGCGCTCCGCCAATTGCAAGGGGAGAGCGCCCAGGCCGCTCGAAAGCGGCCGGCCGGTTGACGCTGCCCAAAAGGCCGCCTACCGTCGTGGTTCATGCGGTGGCCGCTCCTCTTGGCGCTCTTCCTCCTCGGCTGCGGGCCCTCCCCCGCCGCCAACGGGGCCGAATCCTACGCAGGATCGATGCCTGCCTCGGGACGCGTGATGCTCCACGGCGTGACCGTGGCCCCCTGCAAACTCGGCGGCGAGATCTGGGACGGCGTAGGGCAAATCGAGCCGAGCCAGATCGACCTCCTCGGCAATCTCCTGCGCGGGCGCGTGCCCTACGTGGAGATCGCCAAAGCCCTCGCCGCACCCGCAAACGAGGCACTCGACAAACCCGACGTGAAAGGGCGCGCAAAGATCGTCGGCCCCATGGAAAGCGCGCCCGTGCGTCTCACAGGCCAGTCCGATAGCTTCACCCCGCAATTCCAAGGGCCGCCGACATTCGAAAACGTGCCCTTCGACGGGAGCGCACGGCTCGCCGTCGAGCTGCTCGACGACGACATGGTCGACGACGACCCGATTGGCTCCTTCCAACTCGGCCCCGACGAAATGCTAGAGGCATTCCGCGCCGGAAACGTGCATCAAGTCCGCGTCGATTCACAAACGAACGGACAAGTGCTGTTCGCCGCGATTTCCGTCCTGGCCGACTGACGCGGGGCGGGGCGGAGCGGGGCGGAGCGGGGCGTCGCCCCGCACCCCAGCAGGGGGCTGTCCGCCCCCTGCACCCCGGACCAGGCACGGCCTGGACCGAGGGCCGAGAAACCGCGCGATGCGCGGTTTCTCGGACGGGCCCGGGCAAGACCACGAGCGGCGTTGCCAGCGGAAACAGCAGCGCTGCCCCAGCCTCGAGCATACACGTCGGTGCTGCTGGCAAGCCCGTCGCGGGTCTTGCCTCGGCCTGTTCGATGAATTGCGCATCGCGCAGTTCATCGACCCCGGGTCCAGCGCTTGCGCTGGTCCGGGTCCAGGGGTGGACAACCCCTGGTCGGGGTCCGGGGTGAAACCCCGGCGCAACGCCGTCGCCCTTCAAAGCGCCGCTGCGAACTCGCGACCGAACTCTATGGGGGATGGGCGCTCGGCGGGATCCCGCGTGGTGGCGGCCCGCAGGAGTTTGGCGATGGACGCGGGGAAGATGCGGAGACGCTCGGCGTCGTCGAATGGATCGAGACGCATGTGCGCGAGGATGCGGTCGCGGCCTGTGAGCTCGTCGAAAAAGGAGCGGCTCGTGGTTACGTTGTAAATGGTGCCGGCGAGCGCGTAGACGTCCGAGCGCGGGTCGAGCTCCACGGGATCCAGCACCTGCTCGGGTGCGATGTAGCCGGGCGTGCCTGCCACGAAGCGGCCTCCGACCTCGGGCGGGACGCGGATGGCCCGCACCATGCCGAAATCGATGACCACGGTCGAGAGCGGAGGCACGCGCCCGGGATCGCGGTGCTTCTCCGGGTCGAACCGTTCCCCGCCGGCGAGCGGCAGGCGCAGCCACAGGTTGGCCGGCTTGATGTCGCGATGCACGAGGCCTGCGCCATGCAGCGCTGCGAGCCCGGCGCAGGCGTCGAGCACGACCTGCCGGAGCTCGAAGAGCGTCATCGGGCGCGCTGCGGCGTATTGCTTGAGATCTGCGCCGATGAGGTATTCGAGCACGAGGAACGGCGCGCCCTCCGAGACGCCGCGATCGATGATGTTCGCGACGTTCGGGTGATACAGCCCGGCGAGCGCGTTGGCCTCCTCGACGAACGACGCGAGGATGCCGGCGCGCTCGGTCTCGTTGGCGCTGGCGAGCGCGTCGGCCTTGGGGATCTTCAGCACGAAGAGGCGGTCGGCGCCGGGCTTGCGCACGAGCCAAACCGAGCCGATCCCGCCCTCGCCGAGCGGCTTGACGAGCTCGTAGCCCTCGATGAGCTTGGGCTCTTTTTTCTTCGAGGTTGGCGGCGGCGGCGGCGTCCTGCGGATCGCGCCACGCACCGCGCCTTCGAGGAGTGCGGATGCGACGGGGCCGAGCGAGGCGAACCACACGTCGAGCATGCTGAGCTCTCGCGCGCGGATGGCGCGGGCGACGAGTGCGGCCACGCGGGGCGCGTTCTGCGTCGTGCGCGGCGGGAGCGTGTCCTCGTCGTCTTCGCTCGCTGCGTGCAGCGCCTTCACGGGATCCGCGAGCGCGGCCTGCAATCGATCGCCGGCGAGGACGAGCTTGATGCAGCGGATCTCGAGGTCGGGCTTCGGGCCCGCGGCCTCGTTGAAGTCTTCGAGCGCCATCGCGAGCTTCGTGAGCGCGCGGGAAAGCTCGGTGTCCTCGGCGTGCAGCGCGACGAGCGCTTCCTCGGCTTGGAACGGCCAGCCTGCGTCGGTCTCGGCTGACGAGACGGCCGTGCGCAGCGCCTCGGCTTGCTCGCAGCAGCGCGCGAGCGCGCTCGGGGCCATCATCGGCAGCGAGGTCGCGAGCTGACGCAGCATCGCGGGCCGATCGATGACGAGCGCCCACCACGCGGCGAACGGGCCGAGCCAACGGACGTCGTCGACCTCGCCGAGCGCCGTGCCGCGCGTCGTGTCCACGAGCCGCCAGAGCAGCGCCGACAGTGCGTTCTTCAGGGCGGGCGGGAACTCGCGCGAGCCGCTTCCGAGGCCTTCCAGTTTGCGCAGCCAGAGACAGGTGTCGTGCGCGGTTGGCCCGCGACCCGGACCGAGATCGCCGTCTTCGCCGCAAGCGTCGAGCGCGTACCCGCCGAGACGAACTGCCACGACCTCGAGCGCGAGATCCTCGTGCACGTCCGTCTTCTCGCCGCGCCGCCGCTCCGCGACGAGATCGAGGATCTCCGCGGGCGAACGGGCCAACGTCTTCCACGTCTCCTCGAGCTCGGGCTCGTCCACGGGGACGCCCGTTGGCCGCGTGGCGAGCAGCGGCCGCCAGAGGCGCACCGCGAACGCCCGCGCCGAGGATTCGAGCGCGTTCAGCGCGGCCGCACGCTGCCGAAGTCGGCCCCACCCGAGCGCGATGCGGCGCGCTTCATGGAACGTCGCCGCGAGCGAGGACGCGAACCGCGCGGCGCGCGCATCCGCCTCCTCGTCGTCGTACTGCGCGGCGAGGCGCATCAGGTTCTCCAAACCGAGCTCGAGATCGAGCGGATCTCGCTCGGCCCGGTCGATGACGTCCGTCACCGCGATGACCTCGATCCACCGGCGCGTCTCATCGATCGACGCGGCGCGCACGTATCGCGCCTTCTCGCGGAGCGCGCGGAGCGTCGTCTCGATCTCGGGTTCCTCCACGCCACGACGAAAGAGCGTCGCGAGCCCACGCGCGAGTGCGCGCGCGGCGATCGCGCCCCCGTCCCCTTCGAGCACCCGCCGGGCGAGGCGATCCCAGAGCGTCTTGCGCTCGAAGAACAGGTACGGCGTCGCCGCTGCGACCGCGGCGAGCACCCAGGCTTCCTCCTCGCGCGAGTCGAGGATGGCCACGAGCTGGCTCGCGAGGAACGCAAGCCGCTCGGCCGGCAGCGAGGCAAACGCGGTCGTCGCGCGTTGCCGGAGGACCACCGATTCTCCGAACACCCAGTCGAGCAGCGTGCCCTGGAGCTCTTCCATCACGCCCGTGAGGCGGCCGAGCGCGCGCGCCGCGTGCACCCAGACGAGCGGCTCGGGATGCAGGAGCAAAGGCTGCAGCACCTGGAGCGTGCGGCCGATGAGCTCGGGATCGGCCATCCGGGGCATGCCGCGCACGCTGATTTCGAGGCATCGCGCGGCGAGGACGCGTCCACGCAGCGCGCCGTGCGCGGGCCCGCGGACCATGAGCTCGAACGTCTCGGGTGATCCCCAGAGCCATGGCCCGAGCTCGGGAACCTCCAGCGCGCTCGCGCCGGCCTCCCAGATCAGGATCTCCAGCCGCGCGCGCACCTCGGCGTTCTCCGCCGACGCGAGCGCTTCCCCGTCGCCGAGGAGCGGCGCGCACGAGAGCGCGTCGAGCAGCGGCCCTTCGACGACCCGCGCGCGTGCGGCCTCGACGATCCGATCGCGGCCGATCGTCTCGGCGAGCGCCACGAGGATCGGGGCCATGCGTACGTCGCGCCGGAACGCGCTCGCCGCGCAGAACGAGAGCAGGACCTCGCCGGCTGGATCGCCGTAGAGCGCGGCGAGCGCGGCGATCTCCTCGGCCGAACGCGAAAGCTCCGGGAGCTCGCGCCGGAGGAGCTGCGCAGCGGCGCGCGCGTCCTGGGGCAACGCGCGTCGATCGGCCTCGCTCTCGCCTCCCGCGCGAAAGTGCGCGCGCACCGACGCCTCGAGCTCGGGGTTCGTCGCGTGGAGGCGCGTCAGGGTCGAGAGCGCGATCTGGATGTCTTCGGAGAGCATCAGCAGCCGGCAGAATACTTCTTTACGGCGTTCCGTTCAAAATACACACGGCTTGGCCGGGTGAAACCTTGTTCCAGGAGTGCGTCGTTCGGAACCAGATGCGACGGCGGGAGCGCGGAGGCGGGACGGAAGGAAGGATCATCTGGAAGGAGACCGTCGTGACGGTCATTCGCACGCGGGGCCGCCCGAAACCCTCCTACCATGCGTGGTGCTCGCAATCGATCTCGCGCTCGCCGTGATCATGTGGTCTCATCTGGGAGGCGCTTCGCTGGGGCGTTGCCCCAGGCCCCACCCGGGGCTATCCACCCCGGGACCCGGACCAGCGCAAGCACTGGACCCGGGGTCGATGAACTGCGTTTCGCGCAGTTCATCGAACAGGCCGAGTCAAGACCAGCTACGACCCTGCCAATCAAAACAGCCGCGCAGCCATTTCGACCGGCATCGCCGTCCTTGGTCTTGCCACCGGCCCGTGGAAGAACTGCGCAACGCGCAGTTCTTCCATCCCGAGTCCAGGGCTTGCCCTGGTTCGGGTCGAGGGGCGAACAGCCTCCGCGGGGCCCGGGGCGGCGCCCCGGCGCGGCGGCCCCAAGAAGAGACTCTCGCCCCAAGGCGCGCGGGGGCGAGCGCGTCTCACGCGGAGGCCACGGTCCGGCGCTTTCGCCGCGTGGGTACGACGGAGGAGCGGCACATGCAGAGGGATGCATCGAAATCGGGCGCGAGACGCAGCATGACGATCGGAGCGGCGCTGCTCGCGGCGCTCGCGCTCACGGGGTGCGGCGCAAGCGTTCCCACGGCGCCCGTGACACCCGAACCCAATCCCCTCCTCCCGCATGCCTCGAACGAATCCGCATCCCCCACGACGGCCCTCCGGTTCCGCGATGGCCTGCTCGCGCTCGCCCGACAGGACGCCACGCAGACGCGCGACGAGGCGAGCTGCAGGGCCGCCGCGGCGCATTTCACGACCGCCGCCGACAGCCGCGAGAGCGCCTCGATCCGGGCCCGCGCCCATTACAACGCGGGCGTGGCCTACCAGCGATGCAAGCTCGATCGCGAGGCGCGCGAGCAATTCGCGAAGGCGCTCGCGGCGGAGCCCACGTTCCACCGGGCGCGGGCCGAGCTCGCGCTCCTGGATTTCGCGGCGTCGGGCGGAAAAAACTTCGACGCGGCGATCGCCGAGCTGACGCGGGCCGCCGTCGTCGACGCGCAGTTCAAGGACGCGACCTCGCTCGTGCACCTCGGCGTGCTGCACCTGAAACGAGGGCGCGAGACGCCCGACGCGGACGGGCTCACCGATGCGCAGCGCGCAAAGAAATACGCGCAGAGCGCGCTCGCGGTCGATGATCGCGCCTTGCCGGCGTACAACCTCCTCGCGCTCATTCACCTCGGAACGGCCCAACGCAAAGCCGAGGCGTCGCGGACGCGTGGCTCGCTCGACAAGAAGAAGCTCGACACGCAGGTGCTCGAGCTCGCGGCGCTCGTGTGCTCGCAGGCCATTCGCAAGGATCCGCGATATGCGCCGATTCACAACACGGCCGGCATGATCCAGGTCGAGCTCGGGGATTTCACGGCGGCCGCGCGTTCGTTCGACGAGGCGCGGAGGATCGATCCGTCGTTCTTCGAGGCGCACATGAATTTCGCCGCCGTAAACCTGCGCTTCCGCGGCTTTTCGCCGGCCGAACGAGCGTACCGCGCGGCGCTCGCCTTGCGGCCAGACGATTACGACGCGCGCATCGGACTCGCCCACGCGCTCCGTGGCCAGATCGACGACGGGAACATGACGCAGAAGGTCGCCGAGGTACAGCGCGAGCTCGCGAAGGCGAAGCAAAGCGCGCCCGAGCGGCCGGAGGCCTATTACAACGAGGGGATCCTCACGCAGGAATATGCGGAGATCGCGGGCTCGGAGCAGCCTGGGCTCGCGTCACGCAAGGCCAAGGAGCTCTTCGGCGTCTTCCTCCAGAAAGCCGGGACCGATCCGACCTACGCGGACGCGGCGCGGCGCGCGCGCGAGCGAATCGAGGAGATCGAGCAGATCGAGGGCTTCATGGGGCACGATCGGAGCATGACGGCGGCCGAGCGAAAGGCCGAGGAGGCCGAGCGAAAGAATCGAATGGCCGAGGAGGAGGCGCGCGCGGGGGAGGAGGAAGCGCCGAAGCCCGCGACGAACCCGTGAGGAATCAGCCAGCGCGATCAGGTCGAAGCCGCTGCGCTGGGGCGTTGCCCCAGGCCCCACCGGGGCTATCCGCCCCTGGACCCGGACCAGCGCAAGCGCTGGACCTTTTATGGAAGAACTGCGCATCGCGCAGTTCTTCCAAGGGGCCAGGGGAACTGCGTTGCCGGCTGAAAGGCCAGCGCTGCTGTCTTGATTGGCAGGAGCGCTCGTGGTCTTGACTCGGCCTGTGCGATGAACTGCGCATCGCGCAGTTCATCGTGCCGGGTCCAGCGCTTGCGCAGGCCCCGGGTCCAGGGGCGGACAGCCCCTGGTCGGGCCCGGGGTGAAGCCCCGGCGCGGCGCTTCCAGCTCGATACGAACGGGCCCACGTTCTTGACGCCCGCTGCAAACCAGCGGATGCTTCAGAAGCCGCATCATACGAGCCCAAGGTCCACCGATGAGCACGACCATTCGCCCCGTTCGCAGCGACAATCCCGGTGGGAGCTCGGAGCTCTCCGTGGAGGAGCAAAAAGAACGGCTGCGCGGCGAGAACAAGGTCTGGCACATTGGCCGCACGGGCCGCGACGACAACGATCCGATGGCCGGCCTGAACGGGAGCAAGGTCGATTTGACGCGCGTGCTGCGGGGTCGCAGGTTGCGCGGCGACCGTCAGCGATAACCACCTTCCCAGGCCGCCGCCGCGGCTTCCGTGAGGCGCGCCGCGAGGACCTCGGCGTCGAGGCCGGCCTCGTGCTCTGTCAGGATGAACGTCTCCCCTTCCCGCGTCGTCGCGACCCAGGGGAGCTCGTCACCGCCCACCACGTCGTCGCGGCTTCGCACGAGCACGAACACGCCGCGCCCGTCGAGATCCCGCGCGAGGGCCACGCCGCGCAGGATTGACGTGGGAACGTTGACGTCACGGCCACGGACGCGCAGCGAGACGAAATCGGCGGAGATGTTTTCGAGACGAATGGGCTGATCATGGCGGACGTCCGCGACGACCCCCTTGTCGTGCACGAATCCCACCGCCGCGCCGGCCACACCGGCGCCGAAGAGCATGAACCCGAGGACCACGAGCTCCGAACCGAGCGCGCCCACGGCGATCGCCCAGACCAGGGCCACGAGGACCAGAACGAACGCAAGGACGCGGATTGCCGCGCCGAGCCGGATCCGCCGCACGGTGCCGGTCTCCTCGATGGAGAGGCCCAGCATGACGAGCCCGAGGCCCACGACGGGCAGGCCCGGCGGGGACAGGATGAACGACAAGAACCCGCCCCGAGCCGCGGAAAACGCCGTCGCCGCGAGCCCGAAGGAGGAAAACGCGTACGAGAGGGCACGCCCCTGCGAGATAAGAAAAAAACGACGCACGGCGGGCCGAAGGTATCACGGCAAAGGTAGGGGGCGCGCTGGAATCAGCCTGGTTTGCCCTCGTCCGCGGCGGCCGCGTTGCGGAGGAGCCGAATCGCCCAGAACGAGAGCGCGAGCAGCACGACCGCGAGGCCCGCGCCGAGCACCGCCCGGTGCCGCTCCGTGAATGGCAGCGGCGCCGCGCGCTCCGCTTCTCCCAAACGAGGGTTTGGCAGGACAGGCCCCATCTTCGCTTCACGCGGCGCCTCGGCGCGATCGGCGCGATCGAGGATCGCAGCGAGATCGTAATACGGCGCGGTGGCGGTCCGATCGCCGACATAAAGCCGGTGCTCGCCGGGCGTCGCCGCGCGAAAGACGATCTCGCGGGCACGCACCTCGCCACGCGCGCCGCGGATCACGAGCGGCGGCGAGTCTTCGTCGTGGATCAGGAGGCGGAAATACCGCTTGCGGGTCTCCTCGATCGGGAGCCGCATCGACTCCAACACCACGCCCGGCCGCGGCGTGATCCGATACAGCACGCCGCCGCCCACGGCCGGCCAGACCTCGCGGAAGCTCGTCGCCGTGACGTCGACGCGACGGCGGAGCTCGGTCGTCCCCACGTCGAGCGTGATCGCCTGCATCGGTACGCCCTCCGCGCCCGCGTCGAGCGTGACGATCGTGGAGCGCTCCGCCTCGTCGCGCCGGATCTCCTCGATGCCGAGCGGCACCTCGGAGAACGCATTCGCGCCGTCGTTCGCGGACGGGCAGCGGAACGAGCCCCCCGCGATCGAGAGCCGCCCGCCGGCCTCGGCCGCGTCTGCGGGCAGGAGCGTCACACGCACGAGCCGCGCTTCGGACTTCGGGTACGGGATCTCCACGTGCTCGACCGTGCCGCGCTCGTGCCGGATCCGGTACACGTACGGCCCCTCCGCGACCACGCCGAGCGCATCGCGGCTATCACCCGTCTCGACGCGCACGCGCCGGAGAAACGTCTCGCCGGTGACATCGAGCAGGAGCCGACAATGCGGTGTCGACGCGGGCAGCCGAAACGTCGCCACCGCCGCGCCGCTCTGCAACCACGCGGGATCCAGAAGCTCGCCGGGCACGTACGGCGCGAGCCGATGCATCGGGATCTCCGACACGACCCGAGGCACCTCGCGGCCGGCTTCGTCCACGAGACGCACGTCCGCGAAGAGCTCGGCGGACGTGCTCGCGCGGTAGAGCGCTTCGTCCACCACGAGCCGATGATCCCCGGCGGCGTCGATGCCCGTCACGGCGCGCATCGACGCGTACTTGCCGACCGGGAGCAGCCGCGGCGCGAGCTCCTCTGCGTCCACGCGTGAGGCGACGAGCAGGATCACAAGCGCGGAGCTGCCCGTGCGCATCAGCGCGATCAGGCGATCGCTGAAACGCGCGTAGAGAAAGCCGCCGGCGACGAGGAGCGCGCCGACGCCGGTGAGCAGGAGGATCTGGTAGATGCGCTCGACGCTCCAGACGTCCCAGACCACGAGCTTGGCGACGGCGAGGAAAAACAAGGCGAGCCCCAGGTATCGATGAAGCGCGCTGCGGGCCGCGAAGCCGAGCGCGAGCAGCGCCGCGGCCGCGACCGAGAGCACGAGCGTGGTCGTCATGGCGAGCCTGCCCTGCTGAGACTCCAGCATGGCCGTGAGGCGCGCGGCAAAGGCCGCCCACTCGGGCGCGTCGAGAGGCACGGGCGGAGGCGCGGGGAGCGTGGTCACGGCAGTGCGCACCTCCAGCACGGCGAGTGCGATCCAGAGCGCATGGCCCCCGATCGCGGCGATCCCGGCGGCGAGGTTGAGCGACGCACGCGCCTCATCGTTTGCGGCCGCTGCACGCTTGACCCCCGCGGCGAGCAGGTACGCCGCGACGAGCAGCGAGAGGCTCGTGCCCGCGAGGCCCGTGGCGCGCGGGCTCCGGAGCAAGGGCACGGAGAGCACCCCTTCCCTGCCCTGCGTCTCGAGGAACCGCTCCATGAGCGCGTGCGTGCCCCACACGTCGAGGGCGACGAGGCGAACGAAGGTCGCGAAGAACAGGAGCGACGCGACCACGAGCCACCCCCACTCTCGCGAGCGCGCCGCGATCGCCGCCGCGACGCAGCCGAGCGCGGCCCACAGCACGGTGATCGTGGCGCCTTCGAGCCCGAACGCGAGTGCCGCTGCGAAGAGGCCGAGCGCGAGCCCCGCGAGCACGGACAGGCGCACGCTCGCCTCGGGCCTTCGGCGCATGATCCACGCGGCGAGCGCGAGATCCGCGGCGCCCGCGGCCGCCGTGATCAGCGCGCGGAACGTCGGCACCTCATCGCTCGTCGAAGCGAGCGTGGCCGCGACGAACGCAAGCGTGGCGAGCGACCCCGCCAACACGGAACTCCAGCGGACGGGCTCGGCGGCGCGGAGCGCGGCGACCCCGACGGCCACGAGGTGCACGAGCCCGAAGACCACGAGCGCGCCGAGGAACGCCGGAGACAAGGGCAGCGCGGGCACCGCCTCTCGCACGACTCCTGCGGCGATCGCGATCATGAGCGACGCGAAGCCCACGGCGGCGAGGTGCAGCGCGCCGAGGCGAGCCCGCAGCGCGAGCGCGGCGGCGGCGGCGCTTCCGATCGAGACGAGCACGACGAAGATCGCGGGCTTCGCGGGCAAGAGCTGCACCGCGGCGAGCACGACGAACAGCCCCGCGGCGACGCTGCCCGCGATCGCCGCGCCGGCCGGCAGCGGATCCTGTCGGAGGACCTTGCGCACGAAGCCCACGACGTACACGGCCGTCCACCCGCCGAAGAGCGCGACGAGCCCGAGCCTTTGATCCGCGGGGACATCCTGGCTCACGACGAGGAAGACCACGAACGCCGCGGCCATGGGCACGGCGAGCAGCTCGGTCGCGCGGAGCGCGCCGAGGAGCGCGATCGCCGCGATCCCGAGCCCAATCGCGAGGACGGAGAGCACCCACACGTGATCGTGGAGCAACATCGCCGCCCCCGCGTGCGAGAGCGTGAGCGCGGCGAGCGCGAAGAGCTTCGCATCGAGCAATCGCTGCGTGCGGCGGTCGAGGTAGAGCGCGACGGCCGACCACTGCGCGGACGCGAGTCCAACGAAGACGAGCGGCGCGAGACGCGCGGTCAGACTGTGATAGGGCCCGAGGCGCGCTTCGGGCGGCACGTCGCTCCACGCGGGCGCCGAACCGTGGATGTCAAAGTATTTCGCGTACCAGCCGAGGAAAAGCGCGGCCGATCCCGGCACGACGAGCGCGGGCACGAGGCGGAAGCCGCCGCGCAGCGCGACCCCGAGGGCCATGAAGCCGAGGAGGAGCAGGTAGCCGAAGAGCGCCGCGGGTCGGTCCTGTCCGGTCGAGAGCACGACGGGGTTGGCGAGGCCGGCGACGAGGACGAGGACGAGCAGCGATTCCGCGCGATGGCGGAGCGAAAGCCCAGCGCCGAGCGCGAGCACGAGGGCCACGGCGACGAACGCCGCGACCGGCGGGGCGAGCTGGTAAAGCGCGACGCTCGCCCAGAGCGACGCGACGAGCGTGGCGAGGCCGATGCCGGAGAGGGCGTGCACAAAGGCCGGGCGGGTCTTCGGCCGGAGAAGCTCCGCGGAGGCGAGGAGCACGACGCCGAGGACGGCGCCTAGAACGACGCGGCCAGTAGGCCCGATCCAGGCGTTGTCGACGGCGTACTTGAAGAAGAACAGGGCGCCGAGGAGGAAGGCCGCTGCGCCGATACGCGTGAGCCATGTGAGGCCGAGTTGTTCTTCGAGGGAGGGCGCGGGCTCCGTGGGAGGTGCGGAGGCGGGAGCAGGAGCGGAGGCGGCTTCCCGCGAGGCATCCGTCAGTCCTGACGGGTGGGCTGCGGCTTCCCGCGAGGCATCCGTCAGTCCTGACGGGTGGGCTGCGGCTTCCCGCAAGGCGTCCGTTAGTTCTGACGGGTGGGCTGCGGCTTCCCGCAAGGCATCCGTCAGTTCTGACGGGTGGGCTGCGGCTTCCCGCGAGGCATCCGTCAGTCCTGACGGGTGGGCTGCGGCTTCTCGCAAGGCGTCCGGCAGTTCTGACGGGTGGGCTGCGACCCGGTGCTCGACCGTTTCCACCCGCGCGAGCCGCCTCTCCAGCTCCGCGACGCGCGCCTCCCGTGCGTCGAGCCTCTCTTCGAGGTCCTTCACGCGCGCCTTCGCCTGCGTGGCCAGGAGCAACGCGAGGATCGGTGTGGCCAGGAACAACCCCACCAAGCCCAGGCCGAGCAGGACGAGGAGCGCCTCCATGAAATGTCCCTACCACGCCCCCGGCGCGCGCGGGTCCACGGTCACCTTCACACGCGCTTCACGAGCCTCCGCTTGGATCCCGGAGGCTCCCGGGTCAGAATCCAAGTTCGCGCATGCGCCCTGGGGACATCATCGGTGAGCGCTTCCGTGTCGAGCGCCTGGCCGGCGTGGGCGGCATGGGGGAAGTGTATCGCGCCGAGGATCTCCAGACCGGAAACGTCGTCGCCGTGAAGCTCCTCCGTGCGTCGGAGCGCTCGAACGCCGAACGGCTCGCGCAAGAAGCCCGCGTGCTCGAGACCCTCGGCCACCCGCACATCGTGCGTTATGTCGACCACGGCGTCGCCGACACGGGCGCCCCCTGGCTCGCCATGGAGTGGCTCGAAGGCGAGAGCCTCGCCGCGCGCCTCGGCCGCAAAGGTCTGCGCCTCGAAGAGTGCATCACCCTCGCCGTGCGGGTCGCCGACGCCCTCGCCACGGCCCACGCGCGCGGCGTCGTGCACCGCGACATCAAGCCGAGCAACCTCTTCCTCGAGCGCGGCGAGATCGATCGCGTAAAAGTGCTCGACTTCGGCGTGGCGCGAGACCGAGGGCGCGGCCGCTTGACCCTCACAGGGACCATCGTGGGCACGCCGGGCTACATGGCGCCCGAGCAAGCGCGCGCCGACAAGGCCGGCGTCGACGCGCGCGCGGACGTGTTCTCCCTGGGCACCGTGCTCTTCGAGTGCCTCACCGGGCAGCCCGCATTCGATGGCGAGCACGCGTTCGCGATCCTGGCAAGCCTCCTGCTCACCGAGGCCCCGCGCGTGCGTGACCTCCGTCCCGACGTGCCCGAGGCCCTCGACGATCTCGTGGCCCGGATGCTCGCGAAGGACGTGCAGAGCCGGCCCTCCGACGCAAGCGCGGTCGCGCGCGCGCTGCTCTCGCTCGGGCCCATGGAAGGCAACGCCACGGTTGTCCACGCGACGTCGGCGGAGGTCATCACCGACAGCGAACGGCAGCTCCTCAGCATCGTCGCCGCGCTCCCGCCCTCGCTGCCCGATGGCAAGGAGGCGCCGTCGCGGTTTTTGCCGCGCGACCGCATCGCGGCCATCGAGCAGGAGATCGCGCCGCTCGGCGCCCGCGTGGAGGAGATCGAAGGCGGCGCGCTGCTCATCGGCCTCGTCGGTCGCGGCAACCCCACCGATCAAGCCGCCCGCGCGGCCCGCGCCGCGCTCCGCCTGCGCACCCTCGCCCCCGAGGCCCGCATCGTGCTCGTCACCGGGCGCGAGGAGACCTCGCAAGGGCTCGCGCTCGGCTCGATCTCGAAACGCGCCGCCGCGCTGCTCGACCTCGGCGAAGAGGCCGGCGCCGTGCGGATCGACGCCTCGACGCAGGCCCTGCTCGACGTGCGCTTCGACGTGAGCGCGGGCGCGGACGGCATCTTCCTCCGCGGCGAGCGCGAAGTCGGCTCGGGCACGCGCACGCTGCTCGGCAAGCCGAGTCCCTACCTCGGCCGCGAACGCGAGCTCCGCAGCGTGCGCGACTTCCTCGAAGAGGGCCTCGACGAAGGCAAGCCACGCGTCGCCCTCGTGCTCGGCCTCCCGGGCATGGGCAAGTCACGCCTGCGGCACGAGCTCGTCGAGCAACTCCGCCGCGGCGCCGTGGAGCCCGCGGTCGCCATCGGCCGCGGCGATCCGATCGGCGCGGGCTCGGCCTTCTCCATCCTCGGCTCCGCCATCCGCACGATGGCCCAGATCGGCATCGGCGAGCCCGTCGCCTCGCGCAGGCACAAGCTCGAAGCGCTGATCGCGACGTACCTCGCCGGCGATGATCTCCCCCGCGTCACGGCGTTCCTCGGCGAGATGGTCGGCGCGCCCGCCAGCGACGACCGTCCCGACCTCCGCGCCGCGCGCCAGAACGCCGCGCTCATGGCCGATCGCATCCGCGAAGCGTGGCTCGACTTCGTGGAGGCGCTCTCGGTCGTGCGCCCGCTCGTCGTCGTCCTCGAGGATCTGCACTGGGGCGATCGCGCCTCGATCAAGCTCGTCGACGCGGCCCTCGCGATGCAGGGCGAGCGCCGCTTCGCCGTGCTCGCGCTCGCGAGGCCGGAGCTGCACGATCTCTTCCCGAAGATCTGGGCCGATCGGGAGCTGCTCGAAGTGCGCCTCGGCGAACTCGGGCGCCGCGCGGCCGAGCGGCTCGTCCAGCATTTCCTGGGTGAAATCATCTCCGAGGAGGAGATCCAGCGCCTCGTCGATCGCGCCTCGGGCAACGCCTTCTACCTCGAAGAGCTCATCCGCGCCGTGGCCGAGGGCCGCGGCAGTGATCTGCCCGAGACCGTGCTCGGCATGGTCGAGGCGCGCCTCATGTCGCTCGACCCCGAGGCGCGGCGTGTCCTCCGCGCGGCCAGCGTCTTCGGCCAGTCGTTCTGGTGGGGCGGCGTCGCCGCGCTCATCGGCGACGCGTCCATGCCGAACGGCCGCGTCGGCTTGCTCGATCGCCTCTGCGAGCGCGAGCTCATCGTGCGCCGCCGCGAGAGCCGCTTCCTCGGCGAGGAGGAGTATGCCTTCCGCCACGCGCTCGTGCGCGAGGGCTCGTACGCGATGCTCACCGAGCGTGATCGCCGCCGTGGCCACGCGCTCGCCGCCGAGTGGCTGCTCGCGTCGGGCGAGACGGATCCGACGATCCTCGCCGATCACTTCGAGAGCTCCGGCGACAAGGAGCGCTCGGCCGAGTTCTTCGCGGCCGCGGCCGAGCTCGCGCTCTCGGCCGGAGATTTTTCCGCTGCCGTGAGCTTCACGGAGCGTGGCCTCGTGGCGAGCCCGCGCGCGGACGTCGTGGCCCAGCTCCGCGCGATCCGCGCCGACGCGTTGAACTGGACGAGCTCCTCCGCGACGGCCTACGAGGCGGCCATGGAGGCGCTCGACAGCGCGAGGCCCGGCACCAAGGAGTACGCCCGCGCGCTCGGGGCCGCCCTGGGCAGCGCTTTGCTCCTGCGCAAGAAGGACGCTCTCGCCTCGCTCATGGACGAGCTCTACCGCATGGAGCCCGTCGAGGACGCCGTCCCCGCGGTCTCGTTCGCCTACAGCTCCGCCGTCATCTCGCAGCTCGTCATGGGCCAGCGCGCCATGGCCGAGCGCTTCTTGCACCGCATGGAGCAAGTCTTCGGCCCCTTCTTCGCCCGCGATCCGTCCGTCGCCGGCTGCTTCGGCTACGCCCGCGGCTACTGGCACAGGGTTGCCGAGCAGGATCCGTACATCGCGCTCGGCATCGAGCGCGAGGCCATCGCGAACTTCATGGTCTCGGACGATCGCCGCTTCTTGCCGCTGCTCCGCGCCCACGTGGGCCTCGACCTCGTCCTGCTCGGCGCGTACGACGAGGCGGAACGCGAATTTGATCTCGCCCTCGCGGCCGCGCCGGCCGACAGCGTCTCCGCGCTCCTCGCCGGCTGTTTCCGCGCTGCGCTCTTCCTCGAACGTGGCCGGCTCGAAGAGACCATCACGCTCGGCACGGCCGTCGCGGACGAGGCCGCCGCGCACAGCGAGGGTGTGATCGGCGTGAGCGTGCAGTACTTCGTGCTCGAAGCGCACCTGCGTCGCGGCGACCTCGACGCGGTTCGGCGCCTCCTCACGGCCGTCGCGCCCCTCGTCGAGATCCTCCCGCTCGGGCAGATCTGGTCGCTCGCGGGCCATGCCGCGGTCGCGCTCGCCGAGGGCCGCCTCGAGAGCGCCCTCGAGCTCAGCCGAAGCGCACTCGCAAGGACGGCCGAGATCGACATGAAACACACGAGCGCCCACGCGCGCATCCTGCTCACGCGGGCCGAGGCGCTCTGGGCCGCTGGCAAGCACGGCGAGGCCCGCGCCGCGATCGAAGACGCCCGCGCCGAGCTCCTCGCCCGCGTCGCGCGCATCCCGGACCCGGCTTACGCACGCACCTTCCTGGAGGCCGTCCCGCTGCACACGCGGCTCCTCGACCTCTGGAAGGCTTGGTGCGGCGTCTAGAAACGGCGCCCGCATTGCGTCCGCACTGGCGCCCGGTACCTTCGTGGTATGCGCCGAAATCTCTTGCCCCTACCCCTTGCTTTTGCCCTCGTCTCCCTCGCCTCGCCGGCTGCGCGCGGAGGCGAACCGCCAGGCTGGGTGCCCAGCGAGACCGCCGAGGACCTCCCGCCGCCGCCGCCTGCGCCGCCGCCCCCGCGCCCGGGGCCCACGACGTACACGATCGAGCAGAGGGAGCTCTCCGAAGGTCCGACGAAAATGGCGAGCCCGCCGGCGTTTTACGTCGGGACGATCCTCGCCGGCGTGGGCCTGCTCGGCATCGTCACGGGCCTCGTGATCCGGGCGGATCTCCCGGAGACCGAATGCACGAACTGCCCCGCCGAAGAGAAACGTTCTGCCTCGCTCGGCCTGCTCATCGGCGGCGGACTCGGCATGTTGATCGGCATCCCGATCGCCGCGGTTGGCGGGCGAAAGGTCCCGGACGAACCGTCGTGGGCGCGCCCGAAGGTGTTCATCTCTCCGCGCGGCGGCGCGCTCCAGTGGACGTTCTGAACGTCGCTCCGCCCTCCGATTGGTGAATTCGTCTCTACGTCTCCGCCGCACCTCGAAATGCCCTTGCACCCGGGACGTCGCGCCCCGGGACGAACCCAAATGCCCGAAAATGCCCGTCTCTCCGGGACGTCGCGGCTGGATGGGGTGTGCATGCCGTACCCACGCCGCCCGACGGAATCTTGCTCGCATGCAATGCATGCACGGCGACAATCGCCTCGCACCGAATTTCCCGTCCGTCTCTTGATTTCCTGATGTCCTGATCGACGACGCTACCCGGCATGGCGCGTGCACCCGCGGGGGTGGGCGACCTAGACGCTTTGCCTGGTTGTCGAAAGGCTCTCACGTGCTTCAAGCCACGCAGGAACAAGGGATTCGATACGACATTGGTTCCAGCCGGATGTGCTTCGAGCCGCCGGATACATGCTTCGTGACCTATGTCGGGGACCTCGACGCCGACGTCGTCGCGCGGATGAACGCCGCGCTCGAGGAGACGGTGCGGCAGCGGAAGTCCGTCGATTTGCTCGTGGATCTGTCTCGTACGGGACAGGTGACGGAGCTCGTCCGGCGCCACGCCGTTGGCGGCATGCTGGCCCTGAACCCGCGCGCCACCGCCGTGTTCGGCGCCGATTTCCACCTCCGCGTGGTCGTCTCGATGATCACGAAGGCCATTCGATTGCTCCACGTGGATCTGCGCGGGCAGATCAAGTTCTTCGAGCACGAAATGGACGCGCGCGCCTGGCTTTCCGATGTCAAACGAAAAGAGCTGATGCAACGCAGCGCTTGAGCGCTTTTCGGGGAGAGCGGTCATGCTTGCAGCGATCGAACGGCCCGACGAGACCATCACGGTTTGTCCTGCCAGAGAAATCACGGCGCCTCGCGCGCCCGACCTCGCGCTCGGGATCCCGCGCCACTGGTGGCCGGATCCGCTCGTGAACGTGCACGCGGCGCGGATCGAAGAAGAGACGCTCGCGTGGTTCCGCGAGCTCGGCTTCGGCGAGCGATCGATCTGGATCGTCCGCACCTTCGCGCCGGCCGATTATGCGGGCATGCCGTTCCCGCTCGCGGAGCCGCGCGAGCTCTTGCTCCTCGCCAAGTACCTCTCGCTCTGGCTGCTCTGGGACGACGTCGACGTCGAGGGCCGCGAGCGCACCTTCCCGTTCCGCGGCCCGGCCGTCCTCGAGCCGAGCGCCTCCGGCGTCACCACCCTCTTCGGCGCCACCTGGTCGGCCCTGCTGCGCGAGCTCGCCGAGACCATGAGCCCCGGCTGGATGGAGACCGTCTGCGAGGCCATGGACACCTGGAGCACGGCCGCGCTGAAAGAAGCGCGCACCTCGAAGCAGCGCCGCGCGGGGCTCGCCCGCGTCTCGTACGAAGAAGCCCTCCGCTCGCGCATCGACACGATCGGAATGGCCGCGACGGGCTACCTCCTCGAATACGCGCGCGGCGTCGAGCTCCCGCCCGACTTCCACGCGCACGAGACCGCGATCGCCTTGAAGACCCTTTCCGGCAAGATCGTCGGCCTCGGCAACGAGATCTGGAGCCTCGGCAAGGACTGGGCTTCGGGCTACGTCAACGTCATCCTCGCGCTGCGCGAGGAGCGCGGGCTCTCCATGATGGAGGCCGTGCGCCGCATCATCTGCGATCACGACGAGGCCATCGCCGAGTTCGATCGCATCGCCCGCGCGCTCCCGAGCTTCGGCGCGAACTGGGACGCGCACATCGCGACCTGGGTCCAGGACCTGCGGCACGCCTCCCTCGGCTTCACGCTCTGGGAGTCGCGCGCCCCGCGCTACGCCGCGTTCAAGATGCTCGTGAATGGCACGCCGATCGATCCCTCGTTCATCGTGCCCACGTCGCTCGCCCCGCGCGCCGCCGCAAAGGCCGCGTCCGCTTACGCTCCGCACCCTTGACGCCCCTTCGCGGCTGGCATCACGTGCGTCGCGATGCCTGCGACCTCCACGTCCACGAACCCCCTCGTCAGCGATCGATTCGTCGACTTCCTCCTCTTCGAGGTGCTCGACCTCGAAGGCCTGCTCGCCCTTCCCGATTTTGCCGAGCACACGCGCGAGACCGTGGGCATCTACCTCGGCACGGCGCGCAGGCTCGCGCGCGAGCTCCTCTTCCCGGCCTACAAGCCGATGGACGAGGCCCCGCCGCGCCTCGAAAATGGCCACGTGCGCGTCCACCGCGCCATGCACGACATCTATCCGCGCCTCGTCGAGCTCGGCGTCCTCTCGGCCACGCGCCCGCCCGAGGCGCACGGCCAGATGCTTCCGCTCACCGTCGCGAGCCTCGCCACGAGTTATCTCATGGCGGCGAACCTCTCGGCGTACGGTTATATCGGCCTCACCACGGGCGCGGCGCGCCTCCTCGAATCCTTCGGCTCGGACGAGCTCAAGGAGCGCTTCATGGGGCCCCTTTATCGGGGCGAGTGGACCGGCACCATGGCCCTCACCGAGCCCCAGGCCGGCAGCAGCCTGAGCGACGTCGAGACCCGCGCCACGCCCACGGAGCGCGGCCATTACCTCCTCAAGGGCTCGAAGATTTTCATCTCGGGCGGCGATCACGACCTCACCGAGAACATCGTCCACTTGACGCTCGCCCGCATCGACGGCGCGCCGCCCGGCATCAAAGGCGTCAGCCTCTTTGCGATCCCCAAGCTTCGCCCCGAGCGCGGCGCGCTCGTCCCGAACGACGTCGAGGTCGCGGGCGTGATCCACAAGATCGGCTGGCGCGGCCTGCCGAGCCTCGCCCTCAATTTCGGCGAGGCCGGCGATTGCCACGGTTACCTCGTCGGCGAGCCTCACCGCGGCATTTCGTACATGTTCCAGATGATGAACGAGGCCCGACTCATGGTCGGCATGAATGGCGCTGCCACCGCCTCGGTCGCGTTCCACGAATCGCTCGAATACGCCAAGACCCGGCCCCAGGGCCGCAAGCTCGGCGACAAGGACCCGCGCGCCCCGCAGATCCCCATCATCGAGCACGCCGACGTCCGCCGCATGCTCCTCCGCCAGAAGGCCATCGCGTGGGGCAGCCTCGCCCTCCTCGGCCTCACGGCCCGCCTCTCCGATCTCGCCGAGCATGCCCAGGACGAGAGCTCCCGCGCGCGCGCCGCCATGCTCCTCGACCTGCTCACGCCCATCGCCAAGAGCTTCCCGGCCGAGCGTGGCTTCGAGGCCAACGCGCTCGCCGTGCAGGTCCTCGGCGGCTACGGCTACACGAGCGAGTACCTGCCCGAGGCGTGGCTCCGCGACCAGAAGCTCAACAGCATTCATGAGGGCACGACGGGCATCCAGTCGCTCGACCTGCTCGGCCGCAAGGTCCCGGCCGCGGGTGGCGCGGCGTTCGGCGCGCTGCTCGAAGAGATCGCGGCCACCTGCGACGGCGCGCGGGACGCGGCCGTGAACCCCGATCTCGTCCAGCGCGTCGAGGGCGCGGCGATGGCCATGCGGCAGGTCACGCTCCACCTCGGTGCCCTCGGCGCGCAGGGTGACGTCCGAGGCATGCTCCTGCACAGCGCCGATTACCTCGACCTCGCGTCCACCATGGTCATCGGCTGGACGTGGCTCCGCCTCGCGGCCACGGCGCAAAAAAACCGCGCGGATCGCCCGCAGGATCACGATTTCTACGAGGGCATCGCGTCGGCGGCCCAGTACTGGATTCGTACCGAGCTCCCGCGCGTCGGCTACCTCGCCCAGCTCTGCCGCTCCGGCGAAGATTCATACGAACGCGTACGACCGGAGTGGTTCTGACGTGCAGGAATTCGACGACGACGGTACGTGAGCCCCGGGCCGTCCTCGGGCTCTCGGGTGAGCCCGGGATCTTGTCTGGATCACGCGGCCCATGGTAGTGTCCGCGGCAGTGCCGCGGAGTGCGGCGCGAAGGCCGACGGTGCCATGGAACTCAGACGAATCCTCCTTGCTTCAGTCGCCCTCCTCGCCGCGATGGCTCCTCGGGTCGCGAGCGCCGCGCCGGTCACGATCCCGGAAGGCGTGTCGGACCCGCTGCCCGGCCTCGGCACGGGCCTCTGCGCGGCTTCTGCGATCTCGACGAACTCCACCGCCGATTTCGGCCTGCTCAACCCGGACAACTACAACGGCGCGGTCAACTCGTTCATCGAGGCGCACGCGGTCGATCGTGTCGAGCAGACCATCCGTACGCTGCTCGACCTGTCCAACAACAACGCCTCGAACCAGGCGCTGAGCTACGGCGACTTCCTCGATGCCGCGCTCGATCAGGGGTGCAAGACCGGCGGCTGCGACTTCTTCGTGAACGACACCACGACGTCGTTCGGCAGCCGCATGCGTGGCTTCCTCAACGTCCCCGCGGAGTGGGTCAATCAGCCGATCCATTTCGGGTTTTACGCGGACGATGCCGTCAGCCTGACGATCTACGACAGCAGCGCCGCCGGCTACTCCGTGGTGTTCCGTCCTCCGGCGTTCGGCGCGCCGACGTACCGCCTGACGAACCAGGTCACCTTCCAGAAGGCCGGTCTCTATCCGATCGAGATCCTCTTCGTCGAGATCACCGAGCACGCCGCACTCGAGATGTCTTACTTCATCGGCAACTTCGCTGACTTCGAGCGTCCCGCGAACGCGCCGCCGATCGTGAAGCTCAACGACGCGGGCTTCACGCTCTTCCCCTCGACCATGTTTTTCCAGACGCTCAGCGGCACCCCCGCGTTCCCGGACCTCGGCGTCTGCAAGCAGTGCAAGCGCGAGTTCATCAACCAGCCCGGCAACAACGGCTGCGACCCGGGGTACTACTGCAACGAGGCCGCGCTCTGCGCCCCCTGCGACACCGACAATCTCTGCGGCCCGAGCTGCGTGCAGTGCGGCGGCGACACGCCCTTCTGCGTGAACATCAACGGCAACGTCCAGTGCGGCGCATGCGATACCGACGCGGACTGCGAGGGCGGCTTCACCTGCAACCCCGACACGAAGACCTGCGACGAGTGCAACGACAGCTCCGACTGCCCCAAGGGCGCGGCCTGCATCGAGAACAAGTGTGAGCCTTGCTCGACGAGCGCCGAGTGCGCCGGCGCCTCCTGCAACTGCTGTCCGGACGGCGCGAGCGGTCAGCAGATGAAGTGCGCCCCGCTCGAGCCGAACGGCAACCCGAGCTGCGTCGAGTGCACGACCGACGCCGAGTGCGGCGGCGGCATCTGCAACCTCTCCGTCGGCCGCTGCCAGGGCACGCTCCCCGAGAACAACTCGCCGACGTGTTGCGGCGACGGCTGCGTCAACTGCACCGCGCTCGAGACCATCGTCGTCAACGGCACCGCCCAGCCGCGGTATCCGTTCTGCTTGCCCGGCCCGGTCGGCACCGCGTGCGCCGAGTGCCGCCACGACATGGATTGCGGCGAAGGCGCCTTCTGCTTGAGCGGCACCTGCACCCCCTGCACCCGCGACAAACGTTGCGGCCTGCGCTGCGACAGCTGTGGCGGCAACACGCCCTTCTGCTTCGGCCAGAATGCGGCCGTCGCCGCGTGCGTGCGCTGCGTCGACGACTCGCAATGCGGCGACGGCTCCACCTGCGACACGACGACCCACACCTGCTCGGTCACCGCGGGCTGCATGATCACGTGCGCCGCCGACACGCCTTATTGCAACGGCGAGAGCTGCGTCGCTTGTTACGCCGACTCGCACTGCCCCTGCGGCGGCACCTGCAACCTCTCCACGAACACGTGCACGCCCTCGTGCAAGACCAATGTCGACTGCCTCGGCAGCGACCACTGCCGCTGGAACGAGGCCGAGACGGCGAAGGAGTGCGCGCTCGGCCCCATGCCCGACGGCGTCGATTGCGGTGGCACACTGGCCACGATATGCTCTGCAAGGCCCGGTCGACATGGAGGTGGCGCGCCCGGAGCCGCATTGCTCGTCCTCTCCGTCCTTGGCCTGCTGGGCCGCCGCCGCCTCCGTTCAATCTCCCGAGGTGAGCCGTGAAGCGATCCATCTCGTTCTTGCTCTCGCTCGCGACGCTCGCCGCAGCGCCTGCTCTCGCAGAAGCCGCCGAAGAAGGCCGCTTCGACGCGCAGACCTTCCGCCCCTCCGCGGCGCCGCGTGATCTCGTGATGATCCAGAAGTCCGAGGTCGTCGGCCACCTCTCGCCGACGTTCGGCATCTACACGGACATCGGCCTCGATCCGCTCGCCGTCGCGGCAATCACGACGGGCCAGGAGATCCGCGCCGTCGGCGCGCGCCTCCAGGTCACGGGCCTCGCGGGCATCGGCTTCTTCGACGTCTTCGACATCACGATGGCGATGCCGTTCGTCGCCTGGCAGATGTCCGACAACCTGAGGCCGCTCGGCTCCGAGGGTGAGATCTCGCCGAACGCGCTCGGCGATCTTCGTTTCAACACCAAGATTGCGATCCCGTATCTGAACCGCAAAGCCCAGATCAAAGAGGGCTTCGGCATGGCGCTCACGGGCAACTTGAACCTGCCCACGGGCGATCAGGACGCGTTCGCCGGCGACGGCGCCGTCTCCGGCGGCATGGGCCTCGTCGCGGATTACCGCTTCAACTTCGGCCTGCTCGTCACGGCAAACACCGGCATCTGGTTCCGGCCCGACCGACAGTTTGCCGGGACGAAGGTCGGCGACATGGCGAACTTCGGCATCGGCGCGGAGATGTACGTCGTGCAGCGCTGGGGTTGGTCCGTGCTCGGCGGCGTGTACGGCAGCGTCTCGCTCGTGAAGTTCCCCGACAGCCCCTCGCAGGTGCCGGCCGAGGCGCTCATGGCGATGCGCTGGCAGTGGGCGAGCGGCTTCGGGCTCACGGTCGGCGGCACGTTCGGCGCGAACTGCGGGTTCGGCGCGCCCGTCTTCCGCGCGTTCGCGGGCCTCACGTGGCAGCCTTCGAAGTCGCGCGAGCAGCAGGAGATCGATCGCTTGAAGCAGATCGACAGCGAGGATCCCGATCACGACGGCCTCATCGAAGATGCCGATCATTGCCCCGAGCTGCCCGGCGTCCCGCAGAACATGGGCTGCCCCGACTCGGACTCCGACAAGGACGGCGTCCCCGATCGCGACGACAAGTGCCCGATGATCGCGGGCGGCCGCGGCGGTTGTCCCGGCGCGTACGTCAAGAACGACGAGATCGTCATCCTCGATCAGGTCCACTTCGCGACGGACAAGGACATCATCCTCGACGATTCGAAGAAGGTGCTCGACGCGGTCGTCACGGTCCTCAGGGACAACCCCGAGATTCGCTCTGTCGAGATCGAGGGCCACACGGACGCGCGCGCGGGCGACGTGTACAACCACAACCTCTCGCAGCGCCGCGTCGAGAGCGTCCGGGAGTACATGATCCAGAAGGGGATCGATCCCTCGCGCGTCACGGCGAAGGGGTACGGTCACACCAAACCCATCTACGACGACTCGCAGTGCCTCGGGAAGGACGAGGAGCTCTCGGAAGACTGCAAGTTCATGACCGCGACGAACCGCCGCGTCGTCTTCCGCATCAAGGGCCAGGGCAGCGCGCCCGGCGCGGCCGTGGGCGGCGGCGACACGGTCCTCTCGCCAGGCGACAAGCAGCTCGACGGAGAGGGCGTGATCAACGGGAGCGGCGTGCTGAATGGCGGCAGCACCTTGCCGAGTGGCGGCATTCTGCCGAAGGGGAACGGCGTGCTCGACAAGAAGGATCCGACCCTTCCTGGCAGCACCCTCCCGCGCTCCGGCGAGCAACTGCAGCCCGAGGCGCCGAAGGAGGAAGGCGCGGACAAACCGGCCGACGGCAAGGACAAACCTGCAGACAAACCGGCCGACGGCAAGGACAAACCCAAGCCCGGCGCCGCGCCCGCGCCCACCACACAGAAGCCCGGCGCCGCGCCCGCGCCCACCACACAGAAGCCCGGCGCCGCACCCGCGCCCGCGAAGCCCACCGCGCCGCGCTGATCCCCGAGGCCTCGCTCCGACGAACGGAGCGAGGCCCGCGCCTCCCCCGCCCTCCCCTACATCCTCACGCATCGCGCGCCGCGTCTCCGCGGCCGCCGCGATTTCCTTTGGTGCACAAACGAGACGAGGCCGCGGGCGATCCTCCCCTCGCGGAGGACTCGCGCGCGACCTCGTCTCGGAACGCCCCGCGGCGGGCTACTTCTTCGTCGTGGTCTTCGTCGTGGTCTTCGTCTTCGTCGTCGACGTCGACGACGTCGTGGGCGTCGGCGCCGGCGTCGTCGTCGCCGCGGCCGTGGGCGTCGGCGCCGTCGTCGCCGCTGCGGTCGGCTGCGGCGGCGGCGACTTCACCTCGACCGCCGTGTTCAGCGGCGTCGCCTCCTTCGGCGGGTTCGGATCGGCCGCGGGCACCGGTTCCTGGGCCTTGTCCGCCTCGGTCTTGGCGCCGAGATCGAGCGGCTTGGACGAGACGCCTTCGCGCCGGATCCAGACGATCGCCGTCCCCGTGGCGACCTTGCCGTACGAGGCGTCGGGCAGGCGAATCTCCTCCTCGATCGCCTCGATCACGGCGTCGCCGCCAGCCATGCAGGCGGCCTTGCGGAGCGACCGCAGGCGCTCGGGCTCGGTGCGCGCCCCGGGCTCGCTCTGCACCGGCTCCAGGCGGTGGAACTCCCTGTCGGGCTGGGTCTTGCCCGCGAAGATGGGCATGTCCGTGCAGAACTCGCCGGACGGCGTGCGCATGTCCTGGAAACGCGGAGGAGCCGCGCAGGCAACAAAGATCGCGGCCGTCGCGGCCGAGAAGAGAACGACACGTTGCATGGCTATTTTCTTACCAGTTTCTATGCGCGTCGTGCAAACGTCGCGTCGAGGCAAAAGACACGGCGTGAACGTCCGTCCGAGGTCGGACGGTTTTCCGGCTGGCCTGCGCCCGCCCATGGGGTAGAGATGGCGCCCCCGAACGAGGACGCGCCATGACCATGCCTGCCCCGGCCGAGCTCCCCCGCGACACGATCCAGGTCCTCCTGCTCGAGAACATCCACCCGAGCGCCACGGAGACGTTCAACACCTTCCGCGAGGGGCGCTCTTACGCCATCACCCGGAAGAGCAGCGCGCTCAAGGAAGACGAGCTCATCGCGGCCCTGCCGGGCGTGCAGCTCCTCGGCATCCGCAGCAAGACCCGGATCACGGCCCGTGTCCTCGAAAACGCGCGCGACCTGCTCTCCGTCGGCTGCTTCTGCATCGGCACGAACCAGGTCGACCTCGTCGCCGCCAACGCCCGCGGCGTCCCCGTCTTCAACGCGCCGTTCAGCAACACGCGCAGCGTCGCCGAGCTGATGATCGGCGAGATCATCCTCCTCGCCCGCCAGCTCGGCGACCGCTCGCGCGAGGTCCACGCCGGCGTGTGGAAGAAGGTCGCCGCGCATTGCTACGAGGTCCGCGGCAAGGTCCTCGGTATCATCGGCTACGGGCACATCGGCCGTCAGCTCGGCGTGCTCGCGGAGGCCGTCGGCATGCGCGTGCTCTACCACGACATCGCCGCGCGCCTGCCGATGGGCAACAACCGCTCGGTCCCCTCGCTCGCGGCTCTGCTCGCCGAGTCCGACTTCGTGTCGCTGCACGTCCCCGAGACCCCGGAGACGCGCAACATGATCGGCGCGGCCGAGCTCGCAAAGATGCGCAAGGGCAGCTACCTCCTCAACGCGAGCCGCGGCACCGTCGTGGACATCGCGGCGCTCGTCGCGGCGCTGAAGAGCGGGCATCTCGCGGGTGCGGCGATCGACGTCTACCCCGAGGAGCCCGAGTCGAACACGGATCAGTTCAAGACCGATCTCCAGGGCTTGCCGAACGTCCTGCTCACGCCGCACATCGGCGGCTCGACGGAGGAGGCGCAGGAGGCCATCGGGCGCGAGGTCGCAGCGGTGCTCAGCAAATTCGCGGCAATGGGAGCGACGACGGGCTCGGTGAACTTCCCGCAGGTCGAGCTCCCGCCCGTGAAGGGCACGCACCGCATCCTGAACGTGCACAGGAACGAGCCCGGCGTGCTCCGCGACGTGAACCGCGTCGTCGCCGATCTCAACGCGAACATCGACAGCCAGTTCCTGGCAACCGAAGGCGCGATTGGTTACCTCATCATGGACCTCGAGCAGGACGTCTCCGCCGAGGTGAGCCGCCGGATCGAGGCCCTGCCCTCGAACATCCGGACGCGCGTCGTGTACTGAACCGTGGAGCCGGGGCGCTGCCCCGGACCCCGCGGGGGCTATTCGCCCCTCGACCCGAACCAGGGCAAGCCCTGGACTCGGGGTGGAAGAACTGCGCGATGCGCAGT
>NZ_JAGTJK010000031.1:0-124181 GCF_028435265.1 Polyangium jinanense | reverse complement strand
CCGACCTGGCGCGCGAGAAGCACGTGCTCGCGGGTCTGCGGCATGACGCTGTCGAGCGAGCTGACCACGAGGATCGCGCCGTCCATCTGCGCGGCACCCGTGATCATGTTCTTGATGTAGTCGGCGTGGCCGGGGCAGTCGACGTGCGCGTAGTGGCGCTTCGGCGACTCGTACTCCACGTGCGCAGCCGCGATCGTCACCGTCTTGGTCTCGTCGCGAACGGTGCCGCCCTTGGCGATGTCGGCGTACTTGATCTCTTTCGCAAGCTTCTGCTTGGACTGGACCTTGACGATGGCCGCCGTGAGCGTGGTCTTGCCGTGATCGATGTGACCGATCGTGCCGACGTTCACGTGGGGCTTCGTTCGACTGAATTTCTCCTTGGCCATTGCCTAACCTCGCTGCTTGGCGACGATCTCTTCCTGGATCGCGACCGGGACTGGTGCGTAATTCGAAATCTGCATCGTGTGCGTCGCGCGGCCCTGCGTCTTTGAACGCACGTCCGTCGCGTAGCCGAACATCGAGGCGAGCGGAACCTCCGCGCGCACGACGCGCGCATTTCCCCGCTGCCCCATGTCGAGAATCCGCCCGCGACGGCTGTTCAGGTCGCCGATGACGTCGCCGAGGTATTGCTCCGGGCAAACCACCTCGACCGACATGACCGGCTCCAGGAGCACGAGGCCCGCGCGCTTGGCTGCCTCCTGGAACGCAATCGAGCCTGCCACCTCGAAGGCGGGGCCCGATGAGTCGACCTCGTGGTAGCTGCCGAAGTGCAGCCGCACCTCGACGTCCACCACCGGATAACCAGCGAGCACCCCGCGCCCGAGCGCGTCTCGAATCCCCTTCTCCACGGAGGGGATGAACTCCTTGGGGATGATGCCGCCAGTGATGTCGTTGACGAAGACGAACCCTGCGCCGCGTGGCGCAGGGCCGAGATCGATCTCGACGTGACCATATTGACCGTGCCCACCGGTCTGCCGGACGAACCGGCCTTCGACGTTGGTGACCTTGTGCGTCACCGTCTCGCGATAAGCGACTTCGGGCTTGCCGACGTTCGCGTCGACCTTGAACTCACGCTTCAAGCGGTCGACGATGATCTCGAGGTGCAGCTCGCCCATGCCGGCGATGATCGTCTGCCCCGTCTCCTCGTTCGTGTACGTCCGGAAAGACGGGTCCTCGAACATGAGCTTCTGGAGCGACACGCCGAGCTTATCGAGATCCGCCTTGGTCTTCGGCTCGATCGCGATGGAGATGACCGGGTCCGGGAACTCCATCCGCTCGAGGACGACCGGGTGCTTCTCCTCGCAGAGCGTATCGCCCGTGCGCGTGTCGCGTAGACCAACCGCCGCGTAGATGTTGCCGGCGTAGCAGGTCTTGACCTCTTCACGCTTGTTCGCGTGCATGCGCAGGATGCGCCCGAAACGCTCGCGCTTGCCGCGCGTCGAGTTGAGGACGCTCGACCCGCTCTCGACCGTGCCCGAGTAGACCCGGAAGTACGTGAGGTGGCCGAAGGGATCGTTCATCACCTTGAACGCGAGCGCGGCGAACGGCTCGTTGTCCGCCGCCTTGCGCGTCACCACCTTGTCCTTCTTGTCCGGATCCGTGCCCTGCACCGGCGGGATGTCGAGCGGCGACGGCAGGAGCTGGATCACCGCGTCGAGCAAGAGCTGGATGCCCTTGTTCTTGAACGCCGAGCCGCAGAGCACCGGCACGAGCTTGAAGCTCAAGGTGCCCGCGCGGATCGCCGCGTAGATCTCGTCCTCGGTGATCGAGGCGATGTCGCCGGCGACGAACTTCTCCATCACCGCGTCGCTCGCGTCCGCGCACGCCTCGATGAGGCGCTCGCGGAGCTCCTTGCACTTCTTCTCGAGATCCGCGGGGATCGCTTCCCACTTGTACTCGGCGCCCTTCGTCTCGTCGTCGAAAACCGCCGCGCGCATCCGCACGATGTCGATGACGCCGCGGAACTTGTCCTCCGCGCCGAGCGGGTAGTGCACCGCCACCGCGTTCGTGCCGAGCCGCTCCTTCATCGAGTCGACGCACATGTCGAAGTCCGCGCCGATCTTGTCCATCTTGTTGATGAACGCGATCCGCGGGACATGGTACTTGTCCGCCTGACGCCAGACCGTCTCGCTCTGCGGCTCGACGCCGTTGCCGCCGTCGAACACCGCGACCGCGCCGTCGAGCACGCGCAAGCTGCGCTCGACCTCGATCGTGAAGTCCACGTGGCCAGGCGTGTCGATGATGTTGATGCGGTTCCGGATCCCCGCGAACGGACCTTCCTTCGGCTCCCAGAAGCAGTTCGTCGCCGCAGCCGTGATCGTGATCCCGCGCTCCTGCTCCTGGACCATCCAGTCCATGGTCGCAGCGCCCTCGTGGACCTCGCCCAGCTTGTAGTTGACGCCCGTGTAATAGAGGATGCGCTCGGTCACCGTGGTCTTGCCCGCATCGATGTGGGCCATGATCCCGATGTTTCTCGTGCGCTCCAGGCTGTATTCGCGGGCCACTGCTTCCTCCTGCGGTCGGTTTGTCTCTGCTGATGTCTGAGGCGTCGGTCTCGGTTGCTCGTTTCGTCTGCGCCGTCGTCGCTCGCGCCGTTCGTCGCTTCGAACCCCGAACGCACGACACCCTCTCCAGCCCTGCCCGCCTCCGTTTGGCGCGCTTCGAGAACCTGGAGAGGGTGTCGGGGTACGTTCGTTGGCGGCGCGCCTCGCGCCGCCATGTTCGAGCACGTAACCCGATCCTTATGTCGCCTTCGCCATCTCGCTCGACGTATCTCCTGCCGTGTCCGACCGCTCTACGTGCTGGCGATCACCAGCGGTAGTGCGCGAAGGCCTTGTTCGCCTCCGCCATCTTGTGCGTGTCGTCCTTCTTCTTCACGGCGTTGCCGCGGTTCTGCGCCGCGTCGATGAGCTCCGCCGCGAGGCGCTCGCGCATCGTCTTCTCGCCACGCGAACGCGAATAGGTCACGAGCCACCGCATCGCCAGCGCCACGCGACGCTCCGGCCGAACCTCGACCGGGACCTGATACGTCGCGCCGCCGACACGCCGGCTCTTCACCTCGAGCTTCGGCTTGACGTTGTCGAGCGCCTTCCGGAAGACCTCGATGGGCTCCTCCTTGAAGCGGTCGCGGATGACGTCGAACGCTCCGTAGAGGATGCTCTCCGCCGTCGCCTTCTTCCCGCTCAACATGAGCGAGTTCGTGAACTTGGCGACGAGCTTGTCCTTGAACTTCGGGTCCGGAATGATTCTGCGCTTCGGAACTTCACGTCGACGAGGCATGGTGCTTCCTTCTGGCGGACTGTGATCGGGGGCTCTCGAGAGCGAGCAGCGCTCAGCTCTTCGGACGCTTCACGCCGTACTTCGAGCGCTTGCGGTTGCGGGTCGCCTTGTTGGTCGAGCTCGGCCCCGCGGCGCCCGAGGCGTCGAGGGTGCCACGCACGACGTGGTAACGAACGCCCGGCAGATCCTTCACGCGCCCCCCGCGGATGAGCACGACCGAGTGCTCCTGCAGGTTGTGCCCCTCGCCCGGGATGTAGCTCGTGACCTCCATCTGGTTCGTGAGGCGCACGCGACACACCTTGCGGAGGGCCGAGTTCGGCTTCTTCGGCGTCGTGGTGTACACGCGGACGCACACGCCACGCCGCTGCGGGCAGGACTTGAGCGCCGGAGAGGCCGTCTTGTAACGAGCGGCTTCGCGGCCGTTTCGGATGAGCTGGCTGATGGTCGGCATGGTGGTTCGTCTACCCGGAATCGGGGGACGCGGAGGATACTCGGCGAAGGGGCCATGTCAAGCCGTCCGAGAACGGACTTGCGGACCAGGTTGCTTTTCTTGCCCTGGATCCGAGGTTTTGCCTGATCGAACCCGCTTCGGTTAGCGTCGGATCGTGAGCAAAAAGCTTTCTCGTGCCCAGCGCAAGGAGACCCGAGCGCGCTCTGCACGTTCCCAGTCCGTCTCCACTTCGGTCCCGAAGCCCGCCCCGACGGCCAGCCCGGCGAAGCCCTCGCCGGCCGCCCCGAGCGGGACGAAACCCACGGAGTCCCCAAGCGCATCGAGCGTAGCCGCGCCCGCAGCGACGCGCCAGCCGACGAAGACCGCCCCGAAGAACACCTCGGGCGACACGAGCAAGAGCCCTGCGCCCGAGACGAAAAAGACGGAGAGCAAGGCCGAGAAGAAGCCCACGAAGGCAAGCGCACGAGCGGCCGAGGCAACGCCAGCGAAGGAGCGCGAGGAGAGCACGAGCAAGGCGATCGAGCCCGCGAAGAAGGGGCCGAAGAAGGAGCACGCGGTGCTCGTGCTGCTCGGCCTCGTGGCCATCGCGTTCGTGTTCGTCTACCTCGGGCGAGGCGGTTCGTCTCCGACGGTTCAGCCGGACAAACCCACCACGAACACGCAGGAAAAGAAGCCCGCGCCGAAGCCCGAGGCCCCGCCCGAGACGAGGCCCGCGTCGCTGCCGCTGCCTCCGATCCAGGCCGCGCCGATGGAAGCGCCGAAGCCCGCGGACGAGGTGCCGACGAAGGCGAGCGCCACGGTGACGGTGGAAGAGGCGCCCGCCACGAAGGAGGCGCCCGCCACGAAGGAGACCGCATCGAAGCCGGCCGCGGCCCCCGCGGACAAGCCGAAAGCCGCGCCGAAGAGCGGGACGAGCAAGGCCGCTGCGCCGAAGGCGCAGAGCCGCCCCGCCGAGGATGCCTACGAGTGATCACGGCCGCCCGCGCGAGCACGCTTGACGCGCCACGTGCATCTCGTTTTTCGTTATCGTAAAGCGAGCACAGCCGCGGGGCCTCGATTCCCCTCGCCCACGAGCCCCTTCCTTTCGAAAGGACAGTCTTCGATGCCCACGTTGCCGGATCCGGAGCTTTTTCGCGCGACGCCTCCCGCTCGCCGAACGCGCGTTTCCCTCGCGTGCGTCGCCGCCTCCGCGCTGGGTCTCTCCGTGCTTGCGGTGGGCCCCGCTGCGCACGCGAACGTACCGCCGGGACCGCCTCCGCCGAGCAGCGCACAGGCCCCCGCGCAGCAGCCCGCCGCGCCTCCGCCCGCCGCACCTCCGCCCGCGCCGAGCGCGCCCGCCGGCGCCGCTCCTGGCGCGCCGCCGCCGAGTGGTACGGGCGCAGCTGCGCCTCCGCCTGCGCCGCCTCCGCCCGCGGGATACGGCTATCCGCAAGGGTATGGCTCGCCTCCGCCCGGATACATCCCGCCGCAAGGTGGCGAGTACGGACCGCCTCCGCCTGGATACGGCCCGCCGCAGCAAGGGTATCCGTACGGATATCCGTACTACGGCCCGTACTACGGCGAGCCGCAGCCGCCGCCTCCGCGTTACGAGCGCAAGAGCACGCCGATGATGGTCGGCGGCATCCTGGCCACGACCGCGGGCATCGTCGGCGTGCTCGCCGGATCGGCGATCGCGAGCACCGCGGCAAACCAGATCCCGATCTACTGCGACTCGGATTTCGGCCCCACGATCTGCGAGACGCGCGCCGACGAGACGCAACAAGCCGTGGGCTACGCCATCCTGATCACCGGCGTCGTGGCGCTCGGCGTGGGCGTGCCGCTGTGGGTGATCGGCAGCAAGCGCGTGCCCGTGAAGAGCGACGAGACCACGCCCTCCACGACCACGCCGGCCGCGCCGCAGACGAGCCTGCGCCTGCTCGTGGGCCCGACGTCCGCGGGCCTTCGCGTCACGTTCTGATCACGTCGCGCCCGCGACGTCAGATGCAGTTGCCGCTCGCATCACACATGCCGATCGTGGCGCCCGCGGTCATGCACGCGGTGCCCTGCGGTTTGGGGGACGTCGACGGCGTGCCACCCGAACACACGGGGCCCGTGCAGTCGGTCGCGGTCGGATCGGGCGGCACGTCCATGTCGTCGGGCTGATCCAGCGTGCCGCCCATGCCGTCGCACACGGTGGTGCGGCAATCGCCAGGCACCTGCGTCTCCGTGACGACGTCAGTGCCCGGCAACGGCATCTGCACGCACGCGCCCGTGGAGCACGAGCTCGGCTTGCACGTCGTGGATCCGCCGCACGTGGTGCCGTCGGGTTGCGGCGTGTGGACGACGGCGCCGTTCTCGCCGCACGACTCGACGTCGCACTCGTTGGCGTCGGGCAAGGGCACGTCCAGCGGCGCGGGCGCCGGGACGATGAGGCCGTTCATGTCGCAAACGGCGCGCAGGCAGTCCCCGGGGTCAGCGTTCGAGACCTGCTTGCCGACGTCGATCTCGAGGCCACACGCATTCGTCGCGCCCATGGGGTTGCAGACGACCTTGTGACAGACGCCGCCCTGCGGGCATTGCTCCTCGTTGTTGCAGCCGACGCACAGACCGGCGGAACAGACGATCTGGTTGTTCGTGCCACACGGCGCGCCCTCCATCGCGGGATCCGTCGCATGGCTCGGCATGCCCCCGGTGCACGTGTCGAGCGTGCAGGGGTTGTAGTCGTCCGGTTTGTCCGTGTCGTCGACGACCTCCTCGATCGTGCCCTCGGCCGTGCACTGCTTGCGTTTGCAATCGCCGGGGACGAGGCCATCGAGGACGAGTTTGCCCGCGGGCGCCTGGGTCTCGACGCAGGCTCCAGCGACGCACGCGGCGGTCTTGCAAGGATCACTCGCGCCGCACTGCGCGTCGGTGGTACACGCGGGCGCCGAGCCGCCTCCCGACGACGACGACGCGGCGTTGCCGTCGCCTCCACCTCCGCACGCAGCCGCGAAGACGAAACCAGCGAGACCGAGCCCGAGCAGGTGATCGAAGCGAAGCATGATGCGATCGTCTCCGCGCGCGGCGATCGCTGTCAACTCGTGCCGCTCAGGGCGTCTTTCGCGCGAGGCAGGAGAGGACGTACGGGCCGCAGGAGGTCTCGACACACGCATCACACGCCGCCACGTCCGTCGCGGTGTTGCCGCACGCAGGGGTGAGCGAGCAGCTCGGGTAACACACGCTCGTATCGCTGCATCGGCACTCGTTGAGCAAGGCGTAGACGTCGACCGAGCTCGGGCATACCGCGACATCGACGGGCGGCTTCGCCACGCTCGCGCCGACGAGGTTCGCGCACGGGATGCACGGCCCGCCTGCGCCTGTGCCGCCTGCACCGCCGGCGCCGCCCATGCCCCCAGCGCCGCCCATGCCCCCAGCGCCGCCCATCCCGCCTGCGCCGCCCATCCCGCCTGCGCCGCCCATGCCCCCAGAGCCGCCCATGCCCCCGGAGCCGCCCGATCCCGCAGCGCCACCGCCCTCTCCGGCGCAGCCCTTCGCGGTCGGATTCGTGTCGCAGAGCGTGGCCCAGTCCGTCGCGTGGAAAAGATCACTGCCGCAGGCGAGCGACGCGACCGCGAAGCACGACGGCAAGAGGCAGGCAAAACGGGGCCAACTCGAACGAGCGCGCATCGCGAAGAGGAGCATCCGTGATCCAGGGGCGGCTCGACAAGGCCCAAGATGGCGCTTCACGCGTCGAACGCGTCGCGCAAGCGCTCGCCTTCAAGCTCGGCGAGGAACGGCGTCCGCTCACATGTCGCCTCGATCCACCGCGCCTCGCCCTCGCCGATCCAGTCCCGCCCCGCGAGTCGGCAGAGCCGATCCACACGGCTTGCGTGTGCGCGGACGCGTGCCGCCGCGTACGCCGCCATCTCGCCGCGCCGGATCATGAAGCCCCAGTCGCTCGCTTCCAGCAGCACGAGCTCGCGGATCGCCTGATCGAGCGCGCGCCCTGCGAGCCCGTCCGCCCCGCGCCGCGCCCGCACGAGCCCCTGTACGGTCTGCTCCGCGTGGCGCACGTGCCGCACGAGGTGCGCGGGCGACATGCCCTCCGTGCGGTCGGGATCGAGCGCGCGCCCGAGCCACGCCTCGCCGAAGCCCCCCTCACCCCACGACGAGGCCGAGGGCTCGGCGACCGTGAGTGCAGGCTCGGCCGCGAGGTAAGCGCCAAGCGTCACGGGCGCGATCTCGCCTGCGAGCTCCGCGTGATGCAGGGCGCGCAGCGCGTGTTCGAGGAAGATCGGACCTTCGAACCACCAGTGGCCGAAGAGCTCGGCGTCGTACGGCGCGACCACGACGGGCCGCGGTCCTCGGCCTTGCACGGCCCGCAGCGTAGCCGCCCTCTCTGCCACGAAATGCGCGGCGTCCGCGCGCGCACGCGCCTCGGCCGCGGCGGGATCCCAGAGGTCCTTGTGCGGCCCGGAGCCCGTGATGCGGTGGTACTTGAGGCCCGTCATGAGGCGCGTGCCCTCCGGGCCGATGTCTCCTGCGAGCGCGGCTTCCGGCACATCGAAGCCGATGTCGCGGTAGAAGTCGCGATAGTCCGCGTGGCCCGGATATCCCGCCTCGCGTGACCAGACTTCTCGCGAGGCCTGCGGATCACGGCCGAAAAACGCGACGCCCGCGGGCGAGAGGATCGGCGCGAGCACGCCGCGTGGAGGACGCGGCAAGGCGAGCTCGAGGCCGTGCGCGTCGAGCACCGTGTACCCCACGCCCGCCGCGGAAAGCTCCGGCAAGAGCGCTGGATCGTACCCACACTCGGGCAGCCACAGTCCGCGCGGCCTTCGCCCCGCGAGGGCCTCGAACGCGCGCAGGCCGAGTTTTACCTGCGCGCGCGCGGACGAACGCGTGAGCGCAGGCAGATATGCGTGCGTCACGCTCGTCGTCAAAAGCTCGATCGAGCCGCGATCCTCGTGGCCTGCAAGAGCGCCGAGCACGTCGCCGCCGATGCGCTCCCACGTCGCGCGCGTCGCCTCGATCCGCGCCCGGTAAAACGCCACGATCGGGCGCAGCGCCGCGTCGCCGCTCGTCCGCCGCTCTTCCTGCGCCGCGAGCTTCTCGAGCCGATCCATGTGCAGGACGAAGCGCTTTCGAAGCAGCGGATCGGCGAGCATCGCCGCGAGCGTCGGCGACACCGACACCGTCATTCGCGCCGCGATCCCATCCGCTTCGAGCCGCGCGAGCATGTCGAGCAGCGGCAGGTACGACTCCCAGAGCGCCTCGTGCAGCCATCGCTCTTCGAGCGGACGCGCATGCTCCGGGTGCCGCACCCAGGGCAGGTGCGCGTGCAGGACGATCGCGACGTATCCCAGCATCGGCTGCAAGTTAAGCGAGCGCCCTCAGGCGCGAAGGAGCTCCTGCCCGAGATCCAGCCCGACACGCGTCGCTTCCGCCGCCACGCTCGGCCACGCGACGCGACGCTCGCCCATCCGCGGACGCGTCCCGTCCGCCTCGGCGATCATGGCCCGGATCCAGAGCCCCTCGTCCGTGCGCACCGCGTGCGCCGCCACGGGCGTGCGGCAGTCGGCCCCGAGCGCGACCATCACGCCACGCTCGGCTGCGACACGCACGCTCGTTTCGGGATCGTCGAGCGGCGCGAGCGCGCTCTGCGTCTCCGCGTCGACCTCGCGGCACTCGATCCCGAGCGCGCCTTGCCCGATCGCAGGAAGCATCACGGCCGGATCGAGAATCTCGGTCGCGCGTCGTTCGAGGCCGAGACGCCGAAGCCCCGCGAGCGCGAGCACGATCGCATCCACGTGCCCCTCGTCGAGCTTGCGCAGCCGCGTGTCCACGTTCCCGCGCAGCGGCACGATCACGAGGTCCGGTCGCGCGAGACCAATCGCCGCAGCACGCCTGAGGCTCGACGTCCCCACACGCGACCCCGCAGGCAGCTCCGCGAGCGTCGCGCCCGTCCGCGTGATGAAGACGTCGCGCGGATCCTCGCGCCGAGGGACACACGTGATCACGAGCCCGTCGGGGATCACGGCGGGCACGTCCTTGTACGAGTGCACCGCGAAGTGCGCGCGCCCATCGAGCAGCGCCTCTTCGAGCTCCTTCACGAAGAGCCCCTTGCCGCCGACCTCCTGAAGCGGTCGATCGGTGATCTTGTCGCCCGACGTGACGACCTCGAGCTCGCCGACCGTCAGGCCGGGCGATGCCTCGACGAGGGCGCGCGCGAAGGCGCGGGACTGGGCGAGGGCGAGGGCGGAGCGTCGGGTGGCGAGTGTCAGGCGAGTCATCCGAGATCCTTTGCGCCCGCGACCTCGCGCGGGGAGGGTGATGCGAGCGCCACCGCGGACGACGAGCCCGCGGACGAAGCCTGCACAGGCGCGTGCGCCTTGCCGTTCGTGCCCGCGGGTGACAGCGAGATCGCTCCGTCGATCGCGCTGCCGTTGCCGCCTTCCAGGGAGATCGCCGAGATCGCCGAGAGGTCCAGGTCGAAGAGATCGTGCAAGGCCTCGACGTACCCCTCGGCGCGCGCGTCGCCCGCGAGCTCCTTGAGGCGCGTCACCGGCGCGTGGAGCAGCTTGTTCGTCGCGGCGTCGACCATGACGAGCAGCGCCTCTTTCTCCGCGGCGCCGAGGTGCTTCAGGCGCCCGGAAAAACTTCGCTCGAGCTCGGCGAGCAACACCGCACGCGTCCGGTTGAAGAGCCCCACGATCGTCGGCGTGAGCTCTCGTTCGAGCGTCCAGTGCTCGAACGCGCGCGCCTCCTCCTCGACGATCGCCTCGGCGCGCGCCGCCTCCGCGGCCCGACCTTCGAGCGACTGCGCGACGATCTGCGAGAGGTCGTCGACGTCGTAGAGGTAGACGCCGTCGAGGTCGTTCACGGCGGGCTCCACGTCGCGAGGGACGGCGATGTCGATCAAGAACAGGCTCTTGCCGCGCCGCACCTTCCGCACGCGCTTGACGAGATCCACCGTGATCACGGGCGTCGGGCTCGACGTCGAGCCGATCGCGATGTCGACCTCGCCGAGCGTCCGCTCGAGATCCGCCATCCCGCGCGGCTCGCCGCACACATCGGCCGCGAGCGCCTTCGCCCGCGCCGGGCTCCGGTTCAGCACGATGATCTTCGCGCCCGCCTTCGCGAGCAGCTTCGCCGCGGCCTCGGCCATCTCGCCCGCGCCCACGAGCGCGGCCTTGCGCCCCGCGAGATCCCCGAAGATCTCCTGCGCGAGATCCACGGCCACGCTCGACACCGACACCTGACCTTCGCCGATCGCCGTCTCGCTCCGCGCGCGCTTGCCCACGCGAACCGCCCTGAGCATCGCCTTGCCGAGCGTTCGTCCGAGCGCCTTGTTCTCCCGCGCGAGCTCGATCGCGTCCTTCAGTTGCCCCAGGATCTGCGGCTCGCCCACGACGAGCGAGTCGAGCGACGAGGCCACGCGGAAGAGGTGCCGCACCGCGTCCCCGCCCTCCTTGCGCCCGAGGTGTATCGCGACCGCGTCGCCGCCGATCGCCACGAGCGCGGAGATCGTCGCGCGGCTCGCCGCTTCGAGGAGACCTCCGCGCGGCGGCGCGGCGTACACCTCGACGCGGTTGCACGTGGAGAGCACCACGGCCTCGCCGATCGCCGGATCCGCGAGGAGCCGCTCGTAGAGCGCGGCAAGCGCGTCGCGTTGCACCGCCAGCCGCTCGCGCACCGCGATCGGCGCTGTCTTGTGGGAGAGACCAACGACGACGATCACGCTCGCCCTAGCCTCCGATCCTCGGCGAGCCGAGCTCGACCACGGGCCGCACGAGGTAGACCACGAGCACCGCGGCCACGCAGCAGAACCCCGCGATCGTCCCGTACGCTGCCCGCCGCCCGCGCCACCCTGCCGCGGCGCGCAGCAGCAGCACGGCCGCGATCACGAGCCACGTCGCGTACCCCAGCACGGCCCGGAGGATCTCCTCCACGGTGCCGCTCTCCAGGCTCTTCGCCCAGATCGTCCCCGTGAGCACGCCCAGGGTGAGCAGCGGGAAGCCCGCGACGAGGAAGCGGTGCACGGCCTGATCGAGGACCTCGAGCGGAGGCAGATTGCCGATCCGCAGGCGATCGGTGCGCTTCTTTTTCAGGCGCTTCTCCTGGATGAGGTAGAGCATCGCCGCGCCGCCCGCGAGCAGGAACAGCGCCGTCCCCGCGAGGTTCGCCAGCACGTGCAGCGCGAGGAACGCCGGGCTTATCGCGTGCGCGGGCGCCGGTTGGCCGAGGAAATACGTGCCGAGCACGAAGACGAGCCCGAGCGGCGCGAGCAAGACCCCGATCGCGTCGATCCGGACGCGACGCCGCGCCGGCAGGTACACGGCGATCGCCAGGATGGAGGCCATGGAGAGCGAGAAATGCACCGAGTTGACGGGGCACACGCGCGCGACGAGGCTCGCGAACGTCACGTACGCGAGGTGAAACGCCGCGGCCACGCCGAGGCTCATCGCGGCCCACGACGAGCGCCGGGGTGGCGGCACGGAGCCGATCGACGCGACGATTCGCGTCTCCTTGCGAGCGATGTCGAGGAAGAAGAGGGCGCTCGCTGCTCCGTAGAGCAGGACGGCCACGAAGAACGTCCCCGTGGAGAGAGCGCGCGTCATGGCGGGAGAAGGTAGCGCGTCTTGGGTGCGACGGCAGGCGGATGCGCGCCCTTGCCTATCGAATGATCAGAGCTTCGTGGCGAGGAAGGCCGCGAGCAGATCCTCGTCGGTCGTCAGGTTCCGGGTCTGCGACGGGGGCCCGCCGCGCTGGTGGTCCGCGAAAGTCCCGACGGGTGCGCCCACGAATCCCGGCACGACGTCGTACGCGTTGTCTCCGAGGATCATCGAGGTCTCCAGGATCTCCGCGCCAAGCTCGGCGAGGAAGGCCTTCGACTTCACCTTGCCGAGCAGCTCGTGGCTGTCGGGCGAGCCGCTGACCTCGCTCATGATGCGGATCGCCTCGATGATGCGGTATTTTCGCCCCTCGCTCTTGATCGTCAGCTCGTCGTTCTTGAGGTCGACCCTCTCCTCACCCAGCCACTCGTCGAGCGCGACCTGCGGGAAAAATACGCGATTCTTCATGGACGGCGCGCAGTCTACATGGTTCGGCCCTGCCGCAAAGTCAAAGCCGTTCCGAACGCTCCGGGGTCAGGTCGAGGCCGCGGGCGGGGGCTGGTTCGAATCGCTGGCGAGCAGGCTCGCGCGAAGGCGCCGGGGAAGGTGCCACAAAGACTCCAGGATCCCGATCGTCACGTAGCAACCGAGCAGCCACACCAGCACGAACGCCGGCTGCATCTTCAGGGACACGACCACGGACGAGCCCACCATGAACACGACGAGCAGGGCCGTCCGCGCGTTGAGCTTCACGTCCTTGAACGAGCGGAACCGGATCGTCGACACCATCAGCATCGACAAACCGATCGTCGCCACGAGCATCGGCACGGTGTACTCGGCGCGCCCGAGCATCCCGCCGGCCGCGTGGCTCGCCACGACGAGCGAGACGAGGATGCCCGCGGCGCCTGGGATGGGCAGGCCCACGATGTACTTCGAGGGCTTCGAGGGTTTGCCGTCGTCGCCGGTCGAGAGCACGTTGAACCGCGCGAGCCGGATCGCCCCGCACGCCGTGAACAGGAACGACGCCACGAGCCCGAGCGTGCCGAGCCGGTGCAGCGTCCACTGGTAGAGCAGGAGCGACGGCGCCACGCCGAACGACACCACGTCGGCGAGCGAGTCGATCTGGAGACCGAACGCGCTCTGCGTCTTCGTCGCGCGCGCGACGCGGCCGTCGAGCGTGTCGAAGAACATCGCGAAGACGATGAGCAACGCGGCGCGGTAGATGTCCGCCTCGCCTTGCGCCGTCGCCGAGGTCCGGATGCTGTCGAAGCCGCAGAAGATGCTCGTCAGCGTGATCATGTTCGGCAGCAAGAAGAGCGTCTTCTTGAGCTCGAATTTCCGCAGCCGGATGCCCTTCCCCATCGTCCCTCTCCTCCAGCGCATGAGGACGAGGAGCGTAACGACGCAGCGCGCGATAACGCAAGCAAAGCCCAAAGATCGGACGCAGATCGTCCGATCCTCGGAAGCGCGTTACGCACCGCGCGGTCGCTCGAGGATGGAAGTGGATACGACGCTTCGCACCCAGGCGACACGAGCGCCGATCGCTTGACGGACAGCGCGGACGCAGGATCGTCCGCGGGAGAACCAATCCGTTTGAGAAGAAACGAACTACGGACTCACGACGAGCGCTTCTTCTTCCGCGCCTTCGCAGGCGTGCTCTTCCGCTTGGCGGCCTTCTTCGGCGGAGGCGCCGGGGCCGCGGGCTCCTTCGTGGACTCGAGCGGCCCCATGTCCTTGAGGATGTCCTTCAAGAGCTTGCGGATCGTCCCGCGCCCGAGGTGACGCGTGAGGTCCACGAGCTTCTGGCGATCGCCCTGATCGGGGAACGTCAGGAGATCGAGCACGTCGACCTCCAGCCGCTCCGCGAGGACCCTCAGCGTGTGGATCGTGGGCCTCGCGAGCCCTCGCTCCAGGTTCGACAGGTGTCCCTTCGAGCCGAGCTCGCTCTCGAAGGCGAGCTTCTCCATCGTGAGGCCCTGCTCCTCACGAAGCTGCCTGATGCGGATACCAACTTGGAGAGCAAACGGATCGGGCTCGCGTCGTCGCGGCATTTGGGCACGGTACCCAAAGTCGCGCATGGACTGGTTTTCCTAGACAAACTTCGACAGAGACCCCGAAACCCGCCCCGCACGTCACCATCCGCCCCCGCTTTCCCGCGGCTTTCGGCGGCCGGCGCGCGCCCGGAGAGCCACCTCGCGCATCCATTGGGAAAGCGCGAACGAGCCGGAGGCGTCGTGAGCCTTCCGGCCAGGCAGGGATCGGGCACCAGGCGAAGTCGGTGGTTCGGGCGGACCGGTTCGGGCTCTTCCTGGGGAGGGCTCGGGGCCGGTTCGCGGCGTCGAGGAGGGGGACGGATGCTGTCGGTCGATGTGGCGCACGGGGTGGATGCAGGGATGTTCGTGCGGGACTATCACCCGTCCGCGCGGGGCACGCCGCTCGTGTACTTGCACGGGCTCGCAGGACACGGGCTCGTGTTCGAGGCGGTCGCGCTGCACGCGCGGCTCTCCGCGCACCGGCACGTCGTGCCCGATCTGCCCGGACACGGCCGGAGCGTCCCGGCCCCGCGGCCGGCGCCGCTCATGGCGTTCGCCGATCACTTCGCCCGGTGGCTCGGCGGTCGCTTCGGCGAGCGCGCCGTGCTCGTCGGACACGGCCTCGGCGGGACGCTCGCCACGCTCGTCGCCGAGCGACATCCGGGCCTCGTCCGCGCCGTCGTGGACATCGACGGCCCGAAGACCGTCGACGACTGCGCGAGCCTGCGCCCCGCCGCGGAGCTGACCCTCACCGATCTCGGCGGACCGGGCATCAGCGCGCTGCGCGACGCGGTGAGGCGCGCCTCGCGGACCACGACGACGGCCGACGATCCGGGCCGCGTCCCCTGCGACGCGCGCCTGCTTCACGCGTGGGGACGCGAGCTCGTGGCGCTCGCCGAGGACGGATCGCTCGCGTGGCGGCTCGCCCGTTTGTCCGTGCCCGCGCTCTTCGTCACGGGCAGCCGCGGCGGCGTTTCCCAGCGATCGCTCGAGCGCCTCGCCGAGGCGCGCGTCGTCGTCGCGGAGATGCCCGAAGCAGGCCCGTCGCCCTTCTTCGAACGCCCGCACGAGTTCGCCGCGATCCTCGGCGACTTCCTGCGTTTCAAATCCTGACGAGAAAACCGCGAGCGACGGATCACGCCCGCACGAGCACGATCTCGCGCCCGGCCGGCGTCTTCTCCTTCGCGGCGCCGAGCCGTTGCGAGACGGGCGAGACGCCCTTGCGCCGGTCGAACACGACGAGCCATCCGTCCTCGATCCCGAGCCGTGCGAGCGCCTCGTCGACCTGCGCGAGCCCCTCGGGGATCGGATCCGGGTCGCGGTCGCGACGCACCTTCACCACGAGCGCGACCGCGGCCCCGCCCTGACGGATGCACACGTCCATGCGGCCGCGGCCGATCGCGTAGACGCGCTCGATGAGGCCGCCGCTCTTCACGACGCGGTTCAAGAATGCCGTGAGCACGAGCGGCGAGAGCTCGCCGTAGGGCGCGCTCGAGAAGAGCGCATCGCCGTGACGCCGCCAGAAATCGAGGAACGCTTCGAGCAGCCGCTCCGCGTCGAGCCGCCCGTCGGGCCCGACCCACGCCGGCTGTCCGACCGGGAACACCGATCGCACCGCGCCCGGCAGGAGGCGCGCGACGAGCGCATGGAAGATCGGGTTCGCCAGCGCGACCGTTCCATCGGGCGACCGCTTCACGAGCCCGAGATCGATCCCAGCCCGCATGTCCTCGGCTGGCGGCTCGCGTGGCACCTCGGTGAGGATCTGCTCGAGCGCCGCCCGAAGTTTCCCATCACGCATGCGATCGCCGATCTCGTCGAGCATGCCGCCGCGTCGATCCAGCAGGAGATCCTTTGCCCGCTCGATGTCCACCGCCGTCAGCGGGCCCTTGCGGCCGTCGGAGCCCTCGATGATCCGCTGCACGAGCGCGTTCACGAGGAACGGATGTCCCTGCGTGAGCTCGTGGACGCGATCGACGGCGCCTGGCAACAGCTCGAGCCCTGTCCGCTCCTCGAGCCCTTGCAGCAACGTCTCCACCTCGCTCCGCGTAAAACCTTGGAGCGGAAGGACTTCGGCATCGAGGCCGGTCGAGCTCGCGGGCCCGCGGGTGCTCGACGGCGCCTGGCCGGCGTCGAGCTCGCGGGGCTCGCGGACCGAGGCGAAGCCGATCGACCAGGGGAAGGCGCGCGGGCGGCGCGGCTTGCCGGCGCGGATCTGCCGGACGAGCGAGGCGCGCACCTCCCGGGCCAGGCTGTCGAGGCCGTCGAGGAGGATGACGAGCGGCCGCGGCGCTTCCTGCGAGAACGCCGAGAGCGCGGCGCCGATGCGGTTTCCCTGGGGCGCGTCGGGCCAGCGCGGGACCGAGACGTCGGCGGGCAGGTAGGCGGCGAGGTCGTAGCGCCACGAGTCGAGCATCGCGAGCTCGGCGGCGTCGATGCTCGTCAGCGCGGCGCCGGGCTCGAGCGAGAGCACCGCGGCAACGTACTTGCCTTCACGGTTCAGCACGGAGGCGAGGTCGAGCAGCGCGGTCGTCTTGCCGGTCTGCCTAGGGGCGTGGAGGATGAAGTAACTGCCCTGCTCGATGATTTCCCGGACGCCGGGGACACGGGACAGCGCGGGGACCGTGTGGTGGCGCGCTGGATCGTTCGGGCCAGCCGTGTTGAAGCGGCGGGACATCATCGGAGGATCCCAGGGTGGGGATGGGGCGTCAAGCGAACCCCAAGGCGGGCATGGCTCGCGCTTGAAGGGTTCGCGTGTCGCCCGGCACCGTGATACGCCTGAACATCGAGCCCGGCCCGAGGCCCAGGTGCTCCCGGCATGGCGCTCCGGTGACCACACGCGCCCCCTCGTGTTCGACGTCTCCTCCCTGTGCTGGACCTCCCGTGACGAGGTCGGCGAACGACTCCTCTCCTGGCTCGACCTCCCGGGTCGCGTGGGCCTTCGTGCCGCGCGCCTCCTCGCGCTCCTCGCGCCCCCGTCGCTCGCGCCTGCGCTGACGCGCATCGCGACGGATCCCGCGCGTTCCTTCTGGCATCGCGGCTACGCGCTCCGCGCCCTCGCGCGGGCCTCGGTCGGGTTGTCCGACGAAACGTTCGCGCGCCTGCTCGATGAAGCTCTCATGGACGGCCCCAGGGCGCCGTTCCTCGAGCTCGTTCCGTTCGCTCGAAGTGGCGCGCGCCTTGCGGCTCTGCTCGCGCGGTTCGATCGGGAGACCCCTCTAGCGCGCCGCGCGTGGCTCAGGTCGACGTTCTCGCGCGTGGACAAACCTTGCGAGGAGCTCGAAGCCTGGCTCGTTTCGCGCTGGCTCGAAGACGTCGCGCAGCGCTCTCCCGACGAGGACGATGCCTCGCTCGCCTTCTCCCTCGCCGACATGTACCCGGAGACGCTCGCCGTGCTCGCGGCGTACCGGCGCGCGCGCCCCCGGGACGCCGAGCTTTTCGAGGACATTCGCCACTTCCCGGATCTCGCCAATCACCTCGACGACGAAACGCGCGCTGCCGCGGCCGCCGCCCTCGTCCTGCCCCGCCGGGACCTTTTGCGATTTTCGAGCCTCGCGAAAATCCGAAAGGCCGCGCGAAAGGCCGTCCTCGACCATAACTTCGCGCTCTTCTGCCCCATCGACAAACCGTGGACCACCTACGGATATCGTGGCGCCCTCGCTCTCCTGGAAGAGGACGAAAACGGCCCCGCGATGGCAGCCGACCTGCTCGCCCACGCGCGCCTCCACGAGGCTGCACGCGCCGATCTCGGCCTCGTTCTTTATCGACGCAAGCGGCGCATCGCCCTCCAATATCTCGAACAGCGCGGCGCCGCTCCGGAAAACCTCGAACTCGCCCGCGCACTCCTCCGCGAAATTGCCAAAAACCCCGACACGCGCGACAGGCCTGCGCTCCTCGCCGCGCTCCGTTTCCCCGACCCCGAGGCCCGCTTCCTCGCCCTCGACGTGCTCGACGCCGTCGCCGAGGACGGCCCCACCTTCCGCGCCGCGCTCGAATCTCTCGCCGAGGATCCCGACCCGTTCGTTCGTCTCCGCATGACCGGCGCCCTCGCATATCGTGGCCACGCCTCGCATGTGCAACCCCTCGTCGAGGCCGCTCGCTCCTCCGCCGACGCAATCCTCCGCGCCCTGGCCATCCGGCTCCTCGGAAGGCTGGACGAGGCCCCGGACCATCTCGACCTTTTCGAGCGCGCGCTCCTCGAAGATCACGCCGCCGAAGAACCCGACGGCCCCACGCCCGCCGCCGAGCAAGCCGCGATCGCCCTCGGCTGCGTCGGCCCCAAAGCCGTCACCGCCCTTCTCCGCGGCCACCTGCTCGCCCCGAGCGACGCCACGCTCGACGCCGTCGAAGCCGCGCTCTTGGTGCTCCTCGCCGAAATGGAAGGCGCGCCCCTCACGGCCTCGGCGCGCCGCCAGGAAATCACCATCCGCGACGGCGGACGGTGCACCTCCTGGTCGCCGTTTCGCTCACCGGGATGGTGGTGGTGACGGCGGGGCCGCATCCCGCTTGCGGCACGGCCCCATTTCTTTGAGCACGTCGAGCGGTAGCGCCACGTCCAGCGTGAATCGCCCGTCCCGCGGCTTGATCGTCGCGTAATCGAGCAGCTCCCGCAGCCGCTCGTCGCCGTCGTCCTCGGCGCCGGCGCGGGCCAGGCTCAAGGCCGCGCCCATCGATTTCGCCAGATCCCTCACGTCCTCCGTGTTCGAACCATTCACGTCCGCCACGATGGCCACGTCCTCCGACGTGTCCACGTGCAGATCCACGCGGTCGATCGAAGCCCGGATCCTCGCCGCGATCTCGCCCTGCCCCTCGGGCAACATGTCCGCGAGCTCCTCGGGCGAGATCACCCCGAAAATGTCGCCGTACACCGACCATTCCGGGATCGTCGACTCCCGCGGCGGGTTCTTCGATTCGAGCCTCTCGATGGCCGCCTCGATCTCCTTCAGGTCCGCCCCGGCGAGGACGATCTCGTTCCCCCACGTCGCGAACACCGCGCTGCCCTCCGGTTCCTGCCAGATCGAGCCCTTCTCGCCGAACGAGCGCTTCGGCCAGCCGCTTTTGTCGAACTTCGCCGTGCCTTCCGCGACCGATAGGACCGCCACCTTGCTCGACGACATCGCGATCCGATCGACGTCCTTCAAAAGATCGAGCCCGAACTTCTCCTCGAAAACGTTCCGGCCGCGTCCGGCGCGCTCGTTCCCGGCCTGCTCCGCCAGCATGCAATCGAGCCAGATCTGCCCGATCGGCGACTCCTTCAGCGCCGCGACCTCGAACACCACCGCGCTCTTGCCCTTCTCCATCGGCAGCGCCACGAGCAGCGGATCCCGCTTTCGCAGGACGCCCTCCTCCTCCCCGGGCCGCGGCGCCGCGGGCGGCAAGGTCCTCCGTTTTCGGTTGCGCTCCTCCTCCCAGGGCTTCGGGAACCGCGGGAATTCGGCTTTGAGCACGCGCTCGGGCTTCTTGGGTTTGTCCCCCCGCGACATCAAGAACGCCGAGAGCGCGAGGAGCGCGGCGAACGCGACGAGCCAGGCCACCCGTCTCATCAGAAATCCTTCCGTTCGAAGAGGTGAATGCCGAGCGAGAGCGCCGCGAGGCCAAAGATCACGAGCCCGAAAAGCAAGCTCGTCAGCGCGGCGGAATCAACGGGCTCGGCGCCCGCGATCTCCCCGGCCGAACGCGCGAGCGACGAAACCCGCGGCAAAAACAGGGTGAGTCCCCGGAAGATCGAGCGCGAGATCCCCGGATCAAAAAACTCCGAGATCCGCTCCCGCTCCCCGGCCACGATCCCGAGCAGGACCAATGCGCCCCCGGACGCCGCCGAGAGCGCCGCGCTGCGGGCCGCGATCGCGACCGTCAACATCGCGCCATAGATCGCCGAAAACGTCACGCTGGCGAGCAGCGCCGAGACGATGAGCCTCCCCGAATACACGCCCGTCTTCACGCCGAAGATCAAGACGAGCCCGCCCGCGCCATACAGCGCCCCGAGCAGCGCGAGCGCGAGCACGCCGAGGAACGTGCCCACGATGAGCTCGAATCGCCGCACCGGTAACGAAAGGAGGTGCTCGATCCGCCCCGGCGCGAGCAGGCTCGGGCCGAAATCGGCGCACGCGACCACGCCGAAAAGCAGGCCCCCGTAAAAGATCAGATACGACGACGCCACGAACACCGGTCGCAGGGCCACGTCGGCCGCGCGGATCTGCGTGTTCACCGACTTGCCGAAGAACCGCGTCGCCGCGAGCGCCCCGTCGACGACATCCATCCGGAGCGATAGCCCAATCACCACGAGCCCCAGGGTGATCCCCAGGCCGAGCGCGAGGAACCAGCGCCGCGACGCCGCCTCACGCAGGAGGTCTCTGGCCACGACAAACGATTTCACGCGTGTCCCCGCTCCCCGCCCTGGCCGAGCGCCTCCGCCAGTACGTCCTCGAGATCCCGCACGTCGTGCGCGAGCTCCACGAGCCGCGCCCCGGTGCGCCGCGCTTGATCCAGGAGATCGTTCAACGCCGTAGGATCCGGCGCATCCACCACGAACACGCCCTCGCCCTCCCCCGGCCGAAAGCCGAGCCCCTGAAGCGCCGCGACTTCGACGGGCGGGGCAAACCGCACGCGATACCGCGTCTCGCTCCCGCAGAGCGCCTCGATCGGACCTTCCCGGAGCAGCCGCCCGCCCGAGAGAATGCCGATCCGATCGCAGACGCGCTCCGTCTCCGAGAGCAGGTGCGAATTCAGAAACAACGTCGCGCCCCGCGCCCGCTCCTCCGCGAGGATCCGCCGGATCTCTGCCCGGCCGAGCGGATCGACGCCGTCCGTCGGCTCATCGAGCACGAGCAGCATCGGCCCGCCGAGCAGCGCCGCCGCGAGCCCGAGCCGCTGCCGCATTCCCTTGGAAAACCCCCCGATCCGCCGCCCCTCCTCGCCGGAGAGCCCCACCCGCCCGATCTGCCGCCGCACCTCGTCGTCGGCCGCGGGGATCCCTTTCAATCGCGCCACGCTCGCCAGGAATTGCACCGGCGTGAACGCGTGCGGCAAAAAGAGACGCTCGGGCAGATAGCCGATCTGGGCGCGCGCAGACGGATCCTCCGGGTCCTTGCCGAGCACCCGCACGACGCCCGCGCTCGGCCGCACGACGCCGAGCAGCGCCTTGATGAACGTGGTTTTTCCTGCGCCATTGAGCCCGATCAGGCCAAACGCCGCGCCCTCGGAGATCGCGAGATCCAGCCCCGCGAGTGCTTCTTTCCCCGCGCCTCGTGAAAAACCCCCGCCATAGGTTTTGCGCAGCCCCCGGGCCTCGATGGCCAGCATGGCCGAGACCCTATCACCGATGCCGGCGCCGCGCGACGAGCGCGAGGACCCCGAACAAGCCCACGAGCCCGAGCGGCCCCTCCCCCGTCGATCCGGGGAACGTGCACGTGCACCCACGCGGACCGGGCTTCACGGGCAGGATCCGCGGCTCTTCGTGGGGCGTTCGACGATCGCCCTCGACCTTGATCTCCGCGCCCATCGCCGACGGATCCCCGAACACGCCGAAGCTCGCCCAGAAATACGGGTGCGATGTGGGCTCGTCGGCGAGCATGGCGAGCTGCACGTCCCGGAGCGCGGGGCCCCGGCCGCTGCCCTTCGTGACGCGCTGGTAATAGCCCACCATGAGCCGCTGCGTCTCCTCGTCCGCGACCTTCCACAAGCTCGCGACGAGCGCCTCGGCACCGGCCACGAAAAGCGCGCGCCTGAGGCCGTACACGCCCTCGCCGCGCTGCACGTCGCCGAGGCCCGTCTCGCACGCCGAGAGCACGACGAGCTTGGTGCCCCAAAGATCGAGCGAACTCGCTTCGAGTGCCGTGAGGATCCCGTCCTCGCCGCCGCCGCCCTTTTTCGCATTCGCCCCCGCGAGCGCGAGCCCCGAGCGGAGCAACGGATCATCCGGCAGCCAGTCCGGCGACGGTTCGAGCTCGAGCCCACGTTCGCCTTGAGCCGCCGCCGCCGCGCGCGCCGCCGCGCCCTTCGCGGGCAGGAAAAACCCGTGCGTCGCCACGTGCACGATCCGCGGCGCGTGCACCTTCTTCAGCGTCGACTCCGTCGCCTCGAGGTCCACGTGCACCGCGGCGCCCGGCAGGATCGGGGCGAGCGCGCGCGCCTCGACCGCCGTCGCCGGCAGCGGCTCGAAATACGCCTTGTCGAGGCCCCGCGTCTTCGCGTCGGGTTTCTCCTCCAGCATCGCGAGCGCGCTCCCCGCCTGCTCGCGCTGCCCGAACGCGGGGTTTGCCACGACGAGCGCGCCTTGCCCCGGCGGCGCCGTCCGCGCGAGCCGCAAGAGATCCCGCCCGCTCGTGAGGTATGAGATCTCGTACCGCTTGACCAGGTACTGCCCGTCCTCGTCGACGAGCGCTGCGAACGGCACGAGCGAGAGCGCGCCGTCGGCCGCGATCATGAGCTTCGTTTTTCCCCCGAGCAGCGGCCGGATCTTCTGCATGACGAGCGCGTCGAGCGCACGCGCCGGCGGCTTCGGATCCTGGTCGAGTGACGCCGTGAGCGTCTCGCGCAGCGCCTTCGTCGCCGCCTCGATCGGCGCGCTCTCGCCGAGATCGACGAAGCTCACCTTCCCCGACGCATCGAGCACGTACGCCGCGAACCGCGGCGGCCCCTCGCGGCTCGGCAGATCCGCATCGGCCGAGCGCCGCGGCACGTACAGCGAGATCTCCACGAGCGCCGTCGCCGCGGGCACCTGCGCTTGCACGCGCTCGATCGTGACGGGCGTCTCCTCCGCGCGGAACACGTCGCTCCGCCCGCCCACCTTCTCCTCGATCGCCCGCGCCTTCTCCTCGCGCCGCGCGAGCTCTGCCTTGAACTCCTCGAGCGGCTGGCCGGCGGGCCCGCGCATCGCGAGCCGCGCGACCTCGCCCCGCGCCGCCGCGAGCTCGTCCGCGAGCTTCGCCTCCTCGGGCCCGAGCTTGCGCCGCAGGGCCGCGAGCGAGCCCGCCATCACGTCGAGCACGCGCCCTTTGCGCTGCAAGATCGTGGTCAGCGCGAGCTTCCTCGCCTCCGCGTCCGCGGGCATCACGCGCGCGTGCAGGCTCGTCAGGAAATCGGTCCCCGTGCGCATCGTCGCCACGAACGCGCGCTTCTGCGCCTCGGATCCACCCGCGATCACGAGCGCCGCTTGCCGCTCGCGGATCTCCGCCGCCCGTGTCGCTGCGCGCAGCGCAAGATCCAGCTTGCCCGTCTCGACGTACAGCGCGGCGAGCCCTTCGAGCGCGGCCGCCACCTTCTCGTGCCCGCCCCCGAACGTCGTTTCGAAGATCCCGATCGCCCGCTTGTAGAGCCCCTCCGCCTCGCCCGCGTTTTTCTGCCGCCGCGCGAGATCCGCGAGATCGAGCAGCGACGACGCGACGAACGGATGCTCCTTCCCGAACGTCTTTTCGCGCGCCGCGAGCGCCTCTTCGTGCAGCTTCTTCGCGCCGGCCGCGTCTCCGCGCATCTCGCGGATGCGCCCGAAGATCGCCCGTGACTCGGCGCGATCCGGGTGCATCGCCGGAAGCAGCTCGTCGCGGATCGCGAGCGCGCGCGCCGCGTGGGCCTCGGCTTTGTCGAGCTTCTGCGCGCGCCGGTAGAGATCGGCGAGGTTCTCCGCCACCTCGGCCACGGACGTGTCCTTCGGCCCGTTCGTCTTCTCGTAATGGGCGAGCGTGCGCGAAAGCAGCGCCTCGGCGCGGGAAAAATCTCCTTTTTGCGTCGCGATCTGCCCGAGGATCCACTGCAAGGCGACGCGCAGCTCCGGCGCGTCGTTTCCCTTTTGGGCATTCGTCTCGACGATCGCCTGCGCGCGGAGGAGCCTCGACTCGGCCCGGTCATACGCCCCCGTCTCCACGTCGAGCGCCGCGCGCAGCGCGAGCTGGCCCGCGTAGGAAAGGCTGTCTTCACCCCCTCGTTCCAGGGCGATGGCGACGAGCTCGTCGAGCACCACCTCGGCGCCTGCATAGTCCTGCAGGGCGACACGTGTCGCCGCGAGATCGCCCATCTCCGCCGTGGCGTTGAACCGAAACCCGCTCACGTCCGCGACGCGCTCGACCGCCTGCGCGCGGATCGGCTCGGCCCGCGTGTACCGGCCGGTGTCGTGGTACAGCCGGCCGAGGTTCACGAGCAGATACGGGTACGGCTTTCGATTCCGCGTGACGTTCTCGCAGATCTTGATCGCGCGGAGCAACATGGCCTCGGCCTCGTCGTACCGCCCGAGCGCCTTCAACGAGTCCGCGATCGCCGCGATCGGCCGGATCACGTCTTCCCCCTCCACGCCGCGGCTCGACTTCACGCTGATGGCGATCTCGCGCTCGAACAGCTTGATGGCGCGCGCGTGCTCGCCCCCGTCTTGCAACGCCTCTGCGAGCTCGTGGATGCGATAGCGGAGATCCGCCTCGTTGTCCGCCTTCTTCTCGACGAGCGCGACGAGCTTCTCGCGGTAGGGCACGGCGCGGGTGTACTGCTTCTTCCCCTCGTGAATCTCCGCCACCTGGCGCAGGCTCATCTTCGTCCAGGTGCTCTCGGGATCGATCTTCTCCCGGATCGCGAGAGCCTTCAGCGCGGGCGCGAGCGCCGCGTCGTATTGCTTCTTTTCGAGCAGCCGCTGCGCCTCGATGGCGAACTCCTGCGACTCCTTCATCGCGGCCAGCTCCGCGCTCGTCAGCGCGGCTTTCGGGGCAACGTTCGGCGGCGCGCCCAGGGCCGGAGCCGCGGCGAGCGTCACCCCCGCGAGGAGGAACACCGAGGAGATCCGATGGAACGTGCGGTAAGCTCGCGCCATGACGCGCTTCTACCCCTCCCTTGTCCTCGCATCCATACCGTTCATCTTTGCCCTGGCCTGCGCCTCGAATCCTTCGGGGTCGAGCGGCGCGGCCGGCGCCGGAGGCACCGGCGGCGCGGGGGGCACCGGCGGCGAAGAGCCGGGCGAGCTCGTCGTCGGCGGCGATCGTCCCGTCACCGTCCACGTCCCCCCCGGCCTCGACCCTGCCAAACCCTCCCCGCTCGTGATCCTGCTCCACGGCTACGGCGCCTCCGGCTTCGTCCAGGAGCTTTTGTTCCAATTGAAGCCCGAGGCCGACAAGCACGGTTTTTTGTATGCGCATCCGGATGGCACGGTCGACGCGAGCTCGAAGCGCTTCTGGAACGCGACGGACGCCTGCTGCGATTTCGGGGGCGTGGGCGTCGACGACGTCGCCTACCTCTCGGGGCTCGTCACCGAGATCGGAGAGCATTACAAGGTCGACCCGAAGCGCGTGTATTTCCTGGGCCACTCGAATGGCGGCTACATGTCGCACCGGATGGCCTGCGACCGCTCGGATCTCATCGCCGGCATCGCGAGCCTCGCGGGCGCGACGTGGAGCGATCCGGCGAAATGTCCGGCGGAGAAACCCGTGGCGGTGCTGCAGATCCACGGAACGGCGGACGACACCGTGCTCTACGACGGCGAGGCCATCATGGGCGTGACGTATCCGGGCGCCGTGGCGACGACCGAATCATGGGCCCAAAAGAACGGCTGCGCGCTCACGCCGACCGCGGGCGAAGCGCTCGACCTCGACGCGACGATCGAAGGCGCGGAGACGAGCGTCTCGAAATACACGACGGATTGCAAGGCGGGCGGCGCGGCCGAGCTCTGGACGATCGACGGCGGGACACACGTGCCTGGACTCGGGCCAAATTTCGCCCCGAAGGTCGTGGAGTGGCTGCTCGCGCATCCGAAGCCTTGACCTCATCGCGAGGCGTCGCGCCGGGGCGCTGCCCCGGGCCCCGCGGGGGCTATTCGCCCCTCGACCCGAACCAGGGCAAGCCCTGGACCTCAGGTGGAAAAACTGCGCTTCGCGCAGTTTTTCCAACAGGCCGGTGGCAAGACCATGAAGGTGCGTTTCGCGCTGGCGGCGGGCACGTTGCCTGTTGAATCGTCAGCGCCGCGGTCTTGATGGGCAGGGTCGTCGTTGGTCTTGACCTGGCCTGTTCGATGAACTGCGCATCGCGCAGTTCATCGACCCCGAGTCCAGCGCTTGCGCAGGCCCGGGTGCAGGGGCGGACAGCCCCTGCTGGGGTCTGGGGCAAAGCCCCAGCGCAGCGAGGCGCGTTGCCGCGCTCGAGAGCCCGCTCCGGCTCGCTTGCTGTCATCCCGCCGCTGCCCAAGGTTTGCCGAAACGTCAAAGGAATCGGGATCCGTGATCCTCGCCCGAATGTTCAGCCTGCTCCTGCTCCTCGTCGTATCTGCCTGCATTCACAGGGAGAAGGAGCCGCTGCGCGTTGGCACGCTCCTCTGGCCAGGAAGCGAGCCCATCTTCCTCGCGCGGGACCTCGGCTATGTCGACGACAGCTCGATCCGCCTGGTGGAGTACACCACGCTGGGTAGGGCCACCCGCGAGTTCCGCAATGGGATGCTCGATGCGGTGTTCGCCACGCTCGATATCGCCCTCCAGCTCCAGCATCAGGGCCTCGAGCCGCGGGTGGTGCTCGTCATCGACCATTCGCTAGGCGCGGATGCCATCGTCGCGCGTCCGGGGGTGGTGCGGGGGGTCGAGGACCTCCGGGGCAAGCGGGTGGCGGTGGAAGACCTGGTGGTGAGCATGTACGTGCTCGGCCGGGCCCTGGAGCAGGCGGGGCTAAAGCCCTCGGACATCCAGCTCGTCCGGACCCCCGTCGACCAGCAAGTGCGCGCCTATACGTCAGGAGACGTGGATGCCGTGGTCACCTACGAGCCTTTCCTGCAAAGGCTGCGCGACGCGGGAGCTCAAGAGATCTTCGACAGCAGTCAGATCCCCGGAGAGATCGTGGACGTGCTCGTGGTGCACGAGGCCGTCCTCGAGAAGAACCCCGCGCAGGTGGAGCACCTCGTCCAGGGATGGCTCCAGGGTCGGCGCTATCTGGAGGAGCACCCGGCCGAGGCGGTGGCCCATATGAGCCCCCGCCTGGGCACGAGCCCCTCCGAGCTCACCTCCATGCTGAAGAAGCTGCGGCTGCTCACCCTGGAGGAGAACCTCGTCCTCCTACGTGGGCCCTCCTCACCCCTCCTCGCGTCGGCGCAGCAGCTCCAGCGTTTCATGCTGAAGGAAGGGCTGCTCCAGAAGCCGATGCAACCCGAACAGATGCTGGACGCGCGAATCATCGAGGCGCTCCAGGAGGGCCGGTAATGCAGCGCCCCCGGCGACGAGGTACCGGGGACCGAACACGGAACCCGCACAGGCTGCCCCCACTCCCCTCGCTGCGCATCACCCTCGTGGTGGTTTTGCTGGCCTTCGCGGTCACGGCGGGCCTCCTCGACCTGCTGCAGAGCTCGCGCCTCGCCTCCCGCCGTGTGGAGGAGGACTCCATCGAGCAGCTCGCCCGACTCCTGGGCGAGAAGCAGGACCACCTGGAGCTGCTCCTGCGGCTGCGTGAGCCCGAGCGGATCCGGGAGGAGATCGCCGGCCTCGGCGCGGATCCGCACGTGAAGAAGGCGCTGCTCATCGACGACACCGGCCAGGTGTTCGCGTCGATCCGGCGCGTGGAGATAGGGAAACAGGCCCCGGCACTCTACCCCGCGCTGTTCCTCGGCGGGGCGGAGCCGCGGCTCCGTCGGACCCGCGATAACCTCGTCGCGAGCGTCGAGGTCACCAAAGACCGTGCGGCCATCGTGGCCTCGTACCCGGTGATGGGCCCCGCGAGCCCGGCGCAGCTCGCCCCTCCAGCGGCCTGGCTGCTCGTTGTCGAGCGGAACATCTCCCCCCAAAAGGCGCAGGCACGGGCGCAGATGTGGGCGCTCGTGGTGCAACGCAGCGGCTTGCTCGCGACCCTCGCGGGGCTGCTCTGGCTCTTCTTCCACTTCGCCCTCACACGCCGCGTGGACAGGCTGGTCACCACCGCCCACCGCTTCGCCGCGCGCGACTGGGAAGCGCGCAGCGGGCTCTCCGGGAGCGATGAGCTTGCCGTGGTGGGGCGCGCCTTCGACCAGATGGGTGAGCGCCTCCGCGCGACCCAGACACAGCTCGAGGAGAGCGAGGCCCAGATCCGGCTGCTGCTCGACTCGGTCGCGGAGGGCATCTACGGGCTGGACCTCGACGGGCGCAGCACCTTGGTCAACCGCTCCGCCGCCCGGATGCTCGGCTATTCGGACGCGCGGGAGCTTTTGGGGGTGGATGCGCACGCGACGTGGCACTACGCCCGCGCGGATGGCACGGCCTATCCCCCGAGCGAGTGCCCCATCCTTCAATCGCTGAGCGTTGGCACCGCGACCCACGTCGAGCGGGACTTCCTCTGGCGCAAGGACGGCACGCGCCTGGCCGTGGAGCTCTGGTCCTACCCGATCCACCAGAGGGGTCGGCATATCGGCGCCGTCGCGACGTTCGTGGACACCACCGCGCGCCAGCGCGCCGAGGAGGCCCAGCGTTTCCTCATCGACGTCAGCACGCAGCTTGCAGAGCTGCTCGACGAGAAACGCGCCGTGGAGCGCGTGGCGCGGCTGGCCATTCCCCAGCTCGGCCAATGGTGCGTCATTGACAGGGTGGACGACGAGGGCGTGCTTCGACGCGCGGCCGAGGTGCACCAGGACCCGGCCCGGCAAGAGCTGCTCCGCGCGCTCTCGCAGCACTTCGCGCTGGGCGGGAGAGCGCTCCTGCCGACCGCTCGCGTGCTGCGCACCGGCAGGCCACTCCTCGGGGACGAAGCCACGCAGGCGCTGCTCGACACCGACCCGACCAGCACGGAGTACCTGGAGCTTTTGCGGCGGCTCGGAACGAGGACCGCGATCGCCCTCCCCATCACCGTGCGGGGGCAGACGCTGGCGGCCATGCTTCTGGTCTCGGACACGCCGGGCTTCCAGTATGGCCCGCTCGAGCTCTCGCTCGCCGAGGAGCTCACCCGGCGAGCCTCGGTCGCAATGGACAATGCCCGGCTCTACCAGCAGTCCCAGGAGGCGGTGCGCCTTCGCGAGGACTTCCTCTCCGTGGCCTCGCACGAGCTGAACACGCCGCTCACGCCGCTGCGCCTGCAACTGCAGACGATCCAGCGCGCGCTCGGCGCCACCGGCCATGCGGAGGTCCCCGCCCACCTGCTCTCGAAGGTTGAAAAGGCGCTCGGACAGGTGAAGCGCCTGTCCCAGCTCGTCGATGGTCTTCTCGACGTTTCCAGCCTCAGTGCCGGCAGGCTCCGCCTGCACCTGGAGGAGGTGGACATGGTGGCGCTGACCCGGGAGCTGGCCGAGCGCTTCGCCGACCAGGCCAGCGTCGTCGGCTGCCAGCTCATCGTCACCACCGATGGGCCCACCGTCGGCCATTGGGACCGGACACGCCTCGAGCAGGTCTTCACCAACCTCATCACCAACGCGCTGAAGTACGGCATGGGAAAACCGGTGGAGCTGCACGTCACCTCCTCCGGAGGGCAGGCGCGCTGGAGCATCCGGGACCACGGGATCGGGATCGCCGCCCAGGACCAGGAGCGCATCTTCGGGCGCTTCGAGCGGGCGGTCCCCTCCCGGCAGTACGGCGGGCTGGGGCTGGGCCTCTACATCGCGCGCTCCATTGTCCACGCGCTCGGGGGAAACATCCACGTCGAGAGCCAGCCGGGAGCCGGAGCCCTTTTCACCGTCGACCTGCCGCTCGAGCCCGCCCGGTATGTGCGGGGCCCGGAGGCCCCCGTCTCGGATACGACCGACGCGCCGTGATGGGCGCCCGGCAAGGAACGGCGTATTCACCGTGCCCACATGCCGCAAGTGGCCCCGCAACGCCTCGACGACCCATCTCGAACGTTCGAACCGCGCTCGCCACGAAGCTCCGCCCTCGCCTCCGGAAGCCTTGAGAGGGGATGCCGTTTCAGCGGGTCCGTTCACCGAGCCGCCGGAGGTGCGGTCGCCCTCCGGCTTCTTCCACGACGACCCAGGGATTTTTCGGGTCGTAGGCCGTGACGCCCCAGATGGGGAACGGCGGAGCTTGGTCGATCGAGGAGAGGCCGTCGCGCAGGAGGGAGCGGCCGGTGGCGGAGAGCGTGTATTTGGCCGTCTGCCAGCCGTTCGGCGCTGTCCAAGATTTGGCGTGCAGGGCGCCGCGCTCCGCCCATTGGGCGAGGCGTTCGAAGAGGACGATATCTCCGGTGAGACTCAACCACCGACGCAGCTCCTCGCCTTTGCTCCCCCGGCGCATGAGGATCCTCGCGGGATTCGAAGGCGTCTTGTTCACACAACCGAGCAATAGCGCATCCAGGGTCGAGAGGGAGAGGCTACGCTCGCTCAGCCGGGGGAAAAGGCCCGCCTGGTACGCGCCCAGCTCGAAGAACTCCTTGCGTGAGGGCGTCTCGCGGAGGCGTTTTCCGGAGAGGATCGGGGAAGGAGCCGTGAGCTTCCTCCAAAAGAGCGCCTTTTCGCGGACCTCCCTCCGTGAAAGAGAACGTGCCGTGCCCCATGCTCGCCGGGCCATCGCGGGCTCCAGGGTGACGTATACGATACCGAAGCTGAGGCGCGCATGCCTCTCCCCGTATTCACCGATGAAGATGAGTGAGAGGTCGGGCTGCGTAGGATGGTGCTGGAGCCGATAGGCGCAGTACGCCCAGAGAGCAACGCGATCCATCCACTTGAGAGACGTCCAGACGACGACGGGTTCGGCGGCGGCGAGGTCTGCGAGGACCCGACGAAAGGGGGGGACATACGCCGGAGGGTAGGGCCACACATCGGCCCAGAAGTCGCGGCGCAGGCGCATGTGATCCTCAAGATCCGGGGCGCAAGGGCCGACGAGCAAACCATCGTTCATGGAGCGCACAGCTACGCGCATCCCGCGGCGAACGGCGAGTGCGACATCGCTAGAGGTGGCGATGTGGATGGTCATGGCACGCTCAGAACCTGCATTGCTGGCATTCCGGCGAAGGATAGTACCCACCCGTGGTCTCATTCGTGTCCGACATCGAATCAACTCCTATGTCAGTCACACGGTGATGCCGAAGGACGTCAACACGGATTCCGCTGTCGATTGGAGATCATCGGGCGCCTTCCGTGTCGCCACCCAGTCCGAGACGAGCGCTCGCAGCTTCCGCACGCGGTCCCGCTCTTCCTCGCCGACGACCATGTCCGTCCAAACCTCTTTTGCGAGGATACCGTCGAGGGCGCGCTCGGTCTCGTGTAGGATCGTCACCCATTCGGGATCAGGAGTCGTGGAAGGATCCTCCCGCAGCGCCATCACGAAGGCAGCGATGCAATTGATGCCTTCGGCGATCGCGTTCGCCGTGTCTCGATCATCTGTCATGGCTCCGTCCCCTCATTACTTGTCGAAATCGTAGCGGCAAAGCCATTTGCCGATCGGGTAGATGAGACGGAGAACGAAGGCCCTACCCTGAAGTCGCCGCCCTTCCACGCGTACCCGAAGGCGACCGACGTCTGGTTGTACACCCCGACCCCGAGCCTACCCGTCCCGGGCAGGACGCTGCACAGGTCGTCCACGCCAAACGAAAAACCGCCCTCCCCGCGCCACGCGACCGCCGCGTGAGGGCTCACCGCGAAGCGCGGCAGGGTCCCGACGAGGATCCCTCCCAGGCCCACGCCGCCGCTGACCTCGTACGCCTCTGCCGGCGTGACGAGGAGGATAAGCGCGGCGCACAGCATGCCGCTCTCGATACGGCCATCCCTCCGAGCCACGCGCTCCCCCCTCCCCCGTCAGTAGGCTACGGTCGGCATCACCACACCGTCAACCTCTTCCCCGGTGTTTTCCGGGCATTCACCGCGTCCACACGCCTCAAGTCATCCCGCAACGCCTCGACGACCCATCTCGAACGTTCGAACCGCGCTCGCCACGAAGCTCCGCCCCCGCCTCCGCCCGCGAGTCAGCACCGGGAGAGTTCCGCAGGCCCCGTCGCGAGCCCAAACCCGAACGTCGACGCGTCGCCCCCTCGCTCCTTTCGCCTGAACCGCTCCGTCTCGCGTTGGCACGCAGGTTCGAGCGCCGATCGCCGCACGTCGAAACGCGCGCACCAGGCACCTCCGGCGCCACGAGCGACGACGCAACCGCTCACGCCCCCGTTCCGCGCGCCCCGTCCCCCCCGTCGACGTTGCAACCCCACTTCGGGCGCCCGAACCGCCCCCGCGACGCGTTGCAACGCCACTTCAGCCACCTCGAACGCCCCCGCAAGCCGTCTCCGGCGCGTTCGAGCCCCTTCCCGTGAGGGACGGCAGTGTCCCCGGACGCATCATGTCCTTGACGGCCGGCGCGTGAGCCCTCTAGCATCCGCCGCCATGGTTGGAATCAAGACCCTCCCTGAAACGACGACCACCGCGACGGCCGCGATCCATTTCCGCTTCCTCGCGGCCCATATCCGGCGCAATCCCCTCACGCAGGCGCTCGTTCCCGACGTGGATGCATTCGAGCCGCGCATCGAGGCCACAATCGCCGAGGAGCGCAATCTCCTCGAAGCCGAGGCCTCCGCCGGCGCGGCCGTCCAGTTCGCGGATCACGACCTCGATGATTCGGTCGATTTCGTCTCGGCGAACGTGGACAGGCGTTCGCTCCTCGGGCACCGCCTCTTCGGGGACCTCCGCCCCAGCGAGTTGAAGCGACCCATCCTCGGCGGGCAGCTCGACATCATGCAAACCTGGCCCGAAGCGCTGGCGGAAAGCGATAAAGCCGTGCTGAGAGACCAGGCGCCCGTGGTGGCCACGCGCGCGCAGGTTGGCGAGGAAGCGGCGAAGGAAAAGAAGACCGCGACGCAAAACCTGGTCAACTTCCGGACCATCGGCACGCGCGTGAAGCTGAACCAGGATCACAACAAATTGCGGAAGTCCCTCTACGGAAAGCTCGGCGAGATCCAGCACGCGCACAAGCTCGGCGCCGGCTGGGCAGAGTCGTTCTTCCTGCAGGAATCGGCCGAGGAGCTGACCCTGAGCCAGCTCGACAAGAAGATCGGGGCCGCCTCAGCGGAGCTCGACGCGCTGAAGAAGCAGCGCGAGGCGCTCGCCGCACAGGAAGCGAGAATCGCAGCCCAGCGGGCGCAGGCCGCCCAGCAAGAGAAGAAGGCGAAGCTCGAAGCGCTCCAGAAGCTCAAGGCCGACCTCGCGGCGCAAGAGGCAGCGTTGCTCTCCGAGCTCTCCGAATGAGGATGGTTGGATTCGCGCTAAAACGATGCGCGGGGCGCATCCGAAGCCGTGAATCTCACTTCTTCTTGTAGGGCTTCGGCTGCTTCGGCGTCACCGTATCGGTGAGCGTCTTCATGAACGCCACGAGCGCCGCCTCTTCCTCCGCGGTGAGGCCCAGGTTCCCGACCGTGCCCACCACGCCGGCCTGACTTTCGGTATCGAACTCCGCGGCCGGCCAGCAACCCCTCTCCATCGCCTCGTCCGCCGTCGTCCCGGGCGGGCAGTTCACGTCGTCCCGGAGGAGGATCGACGTGTTGTAGAAGTGGACCACCTGCTCGAGGCTCTTGAAATAGCCATTGTGCATGTAGGCCTTCGTGAACCCGTTGCCGCGGCGCTTGTCGACGTTGCGCAGCGTCGGGGTCTTGAAATGGCCGGCGAGCGGCGTCGCATTCGGGTCCTCGGTGTCGAACGAGGCGCTGGGATCCGCATGCTCGAGGAGCCCGGCGTCGCCGTTCTCCGGATCGAAATTCTCGATCTCGAAGTTCGGCGGCACCCCGATGTTATGATACGCGAAGTCGCTGTAAATCTGGTTCAGCTCATCGCCCTTCGAGCCCAGGGTGGGCCCGAGGACGACCGAATTGTGGCTGTTGTGGCACAGCGCGCACCTCGCGTTCTTCAGGTCAGGGTTCTGCCCTGAGTCGTTGCGGCCATAAAACAGGTCGTGTCCGAGGTTCTCCTCGGGCGTGAGGCTGGAGAACGGGAGCGCGAGGACCAAGTTGCCCTGGGCATCCAGGGTCGTGACGGCCTCGTCGCGCCGCGAGCTGAACGAGTTGACCTCGGAGGAATGCTGCCAAGCGGAGAGCGCAAGGCCGATGCGCTTGAAGCTGATGGCCGGATCGGCGCAGTTGATCGTCTCACCCCACGCCTTCGTATAGAGCTCCGCGTATTTCGCCGACTTGACGTGCAAGCAGACGGCCTCAGCGCCGGGCAAACCGTGATCGTTGCCGTCGGGAACGTTCTGTTCGGCATCGTTCGGAAAAGGCCCGAGCGCCTGATCCGCGAGCGGTCCGAGGAAGAGGCCATACGCCGCGGCAAGGGCCGCATTCCCCTTGAAGATTTCCGTGCCGACGTGCGTGATCGCCCCCGTGCCCGTGAAGGTCGGAAGCGCCGTGAAAGGCGTTGCCGTGCCCTCGGCGCGTCCGTCCCAGAATGTGCCTCCCGTGCAAACCCGCATGATGCCGAGAGCGCACGCGGCAGCAGGTGGAATCAAAGTGACGGTGACGGTCTTGGGCGTTTCGCCAAACGCCGGGCTGAAGCTCGCATACGCGTTGCTCGGAGGCTTGCGCCGCCCGGCCGCTTTGGGATTGGCGCCGGGGACGACGACGCCGTTCTTGTTGATGCCCGCGACGGCGCCCGTCCAGCCATTCGCGGCGTCATGACAGGTATGGCACCCCTGGCGCTTCGGATCGGAGATATTGTCGAAGAAGACACGCTTGCCAAGCTCCTCGAGGGCGGCGGCGTTCTGGGCAAGCGCCGTCCCGCTGGACAACAGCACCGCTGCGGACGCGAGAAGCATCACGCGTTTCGTCACCACGTTAAGGACAATCACGATGCATTTTCTCCTTGAATTCGAGGATCGGTCTCCGTCAGCTCGTCACGTTCTCCGCGCGATCACTCCTTTGCTTCAACTTGGAAAATGGCGGGGGGCCTGCCCACGACGAACCCCTTCACTCGATCGTCAATGGCCCCTGCGCGCAGAAGAAACACGGCGCGGCCCGCAGAGCAAAGCCGGTGCCACGAGCGCAGTCACGCGCGTTCTTGCTGCAAAGCTCCTTGGGGTCCAGCGCCCCTCAATGCTATGCTGACGGAAGCATGGACGGCTTTGAAGCGTTTCGCGCTCATATCGAAACATTGAAGGACCCGAAGCCCAAGGAGGCTCTCGGCCTCGCGCTCGCCGCGTTCGAGGGCATCTGGAAGGACGGCACCTGCGATCAGGCGCGTCTCGATGTCGTCGTGGGAGTCGCAGGTGCTGCGTCGACGCTCCTCTGGTCTTCTGGGATGGAGATGCTCGTGCAGTTGGCCTCTCGCGACAGCTCCGCGCTCGAAGCGTTCCTGGCCCTGGCAACGTCGCGCAAGGCGGGTCAGCGCTTCGCCGCGATAGCGGCGATGGACAACCGACTGCCTCGAGCCACCGTGCTCGACGTCTTGAGAGCAGGTCTCCTCGACAAGAGCTCCAAGGTGAAGATGCGCGCTTTCCTTCGTTGCAACGATCTCGCGGCCAAAGAGCTCGTCCGAGACATGACGAACGTCGCTCTTGGCATGGAAGGCAAGGCACGCGAAGAGGCAGACTGGTATCTCGCACTGACGCGGGACGGTTACGTCATCGAGCCGGACGTAGACCGCGCCACGATCACCATCGTTTATCCTTGGGGAAGCATCATCTCGAGCCCCGTGCTGCTGGAGGAGACCACGCCCGAGCGTATCGAAGCGACCCTCGCGCGCCTGCGCAAAGAGGCGGAAGACGACCACGCGTGGGGAGAGCGGCTGAGGGTGCGAGACGAGGCACAAAAGAAGGCGGAGAGGGAGCACGCAGAGGAGAGGAGCCGCAAGCGACGCGAGGGCACGCTGGTACCTGACGAACAGAAGAGCTTTTTCCTGGTCGATCCAGATACGGGTGAAATATCGGACGGTCGCGACTTCGACCGGACGATACGCGCGCTCGTCACGGGGGCCCATCCGGATGTCAGGAAGACGATGGGGATGGGTCATCTCAGGATCGCGTCAGGGGAGGTGGCGATCGCGGATCCCATTCATCACTTCCACAAGCAGCCGCTCGAACGTGAGGCGCCAAGAGGGGCTCACGAGATAAGCTTCCTCTTCGGCGAAAGTGACGCGCACGTCGGGGCCGTCGTCCTTCGCTTCGCGGAAGGCGAGATTGCAAGCGTCGAAAGAGCCGCGTGGACATTCCCCTTCAGGGAGGCGACGGTCTTTGGTCTCGCGTCCGGGCTCGCCGCGATCTTCGACTATCGCGAAGTCTCCGAGCTCGATCCGCCTCGCCGTCCCGAGCTGATGAGCTTGATCGAGCTCGAAGACGGCGAGGCGGGCATCCTCGTGGCGCTCCCGCGTATCCGCAAATGGAACATCGCCCTATGCCGCGCGAGCCCCGAGACGGGCACGTTCTACTCGTGCCACTGGGCCCTCGATCGGCGCGGCGAGCCGCTCGCGCTCGTCGTCGACTTCGCCGCGTTCAGCTGACCGAGCGGCAGGGAGCAGAAGATTCACGGCAGCCTCTCCGAGAGCCAGCTTTCCCCCCGCGCCGTGTCGACGCCGAAGCGCCGCAGCCCTGGGAACACCACGAGGGACATCGTGTCGCGGAAGATTCGCTTCCGCTCGGCGCGATCCAGCGCGCCGAGGCCGGAGAGCGCCTCCTGTGCCGGGTGCTCTGCCCAGGATGAGAAGAGCTCCTCGGAGACTGTGCCGGCGAGCATGGCCGGGAGAGAGGGGCCCACGACATCCTGGGCGCCGCGCTCGTGCTCGGCTGCGAGGTGCGCCCATCCGAGCCTTGCGTGGTCGACCTCGTCGCGAAGGATGTGCTGCATCGTGTCGCGCACCAGCGGATCGGTCGCACGTGCGACGAGCTCGCCGAGCAGTGCGGCGCTCAGCGTCTCCGTCACGCACGACATCGCGATGACCTCGTAATGCAGCCGCTCGCGTGGCCCGAGTCCGCTGGGCGTCACCACGCGCGCGGCGGGCACGGCTCCGAGCTCGAAGGGCTTGCCTCCGAGCTCGCGCACGAGTGCTGCGCATTGCTCTGCGTGGCGCCGCTCGTCCTCGGCCGCCTCGCGGGCCATCGTGATGACGGGCGCCACGGCGCCGCATGCTGCGAGCTCGCCTGCGAGCCGCGTGAATCGCGCGGACGCTTCGAGCTCGGCGCGCGCGCGGTGCCGCCAGATCTGCGCCGCGGCGCAACGCGCGGTCGTGGCCTCGACGTCAGCCATTGCAGCAGCCTGCCCCGGCATTGCCCGCCTCGCAGAATCCGGCGCAGCACGGCTCCGTATTGAGACAATTCTCGGCCCAGCAGCACGGGCAGCCGCAAGGATCACTCGGGTTGGCGGGGGACGGCGAGCATTCGAGGTTGCTCGCGCCGCCCGCGCTGCCGCTCCCCGACGTCGCGCTCGCGCCGCCCTCGCCACCTGCGCCGCCGCTCCCTGACGTCACGCCCTCGCCGCCTGCGCCGCCGCTCCCCGACGTCGCGCCCCCGCTTCCGCCCGCTCCGTTCCCGCCGTTCCCGCCGTTCCCGCTGCTCGTGCCTGCCGCGCCACCGTCCCCGCCGTTCCCCCCGTCGCTCGTGTGGCTGCACGCAGGGAGACCAAGCGCCGCGCCCCCCAGGACCAGGACATTGAAGAGTTTTTCGATGTTCATGACATCCTCTTGCGTTAGGAAGACAGGATTCCGGGCGGGATCCCGTGCGCCGCACGGGTCCACCGTTGGTTCTTCCCAGGATGCGTCCCCTCGAACGTCCTGTGAATCGGAATGTTCGATATTGTATCGTTCGGGAAGACCGAACGATGAACGACCCTACCTCCTTCCGCCCCGGCGCCTCCCTCCCCGACCTCGAATCGCTCCGTTGTTTCCTGGCCGCGGCGCGCCACCTGAGCTTCCGCGTGGCGGCGCGCGCCGTCGCGTTATCGCCCGCGGCGTTCAGCGATCGCATCCAACGCCTCGAGGACACGCTCGGCGCGCCCCTGTTCGACCGCACGACCCGCCGCGTCGCGCTCACCGCTGCGGGCGAACGCCTCGTGCCGGAGGCGCAACGTTGCCTCGATCAGGCGCGACGGTGCGGCGAGGTCGTGCTCCGCGACGACGGCGCGCCGATGCCTTACGAGCTCACGATCGGCACGCGCTTCGAGCTCGGCATGAGCTGGCTCGTCCCGGCGCTCGACGCGCTCGACGCGGCGTGCCCCGAGCGCAGGCTTCACCTTTATTTCGGAGATACGGCGGAGCTCGTCCGGCAGGCGCAGCGCGACATGATCGACGCCTTCGTCTCGAGCGCGCGGCTTTCGGACGCGGGTTTTTCATACGCGCGCCTGCACGAGGAGCGGTACGTCTTCGTGGGGCAACGGCAGCTCCTCGCGCGTCGCCCCCTCGCGCGTCGAGAAGATTGCGCCACGCACACGCTGCTCGATACGCACCGCGACCTGCCGCTCTTTCGCTACTTCCTGGACACCCGCCCGGGAGGCGAGGACTGGGCTTTTCGGCGCGTGGACTACCTCGGCACGATAGGCGCCGTGCGCATGCGCGCCCTCGCAGGAACGGGGGTCGCCGTGCTGCCGCAATACTTCGTGGAGGGGGATCTTCGACGGGGCCGGCTCGTTCCGATCTTGCCGAGGGTGAAGCTGCCGATCGATTGGTTCCGGCTCGTCTGGCGCGACGGGCACCCGCGGGAGGCGGCGCTCCGAAAGCTGGCCGAGGACCTCGTCGCGCGGCCGCTCCGGTGACGCCGAGCCATCATGCTTCGTCGCCGCCCGCGCCGCGGGCGATCCCGAGCGCGCGGCGGAGCTCCCTCGCCGCCTGGCGGGAGACCTCGACGGTGTGGCCATTTTTCGTGCGCGCGAGGTAGCCGCCCGAGGGCGTGGGCTCGAGCAGGCTCACGTGCTCGAGGTTCAAGAGCGCGCGGCGGTGGACGCGGACGAAGGTGCCCGCCGGCAGGCGCTCTTCCAGCGCGGCCAGCGAGAGATCGGTGATCACGCGCCGCCCATTCGCCACGATCGTGACGAGCGCGCCGTCGAGCTCGGCGAACGAGATCTCGGCGGGATCGAGGAGCAGCACGCCCTCGCGGGTCTCGATCGCGAGACGCCGCGCGGCGGCGTGAGGGGGGTTCGGGGGCGCAGCGCTGATGACACGTCGTGCGCGCTCGATGGCGATCTGCAGGCGCCCGGCCTCCACGGGTTTGAGCAGGTAATCGACCGCGGCCACCTCGAACGCGGACACGGCGTATTCGGCGTGCGCGGTGCAGAAAATCACGTAGGGCCGCGGCTCGGGCAACAAGCGAATCGCCTCGAGCCCAGTGAGGCCGGGCATTTCGATATCGAGCAGGATCACGTCGATGCTGCCCTGCCCGAGGGCCGCGCGCACAGCGTCGCCGCGATCGCACTCGCCCACGATCACCACGTCCTCGATCGCGCCGAGCAGCCGAAAAAGACGCGCCCGCGCGAGCTTTTCGTCGTCGACCACGAGCACCCGCAGCGCACTCACGAGGTCACCTCCGGCAGCTCGAGATCGACCCGCGTGCGGTCGTCTTCGCCGCGAATGGAGAGGCGCGCGCGCTCGTCGTAGGCCAGCGCGAGCCGGCGCTGCACGGTGGGCAAGCCATCGCTGCCCGCCCTCGGGCCGGCGTACGCGCCTGGATTCGAGAGCGTGATTCGAAGCGCGCCCGGCACCCGTCGGATCACGAGACGCACCTCGCCCTCGTGCCCGGCGCCGGGACCGTGTTTCATCGCATTCTCCGCGAGCAGCAGGAGCACGAGGGGCGGTACCGGCAGAGGCGCGGCGTCCGGATCGAGCTCCATGACCACCGTGAACCGCGTGGGATCGCGCAGTCGAAAAAGCTCGAAGAGCGTACGTACGAGCGCGAGCTCCTGCTCGAGGGGCCACCACTCGGCACGCACGCCGGCGAGGATCGCGCGCAGCATCGACGCGAGGCGCAGCACGGCCTCCTCGGCGACCGCGCCGTCGACGCGGCACCACTCGGCGATCGCATTGAGCGTGTTGAAGAGGAAATGGGGATCGAGGTGCGCGCGGAGCGCGAGGAGCTGCGCGCGCTCCGCCTCGCGCTCGAGCCTCTCGGCGCGCTCCCGCTGGGCAACGAGCCGCACCTCGAGATCGATGTCCCGACCGAGCCCCCAGCCGCCAACCCAGTAGAGCGCGAGCGAGCTGACGAGGTTCGCAGGGACGGTGAGGAAGCTAGGCCCGAGTCGCAACCAGCGGGGGATCACGCCCCCGATGCCAAAGACCACGATCGCGCCGAGCGCCGCATAGGCGAGGACGCGCAGCAGCGTGGGGCGATCGGCGGCGATCGCGCGCCAAGAGACCGGCGCGAGCAGCGTGAACGAGGCGCAAAGCGCAACGCCGACCGCGAGGGAGGCCGAGCCGCCCGAGCGCGCCTGGGCGACGAGGAGCGTGACGGTCATCACGAGGATCGGGACGAGGCGACGCGGCGCTGCGAGGGCGCGGAGCGTGGCGATCGCGAGGGGCTCCTCCAAGGGCTCTGGTCTCCCGGCTGCACGCGCCGTCATCGGAGAAGGTGATAGCCGATCCCAGGGCAGGGCGGAACGCGAGACCGCTCGAGGTATCGAAGCGCCCGCTCGCGTCCCAGGACCGACCGCTCACGCACTCTCGCGCGGCGAACCAGGCTGCACGCGTTCATCGTGAGCTTCGAGGAGTCCTACGATGAAGGTGAGAATCGTCGTCGATTACGTGCCTCGTTACCGTCGCGGTCATCAATGGCACTTCGTCCCGCCGGTGACGGGGATCCACCTCGCGGCGATCACCCCCTCCGAGCACGAGGTGGAGGTCATTCACGAGCAGGTGCGTCCCGTCCCCGTCGATACCACGCCGGACGTCGTCGCCCTTTCTTTCTTCTCGGGATTCGCCCGCCGCGCGTATCAGCTCGCCGATCGCTACCGTGCGCTCGGCGTGCGCGTGGTCGCGGGCGGGCCGCACGTCTCGTACTGGACCGAGGAGGCCCTTTCACACGTGGACGTGGTCGTCACCGGGGAGGCCGAGTCGGTATGGCCCGAGGTGCTCCGTGATCTCGAGCGGGGAACGGCGCGCCGCGTGTATCGCGGGGAGCCGGCGAACCTCGCCGGATTGCCGACGCCCCGGTACGATCTGCTCGAAGACCGCTTCCTCGTCCCGCGCGTTCTCCAGGCGACGCGGGGTTGTCCGTTCACGTGCAGCTTCTGCACCGTGCCCGACCTGAACCCGGGTTTCCGCGTGCGTCCGGTCGACGAGGTCGTGCGCGATATCGCGACCACGCGTTTCCCTCGTTTTTGGCAGGACAAGGTCGCCTGGTTCTGGGACGACAACCTCCTCGTCCAGCGCCGCTGGGCCAAGGACCTGCTCCGCGCGATGATCGGCCTCGATCGGTGGTGGCTGACGCAGGCGTCGATCGACATCGTCAAGGATCGGGAGCTACTCGACCTCATGGAGCGGTCCGGATGCATCGGCATCTTTTTGGGTATCGAGAGCCTCGACGAGGCGGATCTGCGCAGCGTCGACAAGCGGCAGAACCGCGTGCGCGAGTACCGCGACGCGATCGATCGCCTGCACGATCGGGGGATCTGCGTGATGGCCGGCTTCATCTCGGGGTTCGACGATCAAACGCCGGAGGCCATCGCCGCCACCGCGGATCGCCTCAATGCCGTGGGCGTGGACGTGCCCTTCCTGAGCGTGCTGACGCCATTCCGCGGCACACCGCTCTATGACGAACACCTGCGTGACGGCCGGATCCTCACGGAGCGCGACTGGCCCCATTACAGCGGCTACGGGGTGGCGTTCCGGCCCGCCAAGATGACCCCCGACGAGCTGCTCGCGGCGCACCGGCGGCTCTGGAACCGCGCCTTCTCGCCGGCGCTGGTGCGGGATCGGCTCGCGCGCGGAATGCGGCAATTGAGCCGCGGCGGGATGATGCTCTCGGCAGCGATGAACGGGTTTTACGGGCTCAAGCAGCTCACGGGCAACGAGCCTGCGTCGCCGCCGATCGAGGGAGAGGGGCACATCGCGCACCCGGATCCGAGGGAGGCACCCTTGCGGCTGTCGCAAATCGGCGTGCGGCGCGCCGAAAAGAAGAAGGTCGAAAGCACGCCAGGCCTTCGGTGAGAGGAAAGCCGATGCGCGCCCAGCATCCCTCGCCCCAGAGCGCGACGGCCGCGCCGAGGAGGCGCTTCCGGCCACGACGGCTCGCGCTCGTGGTCTTCGTGTTCGGCCAGCTCTTCTTGTGGGGGGCCTATGCGTTCGGGAGCGGCGCGCTTCACCCGCCAGTCGACGGCGTGCCGCTCGCGCGCATTCCGCCCACCTTCGGCGCGCCGCGCGACGGCGGTCGCTCCCGGCATCAGGGCGTCGACATCCTCGCGGCACGTGGCACGCCGGTGCGCAGCGTCGCGTGGGGCGTGGTGCTGGCGCTCGAGAAGCAGCCGCGCGGCGGCAAGGTGGTATTCGTGGCGGGTGACGGGGCGCTGCTCTTCTTTTATGCGCACCTCAACGACCATGCCCCAGGCCTTCACGTTGGACAAATCGTCTCGAAGGGAACGCTCCTCGGCTATGTAGGTGACAGCGGGAACGCGAAAGGGGTCCCGCACCTGCATTTCGAGGCGCGCCCCGCCGCGACGCTCTTCGCGCCCATCGATCCGCGGATCTTGATGCGACCGCGGCGCGTGGGACCGGCAGAGCGTATCCTCGCCGCACTGGCGACGATCGCGGAGCCACGCTGATTCGCCTCTTGTAGAATCGCGCGCGGGCGCGTCCTTTCGTGATGACCGCCCAGGGCGGCATGACGATTCGTTGCGCGATCCGCGCAGCACGGTATGCACGGCTTGGGCAAACGAACCCGATGGCTGGCGCCTCCAGGTGCTGCATGCGCCAGGATCCACCTCGTCCACCTTTGTCGACGACACTGCATCCATCCGGATCCACCTCGCCCTGCTTTCCCCCCGCGTTCAGCCCGAAAATCGACCACCCTCCGCAGGCACGTCGCCTGCAATCAATGCCTCTCCGGCGACCGAGCCGATTTCCTGCTTGCGCCGCCGGAGGACATCATGTCGGACATCCGCTGCATCATCGCCGAAACCCAGAGACACCTCGACGACGCCGTCCGCGTTCGTTTCGACGTATTCGCCCGCGAGCTCGGCTACCTCGACACGAAAGACCACACGGTCCCCCGCGAGCTCGATTCCTTCGATACCCTCCCCACGACCCTCCACCTCATCGCCTACGACGGCGATCTCGCCGTTGGCACCCTCCGCCTCCTCCTGCCGAACCCCGAGGTTGCCGCCACGAACGGTACCTCCTTTGGCCTCTCCGTCGAGTCGCAATTCGACCTCACGCCCCTCGCCGCCGTCGGCCTCCGCCTCGCCGAAACCTCGCGATATTGCGTCCTCGCCACCCATAGACACTCCATGGCCGTCGCCGAGCTCCACGCCGCCGCCGTCCACCTGAGCCGCGTCCTCGGCGTCGGCTACTGGATTGCCACCGCAAACACCGAGACCGACGGCATCGAGGACGCCCGCCTCATCCAGCACGTCGCACGCGAGCGCGGGTTCGTCCGGAACGACCTATCCCTCGCCCCGCGCTTCCCTCCGTCCGCCCCCGCCTCGCCGAAACGCCCGTTCTTCGACGACCACGCGCGCTCCGAGGCCACGCGCTCCCCCGCGCGATTCCGGCTCCCGCGCACCCTCGACATGTACGCCCGCCGCATGCGCGCCCGCTTCGTGGGCCCTCCGGTCTACGACACCCGCTTCCGCATGTGCGCCCTCCCGCTCCTCGCGTCGGTCGCCGAACAGCGCACCGTGCAGCGCGCAAAGCCCCCCGTCTTCCCGAATCCGGGCTCGATTGCCGCCTGAACGAAAGGAGCCCGTGATCATGAACTGCCTCGTGGAAACCCTCGATACCACCGTCTCGGACCTGCTCTCGGCCCTCGACGCGCACCCCGCGGCCCGCCGCCTGCTCGCAGGCGATCTCGACACGGACGAATACGCGTCCTTCCTCCGACAAACGTATCTTTATGTCCAGCAAACCCGCCCCTTGCTCCGCCGCGCCGGCGAGCGGCTTTCGCGCGCGGGCAAGGCCCCCGACCTCGCGCGGCTCTTCCTGCAAAAAGCCGACGAGGAGCAAGGGCACGACCTCTGGGTCCTCGAGGACCTCGCCGCAATCGGCCGCCCCGAGAACCCGGCCGCGCCGCCCTCGCCTTGCTCGGCCGTCACCGCCTACATCGCCTGGAACCGATTCCAGGTCGAGGCCGGCTCGCCCCTCGCCTTCCTCGGCACGGCCTACGTCCTCGAAGCCCTCTCCCAGACCCGCGCCGGCACCACCGCGGCGCATCTCATCGCGCGGCGACGGATCCCCGGCATCGAACGCGGCGTCCGCTTCCTCTCCGGCCACGCCGATGCCGACGAGGGGCACACCGAGGTGCTGCGGGGCCTCTTCGGGCGCATCGAGTCCGCCGAGGACCGCCGCGCCATCGCGCTCTCGGCCGCGGTCACCGCGGCGCTTTATCCGGGGATGTTCGCGGGGGAAGAGACGACCTTCAACGCTGCCGCCACGCCATGTGAATGAGCGCGGCGCGGTTCGGGATGCCGAGCTTGTCGAAGATGTGCGAGAAATGCTTCTTGACCGTGAGCTCCGTGATGCCGAGCTCGGAGGCGATGAGCGCGTTGTCCCAGCATACGCGCTCCGCCACCTTGAGCTCCGCGGACGAAAGGACCTTCAGCCAGGCCAGGGGGATGGGCACGAGCTGCGGGACCTCTTCGAACAGCATCACGAAGGACGCGGCGTCCATACCCGGAAGCTTCTGGATCGAGACCTTCAGCTCGGCCAGCGCGCCGCTCCGCCAGAAAGCGTCGGTGAGCGTGTGAGGGTTCTTCACGATGGAGGCGAGACGCGCGGCGAGCGGCTCGGGGAGCCCGTCCGGGCCGAATTCGATCGGCCTGAACCAGGCCTGGAGCATCTTCTCCGCGCTCGCCGTCCGCGCAATCTCCGCGCCCGACGCGCTGAACACGATCGCCTCGTGCCCGATCCCGGCGAGCACCGCGTCGAGCAGCGACGCGCGCTTCGCCATCGCCCCGAAGAGCCGGCAGTTCTTCACCGCGTTCGTGAAATGCCGCGAGAGCTTCTGCAGGATCATGCGCTCGTGATCCGAGAATGGAACCCGCTTGTCCCGGTAGAGGATGAGCCCCCCGTGCCAGGCAGGATCGTCGCGGAGCATGACGGCCATCACGTGCTCGAGCCGCATGCCGATGTCGCGGCAGTGGTTGTAGAGGTAACTCCGCTCCATCGCCGCGCGCGCGAGCATCTCGGTGTCGCGTAACACCTCGTTCGGACGTTCGGCCACGGCGATCCGGACGAAGTCGTGCGGCACCATCTCCGCGTATCCCTGGAAAAACCGCTCGGGCATCTCGACGACGGCCCAGTCGTAGACGGCGTGCCCCTCGGGCCGGCTCACGCAGAGCGCCCCGTGATCCGCGGACACGAGCTGCGAGAGCAGGCCGTAGCCGCGGCCGAGCACCTCGTGCAGATCGAGCGATCCGCCGAGCTCGGCGACGAGGTCCAGCATGAGGCCGTGCTCATGCTCCGTGAGATCCGAAGGCCCCCTCATATGCGTTCATGATGAACCCGAACTGACCACGATTCAACGCCCGCCTTCGTCCCGACGTTTCGATCCCGTACCGTTCCGGGGGACCAACCCTTCGGGCCACTGGCGCGCTTCCGACGACGCGAGCGGATGTTTTCGATACCATTCATACAGGTTCTGCCCCGGCGCGGGCGACTCCCCTTGCGCCGGCGAGGGACCCAGCACCGGCGGAGGCGCAGCAGCAGGCGCGGCCCCGCCCTCGGATCCGCCGCCCTCGTCGCTCGATCGGAGCCCGTGTCTTCGCATCACCCGCTGGACGAACGCCCGCCCCACACCGGCGATCTTCGCGGCCTGGGACACGTTGTACCCCGTCTCCCGCAGCGCGCGCTCCACATAGGCCCGCTTGTAAGCATTCTCCAGGTGCGCGAGCCCCACGTGCAAGGGAAGCTCGAGGTTCACGACCGGAAGCACCGCCGACGGCGGCTCCTCCGTCTCCTCGGCGGCCCACGGCGGCTCGTCGAGCCCGAGCGAGAGCATCATCTCCACCTTGTTCCGAAGCTCTCGCACGTTCCCCGGCCACGGCCGCGGGTGCGCCTTCATCCGCTCGAGCACCTCGTTCGGCAGGAGCGGCGGCGCGTCCTTCCGCCCCTGCCATTCCTTCTCGAAATGCCGCACGAGCAGCGGGATGTCGTCGAGCCGCTCCCGCAGCGGCGGCAGCCGCACCGGCACGACGGCCAGCCGGTAATAGAGATCCTCGCGGAACCTGCCCCGCTCGACCTCCGCCGCCAGCGATCGGTTCGTCGCGGCCACGATCCGCACGTCGGCCCGCCGCGGCTCGTTCTCCCCGATCCGGGTGATCGTGCGTGTCTCCAAAGCCCGGAGCAGCTTCGGCTGGAGCTCGAGCGGCAGCTCGCCGATCTCGTCGAGGAAAAGCGTCCCGCCGTGCGCCGCCTCGAACCTCCCCATGCGGCTCTCGGTCGCGCCCGTGAAGCCGCCGCGCTTGTGCCCGAAGAGCTCGCTCTCCAGCACGCCCGCGCTCACCGACGAGCAATCGAACACCATGAACGGGCCACTCGCCCGCGCGCTCTCGGCGTGAATCGCTGCGGCCACGAGCTCCTTGCCCGTCCCGGTCTCCCCCTCGACGAGCACGGTCGCGTGGGTCCGCGCGATCTTTTCGAGCAGCGCGAAGAGCCGCCGCATCGGCACGCTCGCGCCGACGAGACCGCCGAAGCGCGTGCGGGACGAGAGCGGCAGCGCCACCACGTCGCGCATCATCTTCAGCCGCAGCGCCGAGGCGCCGAGCCCGATCGTCGAGTCGGGCCGGGCGTAGGCGTCGCGGATCCGCACGCCGTCGACCGTCGTGCCATTGCGGCTCGTCGTGTCGAGTACGCGCAGGAGATCGCCTTCGATACGGAGAAGCAGGTGATGCCGACTGACGGTCGGATCCTCGAGAACGAGGTCACAATCCTTCCCGCTCCCGACCCGCACCTCCGGCCCGAGCACCTCGGTGACGACCCCTGCCATGGGCCCTCGGCTCACCTCGACGCGAATCTTGTGCGTCCGGAGCTCGAGCCCCCGATCGGCTTCCATGGTCCAGGTATTCCAGTCCTTCATGGGGCCATTTTGTATCCAGGCCGCCAAAGTGTCCAAATATAGGGCGATCCGGCGTCCGTCTTGGTTGCACGGCAATTTAAATTACCGAACCACTACGACGAAAGTGGTACGAAGGCGAAGGATGCACGAGCCGTAATCCCTTTTGGCGGGGGCGAGGAGCGATGCTCCGACCGGGCCAGGGGCAGCGGCGATACGGCTCACCAGACGACTACCACCAAAGTGGTACGAAGCCACGACGCTGATGAGCCGTAACCCTGAATGAGAGGGCGAAGTCGCCAGGAGGGGGCGACGAGAGGCGACGGGACGAACCCCGCTCAGCCGCGGACCGTGGCGCCGAACACGTTTTCGATGAAGTCGGCATACTTCATCCGGACGCGACCTCCGCCTTCGGGCATGGCCACGCGGGGAGGTTTGTCGCCGCCCTCGTCCTTGCCCCACGGGTTTCGGAGGACGATGGAGGCGGGCTTGCCATCCTTGCCCGCTTCGAGCCACTCGACCGAAAGCCAGTGGTACGTCCGGAACTCCAGGATCACGGGCACCGGCACGCCACGCGCCGCCGACGTCGCCACGAGGGTCGCGACTTCGTCCTTGGGCCGAGAAAGCGTGCTCACGCTCGAATAGCTCCCGCCGAGGATGGCTTGATACAGGCTGGTGAAGCCATACACGGCCATCTGACTGTTGCCCCGTACCGCCGCCCAGAACGTGTCGTTGTCCTCGGGGTTGTCGTAATCGAAGAGCCAGCTCATCGCCGAGGCGTGGTTCATGATCGCCGACTGGAAGAGCCGGTCGAGGTCCACCCGCCCCGAGTTGTCCCGCGCGATCGCGCTGCGAGGCATCTCGAGCTTCTTGCCGGACCGGAGCGTGATGGCGCGCGCCTCGCGGGTGATGCCGTCGACGATCCGCACGAGCTCGGCCGGATCTCGCCGCAAGAGCACATACTCCATCACGCCGGCCCCACACGTCCCGTGCCCCTGCCCCTGCTGCACCCGGAGGGGGTTGTCGACGTGCCGGATCACCTGCCCGAGCAAAAGCTCCGGCTCGATCCCCGCCTCCAGCAAGAGCGCGGGGTTGCGTGGCGTCTGCGCGAACGTGGCCAGGTTCGGAAGGAGTGATCCCTCGTGCAGGCGCCCCGCCGCGAGGAGCCGCTCGAGGGCCGCGTTCGCGGGCCCGTCGTCGCCGATCGCGCGCCGAACGGCGTCGAGCGAACCGGCGCGGTCCGAAGGCAGCGGCCCCTTCTTCGTGCCGGCCTGCGCCTGGACCGGCGGCGGCGAATCCGGATCCGCCACGGGCCCCGCCCCCGGGCCCCGGAGCTCGGCCGCGTCGTCGAAATACCCCTGATCTTGCCGCGAAGGCCCGCCCGCCACCTGCGCCGCGGCCGCGGGCCTCGCAGGCGCGCCCCCGACCGCCGCCGCCATGGCGTCGTGCAGCCGGCCCTTCCGCTGCGTGGCGAGGCGCCGATCGATGACCACGAGCGTCGCCGCGTCGAGCACACCCGTCTGGGGCAGCCCCGCCGCGGCTTGCTCGGCCACGATGGCCGTGTGGGTCTTCGGTCCGAACGAGCCATCCGGGGTGAGGGACGCGCCGAGCTCGACGAGCGCCTTCTGCAAGAGGACCACGGTCCCGCTCTTCACCCCGCGCTCGAGCGTCGCTTGCCCCGCGGCCACGGCCACGAGCATCGCGTCCTCCGCGAGCTCGGGTGATACGAGAGTCCCGTCCCCTGCGTTCGACTCGTTCTCGTTCATTCCAATCCTCCATCCCGCGCGACGGTTGCCGCGCGAAGAGAATAGCAAACGTGGAGCATAACGCCCGGCTATGGCATCAAAGTCGCGGATCGACCGGCTCGCTTTCCAGCGCGAGGATCGCGAACACGCATTCGTGCACCCGCCGCAAGGGCTCGCCCCGGACGAAACGCTCGAGCGCCTCGACGCCGAGCGCGAGCTCCCGCAGCGCGAGCGACCGTTTCGCGCCGAGCCCACGATTGCGGAGCCGCGCGAGATTCTCCGGCAGATCGTATTCGGGCCCGTAAATGATCCGGAGATACTCGCGGCCGCGGCATTTCACGGCCGGCTGCACGAGGCCGCGTTTGCCCCGCGCGAGGAAAGAGATGGGCTTGACGACCATGCCCTCGCCTCCCTCCGAGGTGAGCTCCTCCCACCACATCGCGCCCTCCCGCTCGCTCGCCTCGTCCCCGAGCGTGACCTCCACGTGCCGCGTCGAAACGAGCACCTGGCCATCCGCCTCGGCGAGCCGCGCCGCGATTCCCAGGTGGAAAGGATGATCTCGATCGACGAACACGCGCCCCTCGGCCGCGAGCAGATGGAAGGGCGCGACGCGATAATCCTCGATACACGCGACCGGCCAGCAGTACCGTCCGTACGCGTCCACGTAAAGCGAAGCGGCCCGCGCCCGCGCCTGCATGTTCCCGAGGAGCGCGTCCGCCTCGATCCCGCGCGCCTTCGCCTTCGTGAGCGCCTCGATCGCGGCTCCGAGCGAAGACCGGGCCGCGCTGCCCACGGGCGCGTATTGCACCCGGACGAGCGCCTGCGCCTTCGCCGACCACGGCATGATCTCCGCGTCGAGCACGAACCAGGGCCCGATCTCCTCGAAGAGCCCGCTCGCCTCGGCCGCGCGCCGCACCCGCGCGAGAAGCGCCTCTTCGAGCTCGCGATCGTCGAAAAACGGCCGGCCCGTGCGCGTGTACACGATGCCCGCCCGACCGTCCGTCGTGCCAAACCGCTTCTTCGCGGTCGCCTCGTCCCGACAAACGACGATCACGGCCCGCGAGCCCATGTGTTTTTCTTCGCAGATGACGCGCGGGACCTCGTTCCGCCGGAAATACGCGAAGGCCTCGGCCGGGTGCTCCAGCGTGCCCGGAAACTCGCTCGTCTCGGTCGGGGACATCGTCGGCGGCAGATAAACGAGCCAGCGCGGATCGACCGCGAACCGGCTCATCGCCTCCAGCGCCGCGGCCGCGTTCTCCTCGCGCACCGTGACCCACCGCGCGAGGCGCGTGCTCACGGGCCGCTTGCCGATCACGTCGTCGAGATCGAGCGTGTCGTCGTGCGTCTGCTGCGCCGAGCGCCCATCCTCGGCCGCCACCGGGACCAGCGGCTTCTTCGGCTCGCAATATTGACGCGCCGCCGGCACGCTGACGAGCTCGCGCTCGGGATAACGCAGCGCCGTGAGCGCGCCGCCGAAGACGCAACCCGTATCGATGCAGATCGTATTGTTCAGCCAATCCGCCGTCGGCACCGGCGTGTGGCCATACACGACCGTCGCGCGGCCCCGATATTCGGTCGCCCAGTTGAGCCGCACGGGCAAACCATACTCGTCCGTCTCGCCCGTCGTGTCGCCATACAGCCCGAATTCGCGCACGCCGCCCGACGAGCGCCCTTGCATCGACGCCTTCATCCCGGCGTGCGCGACGCAGAGCCGCCCATCATCGAGCACGTAATGGCTGACGAGGTCGTCGATGAAACGCGCGAGGTCCGCCTGGAACGCCTCCGTCGTATGCGCGAGCTCGGCGAGCGTCTCGGCGAGCCCGTGCATGATCGTGACCTGCCGTCCGCGGAGCACCTTGAGCAGCTTCACCTCGTGGTTGCCCGGCACGCACAGCGCGGCCCCGCTCTGCACGGCCGTCATCACGAGGCGCAGGACGTCCACGATCCGCGGTCCCCGATCGACGAGATCCCCGAGGAAAACGAGGCGCCTGCCCGGCGGCGGCGTCACGCGCACGCCGTGCGGGCCCGCGGCGGGATCCCATTCGACCGTGTACCCGAGATCTTCCAGCAACGCTTCGAGCTCGTCGCAGCAGCCGTGCACGTCGCCGATGATGTCGAACGGACCGTGCTCGTCGCGGCGATCGGTCCAGAGGCGCGTACGCTCGATGGTGACGTTCTCGATCTCCTCGGCCTTCCGCAGCACGTGCACCACGCGGATGCCCTCGCGCTCGATCCCGCGCAGCGACGCTCGTAGATCCTGCGATTGCCGCCGCACCACGTGGACCGCCACGTTGCGGTCCGTGCGCGCCTCGTTCCGCTCGTTGCAGACGCGCTCGCCCACGTCGAGCACGATTCCCGTCGCGAAGACGTGGTGCTTGCGCGCGATCGCCACGAGCGGCTTGCGGTACTCGGGCCGCACGTTCGTCGCGTCGACGACCACGAGCTTGCCTGCCTCCAGGCGTTTGTCCACGACGAGGTGCAGCACCTCGAACGCCGACGCCGACGCGCTTTGATCGTTCTCGTCGTCCGAGACCATCGCGCGGAACATGTCGGATGAGACGACCTCGGTCGGCGCGAAATGCTTGCGCGCAAAGGTGCTCTTCCCCGATCCCGACGCGCCGAGGAGCAGGACGAGGCTCGGTGTCGGCAGGGAAATCGTGCGGCCGTTCGCGGGGGCCGCCTCCGCCGGGACTTCCGTGCTCATCGGGAGAACACCGCCATTTGCGTGGGAGATCCCAGGGTTTCATCGACAGGTCCGATCGGCGCGAACCGGACGGCATAGCCATTTCGCTCCGCGACGCCGCGCGCCCACGCCTCGAATTCGGCGCGCGTCCATTCGAATCGGTGATCCTTGTGGCGCATGTGGCCCGCGGGGAGCGAGGAGAAGACGACGTTGTATTCGGCGTTCGGCGTGGTCACGACGACGACGCGGGGGCGGGCGTGCTCGAAGACCGAGCGCTCGAGCGCGCCGAGGCGTGAGAGCTCGAGGTGCTCGATGACCTCCACGAGCGCGGCCGCGTCGAAGTCCGAGAGGCGCGCGTCGCGGTAGAGGAGCGATCCGTGCAGGAGCTCGATCCGCTCGGATTTTCGGCCGCCGTGCCGATCGAGCTTCAGCCGCTCCGAGGCCACGTCGAGCGCGCGTTGCGAGACGTCGACCCCCACGAGCCGCGTGATCGCTCGGTTTCGCAAGAGCTTCGCGAGGAGCTTGCCTTCCCCGCAGCCGAGATCGACCACCGACGTCGCGCCTTCGTCCGAGAGCGCCCGCGCCACGGCCTCGATCCGGGCCTCGTCGAGGCGCACGGGCGCCTCGATCGCCGCCTCCTCCTCGGCGTGCGCCTCGGCCTCCGCGTCGGGATCCTTGGCCTCGCCCGAGACGAGCCGATCGAGCGCCGCGCGCGCGAGGCGACCCCTGTGCTTCAGGTACCGCCGCGCGATGAGCTCTTTTTCGGGGTGCGTCGCGAGCCACCCCTCGCCGTGGTAGACGAGCTTCTCCACCTCGTCGTCGCCGACCCAGTAATGCTTGTCGTCGTCGAGTACGGGCACGAGCACGTACACGTGCGAGAGCAGCTCCGAGAGCGGGCACGCCTTGCGCAGGCGGACGTCGTGGTGCGCGCCCTCGCCCCACGCGGGGAAACGTTCATCGAGCGGCAAACGGGTCGCGGTGACCTCGTATCCGAGCGGCTCGAACAGCGCGCGGAGCAGCGTCGCGCCGCCGCGGCACGGCACCGCGGAGAGCGTCGCTTCGAGCGGGATCGACGTCTGCGCGAGCTCCGGCCGATCCTTGCAGCGACCCGCGAGCGCCGAGCCGAGCACCTGCGCGATGGCGACGCTGAGGAACGACGACGCGGCGTACGGCCTGTCGTTCACGTACTGATCCACGGGCCCGCCCTCGGAGGATCCGGGCCGACCCCGCACGAGGGCGACCGGATCGAGGTCGACGAGCAACGCGGCCGTCACGGCCTCGGTCGAGGCTTCGGGATAGAAGACGTGCGCGCGGCCGAACGCGAGGGGGAACGTCTGGAGTTTGTCGGGGTGCTTGTGCAGCAGGAACCCGAGCCCCGACGCGTGCGGACCCGTGGCGCGGAGGGTGAAGAGCATGCGAAGACCGTTCGACCGAGGCTATCAAAGCCCGGCGCTGGGGTCACCCCCGGATCTTGCCGCGCGTGCTCCGTTTTTCCCGGGAGCAGCGCCTCGCGACGAACGCAGAGAGCCCGAGCACCAGCACGAACGGCACGCCGCCGCTCATCCTGCGTCCCCGCCCGGCACCCGCGGCGTCGCAGAACACGCCGTTGCCCTCGAAACCCACGGTGGGCACGGGCTCGCAGACGCCGAGTTGCGAGGTCTCGGAGGTGCAGAACGATCCCGCGGGACAACCGTTGCCCGCCGCGCCGCGGCAGCCCGCCTGGCAGACGCGCGCCGGGATGTCGCAAACGCGCCCGCTGTCGGCGGCGCCGCAATCGGCGTCCTTCGCGCACTCGTTCGGCCCGGGCTCGCAAACGCCACGCGAGGCGTCCACGGACGAGCACACTTCGCCGTAAGGACAACCATTGCCCCCCACGCCGCGGCAACCGGGCACGCACATGCCCGCCTCGCAAACGGAGCCGCTCACGGGATTGCCGCAATCGACGTCCGTGAAGCAGGTGAACGCGTCGTCCGCCGGATCGTTCGGATTCGTCTCGCCCGCATCGACGACGCCGTCGTGATCCGCATCTTCGAGCCCGTCCGGTTTGCCGCCGCCGTCGGTGTCGGCCTTCGTCGGATCCGTCTTTGTGGCGCCGAGATCGCCGTCGGGCTCGCAGCTCAATGGCGCGGGGTCCGTCGCGGGATCGTCGCAGCCATAGCCCATCTCGGTGCCGTCCGGCAAACCATCATCGTCGCTGTCCGGATCGAGCGCGTTGATGAGCCCGTCGCCATCCGAATCCGCGTCCTTCGACGGCTCGGCGCCGTCGGGCACGCCGTCGTCGTCCGTGTCGGCGTCGGCCGGATCCGTGCCGAGCATGCCCTCCTCCGCGTCGCTCAAGCCATCGCCGTCCGTGTCCGCGCAGCCCTCGTCGGTCACGCCATTGCAGTCGTCGTCCACGCCGTTGCATGTCTCGTTCGAGGGCAAACCCGGCATCGCGTTGCACGTCGTAGCGAAAAGCGCGTCGCAGACGATCTCACCCATCGCGAGGCACGCGCCCACGCCCACCGTGCACATCTCCCCGAGGTCGAGCCCGTCGTCCACGACGCCGTCACAATCGTCGTCGATGCCATTGCACATCTCCGCCGCGGGGTCGCCGGGCGTGGCGCTGCACTCGCTCGAGAGCTCGTCGGCGGTGCACACGATGACGCCCGACGCCGCGCACGCGCCGAGTCCCACGTCGCAAGGCACGCCGAGCCCGAAATCTTCGTCCACAGCGCCGTCGCAATCATCGTCGATCTCGTTGCACGTCTCCACCTCGGGAGCGCCGGGCGTGGCGCTGCACACGCTCGATAGCTCGTCGCTGGTGCACACGATGACGCCCGACGCCGCGCACGCGCCGATGCCCACGTCGCAATCCGCGCCGAGATCAAAACCATCGTCCATCACGCCGTTGCAATCGTCGTCGATCCCGTTGCAGGTCTCCGTGCCGGGCTCGCCGGGGAACGCGTCGCAGGACCTCGTGAGCCCGTCGCACAGGATCGAGCCCGTCTCGAGGCAGGCCCCGACACCCATGGTGCAGGGCGCTCCAGTGTCGATGCAGTCGTAAAGGCAGGTCGCGCCATAAAGGGCGATCGGATCGGCCACGAGCCCGGCAAGCGTGGTGGCGCCCTTGTCCGAGATCAGATCACCCGTGAGGCTCTGCGCGTCGCTCGACGAGCCGCACGCGAGCCGGAACGGCGTCTGGTTGGTGATGCCGAGATCCACGCGCGCGACGGCCCAGTCGATGAAGAAGTCAGCGTCTCCGCTCATCATCGAGGGAGCCGCGACAGCGCGCGCGTGCGTCGACGCCGGGTAACTCTTCAAGAGTAGCTCCGAGATGTCCGCAGGCGATCCGTCGTTCTGCGGACTCGTGTTTCGCCGGAGCTCGACGACGTCCGAGCTCCCGAGGACCCCGATGGAGAGCTCGTGGCTCGCGAGGTCGCCGTCGGTATCGATGAGACAAACCCAGCCGAACGCCTTGAAATCCGCGGGCGACGCCTGGAGCACCGCGTCGTTGATCCGCAGCCGGAGGTAGAGGAAATTGGCGTCGGCCGCGAAGTAGGCCGCGGCGCCGCCCTGCGCGGGATCGCTGACGACGTCCTGCCCAGATGCCGCATCCCCCGGTGGATCCGCAACCCGCGCGCCCCCCCGGACGAGCGGTTTCCACGCAGCATCCGCGGGGAACGTCTGGGCATCCGCCGGCGCAGGCAGGGCAAACGAGGCGAGCCCGAGCGCCACGGCGAGGAGCGCGAACCGAGCAGAGCGACGAGGGCGAAAGATCGAAGCCATGGGCGTCCGAGCGATCGTGCCGGGAAGCGCGCCGCGGCACAAGAGGCCGATCACAGGTTCGCCATCCGCTCCTCGAACGCGCGCAGCGTCGCGCGCGCCGCGCTGCGATCGTAGATCCCGAAGACCACACGATCGAAGGCGCCTGTGAAGCGCGGATGCGCAAGCCAGCGCGCGAGCACGTCCGCGACCTCGCGCGGGTCGTTGCGGAACACGCCGCAGCCCCACGCCCCGAGCACGAGCGTGCGATGACCGTGAAGCGCCATGGCCGCGAGCACGTACGCCGCGCGCCGCTCGAGGGCCTCGTGGATCGCGGGGCCCGCCTTCTTGTCGCGGCGAAGCGCCTCGCCCGCGTTCGGAGCCGGCGCCGTCACGATCGACAACGTGAACGGCTCGTCGAGGAGCGCGAGCCGGTCGTCCCGGAAAAACGGCACGTCGGGCGAGTAGATCAGGTGATCGGTGTAGATCATCGACGCCGTCGCCCGGTTTGCCTCGTAATACTTCGGCTGCCGGACGAGGCAGGTATAAAGCGCCGAACACCGCGCGAGGTCTTCCTCCTGGGCCTTTGCGCCGCCCAAAAAACCGCCGCCCGGGTTCTTCGCGGAGGCGAAATTCAGCGCGGCGACGCGCGCCTCGCCCTCGCGGCAGAGCCTTCGCCCCGCGGCCGCGGTCGTCTCGTCCGTCACCTCGATGCGGATCGATCCGGGGCGCCGCTCGCGAGGCTCGGCGTGCACGAGATCGCCCGGTTTGTAGAGCACGGTCCCCGCCGCGGCCGCCTCGACGAGACGGCCGATGTGGACGCGCTGGCCCCCGGCGCTCTCGTATTCGCCGCGGGACACGATGTCGAGGGTCTCCTTCGCGATGCTCGCGAGCTTCATGTTCCCTCCGAAACGCAAAACCAAGTCATGCCGCGAGGATATGCCACGTGCGCCGCGATCGGTCGATCTTCCTGTAAGTCCCGACAACGAACTCCGTTATGCTCGGGCCATGACCTCACGTGCGCGCGCGTTCTTGGTCCTCCTCGTGCTGTTCGTGACGCTCTCCTCGAGCGTGGGCGGCTGCGGCGGCAGCTCGGCTCCTCCTTCGATGGCGGAAGCGCAAGCGCCCGCCGGGGAGGCCGCTCCCGCGGCCGTCGAATCAATGGAGACGGAGTCGGCGCCGGACTCTCGATACGACGCCGACGATGCAAAACCCGCGGAGCCGCCTCCGCCGCCGGCCGCGCCCGCCCCGATGGCGCCTGGCGCCGCGGCGTCGATGCCCGCGCCCACCTCCGCGCCGCCGCGAGCGCCGGCCTCTGTGGGAGGGGGAGCGCCGCGCTCCGCGGTCGAGGCCAAGGCCGAAGAGAAAGGGGCGGCCGCGGCGAAGCCCAAGTCCGTCGCGGGATCGGACGAGGCGACGACGTGGAAGCGCGCGCAGAGCGGGGCCCACGCGGTGCGCGTGGAGATCGGCGATCGCGAGGCGCTGCCCGTGCGCAGCGTGCAGGCCAAGGTCGCGATCGACGGCTTCATGGCCCGCGTCGTGCTCGACATCGTCGTGAAGAACAACCGCCCGGAGACGTACGAAGGCACGCTCAAGATGCGCCTGCCCGTGGGCGCGTCGCCGTATTATTTTGCGTTCGGGCAGGACGCGATGGCCATCGCGGGCGACGCCGTGCCGGCGTTTTTCCCGGCGGAACGAGCCCGCGGCATGGGCGGCGAGCCGGCCGAGATCCGGAGCGCGCGCCAATCCGCGTGGCAGGGCGTGAAGGAGGCGCGCATGGTGCCGAAAGAAAAGGCCGCGCTCGCCTACACGCAGACCGTGCGCCGCAACGTGGATCCGGCGCTGCTCGAATGGGCCGGGCCGAATGTTTTCAATACCCGCGTCTTCCCGCTCGTCGGGGGCAAATCCCACCGCATCGTGCTCGGCTACGACGTGCCGCTCACGCGGATCGGCGAGGACCTCGAATACAGCTTCGATCTGCCGGAGAACGTCGGCAGCAAGGCGATCGATTTCGCCGTCGCGGCGCCGCAAGGCGCGTCCGTGGACGTCACGCCGGCCGTGCCGGCCTTCTCCGGCCCGGACAAACGTTTCTATCGGTTCGACGATCCGTCCGGAAAAACCGTCACGGTCCGCATCAAGAAGCCGGGCGCCGCGCACGTCGTCGCGACGGACGCCGCGACAGGGCCTTATTTCGCGGCCGACATCGCGCCGCAGTTTCCCGCGTCGTCGGCGGCGAAGGGCGAGGAGAACGTGCTCTTCCTCGTCGACACCTCGCTCTCGTCGAACCCCGATCGCTTCAACGTCTGGCTCAAGCTCCTCGACGCGATCCTCGCGAACAACGAGGACACGATCAAGCATTACAACGTCCTCTTCTTCAACATCGAGCAGACGTTCTGGAAGCCGCGCTTCGTCACGAACGACGCCGCCTCGCGCCGCGAGCTCAAGACCTTCGCCGAGGGCCTCGCGCTCGAAGGCGCGACCGATCTCGGCGCCGCGCTCGCCCGGGCCACGACCGCGCCCGGCGCCCCGCAGTTCGACGTCTTCCTCCTCAGCGACGGCGCCGCGACCTGGGGCGAGCCCGACGCGCAGATGATCACGAAGCGCCTGCAGAAAACCCCGGTCCGCTCGGTTTACGCATACCAGACGGGCCTCGCGGGCACGGACGTGGATGCGCTCACGCTCCTTACGCGCGAGACCGGCGGCGCGCTCTTCTCCGTCACGGGCGACGCCGAGGTCCAGAAGGCCTCGACCGCGCACAAGAGCCGCCCATTCCGCCTGGTCTCGGCGCGTGTCTCCGGCGGCAGCGATATCCTCTTCGCCGGCCGCCCTCGCTTCGTCTTTCCCGGCCAAACCCTCCGCGTCGCCGGCCGCGGCACGCCCGACAAGGACGCCGCCGTCGAGCTCACGCTCGAATCCGGCAGCGGCACGCAAATCGTAAAAGCCCCGCTCGGCCAGGCGATCCCCTCCCCGCTCGCGATTCGTGGGTATGGCCAGATCGCGGTCGCGCAGATCGAAGAGCTCGCCCCGGCCACCGAGACCATGGCGAAGGCGTATTCGATCCACTTCCGCGTCCCCGGCAAGACCTCGTCGCTGCTCATGCTGGAGTCCGAGGCCGATTATCAGCGCTTCGGCATCGTGCCCGAGGACTTCGCCCGGACCATCAAATCGGCGTCGGCCTCGCGCGTCGTCGAGGACACGCTGGCCCTCTCCGCCTCCGCACTCGGCAACCCCAAGGCCACGTTCCTGCGCTGGATCGACGGTTTGCCCACGACGCCCGGCGTGGCCCTCACCGTACCACCTTCGTTCCGCCAGGCGCTCAATCAGATGCCCGAGGAGAGCTTCCGCGTCGACGCGGCCCCGCTCGCCGTGAAATCGCGCGACAAGAAGTCGATCCCCGCCCCCGTGCTCGCCGACCTCACCGCGCACAAGCTCGATTACGATCGCATGACGACCGAGGCCGAGCGCCGGCGCGCCTCGCTCGGGCCCGCGGACGCCCTCAAAGCGCTGAGCTCGCTCGTCGAGGAAAACCCAGGCGATGCCGTGCTCGCGCGCGACGTCGGCGTCACGGCGATGAGCTTCGGCCTGCCCGCGGACGCATTCCACCTCTTCCGCCGCGTCGCCGTCGCGCGCCCCTACGAGCCGCAGACTTACCGCGCCATGGCGCAGACCCTCGCGCGGCTCGGCCGCACGGACCTCGCGATGGCGTATTTCGAGGTGGGCCTCGCGGGGCGATGGGAAGCGCGGTTCGGCGAGTTCCGCAAGATCCTCGCGCTCGAATACTTCGATTTGCTCCAGCGCGCGGCGCGCGGCGACCTCAAAACCCACGTGCCCGAGTACGTCAAGAACCGCCTGCCCCAGGTGGCCCGCGAGACCCAGCTCCAGAGCGCCGATCTCGTCGTGATGATCACCTGGAACACGGACGCGACCGACATCGACCTGCACGTGACCGAGCCGAACGGCGACGTCTGCTACTTCGGCAATCGCCAGACGCAGCTCGGCGGCCAGCTCACGATGGACGTCACGCAGGGTTATGGCCCGGAGATGTACGTCCTGAAAAACGCGACGGACGGCAAGTACAAGATGCAGGCCCATTACTTCGCGTCGGACCGGAACCGCGCCTCGACGCGCACGAAGGTGCAGGTGATCGTGTTCGAGGACTTCGGCATGAGCGCGCAGAAGGCGACCGAGAAGGTCATCACGCTCGAATACGGCAAGCAGAAGCACGACCTCCTGGAGATCGTGCGGAAGGCGAAGCCAGGCCAGAAGCCCAAGCCGACGCTGGAAATGGCGGGGCCCTGACGAATCGCGGCGTGATGGTGCGGGGACGTGCATGAGGGCGCCGGTGGACATCGGCGCCCTCGAGTTGCTCTGAATCAGGGAGATTGCAGCAGGTTCGACTCGTCGATCCCGAGCTGCTGAATGCCGGTCGGCCCCGCGGGGAGGTAGACCTCGTCGTCGATGATCCGCGGGCCGCCCGCGCCATAGTAGTACCAGGTCTTGAAGAAGGCCTGGACGAACGGCGTCTCCGGCGCGTCGAGGTTCACCATCAGCATGCCGCCGTACGTCGAGAGGAACGCGCGCTTGCGGTCGACATGCTGGAGCCAGAGGTAGGCCGGGACGCTCGTGGTCGAGAGCGTGAGGAAATCCTCGCCGTCCGGGCGAGGCGCGAAGACCGAGAACGAGGGATGGTCGTTCCCGTAATAGCCCCCGTACGTCTGCCATTGCAGACTGTGCACGGCGACGGGCAGGCCCCCCTCGTCCACGCCGAAGGACTGCACCCGGCGGAACGGCAGGTGCTCGTAGTTCTGCAGGGACGCGAGGTTGCCCGAGAGATCGAGCTTCGCGAACGCCGAATCCACGAACTGCTGGCCCCACACCTCGTCCTGCGTGAAGAGAACCGAGCCCTTCTTGGCGACGAGCTCACCCGGGACGTTGATCGCCGGGCCAACCACGGGCGCCGCGGGGTTCGCGAAATCGACGCGGCGAACGAAGTATTGCGCATACGGCCGCGGATCCAGCGGCACCTCGACGGGCTTCTTGACGGTGACATAGAGCGAATCACCGTCCTCGAACACGCGAACCGCGTCCTCCCCGACGGGCGTCTGGAGGACGTCGCCGAGCGTCGGCGCCGTGGGATCCGAGAGGTCGAGCCCCCGGAACCAGTATCGCGAGGTCACGAGGGACCGCTCGCCGCCATAGCAGTAGCCGGAAAGCTGCTCCGGCGTCTCGTCGTCCGAGAGCGGCACGCACGACGGCTCGGCGTCCTCATGGTCCGTGCAGGAGGCAAAACCACCGACACAATATTCGGGCTTGCCATCGACCTCGTAACAATCACGCTGGCCCGCGAGGTAGTTGCAGCCCTCCTCGCCGAAGCAATCGACGTTCGCGTAGACGTACTCCCAGCACTGGTTCACGTAGATCTGCTCTTGCGACACGCTCTCCGCACCGGAGAAGACGAGCGAATCACCGACCACGCGGACCGACGCCCAGGGCAGCTCGTTCGTGACGAGTGAGCCGACCTCCGTGGGATTCGTGGGGTCGGAGAGGTCGAAGACCTGCACCGTGGTCGTGTAGGTCGGCCAGTTATTGGCGTTGGACGTCACCGAGACGAATTTGTCGCCGACCTGGAAGAGCGACGCCTGCTGGGGCACCTCGAAGCTCGCGACAGGCTCGGTGAGCTCGACGTCCTGGCCCTGGACCTTGGGGACGATCTCCACGACCTTCGGGCTGTTCGGCTCCGTCCACCAGTAATACCAGTTCGGCTCCTTCACCCGGGCGAGGTGGGAATTGCCGATCGGATACACCCCGCTGTACTCCGGCGCGAGGTCGATCTGGTCGCGCAGGACGGGGTTGTCCGGGTTCGTCTGGTCGTAGACGCGCAGCTCCCGCTCCGAGAGGTTCGCGCCGTTCTGATTCGGCAGGCGGAAGGCGCGGCGCACCGGATCCGAATGCAACATGACCCCGCGCCGCGTCACCGTGTGGTCCGAGAACGTGAAGATCTGGACCGCCGATTTCGCCTGCCACGACCCGTCGACCCCGTATTGATATCCGTAGAACGGCAGGAGCACGAGGCCCGTCTCCGTCTCGCCGGTCGGAGCCTGCACGTTCACCGCATTGTCCGACACGGTGAACGCGCGGTGATCCCAGTTCGCCTCGGACCAGTTCCATCCGCCGTTCTGCCCATCGACTTCCGCCCGCGTCACGAGCGGGTTCGGGTTTTCGAGGTTCGTGATGTCGTAGAGGCTCACCGCGAGCTTGCGTGAGCCCCCCTCGTCGTTCACGCCGATGCCGATGAGGCGCGTCGCGGAGAAGGCGGGCCGGAAGAAATCGTTCCACCCGGAGACGATGAACTCGCTCTTCTCCTCGACGCTGCCGTCCGCGCCGACCGAGAAGGCGTGGAACGGATCCGTCTGCAGGTACGTCACGGCAAACGCCCGATCGTCGAGGAAGATCGCGCCGAACATGGCCTGGTCCGTGCCGAAGGCGGCGTGGTCGATGGGGACGAGCGAGTCGAGGTTCGACGCGTCGAACGTGGTGAGGTGGCTCTGCTTGCCGACGCCCCACCGCGGGCCGGAGAAGACGCGCAGGACGTCGCCGCGCATATCCATGTGGAACTGCGAGCGCACGTAGCCCGGGACGGTGATCTCGTCGCGCAGGGTCATCGCGCCGTCGATGCTCGAGATGTCCACGACCGCGACGTTGCTGCTCTCGTTCGACCAGACGGAGTTGCCGCGGGCCACGAGCAGGACGTCGCCCTCGGCGTGCACGTCCGTCACGTCGCCGCCGAGCTGGATCTCCGATTTCGAGATGAGCTTCGTGGGCGCCACGTCGAAGCTCTTCACGGTGCTCTTGAGCACGTAATCCCAGGAGCCGTCGACCTGCTTGTACTCCCATTCGCTGGCGGCGACGTAGAGCGAATCCTTGTTCAGGCCGTTCGCGTACCGGCTCGTCTGGATGTAGCCCGGGATGTACCGCTGCGAGAGGAGCTTCGGGTGCTGCCGATCGGCGATGTCGACGAGCAGGATCGTCCCGCCCGTGCGGTCTTTCACGATGAACTTCTCGGGGTGCCCTTCGTAGCCGGACCAATCGTTCAGCAGGATGACGGCGCGATCGCCGTCGACGTACATCTCGACGGGCGTACCCTGAATGGGCAAACGGCCGACGATCTGCGTATCCGAGAGGTCGCCGATGTCGATGACCTGGAGCCCGCGATAGAGGTTCAGGTTGAGGAGCACGCCGTCGCTGAGGACACGATAGATATCGCCCTCCTCGAGCTCGCGCTCTTCCTCTTCCTCCTCTTCTTCTTCCTCTTCCTCTTCTTCCCCGTCGTAGCCCCACTGCAACCAGGGTTCGTCGGCGGAGAGGAACGAGGTGGCGCCCTGCTGGGGCAGCGGCGGCGGCGTGGGGCGCGCCTCGGGGCCCGTCGGCAGGGGCGGGAGCTGACCGACGTTGGGCAGCTCGTCGACCTTCGGGGGCACCGGATTGAGGTCGATCCCGCTGCCTCCTCCGAGCGGTCCGCCGGTCGGCGTGGCCGTGCAGCCGGCCAGGAGCGCCACGAGGAGGGAACCACAAAGCCCGGCACGCGACATGGAGAATCCGGTCCGGAGAGCCCGCATGACCTTCGTCCTTTCCGTGAACATCAAAGGAGACACGAAATCTCGAAGATCTAACCCATGCGGGAAGGAGGGAGCAAGAGGAAAGCTCGGGTACAAATCGTGCTCTCGGGGAGAGAGCCCGTTCAGGGGTGGACGTACACGAGCGTGCCGCCGGCGGGGGTCATCGCGCCGTGCCACGCGGCCGGGACGGGCGGATCGGTGAATTCGAAGAGCCAGGCCGCGTCCGCGGGCGAGACGTTCACACAGCCATTGCTGCGCGCCTTGCCGAATTCGTCGTGCCAGTACGCGCCGTGAATGGCGTAATTCTGGTGGAAGTACTGGACGTACGGCACGTCGTGGAGCTCGAACGCGGCCTCGCTCGCCGGATCTCCGTCCATCGTCGCCGTGACGTGCTTCGATTGGACGAAAAACGTGCCCTGGACCGTGGCGCCCGTGGTCTCCGGGTCCGAGAGCCCGCCACGGCCCGTGGAGACGAGCGTGGCGAACACGGGGTTCGTGCCCTCGTAGGCGACGAGCATCTGGAGCTCGATCGAGATGTCGATCCAGCGCTTGCCGCGTTTGGCATGTCCCCAGAGATCCTGCCCGAGCCGGCCGATCCGCAGGCTGCTCGCCGCGAGCCATACGCCCTCGGTGGTCTCGACGTAGGCCGCCGGCGCCTCGCCCGGTTTTCCCTCGACGCGGTGCCCGCCGCCGCTCGACGCGCGCCCCGTGAGCACCCAGCCACTCCGGAAAGGGACGTACTCCGCGGGCCGGAGCTTGCCCTCTTCGTCGGGCCGCAGCGCGCGCAGGCCCTGGTGCATGACGAACGCCGGCACGCCCGGCGCCTTGAAGACGACGCCGCGCAGCTCGGAGAGGTGCGCGGGACGCGTGCGATCGATCGGGACGAGGTCGAGCTCGGTCGTGAGGCCGAAGCGGCGGTCCGTCCAGTCGAAGCTGGCCATCAGGCCGAACGCCGAGCGCGCCTTGGCGCGGCCGCGGTGCGCGTGGAAGCGGACCTTCTCCTCGGCGCCCGCGGGCTTCGGCAAATCGCGGCCGGACTCGAGGAAGGGGGAGATCGGATCCGCATCGCCGATCGTCCTGCCAATCTCCTGCACGATCCAGTCGTTCATGCCGCGCGCGCCGAGGGGACGGCCCTCGACGGTGCGTTGCTCCTCGGGCGTGGGGAGGTGGACGTAGAGGTGCGGCGGGGGGCTGCGCGAAACGACGTAATGGTAAGGGAACGGTTCGCCCCGGCGCGGGCCGCGGACGGCCGCGAGGGCGACGGGATGCTTCGTGTCGAGCGTCGCGCCCGTGCCCACGCAGACGTAGCCGCGCGGGTGGATCCGATAAAAGCCGCCCTTGCACCGCTTGAAGCCTGCGGGCTCGGCGGCGCGCGGGACGATGGCGCCCGCGCGCAGGTAGCCGAGCCGCGTGGACTGGTAATCGGGCGCGATGTACACGAAGTTGCGCATCGCGATGCTGGCGAGCTCGTGGCCCTGGCCTGGCTCGAGGTCCGCCGGCGCGGGGCCTTCGGGCTCGGGCTCGCTCACGGCCGAGGGCTCGGGCGGGAGCGGGAGCGCGCCGCCCGAGGCGACGGATGCCGCGGGCACGGCCGGATCCGGCCCCTCGACGGTGCGGCCCGGCGGCTCGTCGGGCGCGCCACACGCGACGAACACGACGAGCGTCAGCACGAGCGCGACGAAGCGCGCTCGCGGCACCTCGTTCGGGGGCGTTCGGCGCGCGTCCACGGCGGGGGACTATAGCCGATCCTCGCGGGACGCGTGGGGTTTGCCCGCGGAGCGGGAAAAGGGCATTTTTGGGCTCCCGGAAGGGGTTCGCGTCTGCTAGGTTGTGGAGCATGGATCCCAAGCCTGATCGGTCGACGGTCCTCCTCGCGCCCCCTCGCGGCGGCGGTGGCGCGGCGCTGTCGTTTCCGCCGTCGGGCTCTCGCCCGGGACGTTTTCCGCCGGTCGACGAGCACATCGTCGTGCCCGAGACGACGCGGGATGAGATGATCCGCGGCCGCAAGGTCGTCGCGCAGCCAGCGCTCGAGCCTCACGCGGACCTGCAGACGAGCCTGGATTTTTTGATCCTCCCGCACGTCCGTCCGGGCTACCGGCCCTCGACGGAGCTGCTCACCCGCGTCTCCGAGGGCTCGAACTTCGCGACCGACCTCTCGATCCGGCGAGAGGGGCAGGACCCGGCCACGGGGCGGCGTTTCCTGGAGGAGATCTCGTTCGAGATCGTGAACGAGCAGAGCGTGCGCGACGTGGTCGAGAAGGCCGAGGAGCTCGCGGAGCGCGGCGTTCGTCGGGTGTTCGCGATCTTCGTCAAGCGCCGCGAGGTCTGCGAGTGGTCGACGGAGAAACACGCGTTCGTGCCGCTCCTCCTGGACGGCATGCTCGAGGATTCGTGCTTCGTGCGTCCCATTGCGGTGCGCGCGCTGCTCGACGTGCAGAACGCGGAGCGCGAGGTTGTGCGCGCGCTCGAACGAAAAGGGAACGCGGAGCTCGAAAAGCTGAAGGCGGGCGCGCGCGACGAAGGCCGCGAAGAGGGTCGCGAAGAAGGCCGCGAAGAAGGCCGCCGCGAGGCGCTCCGCACCCTGCTCCAGGCGCGCTTCGGCGAGATTTCGGCGAACGCCGAGGCCCGGATCGCCGGAGCCACGCGCGCCATGCTCGACGCATGGATCCTGCGCCTGCTCGACGCGAAGACGATCGACGAGGTCTTCGCAGAGTCCTGAGCGTACCCACGCGCGGGCGCGGCTCTTTACGCTCGCGACGTCCATGAGGCACGATGGCTCTCCATGCCGCGCGCCTTCGCCTTGCCCGTGACCCTCGCGACGCTGTTCGTCCTGCCCGCCTGCGGCCCGTCCGAATCCGCTGGCAGCGGCGGCGCGGCATCGAGCGGATCGCAGCAAAGCAGCGGCGCAGGCGGCCATGGCGGCGAGGCGGGAAGCGGGGGCGCGGGCGGCAGCGGCGGAATGGGCGGCAGCGGCGGAGATGCGGGTCCCTCGGCCTGGCAGACCGTGCTCGATGCGCAGGACCTCGACGGCGCGGTGCTTTCGATCTGGGGCGCGAGTCCCTCGCATGTGTTCGCCGTCGGCGGGCCGCTTGGGAACGAGGGATTCGAGACGCTCGTGGTGCAGTTCGACGGCGCCACATGGAAGCGGCTCACGCCGGGCGGCGCCGAGACGTACTGGTGGGTGCACGGCACGGGCCCCGACGATGTGTGGTTCGTCGGGGAAAAGGGGCGCATCACGCACTGGAACGGCGCGTCGTTCACGGAGCACGCGTCCGGGGTGGAGGCGACGCTCTGGGGCGTGATGGCCTTCTCGAAGACCGAGGCCTTCGCCGTGGGCGGCACGCCCGGCGGTGGGGTTTTCGCGCCAAACGACATCGTCCTCCATTGGGACGGCACGACCTGGAAGCCCGAGCCGCTGCCCGGCGCGCCCCTCGGCCGCACGCTTTACAAGATCTGGGGCAGCGCGCCCGACGACCTGTATGCCGTGGGCGAAAAAGGAACAATCTGGCGCAAAAAAGGCGCGGCATGGTCGCTCGTCGAGCCCGCGCCCACGCCGGCCAAGCTGTTCACCGTGTCCGGCTGCGGGGTGAAGGAAGTGTATGCCGTCGGCGGCTCCGCGGTGCTCCGCTCGGACGGAGACGGTTTTTCTGAAGTGAACGTTTCCCTGACGAACCTCGTCAACGGCGTCGCATGCGGCCCCTCGGGATCGGCGCTGCTCGTCGGCGACGGCGGGCAAAAGCAGAGACTCGTGGACGGGGCTTGGATCGACGAGTTCGTCCTCGAACCCTACGACGATCTGCACGCGGCATGGTCGGACGGCGAAGGCTCGTTCTGGGCCGTGGGGGGCGATTTTTATGCGCCGAAGGCCCCCGGGGTGCGGCGCAAGGGTGTCATCGCGCGGTATGGCCCGGGCACCTTGCCCGGCGTAGTGCAATGAGCGGGACTCAGCCGCCCTCGACTTCGTCGAGCATCGTGGTCAGGGCCCGGAGCGCGTCCACGGTCGTGAAGAGACCCACGACAGTGTCGCCCTCGACGACCACGGCCGAGCCGTATTTCTTTTCGGCCATCATGCGCGTGACCTCGGCGAGCGGACACTCGGGCGAGACGCTGTAGGGCGGGCCCAGGATGAAGTCCTCGACGCAGGCCATGCCCGCGTCGACGACGCGCATGTTCTCCACGATCTTGAGCTCGCGCTCCGAGAGCAGGCCGATGAGCTTGCCGGCCTCGTCGACGATGGGCAGGTGCCGGAAGCCGTGCTCGTCGAGCAGCTTCATCGCGCGCGCCATCGTGGTCGTGCGCGGGACGGTGAGCGGGCTCCGGGTCATGTACGTGCGGACGATGCGGCGCGTTCCCATGCGGTAACGCGGTACCGCGACGCGACGCGCTCCGCAAGCGCCGAGCAACCTGCCGCGTGACGTCTCGACGTCAAAGGGACGGCAGGACGGGCGCGAATCGCTCCTCGAACGAAGCGTCCACGAGCAAGCTGCGATCGAGCTCGACGGTCGTTCCGTCCTTGCCGACGAGCCGGTATCGCGCCTCGCCCATGGCGTCGACCGCGACGAACGAGGTCGTCCGGGTGCGAAGGACCGGCTCGATCGCAAAATACCGGGTCAAAAAGAGCCGAATGCGCTGCGCCGCGCGCTCGTTGTCCATGTACACGCCGCCGTGCGGGAGGCGGAAATAAACGCGGCTCTGGGCGTCGACACGGACGTAATAAAATGCGTGGCTCTGCACGCCGTGGCCCCAGAAGCCGACGAGCAGGTATCCCTCGGGGGCGGTCCGGAGAAACGGGCCGATCTCGGCCTGGGCGAGGGCGACGCCGTGCGCGTGCGCGACCTCGGAGCCGACGAGCATGGCCGACGCATCGAAAGGACGCAGCGGATCCGTGGGGAGCATGCCCTCCGGCGGGAGGATGCCGAACCGGTCGTGGAAGGTCTGGACGAACAGCTGCATCGGCACGCGCCGGGCTCACCAGAGCACGCGCCCCTCCATTTCGCCGACGACGAGGCGCACCTCGCCCGAGAGGCGCGTTGACATCGCCGGAGACGCCAGATACCAAACCGCTCGCGCCACGTCCGTCGAGGTCGAGCCCTGTCGTTCCAGATCCACGGAACTCCGCATAAAACGATCCCGGCCGGACCACAAGGACGACAGCACGAGCCGAGCCTTCCCCTTCCCTTCGAGCCCGGCCCTGCGATAGCCTCGCGGCGATGCGGCGCGGCGGTGAACGAACGTTCGGACAGATGGGTGCATGGGGCGTCATTTTTGTGGCACTCGCGGGGCTCGCCGCCTCGTGCGGGGGCGGCGGAGCGAGCACCACGAGCGAGGCGCCGAAGACGCCGGCCGTGGCCGAGCTGCCCGCGTGCACCACGGAGGCCTGCGAGGACCTCTCGGCGTGTCCTTTGACCTCCAAGGAACACCTCGACGCCTTCAACTGCCGGCCTTGCGGCGAGGAGGCGGCGAAGGACTGCGAGGACGCGAAGGCCTGCACGGTGCGCGACGCGCGGAGCCTGGAGGCGCTGATCTGCCGGGCGATCCGGCAGGAGACGCCCTGCCAGGCGGCGACGACGCGCGCGCTCGAAGGGTGGCGCAAGGACGGCGAGCTGCCGTTCGTCGACGAACCCATCCTGAAGCGCGCCGTGGAAGAGCGTTACGCGCGGCAAGCCAAGGCCGCCCTCGCTTGCACGAGCGCTCGCTGACGGGCGTTTTTTCTCAACGCACGAAGACCGGGTTCGTGAAGGAGAGCGGCGGAACGCCGGGCACGTAGGCGTCCATGGTCTTCGTGCCGCGGGCGATGGCGAGGATCCAATCACCCTTCTCGAACGTCTCGCGGCTGCGCTGCTCGACGGGGCCCTTGCGGCCGGCAATCGGGAAGGTCCGCACGGTTTTTCCGCGCTTGACGAGCTCGATCCGATCGACGTCGATCCAGGGCGGTGCGTCGACGCGGACGACGACCTCGGCCTCGCCCGGCGGGATCGTCTCGCCCATGGCTTTGCCAGCGACCTCGATCCGGACGAACGGCCCTCCGGAGACGCTCACATTTCCCTTGCGCAGCGCGTCCACGAAGGCCGCCTCGGAAACCACGCCCTTCACGTCGTCCCCGACGAACACCATGTTCCGGGGCAAACCCGCCTCGTGGTAGACGAGCTTGTGCGAGTCGGAGTTGCCGGTGCCGACGACGCGGAAGCCCGCGTCGAGCAGCGCATACCAGTCGCGCAGGACCGGCTCGACCCCGGCGATGTAACGGGAATGGTCGCCGTTGTAGACCTCGAGCAGATCGAAGCCCATGTCGGCGAGCGGGGAGCGGTCGAGCCAACCTTTGAGGTCGTCGGTGTCGAGGCGGAGGAGCTCGAAGTAGCCGATGCCGCCCCAGCGCGGGTGGTTCACCTGGAGGATCGTGCTCGTGCCATAAGGTTTCTGCGCGCGCGCGGCGGCGAAAATCTCGGCCGGCAGGACGCCGATCCAGGGGAGCGGCACGGACGCGGGCAGGAGCGGGAAGACGTTGAAATGGCCCCAGGCAGGCGAGGTGACCTCGTCGCCGACGATGCTCACGAGATCCGAGGCGAGGCCCATTTCGCGGATCGTGGGGCCGTAATCGGTGACGGCGTTGTGGTCGGTGGCGACCGCGACGTCGACGCCCACGGAGACGAGGCTGCGCACGCGTTCGGCGAGCGGCGCGGGGGCGTCGGGGGAAGGTTCGGCGTGGAGGTGCAGGTCGGCCGAGACGAACCCTTTCGTGTCGACGACACGTTCGAGCTTCGCGCGAACAGTGACCTCGCGGCCCGCGGCGACCTCGATGTCCTCCTCGTGCGCCGAGTACGAAAAGCCGCGCGTGAGGGCGACGTGGTATTTGCCGGGCGGGAGGAAGAGGTCGCGCTCGCCGCGGTCGAGGTACACGACGTTGAGGGCCGCGCCGAGGAGCGGTTCGTCGCCCCAGTCGGGATCGGACGTGCCGTCCTTGCCACGCACGAGGAGCCGCGCAGGGATGGGTTTTCCGCCGTCGGTGACGGCGATACGCAGGCGTCCGGCGGAGGGTTTGGCACGAGTTATCTCTGCGGCGAGGGATTCGACGCGGATCCAGGGGCCCGGAGCGTGGCCGGGCGCGACGAAACGTGCGTCGAAGCAGCCCTCGGGCAGGTCGACGGCGCGGTCTGTCTTGCCAAACATGCGCTCCTCGGCGGCGAGCTCGACGTAGATGCGGCGGCGTCCGGCGCCGTCGCAGCGGGCAAGCTCGATGCGGCTGCCGCGGACGGGGAGCGTGGGGAGGGTGACGCGGCGTCGGGCGGTGGGGGCGCGGCAGGGCAAGGCGAGCGCGGCGTCGCCGGAGGAGCGGTCGCTCAGGGTGACGGCGACGCGGCGTCGCTCGGAGGCGCCGGCGTGGACGACGGGGACGACGCGCTCACCGGTGAGGGCGGCCTCGAAAAACCCATATTCGGGCGAGCCGAAACGAGCGAAGAGCGGGCCTTCCTCGGAGCAGAGCGCGTACGCGGTGCCGAGGCTGTGGCGGGCGACGAATTCGGTGCGGAGCTGAAAAGCCCGGGTGATGGGCCCCGCGCCCTCGAGCCACGTGGGTACGTTGCCCCAATGGATGTTCTCGCCGAGGGTGACGGCAAGCGCGGGGAGGCGCTTGGCGGCGCCGAGGGGGCCGGGATCGACGGGCTCGATCTCGGGTGAGGTGACGGCGAGGCTCTCGATCCAGAGCGCATCGCCGGGGCCGAAGAAATAAAAGCTCACGTGCGTGAGGGGCTGGCCACGCACGGCCCGATCGACACGGACGACGTTTTTCTTTTCGCCAACGAGCTCCACGCGGGCGACGTCGGTGGTCGCGACGCCGAGGCCCATCTGGAGGACGGATTGCAGGGAGACCATCCCATCGGCGCCGCCCTCGGGGCCATAATCGACGAGGTGGCCACGCGCGGAGACGACGGCGACGCGGCCCGCGTGCGAAAGGACGAAATCCCCCGGGCGAGCGTCGACGCGCAACCCCTTGAGCGGGACTTTTTCGCGCGCCTCGACGGGCGCGGCGGTGCCGAGGGCGCCGCTCGGAGGATCGACGGGGACTTCGCGCGGGACGACGGGCGCAGGCGGCTCCTCGGGGGGATCGGTGGCAGGCGCGCCCGTGGGGCCGGTGGGCGCGGCGGCGCAGGAGGCGGCGATGGCGGCGAGCGCGAGGACGAACGGGGAGGAGAGGCGCATCGAGGGGCGCAAGGATAACCGAAACGCGTCAGCCTCGGCCGAGGATCTTTCCAAGGAGCTCCCTCCCCCCCCGCTTGTCGAGCTTCGTCTCCTCCCCGGGCGCCGCGTGGCATTGCAGAATTTGCAAGCACGAGGGGCACCCCTCGGCCGCGGCGCAACGCGCCGGGCAACGCTCGACGATGGCCAGGGCAAACCCACAGGCCACGCGCAGGACGTCGAGCGTCACCGCCTCGGAGAAACCCACGCCTCCAGGGTGCGCGTCGACGAACGCGATCGCGGCCGTCTCCGCAGCGCCGAAGCGCGCGGCGCGCACGATGAGCAGGTCCTCCTCGCGGCACCACACGAACGCAGGCAAGGTGACGCGGAAGAGGTGCACGAGCGCGTGCAGCGTGCCCTCGGTGATCGCGCCGAACGAGGCCTCGGGCAGCGCGAGGACCGCCGCCTTTGTCGCATAACGGTGAAGGAGCGGCTCGGCATAGAGGGTCACGTCGCGCGGCTTTCCATCGGGGCCGTGGCGGCGCAAGCCAAGGCTGCGTTCCTCGACCTCGACGAGCCTGCGCTCGAAGACGAACTGCGCGCCGCCGAGCGATCGGAGTGGCTCGGCGCGGCGCTCGGCGCGCTCCCCTTCCCTGCTGTCCTTTTGCGGGGCTTCTTTGCGGCGCTCGATCGGGGTGACGGAGACTTCGCGAATGGGGCTCGTGATGAGCAGGCGCTCCTCGCGCTCGCACGCGACGCGGCCCGCCGCGAGGCCGTCCTGCTCGGAGGCGGGTTTGACCACGTATCGGCCGCCGCGAAAGACGAAGATACGGCCGGGATACGCGGCCGAGAGCATACGCGCGCGCTCGACGCCGTAGAGGACCTCGCCCGTGTGGCGATCGACGAGCCGCGCAGGCTCGGCCGCGACGTCGAAGCAAAGCGTTGGATGTGCCTCGCCGGCCGCGGAGATTCGCGGGACTTCGCGGCGCTCGCCGGTCTCGGGATCGAGGACGGTGTGCACGGTGCGCGTGAGGCGCGTCGGCTCGGTGGAGGCGTTTTCCGCTGGGGAAAGCTCGCTTTGCACGATGGGGCGCGAGAAGTCCGCGGCGAGCTCGTCCTCGCTCCACGAGGCCTCGACGAGCGCCGCCCGGAGGTGCGCGCGTTGAATGGACTCGGCGAGCGGATCGACGACGAGCGCACAGCCGAGGTCGAGGTCGGGGTGGCGGAAATGCGGGCGCTCGGCCGCGAGGAGCGAGGAGAATGGGTCGGAATCGGGCTGCCAGAGGACGAGGACTTTCCGCTCGAGATCCGTCTGCGCAATGGCTTCGGCTTGCAGCTCGCCGGGGGATTGCGGGGTTTCAGGTTGGTCTGGAGAAACCTCTTTGGGCTCGGGCTTCGGGGGCGCGATGGCCTTGCCGACGCGCTCGCCGGCGCCGAGGGCGGCGACGCGCGCTTCGGGGACGGTGGCGGCGCGGAAGCCGACGTGGGCGGCGAGGATCGGGCTCTTTCCGTACGTCGCAGCGCGGACGCGGGCAATGACGACTTCTGCCTCGGAGAGGGCGCGCGAGAGCTCGTGGCGCTCCTCGGCGAAGGCGCGGCCGCGCGTGGCGACGTCGCGGCCGAGGGTCCATTCGTTGGCCCGCGCGACGTCGGCCCGCGAGAGGACGTCGTCATACCCGAAGAGCTCCGCGGAAAAACCCTGCGCGAGCGATTCGCCGAGCGCGCGTACGGCGGGGTGCACGTCGGCCTGCGCGCGCGGGCGCGGGGGGAGGAAATACGAGACGATCGGGGGGCGTGGGGCGCCGTCGACCTCGGGGCCGAGCACGAGCATGGGGCGACCGACGAGGCGCTCGCCGAGCTGGCCGAGGTCACGGAAGGAAGGATCGGCCGTGCAGAGGAAACGAATGCGCTCGCCGCGTTCGAAAGAGCGCGCGGAGGCGCGGGCGGAGGCGCGGCGGAGGCGGCGGAGCAGCAAGGCGAGGTGTGCGCCGGGAGCGCCGTGCCATTCTTCGAGGTCCGGGAGGACGACGAGGCCCAAGGCCCCGAGGAATCCGGACCATTCTTTTTGCCGGCCGCAAAGCTCGCGATGCACGCCTTCGGGATCGGCGAAGACGAGCGAGGGGGACGCGTGCGTCGGATCGGCCGCGCCCGCGCCGGACGCGATGTTCGCGGCATGGACGTTCCATTTCCAGCGCAAAGCCTCGGCGCGCGCGAGGACGCGCCGTTCGGCCACGCACGCGGCCGCGGCGGAGGGCGCGAGCCAAAGGACGTTCTCGGCCTCGACGAGGAGCGCGTAAAAAAGCAGCAGGTCGAGCGTCGTGGTTTTTCCCGAGAGCGGCGGCGTGCAGAGGAGGATGTTTTTCCGATCCTCGAAGGCATCGCAGGCGAGGCCCTGGTGGACGTAGAGGCCCTTTCCGGCGCCGAGCTCGCGCGAGAGATCGTCGAGCAAACGTTTGGCGCGTAAATCGGTGCCGGGCGAGATGCGGGCGGGCTCGACGCCGGGCGTCTCCGGGGGCAAGAGCAAAGGGCCCTGGGCCGCGTGAATGGCCTCGACCAGCGGACGAAGCTCGGGCCTCGGCGCGGGGGGTTCTTCCTTTTTTTCGGGCTCGGGTTTGTCGGGGCTCTTCGTGCGGGTCGCGAGGTTCCGACGGAGGCCATCGAGCGCGATCGCGGAGCCGACCCAGAGCGGCGCCGAAAAATGCCCGGCGAGCGCGGCCGGCAGGGCGAGCGCGGCGAGGCCGGCGAGGGCAAACACGAGCGGGCCTTGCCAGCGCACGAAGCGGGACTCGACGTATTCGACGCTCGTCCAGTGGCCGAGGAGCTTGAAGACGCGGCCGAATCGGTCGTCGGCGAGGGGCGCGCTCTCGACGGGTTTGACCGGGAGCGGGCGGCCCTCGGCGAGGGCCTTGGCGATGGCTTTTTGCTGTTCGAGGCGCTCGCGCGCGAGGACGTCGTCCGGCTTCTGTTCGAGCGAGCCGAGCTCTTCGATCGTGCGCGCGGCCCAGAAGACGAGGCCGAGGTACACGACGACGCCGAGGAGCAAGGCGAGCGGCAAATGCACGGGGCCGGGGAGGACGAATCGCCCGCCCGCGGCGAGGGCAAGGATCTTCCGCAAGGCGTCGTATGCTTCTCGCCCTTCCCCCGGCGCGAGGAGCAAGAGGACGCGCTCCTCGATCAGGAGCATGTCGTAATGGGCGAGCAACGCGTCGACGATCGCCACGACGAGCGAAAGCGCGAAGATGACGAGGCCGGCGAGGGCAAACAGGGGGCCGGTGGAGACGCGGACGGCGCGCAGCTCGAAGCGGGCTTTTGCAAGGGCACCGAGGTAGAGGAGAATGGCGAGCGCGATGGCCATGCCGCCGAGGCTCGTGCGAATGGGTTTGGCCTGGGCGAGGCGGGACAATTCGCCGAGGATCGCGAGGATCGCGTCGATCACGGGTCCTCCGAGCGCGCGAGCGCGAGCGATTCGTGCGGCAGGCCGGTGCGCGCAACGACGAGCAAGATCGAATCTGGATCCGGCGAGAGGGCCCGCACGTCCCAGGCGCCCTCGAAGCCGCCCTCGGCGAGCGCGGCGTCGACGAGCTTGCGCGCCTCGGGCGGCGCAAAGAGGAGGCGGAGCGGCGCAGGCGCCTCGGCCGCGTATTTCGGGGCAAGCTCGAGGCCGGGTGAGAGCTTGAGGAAGAGGCGGCGGAGGAAGCCCTTGGCCGACGATTCGGCGGCCTTGTGCAGCGCGGATTTACCTTCCTCGAAGGGCGAGGTTTTCTCGAAGGATTCAAGCTCGGCGTGGCAAAAGGCGAGGAGATCGTCGTGCGCGGCGAACGGGGCCTCGGTCCACGGATGCTCGGCGAGGCTCTCGCGGAGCCAGCGCTCGGCCGCGGCGCTCGGCTCGGGCGGGCGGATTTCGGCGTAAATGGCGTCGACGTCGTCGGGGCCGACGATGGTCGCGTGGAGGACCGACGAGGAAAGGAGGCCGGGGGGGTTCGGGGGCGCAGCTCCGTCCTCGGAGCGAAGCCCCCGAACGTTGAATAAAAAGAGGTTTCGCTCGCCCTCGTGTTCTTCGCGGTGCAGGGCGCGGTCCGCGGCGGCGAGGGCCGCACGCGTGGCTTCGAGGGCGGTGATGGTCTGCTCGATGCGGCCGAGGAGCTGCGCGAGGACGCGCTGCACCCAGAGAAGGCGCGCGTAATGCAAGCGGCGCTCGTAATGGCCGACGAGATCCTCGCGGATGTGGCGCGCGATCGATTGCGCGAGGTCGTCTCGGGCCTCGCAGGCCCAGTTGTGGTGGCGTTTGCGGTGCTTCCAGAGTCGATAACCCGTCGAATACGCCGAGACGGCGGCGCCGGCGAGGAGCGGGACGGGCGGGGTGAAAAAGGGGCGGAGGCGGCCGTGGGGCAAAGGGGAGACGGCGTCGAAGAAAGGAGGGAATGGAGCGAGCAGGGCGCGATAGGAGGAGACGAGCACGCCCGAGAGCAGGAGCGCGGAGACGAGGCCGAGGGCGGCGCCGAGGACGACCATGCGGCGCGGGCGCGGGCGATAGGAGACGGCTTCCTCCAGCGCGGCGAGTTTTTCCGCGAGCGGCGAGGGCGGGAGCGGTGAGAGCTCGGGCGCCTCGATCGCACGGACGACCTCGTCGAGATACCCCTTCGCGCGGGTGCGTGCGTCCCGTAAAACCAGGAGGGCCCGCGCGTGGCCCGTGGGGCGCTCGGCGACGAGCTCGGCGACGTGTGTCTCGATGGCACGCTCGCCGCCTTCGAGGCGGACCTTGCCGCGCTGTTCGAGGGCGGCCGCGAGTTTGTCCATGCGGAACCGTTCGACCTCGTCCCGGAACGCGCCGATCGTGGCCTCGGCGCGCGCCCGGAAGAGCGAGCCGAATTTGCGTTCGAGGAGCGTCTCGGGATCGTCGTCCCATTCGATCGGGGGGACGTCGATCGTCGGGGGCGCGAGCAAGTCGGCGAGCGGCTCGGCCTCGGCGAGCTCGGTGTCGAGGCGGCTTTGCGTGGGGACGAGTGGCGTGGCGAGGGAGGCGATGTCGAGCGCGGCCGGATCGACAGGGGCGCGGAGGAGCGCGAGGATCTCGCGGCCGAGGCGCGCGGCGGCGATACGCGAGAGCGCCGCGTGATCAAAGGCGAGGCTCGCGCAGGCGAACGTGGCGAAGGTGCCAGGCGGGCCGTCGTCCTCGACGAGGCGGCGCACGCCGCGATCGTCGTCGCGTACCTGCGGCAAGCAGAGCGTCGAGAGGAATGCCGCAAAGGAGCGGACCATCTCGGCACGGGAGAGGAGGTATTTGCCGCTCTGATCCTCGACGAGATAGACGCGGCCGCCGAAGCGCGCGCGGGCCGAGGAAGAGGTTTGTCGGGACAGGTCGGCGAGGGAGGAGGCGGCACGCGCCATGACGGCCCGGTCGCCGGTGCGGGGGCAAAAGAGCAAGGGGCAAACGACGAGGGCGCCGTCGCCCGAGCGCAGGATGGCCGAGAAGGCGCGACGCAGGCCCGAAGCGAGCGCGGCGGCGAGGGGCGCGACGAGGGGCGCGACGGAAGGCTCGCCGAGGTCGGCGACGACGAGGACGTCGCAAAGGGGACCACGCGGGTCGGTCGGGGACGAGGAGCCGAGGTAATGGCCGACGTCGAGGAGCGCGGCGAGGGCGTCCTCGGCGCGTTTCACGATCGGGGAATACGGGTCCTTGGCATTCGGATCGAGGGTCGCGGCGTCGGGTTTGCTTTCTGCACCGACAGCCACGTCGAGCGCGACGAGCGAGGCGCCACGAGCCGCGCGCGCGACGTCACGGCCGAAGGCGCCCACGCCAACGAGCAGCGTGGGACGCCTCGTTCGATCATCGATCACGCGCACGCGCCCCCCAGGGCCTCAGAGCCCTTTTTCCCGGCGGAACACCACGATGCATTCGAGCTCGCGGGCGAGGTGTTCGAGCTCGGGTTTGCCGCCCGCGCCGTCGGCGAGCTTGACCAGGCGCTCGATGTCGGTGACGTGCGCTTCGAGGCGCGAGGCGAGCTCGGCGTGATTGCGGTCTTCCTCGATCCGGAGGAGGTGCGCCGCATAAGCGCGACGCACCCAGGTCTTCTGCGCGTCGATGCGGCCACGATAACTCGTGAATGCCTGGTCGCGGAATTTGCCGAGCTTGCGGCGATCCTCCGGGAGATCCGGGTCCTCGATCCAGTAGACGCCGTCCGCGCGGCGGATGACGCCGAAGCAAACCGCGAGCGTGAAATCACGCATGTCGTCCGTGCGGACCTGCTCCTCGCCGACCTTCTTGCGGACGTGCGAGAGCCGCTCGATCCAGGCGAGCTTGGAGTCGTTCTCGCGCACGCCGTCGATCGAGATGCGGAAGAGGCGCGTGTCCGGCTCCGGCGCGCCTTCCCAATTGCGGTCGATGTGCAGCGGGATCTGCGGGACACCCTTGGGCAACCCCGGGACCTTCGCGCCCTCCGCGAGCTCCTTGTCCTTCACCGCGCGGTAACGGCGCTCGTAATCGGACAAACTCTTCACCGCGTGCAGCGGGCAGCCGAGCCGCGCGAGGTAGAAGATGATCTCGTACGGGTGATCCAAGGCGACGATCTGGCCACGATCGACACGGTGCGTGGCGAGATGCGCGAGGATCGGCCCGAGCGTGCGCTCGTAATCGCCGTGCATGACGACGTACGCCTTGTCCGGCAGGAGCGGCGCGCCCGCGCCGAGCGTCACGAAGGGCGCGCATTTCGCGGCGGCGAATTCGAGCTTGTCCTTGATGTACTTCTGGATCTCGTCCTCGGGCGTGCGGCGCGCCTCCTCGATCCACTGCGGATCGGACGCAGGCGGGAGCGGGCCGCCGCGGCGTTCGAGCCTGCGCGTGGCCGAGACGAGCTGGGCCTCGAAACGAAGTTCTTCGTCGATGCGCAGGCCACGCTCTTCGAGGCCGCCCGCAATGCGGCCGCGCAGCGCGGCGGAGGCGAGCTGGACGAGGTCGTCGATGATGCGGCGCTCGATGTCCTGCTCGGCGCCGCCCTGGCTCGCGACCGCCGCGAGGCGCGAGAGCGCGCCGGAGAGCTGGAGATCACTCGGGCGCACGAGGCGCGCATAAAGGTGATCCCAGAGCCGATGGCCAGTGCGGTGGTCCTGGAGGACCTCGACGTCGAGGACGTAGCGATTCGCATCGCCGCCCTCGTGCCGCCGGCCGCCCGCGGCGACGATACGCGCGGCGCGCTCTTCGAGCCGGCGCTGAATACGATCGACACGCGCGAAGAAATGGAAACTCGACAGCCTCCGACGATCGAGCTCGCGCAGGACGGCCGCGAAATACTCGATCAAGGCATTCGCGCGGATGCGCGCGCGGAGGCCGTCGAGCACGTCGCGATACCAGCCGGCGAAAGAGGCGGCGACCTCGAAGTAATCGTTTTCCCGGCCCGGGAGTTTTTCGAGGAGCGTCTCCGGCGCGGCCGCGGCGAGCTCGTCGACGCGGCGCTTGAAGTCCTCGCCGAGGCGGCCGTCCGAAAGGACGAGGCCTCGCTCGTAGGCCTTGCGCGCGGTCTCCTGCTCAGCCGCGACGGCCTGCCGGAGCAAGGCGTGGAAGTAACGCGCCTCGGTCGGGCCCTTGTCCTTCGCGAGCTCGGTGAGCGAGATCTCGCCGGATTCGGCCGCGACACGTAATGCCGCCTCGCGCGCCCGCTCGCGCGCGGCGTCCTCGCTCTTGCCGACCTGGACCTTGAGCGCGGCGAAGGCCTGCGCGGTCTCGGAGCGGACACGCTCGGGGTCGCGCTCGAACGCCGAAAGCTCGGCTTCGTCCCAGCCGCGAAGCTTGATCGCCTCGTCGATGCGCTTGGCCACGTCCTCACGCGTGCGGCGGAGGAACGCGCCGATCGTGCCCTCGCCGCCGCTGCCGCCACCACGCGCCCACTCGACGGCGCGGCGATACGGCTCGGCGTCCTCGCCGTTGCCTTCGGCCTTGCTTTCGAGGCCGCGGACGAAGGCTTGATCGGCCGCGTCGAGATCGGCGCCGTCGCCGAGCGCCGCGCTGCCTCCGGGGACGGCCGCGAGCAAGAGCTCCGCGCCGAGCTTCAAGGCCGCGTGTTCGAGGACGTCCTCCACGGGCAGGACGAGCGCGCCGATGCCGAAGGAGCCGAACGACTTCGTGAAGCCTTGCTCGTCGAGCTGCATGAGCTCGCGCGTGTCGTTGTCGAGCGTCGAACCCTCGCGATCGAGGATGGAGGTGAAGATCTGCGCGTGCGCGGCGTCGGCGATCGCGGGGTAGACCTCCTGCGAGTCGGCGAGGACGACGCCGCTCTCGGTCTTCTCCTCGACGAGATAGATCTGATCGAACGGGGGCCGGTCGACGAGGACACGCTCGGGGTTGTCCGGGTCGTAGTGGAACTCGACGGGCGCGGCGGGGCCGGCGCTCTGGAGGAGCTCGAGCTCCTGAAGGGCCGCGTAGCCGTTCGACATGATCTTGTCGAACTGGTTGGGCGGGAGGCCCTTGCCGCGGAAAACGTTCGGCAGGACGAACGTGCCGATGATGCGATGTCCACGCTGGCCGCCGAGGAGGCGCCGGACCGTGAGGGCCATGGTGGCGAAGCCGCCGGAGCCGGTGCCGCCGGCGAGGGAGGCATAGACGTGGATCTTGGCGGCCTTGTTGGCGCGGAAGGGGTTGTGGACGTCGTACGCGCGCCGGATCGCCTTCTCCAACGTCTCGAGGATCTTGGCGCGATCGTTTTCGAGGTGGTGGTAGAGCGAAAGGCGGCTCTCGATGCGGATCTGGCCCGCGCCCTTGCCGCGGTGCGCGCGAGGCTGGTACCACGCGGGCCACCACTGCTCGAAGAGAGGATCGGCCTTGGCGTGGAGCTTTCCACGCTTGAGCTCGACGTACTCGGGCTTGTCGAAGTCCGAGAGGACGAACTTGTGGGCCGCGTCGATCCAGACGAGCCGCGCGAGGTCGTCGGCGTCGGTGTCGAACGCGAAGAAGTGAACGAGGTCCTTGTATCGCTCGAACGAGTCTTCCTGCTTCACCTTGCGGGCGAGCTCGTCGACGATGGCGCCTCCCGCGCCCCCGAGACCAATGAAAAATGCGGGGGCGATCTTCTTTTCGCTGAGCGGCATGCGTTTCCCCTCCCCGAGAGCGGGGGCCGAGAAACGTACCAGAGACAGAAGGGCCGTGGAAAGCGGAACGTTTCAGGCCGGAGCGCTCAAGGCGCGGTCGTGAGCCTCGCCATGGTGAGATGCCAGTCGGGACTCCGACACAAGGTTACTTCGCTCGCACGGCGAGCGTCAGGTTGAACGCCAGACGGTGGAACTCCTGACAGACGCGCGTAGCTTCCTTGTCCGTCAGAGCATACCCCCTGAACTCCTTGCGCCCTTCGGGATCGATCGCCTCCTCTTCGACGTACACGCACCCATCGCTCCCGAGCGCGAGGTGCTGGAGGCAGGCCCACCGGAGCAAGCCCTTCGTGCCGTGCTGCGCGCGCTCGTCGGCGGTCAGCGCGTAGCCGATGAACACGCGACGGCCCGGGGGCGGTTCCTCCTCGAATCGGGCATAAATCGCACCATCGCTCGCAAGTACAAGCTCGGTTTCCATGGTCGGCGGCTCGGTCGTCATGATTTTCGCATTCCCTCACAGGGGGATTCGGAGCTGAACGCGATCGGGCAGGGGTGGCGCTTCCTGAGTCCTCGTGATGGCGATAACGCCGGCCTCCTCCAGGCGAAGCAGTGCCGGCACGAGCGTTCCGGAGCCCGACATGTCGCACAGGATGTCACGCAGCCGCGTAAACGAGACGAACCCATCGGCATCCGCCCGCATGCGAGACAGCGCGTAATGGACGACCCCTTCGGCGTATGCCTCGCTCCCGTGCTTGCGGAGCGCGGTCGCGTAGTTCGCGACATAGACGGCGGCGCGCTGGTAGGCCGGGGCCGCGCGCATGATTTCGAGCAAGAGGAGCTCCCCACGTTCGTCGTGACCAACGACGCCCGCCGAGACCCGCGTTGCCCTCGCGGAGCGTGGCGGAGGAAGCGGTGGGAGGCGATCCGAAAGACGCGCCCTGCGAACGCGCTCGCTCCAATCGCACAGCACGGCGCCCGCGATAGCACGGGCGCGGCTCCACACGGAGGGCGGGTCCGCGATGGTATCCCGCGGCGGCTCGGGATGGGCCGCGCTCACGCGGGGTCCGCTCTGCGGCGGAAGCGCTGGACGGTCCATGACCGTCGTTGCTGCGTCGTCGTCGATGTCCCGCAAGGTATCCATGGGCCTCCAAGCCGTAGGACACGACCCCCAGGAGGGGGCGATAAGGGAGGTAATTGCTCGCCCAGAGAACCACTCCCCATCGTCCCCTCCTGGAGGTCGTTGTTTGAAATGGTCGTCGCCCGAAGACGGGGCGCCTTTCACGCGCACCGCTCCCTTTTCGGAACCTGGCCATCCGGTACATGACGCAGTCGGGGTGCGCAGCGAAAGGCGCCCCGTCTACGAGCGACGATCGGACAAATCCGAGCGCGGCGCCGCTGCGTCGCGGCGCCGTGTTCGTCTGAGTCTCGCTTCCTGATAGTGGGACCGGGACCGACCGGATGACGGATCCCGCGAAATTGGTAAGACCTTGTCCTACCTCTCGGCTCCGAAGTCGATCATGGGTTCGAGGTCGTAGCGGTCGTCCGGCACGATGTCCCCCGTGTCGACCCCTTCAACGTCGGCAAAGTCCGTGAGCGGCTCCGATGCCGCTACCTGCGCTGCCACTTGTGTGCCCGCGGCGCTTGCCTTGCGCGGCCTCTTGCCGTCGCGCGCGGCGCCGCGCACCGGCAGCTCGTCGCGCAGCTCGGCGCCGCCGGCCGGCGCGGCGCAGGCCCCCTCGGTGGGCACCGGGAACGCGCGGAGCCACATCATGCAAGCGGCGAGTTCGGGGGGCTGCCGAGCCTGTAGAAGGAGGTACACGGCGACGCCGCCCGCAACGAATGCCGTCACGCGCGACGTCAGCACACGGCGCCACCACGAGAGCGGCGGGGCCGAAGGCGCCGGCGGCGCGCCCATGAAGCCCACGCCGTTCGAGGAGCCGCCTCCGGTCCTCTCCTCCTGACGGCTCGCGAAGAGGAGCGGCACGAGAAGGGAGCCCGGGCGATCCTCGACGCCCCGAGCCCGGAAGCCTTCGAAGCAGCGATCCAGCGTTCGCTGGATGCGAGATTTGACGGTGGGCTCCGGGATGGAAAGCAGCGCGGCGATATCCTTGGTCGACCGCTCGTCGCGGAAGCGCAGTGTCAGCAGCTCCCGCTCCGCGGGGGTCAGCTCCTCGAAGACCTCGGCCAGCGTGCGCACCATCTCCCTGTCGAACGCGTCTCGCTCCGGCGTCTCGCTCTGCGCCGCGGGCTCCTCCACAGCCTCTGTGGAAGCCCAGTCCCCCTTTGCCTTGAAGTACTGGATCGCGATGTTTCGCGCGATCCTCCGAAGCCATGGGCTCAGCGGCTTGGTCGGATCGAAGCTTTCGCTGTACCGAACGGCTGCGCTGAGGACCTCCTGGGTGAGGTCCTCGACGTCCTCGGGAGGAACGCCGAACTTGGCGAGCCATTTCATGATCTTCCCGCGAAACGTCGGGAGCGCGTCGAGCATCGACGTCGTCCTGGATCCTGTCATGCCTCCTAGTAGTGACCCCGGGGGCAAACGGATCCCCACTTTTTTCGCCGGTCGGTTCGGGGAGGCTTCGGCAGGCGGCATCATGTATCAGGAGTCGAAGGGGGGATAACAGCAGAAGGTGACCGCCTGGGCGTCGTCAAGCGTGGCCTCACCGATCGGCTCGCCGCCGCTCGCGAGGCATGCACCGCCGACGTAGTGGAGGTCCGTGATGGCCTTGGCCCCGATGGCTCGGCCGGCAGGATAGATATTGCTGCACTGGTCGCCGTAGGAGGCGAGTGTGTCCCCAGGGAACTCGGACATGCATGACGCATCGTCGTAAAATCGGATGGTAGCGAGGCACGCGCTCCCGACCGGCGGACCGCATTCGCACTTGGTGCATTCCCGGCCATCATTGACGGCCAGCTCGGGATACAGCACGTGCGGACCGTCCTGGTAATTCGTCGGGCATTGCATGTGCTTCCCGGTACGCCACACGCACTGGAGAAAGGGCAGCGGACGATCCGGCGCGCATGCCTTGCCGTCCCCGCAGCGCAGCTCGTCGACGTTTCCGCGGCACGCGATCCAACGCTGTTTCCATCCCGTATCCTTCCAGAACGCGGGGACCGTTTGCGTGGTGACCGCGCAGGCTTCGCTGGTCGGCCCTGGCAATGGGCCCACCGCCACGGACTGCGCGCAGAGCGTCGCGCTTCCCTCCGGGCACGTCGCACCGACGGCGATCCCGTTCACGCTCGTGCAGCTCCCGTCCCAGCCCGACGGCCCCCCGAACGGCAAGGCGGCGGCGTTCGGATCATTGCACGAGCCGGCGCGGAGCTGGATGTCCGTGGGGAGGTCCGTGCAGGTTCCTTCGGACTGCTCGCACTCGCAGATGTCACACGACGCGGGGGGCGCGATCAGCTCTGAAAAACCCACGAATTGCAGCGTCAGATCCGCGGGGCAACTCTGCTCCGGGTCCTTGGCCGACGCAGGCAGCAGGAGATCGGGCCATCGACTCCAGAGCAGCGCATCGGGTCCCTCGGGGAACGGCACGCAGCGACCGGGGCATTCTGGAGGCTCGGCGTCGGCGTCCGACCCCGCATCGGAGTCATCGTCGGGGCAGCGACCACCCGGGTATAGCGGATCTTCGGCGCAACGGTCTGCGGCGTAATGCGGTTCCCCGGTGCATCCCTCGATGGCGACGAGACTACCGCCTAACGTGACCAGAGTGGTGAAGCCCAGCTTGACAAAAAATGAGCGCCGATGGTCCATTTCAAAACTCCCATGTTCCCATTACACTACCACCAATCATGACCGGCGGATGATCCGCTACCGTCTCTTGATCGACAGCCACACGAATTCCACCATTAAGTCCGACAACATCTGCCGCCACACGAATGGCGAATGCGTCACCAATAGGGATCCGAGCCCCTACACGGCCGCCTAACCCCGGTGTGAAGAAGACATAAGACCGTCCCTCGTATCTGGCCTCATCGAAGTCGACGGCGATCAACCCGAGATAACCCGTGGCGCATCCGAAAAGCCACCGCCAGTGGCCGCAAACGCTGAGAAGTCCGCCGGCTGTCATCCCGCTGATCGGCTCGCCAGCGATGCCCGACGTGAGCCACGCAGCACGTGCATCGAGATCAATCGAAAGCACCTCGATCGGCCGCACGCTCCCATGCAGCGCAACGCCCACCGCCGGCGCCCACGTCGCGACCCCCGACACGACTGCGACGCCCCCACCCACCGATCCGCGCTTCGGCTTGGGTCTCTCGTCCCCCGCGACTCCCCCGAAGATCGGCTTCCGCGGCGGGGGCTCGTCCTCCTCGCGCGGAATGTCCGCGGGCCTCGCATCGTCCAGGCCCGGTATCACCTCGCCCTTCCTTCGATGCCTGAAAAGCCGCTCCGGCTTCGTGGGCAGACCATCCGGCCAATGCCACGAGAGCACCGTCGTCGCCTCGCCGCCCTCGGGACAGGTGCGCTCGGCACGGGCAACGCCTCGCTCCTCGGACTTCCCTTCGAGCACATGCTTGCCGGGGGCCACGAACAGCTTGAACTGGACTCCGCCCTCTTTGTGGAATGGCCCGCCGTCGATGGACACAACCGCGTCGCTGAGGTTTCCCTTCACGTACAGCAGACAAACGGTAGGCCGGATCCGCTTGAATACCTTGAAAAACTCCTCCTGTTCCGCGCCGACACCCCCGCCGCGCTCGATAGCTTCCATGAGGTTGCGCGCTCCGCGGGCCGGTTGCCCTGCGGCTACGAGGGTGAGGCCCAACCGCCCCACGACCGTCGCGTCGTTCCGGAGCTTCAATGCCTCGCGATATCCAAGCTCTGCATCCTCCCACCGGCCCTGCTTGCGGGCCGTGTCCGCGAGTTTGACCAGAGCGGACACCGCCGCATTGACAGCCGCGGGATCAGGGGGAGGCGTCGCGTCGGGGCCCGTCGGACGCCCGACCGCCGAGCGCGGCGCGGGCGTGGCCTCGTCGGCGTGGGACGCCGCTGCCGCGAGGAGAGAGCCCGAGAGGGCAGCAACCAGGACCAACCAGCGCGCCATTTGCCGCGCATCGTACACGGATCGGCTGCGCCGGGGCAACACACCTCGATTCGACGCCCCGGCGTGGACGCACCACCCCGGCCACGTCCAGACGCCCTCCCACTGGTTCGCGTCGTCTCGTCGACGTCCGCATTGCGCGCGGCCTCCACCGAAAGCGCGGTCGATAGAATGAACGCCGACGCGGCGCCGTGCTGTCTTTTGTGGGAGACCAACGCTGCCGACGCCGCGTCAGCTTTCGAGGCGCCTCGTACTGCGGACAAACCCGAATGTCAAGACCACAAACATGGCTCCCGCGACGAACTCCCGGGATCACACGCGCGTAGCTCGTCGAAGCATCACGCGCTCGACAGGCAGGACGGCGGCGGTAGGCAGGCCAAGCGCGGCGAGCGCTTCCGCCCGCGCGCCCCGCTCACTGGCACGCGTCAAGCTCGCGTATTGCTCCGGCGTGATGGCTCCGCGCACGCGCTCCAGCTCCTCGACAAAGGCGTTGTCGTACGCTCGGAGCGGGGCAGGATCGCCGTCGCGGAGCGCGGCCCGGAGCGTCCCTTGCCAGTGCTGGCGCAGCGCGCGCCATGTCGCGGGGTCGAGGTGATGCTGTTCGAGGATGCTCGGCTCCGGCGCGGGATCGAGTGCAAGGGCGGCGTCGAGCCGGGCATAGCGTTCGAGGGGGAAGGCGTCGAGCGGGAGCGGCGTGGGCACCATGGCGGCAGAAACCGCGGGCGCAGGGCCAGGGATGGATGCGGGGAGCGGCTCCGAAGCGGGAACGTCCGCGACAGGGCTGACGAGCTGCGGCGGCGGGATCGCGGACGGCGCACGGGGAGCATGTTCGAGGACGGGCGGCGGTAGCAGCTCCGTCGGGATCAGGATGACGCCCTCCGGGATCGGCACGGGAGGCGCCGGCTTTGGAGGCGGGAGGAACATCGTGGGGGCGGCGTTCCAATAATCGGGCGCTGGGACCCACGTGAGCCACGGCGACGCGTCGGGCTCAGGTTCCGAGGGGTAGAGGGTCGGGGTGTCAGCGGCGGTGGGCGGTATCAATGTGTCGGGCATTGGGCTGTTCCGATATTCGAGTGGGCACCTATTCGCATTGGTCGTCGTCCTCTTCCCGGAGATTGTTCAAGAACTCCGTCAGGCTGTTCGCGAGCAGGTACACGTTTCGGTAGTCCTGCCGGCTCAAACCTTGCTCGTCAAGCTCGTCTTCGTGATCCCAGAAGTAGATCTTTCCCCGACGTTTGCCTTTCCAGCCAATGCAGACGACATTCCCGCCTGCGTCGTCGGCGATGGGGATCAGATCGCCTGGGATGCGCGCATCGTACACCTCCATTGCGCGATCTAGTCGCTCGGTCTCTCTGCCGTGATGGATACCAAAAAACGCGTCTAGCATAGACGCCTGGCCGTGCCATCCTGGAACCACGAACGTATCCGGTTCCGGCCATCCGCCATTCGACTTGAGAAGAAACTCCCTGTATTCGGCAGGGAGCACCACGCTCCAGCGCGCTTGAAAGCCAGCGATTTCCTCGGGGGAAGTGGCACCATGGGGGTTTTCGGTCTCCATTCGCATGGCCTCTGTCTCCTATTGTGCTCCCGCCATGCCGCCGGTGTGAAAGAATTCTCGATGAACATCCTTCTTGATCAACTGCATCGTTTTCCCGTCTTGATGGTGATGCCACGTGTACTCTTCAGTCTTCCTCTTCTTCTTTGTGATTCCTGCGGCTTCGTCGGCGCGGGCAAAGTCCTTGTCGTAGCTCCCCGTAAACTCAATCTCCACATCCTTCACCTCCGGATGCTTGTACCGGGTAAAATCCGGGAACCCATCTTTATCATACGTAACCTCCACCCCATCTTTCCGCCTGAACGTCGTCCCGTCGGGATTGTCCCGCACCGTTCCGCCGTTCTGCTCCCACTTCGCCCGGTCCGGCTGATGCGGCCTCCGCGGCTTCTTCGGGCCGCCCCCGTTTCCGCCGGTCTCGCCCCCCTTCCGGCCCCCACCACCACCGGGAGCGAACCCCCCATCCCCGGGATTCTTAGGCGCCGTCCGGATCCCTCCGACCCCACCTCCCTTCTTCCTCGCGATCCGCTTCTTCGCTGCCTGCTTCGCTTTCCGCACCGCCGCCGCCGCATTCGCGAGGTGCGCTTGCCACTTCAGCAGCAACCGATCCAGCTTCGCCAGCGCCTTCGCCGCCCGCGCCGCCTTGATTCCCTTCCCCGCGAGATCCCCGACGTACGGCGCCGCCGCCGAGACAACCGAGATCCCCGCTCCGAGCCAGTCCCCGTCTGCCAGGGCCAGCGCCGCGCCGGTGAGGTCCGCGACCGGCGTAGGGTCCACGATCCCGGCGACGTCCACGCCGGCCTTGAACCCCTCCCACGCAATCGCCTCGTTCGTCTTGTCCAGCTCCGCCTTGCACGCCGCCTCCTCCTCCAGCGCGGCCTTGACGTCGGGGTCCGCCAAAACCTCCGGGTCATCATCGGCGATCTCGTCGGCCCGGTCCAGCTCATCGGACGGGACGAACCCCTCCCCGTCGTCGCCGAGGTAGAGCCGCCCGTTCTCGTCGATCGACACCTCGTCCGGGTCCACCTCCGCCTCGGGCAAACTCCCCGTGGACGTCTTCCATTCGTATTGCTGGCTCGCCGGATCGAACGCCCCCGCGCTCGCTTTGTACGTCTTCGACCCGTCGGGGTTCGTCGTGATCTCGACCCGCTGCACTTCCACGCGCTGCGTCGCCGGATCGAGCACCGTCCGCTCGCGCACTTCCGTGATCGCGCCCGTCTCCGGGTCCTCGCGTGTCTCGCTCGTCTCGCTCGTGACCACGCCCGTCGCCGGATCCACGACCGTATTCGTGCTCTTCGACAAACTCACGCCCGGCGCGGAGGCCACCTCGTTTGTTATCACAAGCCGACCGTACGTGTTCGCGGGTCCATCGGGCCCCGCGCAATTCATGGCAAAAAGGTCCCCCTCGCGGACGAGCCAATGGTCGCCCGACATGAACGTCGAGCTATGCTCAACGGCCCGGCAGTAACCTCGATTGACGCCCGAGATGAGCCCACCGCCCGTCCCGGCCTCATTGCCCTCCACGTGCGGAATGCGGCTCCCCGTGGTGAAAGCAGGTTTTCCGCAGACGAGGTGCTTCGGGTCTGTGCCTTCGGCATTTTCGAGCCGCGCGATGATCATGTACGGCACCGGCATCATTGTGTTGCCAACCGGCGTGAGGCATACGTCCGGAGCGATGGACACGACCATCGCCTCGCCACATTCGCGTGCCCACTCCCCACTCATGCGCTACCTCCAACCGCCGCGGCGCGCATTCCGATATGCACGCTGTCCACTCCACCCTTGAACAACGGTAACGCGACGCGCCACGAAAGCTCTACCCGCAGCTCGTCCGCATCGATGACAACGGTGTCCAGCCGCGCTGGGGAAGCATGACGAAACCCCGAGGCATGCACAGCGCCCGCGGCCACGAGCAACGAAGGCAGCCGAAAAGCCAGCTCTGCGTGCTCCGGATGCAGAGCCGTGAGTGTCACTTCCTCGTCACCTCGAAGGAATGCGTCAGCGCACAGGTCGGGATGGGCTGCGTTCCAATACGTGCCATCGAAATCTTCGGGCAGACGGCGTCCTTCCTGCGTCGCCCATGCCTCCCCGAACGTTCCCGCCCGCGCGCGGCGAGGCTGCCATGTCCTGGCGATGGCTCCGAGTCCTTCCACCGGATACGGCTCCCCGAACACCGGCGCGCGCCCGTCCTCGCGGAGGAGCTGCGGCGCCGCGACGAGCTGCGACGTGTCTGCCGTCCGTGGATTGCAGTAGCCGACCCCCACGGGGTTCGCCTCGAACCCATCGCCCCCGAACGCGAGTTCATACCGCAAGGGTACGCGGTGCACCGGGACGATCGGGGTGAGGGACCAACCGAGTAGCGGCGCATGCACCCATGCGCGCGGCCCGGTGACGGTCACGTATCTCCGCACGGCTCCCACGCGCACACCGGCGCGCCATGCGGGAGCGCGCTGGCCGCCCGGCGCGTATGCCGTACCATTGACGATGATGTCGGTGCATACCTTGAATGGCGCGAGGTCGTCCTCGTAGCGCAGGCTGGAAGGCTTCTCCGCCGCCCAGGGAACCGAGGCGATGCGAATGCGTGAGGGGGACGTGGACAAGCGCAATGGCTTGCCCTTGTCCACGTCGAATATGCCCTTTGCGATGATCGCAACGAACGGGTCGCCCGCGAGGTCCACCATCGGAAACGCCATCGCCGCGAGCGGCGTACGGTTGTCGAGCTTCATGGTGATTGGCCTCGCATCAATTCGATTTGATGGGATCCCCCACGAGGTGCAGCGACGCGCCGCCTACCTCAGCGGCCCCCGATGCGAGCACGCCTATCTCGGCGCCGCTCACCCCGATCTTCGTTCCGCTCGCCGTGACGGGGCCCGTCGATTGCAGCACGATCTCGGTCCCGGAGATCGTCACCTTCCCGGACGGTTCCAGGGTGATGCTTGCCGCGCCGGTCTTGATCGTTATCGTATCCCCGGCCTGAATGATCTGCGTAGCTCCCACCTGCACGGAATGGGCGCCGGCGATCTTCGTCTCGCTCGATCCGCCCACAGATAGATTGTGATCCCCGCAGATGCTCACGTTCTGATCGCCCCCCACGTCGAGCACGTCGTTGACCCCCACGACGCGCGTGCTCGATAAGCCGACCACTTGTCGCGCGTTGTCCTGGACGAGCTGCGCGGCGTTGCGCCCTACGATGGTCTCGGCGTCACGCGTCACGATCGCCTTGCGGTCCCGTCGCACGGTTTCGGTCTGGTCGCGCTGCACGGTCGACACCATGTCCCGCTGCACTGTCGCGTGCATATCGCGTTCGGCATGCACACGAATGAACTCGCCGCCCTTCTTATCCTCGAAGAGAATCTCGTTATATCCGTTTCCGCCCGGCGAGGATGCCGTCCTCCATCCGCTCTGCGTCTTACTCGCTGGTAGCGAATATGGCACCTTTTGCAGCGCTGTATGCACACGACCCACAATCATCGGCCTGTCCGGGACCCCGTCCAGGAAGGCCACGAGCACCTCCTGGTCGACGCGGGGGAGGTTGAGCGCGCCATAGCCCGCGCCGCTCCATGCCTGGCTCACCGGGATCCAGCACGAACTCTGCTCGTCCATCGTGCTCTCCCGATCCCAATGAAAATGCACGCGAACGCGGCCGAATTCGTCGCAATGGATCTCCTCGCCATGGGGGCCGACCACGGTTGCCGTCTCGATGCTCTGCGCGCGAGGCGTAGGCGTCACGCGCGGGGGGCGGTATGGCAGCTCCACGCTGCGCGCTTCGCACACGTGCGTCCAGTCGCCGTCCTGCGTGCCGTCGAGGCGAGTCCCCACGACGAGCAGGCCCCGCGCGAACTCCGGGCGCGGATGGCCGTCCACGTGGACCACGACGCCCGGCGCGAGATCGAGCGCGTTCGTATCGAAACCGAACGTCACGGCCCCCTCGCGCTCCGCTTCGAGGCGCTTCTGTGCGAGGCTTCTCGCGACCCGTTCGTCGCTCCGATACGCACCCCGATCGTCTGCTACCGGCGTGCCCCCGCCCGGGTTGGCTTGGTAGAGGAAGGCGCCAGGATCGGCGCGGAAACGTTCGAGGCGCGTTTCCACGTCGAGCGCTCGCGCATCGGCTCGCGCCTCCAGGGGATAGGCCGCGGAGAGCCGGTGGTCACGATCCCGCATGACAAAACGGCCGGGCCGCAGCTCGCGGCCAGCCTGCGCGCGCGTCGCGTATTCGCCCGTCACCATCGTCACGTCGGCCTTGAACGGGAGCCGCGTGGGTCGCGGCTCCGCGCGATGCGGCGCGTCCGAGAGGACGACGACCGTCTCGCCATCCTTCTCCTCGAAGAAATACGAGATGCCAGCGTCCTCCAGCTGCCGGCACAGGAATGCGTGATCCGATTCGTCGTATTGGGTGCGCAACTCGCGCGGTTTGTACGTCTCCGACAACCGAAGCTCACGGGGGATCTGCCAGTCGTCAAGGAGACGCGTCGCGATCTCGGGCTCGGAGAGGTGCTGAAAGATGCGCCGGTTTACACGCTGCGTCAGGAGCCACAGCATCGGGACGAGCGTGATCTCGTAGGTGGAGAGCCCGTCTTCCTCGACGCGGATCAGGCGCGCGCCGCAGCAGATGCCGCTCCACGTGCGCTCCTCCGCGCCGCGCCGGATGGTGAAGCGGGCCCGCTGGCCGACCACGTCGTCGAAGGACAAGGCCGCATCGCTGGAGAACGCTTCCAGCGTGACGGAGAAAAGGCTTGAAATTCCCTCCGCGATCGAGAAGCGCCGGACATCGAGCGCGGTCTGCGAATCCAGGACGAGCGAGAGCGTCCCGCCCGGAAGGCGGATCGAGGGCAGCCAGACCATGGAAGGTCCCTTCCGTTACCGCAGGCCACGGCGAGCCACCCCCGCGGCGCTGTGCGCGGGCCTGCGTTGTTCCTGGCGATCCTTGTGCCTCAACACGCGGAACGCACGCAAGAGGGAGGAGCGCTTGCTAGGACACCCAATGTCCGAACGGAACAGGGGGCGGAGATTCAGGCAACCGTCGGCGCACGGCCAAGATGGCGCGCGAAGACTGCTTCGCTCGCCACGGCCCCCTCGCATCTTCCTCTCACGCAGAGCCGAACGAGATGCTCGCCGACGGCCGCCCTCCTGTTCTGCCGCAAAAACATCCCTCGTTCTCCTCCGACGCCCGCCCCGATTTCGCCCCACCCGCGCCCCTGCCGCGCGCGCGTCCTCCGATCTGCGCCGCGCCCGTCGAATGGCGATGCAGTCGCCCCCCGTTCGGCTCCGGGAGCGCTCCGGGAGCGACACGCCGGCCGGCGGTACGCGCGAAACCGCCCCCGGCTGCGCCCGCCGGCCGCCACCGGTTTTGGGGAACCATCCCCGGCGGCGCCCGCCGCCCACCCTCGTTCCTCCGCGAAACAGCTCTTCCCCGAACGCCGCCCCTGTTTCGCCCCCGGACCACCCCCGTCTGCTTCCTACCGTCGTCCTTGCGCCGCCGAACGGACCCCGTCCGGCCCAGCCCGACCTCGTTCCCAATCGCATGGATGAAAAGCCGCCAAACGCGAGCCCCGATCCGCGATGCGCGACGCGGACGACGGGACGCCCGAGGTTCGTCCCGCCGTGGGCGCCGACCCTTCCGCCCCGTACGATCCCCTTGTCTTCTTCATTGGGGCTTGGTACCGTCGCCGCCATGGGAGTACGGGTCCTCGGCTATCGCATCGGTCTTTTCACCCTCCTTCGGGAGCTTCAATATACTTTCTCCCGAGCGGTCCAGGAGCCCCTGGCCGCAACCTACGTGCCCGTCTTCCAGGAGCTCCGCGAGCAGTGGAAGCTCATCCTCCTCGAGGAGATCGAGATCCTCGACGCATTGGCGCACGCGCAGGCCGCGGTCGACAAGGCCGACGGGGGGCTCGACGGCTTCGCCGGGCGCGTCTCGCGCGCCGTCGACGACCACACGAGCGGCAATACGCGCAAGCAGCTCCGGACTGCGCTCTTGAAGAACAAGCCGCTCGGGAAGTTCCGGCGGCCCGTGCTCGGCGGGCAGCTGCAATCCATGACCGATTGGAGCGAGACGCTCACGAAATGCGGCGTGCCGGCGCTCGTCGCCATGGCGCCCGAGGCCGACGCGCTCGTCGCCGCGGGCCAGAGCGCCGAGGAGCTGCGCAAGAAGGCGCAGGGCAAGAACCGCGATTTCCGCGACATCGGCGCGCGCAAGCAGTTCATCGACAAGGTCAATGGAGCCCGCAAGGAGTCGCACGGCGGCCTCGCCAAGCTGCCGTTCCAGCACGCCACGCTAACGTCGAGCTTCGCCGATGGCTTCTTCTATAGCGAGCCGCCGCGAGAAGAGGAGGAGACGATCGACGAGGTCAAGACGTCGATCGCCGAGCTTCTGGCCCAGCTTGAAGAACGTCAGGCCTTCCTGAAGAAGCTGGAGGAAGAGGCCGAGAACGAGGCCAAGGCCGCCGCGGAGCAAGCGGCGCAAGCCCAGACGGCCGAGGATCTGGAAGCGCAGGCGCAAGCGCTGCTCGCGCAGGCCGCCGCGCTGAAGGCGAAGTTGAAGAAATAACGCCGTCCGCCTTCGCTCCCTCCTTCGTCTCCGCAAAAGCTTCGCGGCTTTCCCCCTCTCCGAGAGCCTGAGCATTGGTCTCATCTCGAAGCCGCTTCGCTGGGGCGTTGCCCCAGACCCCACCGGGGCTATCCGCCCCTGGACCCGGACCAGCGCAAGCGCTGGACCGATTGTCGATGAACTGCGCAGCGCGCAGTTCATCGAACAGGCCGAGTCAAGACCGGCAACGACCCTGCCACCAACCGCGCTGACATTTCAACCGGCAACGCTGTCCCTGGTCTTGCCACCGGCCTGTGGGAAGAACTGCGCAGCGCGCAGTTCTTCCCGAGACGTCCAGGGCTTGCCCTGGTTCGGGTCGAGGGGCGAATAGCCCCCGCGGGGCCCGGGGCGGCGCCCCGGCGCGGCGGGTTGCGATGAGACCAATGCTCAGCCCGAGAGCGGGAGGAGAGGAACGTACCAGAGTCGGAAGGGCCGTGGAAAGCGGATCTTTCCAGGCCGCGGCGCTCAAGGCGCGGTGGTGAACGTCGACGTGGCGAGCACGTACTCTTTCTGGTCCGTCATGCCGCCAACCTGCTTGACACACCACCACCCCGCCGTGAGCGTATACTCGGTCGCCGGCATGAGCTCGTAGGTGGAATAATCACCCTGGGCATCGGAGCCGATGTCCTTGACCACGAGGGACGAGCCCCCCGGCCCCGTCACCTGCTCGAACCGATCGGGGATCCCGTCCGAGAACTCCATTCGCATCTTGACGTCGACGGCGACGCCCGTCGCACCGTCCGTGGGAGCGACGATCGTCGCGGTGTAGGGGCGTCCCTCGCAATCGGCGAACGGGTCCGCGCCGCCGCTTCCGCCGCTTCCGCCTGCGCCGCCGCTTCCGCCTGCGCCGCCGCTTCCGCCTGCGCCGCCGCTTCCGCCGGCGCCGCCGTTTCCGCCGCCGCCGCCCGAGCTGCAGGCCGAGACGACCATCGAAATGAGGAGCAAACCTGCCAAGGCCAATCGATTCATTTTAAGCTACCTTTCTCTGTATGTTCAACGCGGGCTCCACCAGAAGACGAGCCCCGTCCCCTCGATCGCATATTTCACGCCCGGCGAAACGCGGAACCAGCCGTTCACGAGCCGCGGTTCGCGGGGCTCGCCCGCGCTGAAATCGTCGTCGCGGGGGAGCTCGGTCGCGCGTTTGCCGGCAGCAGGGCGCGCGAGGACGGCGCCGCCGGGGCCGGCGCGGAGCTCGACGACGCCGCCGCGCGGGACGGGGCCCATCGGGCCGATGGTGACGCGCGCCGATCGATAAAGACCCGCCCGCGCCTTGGCCCCGAGCGGGAACTTGGCCTGGCGCGGGAGGTCGGGGTCGCGGCGATCTTCGTAATGGAGGATCGCGGTGCGCCGGAACCGCGCCGGGAGCATGAGGCCAATGACGAGGAAGAAGGTGAAGAAGGCGACGAGGAAGATCTGGATGTTGCGGCCGTGGCGCTCCCAGAAGGTGAGCGGGACGATCGTGACCGGGACGCGGACGGAGACAGCGCGATCCTCGAAGCCCTGCGGCTTCTTGGGGACGATGCGGAGCGTGATCTCGCGCGGGCCCGGGGGCATGTCGCGGCCGACATCGAGGGTGACGTCGAATTGTTTCTTCGTGGCAGGGCCAATCTCGACGTCGCGATCGGAGAGCCTCATGCCCGAGCGGTTGCCCTCGTTCTCGAGGTGCTCGTGTTCGAGGTCGGCGAAGATGAGCTCGCCGACCTCGCTGCCTTCGAGGGAGATGGTGGCGACGGCGCGTCCGTCCTGTTTGACCGCGCCAAACGGCGCGGCGACGGCAGCTTTCAGGTGAATCGGCGGAATGACGCGGACCGGGGCGCCGCGGGCCTCGCGCGTGAGGACGCCCGACTCGCCCGGGCTCATTCGGCCGAGGAGGCACAAGGCGCCCTTTTTCGAGGGCGTGATCGGGGCCTCGAACGAGCCGTCCGGGAGCGAGCGGAGGGGCACGGGAGCCGCCGAGGCGAGGGTCGCGTCGTCGCAGGTGTTCGCGCCTTCCACGGACACGAGGGAAAACGCGTGACGATCGAGGAAGGTTTTCGAGGGAGCTTTGCCGCCCGGGGTCGCGAGGCGGAGTTTTATCGTGGCGCTCTTCCCAATTTCGAGGACTTCGGGCAAACCCGGGAACGTGAGGTGCAAATCGAGGTTTTGCAGGACCGCATACCGGCCACCGGTGCCGCCGCCGGAGACGTCGAGGCGATACGCGCCGGGCTCGGGGGCGTCGAGGCGCAGGAGGCGGTAGGCAGGGTTGTCCGAGAAATACACGCCGGGACGATCACCCGCCGTGGAGACCTCCGCGCCCTTCGGATCGAAGAGGCGCATGCCGAGCTTGGGGGGGCCGACGAGGACGAGGTCGAGCGAGCTCGCGCCTTCGTCGACCGGGACGGAGATCGAAGGGGCGGACGCGCCCTCGGAGAGGCGGCTGCCGAAGAGGCGGGCGTAGATGTCGGCGAAGAGGCGCGGGAGCTCGTCAGGGCGATCGGTGGCGACGCCGATGCCACCCGTGCGGCGGCCGAGGTCTTCGAGGAAGGCGCGAGGGGCGCTCTTGGACAAACCGACGGCGTAGATGCGCGTTTTGCCGAGGGAAGGGACGAGGTCGTCCAAGACCTTGGTCTGGCAAACCTGCTCGACCCTGGTCTTGCCGCCGGCCGCGCGCGCGGCGTCGGCGAGCGGGCCACGCGGGTCCGGATCGCAGCGGCCGTCCGTGAGGAAGACGATGAGGTCCTGATCGCCGGGAGCGCGAGGTTTGCCCTCGAGAAGGCGGCGCGCGCCTTCGAGGCCGGCCGTGAAATCGGTCCAGTTTCCATCGTTGCCGACGGCGCGGACGGCCTGCTTGATCCGAGCGCGATCGTCGGGCGTTCGCACGACGACGAGGGTGGGCATGGCGTCGCGCGCGGCGCCGTCGAAGCCAACGACCGCGAGCTCATCGCCGTTGCGCGTGAGGTCGACGAAGAGCTCGGCCGCGACCTTGCGGAGCTCCTTCGGGTCGGTGCCACGCATCGACGAGGAGGCGTCGATGACGAGGACCGTGCGGAGCGCACCGTCGGCCGCAGCGAGGCGCGGCGCGAAGATCGCCGCAGCGATCAGCGCGGAAGAGAGGAGCCTCGGGAGGGTCTTCATGGCGCCTGCCGCGTCAGTTGAAGAGCGTCTTCGAAGCGCCCGTCGCGAGGACCATCCGCTCGGCGAGCAGGCAAACGACGAACTGGTGGAACGAGGCCGCGAGGTGCGGCGCTTCGCGCGTCATGCGCTCGAGGGAGTCGAGCGAGAGGCGGTAGAGGACCGTGGGGCAAAGCGTGACGACCGTGGCCGAGCGGCGTGTGCCAAGGTAGAGGCCCGACTCGCCGACGACGGTGCCCGGGCCCATCGTGCGCAAGCGTTTGGTCCTGCCGCCGTCGAGCTCGAGCCAAGCCGTGAGCTCGCCGGACTCGATGAGGTAGAGATCCTTGGAGACGTCGCCCTGGCGGTAGATCTGGTAGCCCGCAGGTGCCTCGACACGTTCGAGGTACTGGAGGAAGCCGGAGACGAACTCGCGGGTGCGGAAGACACTTTCGAGTTCGTCGACGAGCTTCGTCGGCGGGAGCATGCTCGGCGGCGCGGCGCGCAGGATCAAGTTCTCGCACCACTCGAGGCCGTGATCGAGGTCGGGGAAGAAGCGGACACGCTTCGATCCGTCGGCAAATCCGCCACGCTCGAGCTGCTTGCGGACGGCGCTCGGGAGGTCGGTGAGGCCGAGCGTGATGCCGTTCGACTCGGCGAGCTTGCGCAGGCGGACGAAGGAGAGGACCGCCGAGGAGTCGATGCCGTCGACGTGGCGGAAGTCGAGCAAGACGTACCGCGTGGGGCCAGGATCGTCGCTGAGGATGCGGTGGTGCACGCGCTTGAGCAGCGAGTAGGAGGTGCCGAAGAAGATGTAGCCCTGGAGCTGGAGGATGTAGAGCTCCTTGCCGCGCTCCTCCAGCGTGAGCTCGTCCCCGGCGCCGCGCTCGACGTTGCTGCGGACGTCGGAGCCGACAGCCGCACGCTTGATGACGTCGATGCGGCTGTAGTTGACCGCGAAGAGGACGGACGAGACGACGATGCCGACGCCGATGCCCGGGAGGAAGCCGATCCACGCGATGACGACGAGGATGATGACGACGAGGCCGTACTCGACGCGCGGGAGGCGGAACCAGGAGTCGTAGATGGTTTCGAGGAGGAAACCCGAGCCGAGGAAGACGAGCAGGCCGCCGAGGACGGGCTTCGGGAAGTACGAGAAGACCGAGGCGCCGAAGAAGAGGGCCGCCGCGCAGATGCACGCGGAGAGGATGCCCGCGACGCGGCTCTCGGCGCCGGCCTTGTGGTTCAAGGTCGACTCGCTGAGCGAGAGGTACCCGACCATGCCGAAGCCGAGGCCCGCCGCGAGGTTCGCGATGCCCGTCGCGCGAAGCTCACGATCGAGGTCGATCTCGCGCTCGGTCGCGATCTCCAGGCCCGAGGCGTTGAGGAGGATCGAGATCGTCGCGAGCATGGTGATCGCGAGGAGGTTGCCCGAATTCGCGCCGATCTCGGCCCAGTCGATGCGGAGCGCGTCGGAGGGCGCCATCGGCGGCCAGAGGGCGCCGCTCGGGAAGGGTCCGAGGAGCATGCCGCGATCGAGCGCCTCGGAGACGGTGCCGCCCGCCGCGTAGAGAACGCCGTAAAACATGGCGACCGCGAACACGAGCAGGCCCGGCAAGAGCATGAAGTGGTGGTAACGCCGGAGCAGGATCGTCAAGAAGGCGCCGAGCGTGAGGCCCGGGACCCAGTTGACGATCGCCTCGGCGCGGAGGAGCAGCGGCATGGACGCGAGGGAGAACTCGGTCCCCGCCATGACGGAGATGGAACCCGTGAGGAGGAGCCAGCCCGTGCCCGCGAGGAAGCCGCCAACGACCGGGTACGGGATGAAGCGGACGAGGGTGCCGAGGCGAAGGCCGCCAAGGATGAGGAAAAGGCCACCCGTGACGAGCGCGGAGAGCGAGCAGACCGCGACGATCGTGGGGAACGGGTCGCCGCCCTTGGCCGTGATGTGACTGCCGATCGCCGAGGCGACGAGGGCGAGGACGACAGCGGTGTTCTCCTGCGGCGCGGCGATGACGGGGCGGAAGGAGCTGCCGAGGGCGACGATCGCGCCGATGATGGCCGATCCCGCGAGGGCCATGCCGATGCCCGCCGGCAGGTACTTCGTGAGGTTGCCCGAGAAGATGAGCGCCGCGAGCGTGATGCTGAACGTGGCGACGAGGGTGCCCGACATGGCGCCCGCGAAGAGGCCGGAGAGGAGGCGCGATCCACGGAGTCCACGCCCGACAGAGGGCGCGGGCGTCGAAGGTATCGGCGGACTCTGCTGCCCTTCCATCGTCGTCGAGAGAGGCTCGGGAGGCCGTCATCTTCGGCGAACAAGGGCTCCCCTGGCAAGGGCGGCGCACATGGTCGCCCTCCAGCGCACAACCCCGGGGAGGCGCTGAGCTGGGGCGTTGCCCCAGGCCCCACCAGGGGCTATCCGCCCCTGGACCCGGACCAGCGCAAGCGCTGGACCCGGGGTCGATGAACTGCGCGATGCGCAGTTCATCGAACAGGCCGAGGCAAGACCGGCGAGCGACGCTGCCAAGCAAGACCGCCGCGACTGGCAACACTGTCCCTGGTCTTGCATCGGCCCGTGGGAAGAACTGCGCATCGCGCAGTTCTTCCCCCTGAGGTCCAGGGCTTGCCCTGGCGCGGGTCGAGGGGCGCGTAGCCCCCGCGGGGCCCGGGGCAGCGCCCCGGCGCGGCGGCCCAAGAAACGCGAGCTCAGCCGAGCTCGCGGGCGATGGCCTGGGCCTGCTCCTGGAGCGCGACGGCCTCGTTCACGTGGCCCTGCTGGTGGTGCAGGCTGGCGAGGTCTCCCAGGATCTTGCCCTCGTCGCGGCGGTTTCCGACCTTGCGTGCGATGTCGAGGGCCTGCTCGAAGAAGGTCCGCGAGAGCTCGAATCGGCCTTGCTCCTTGTGCAGGACCGCGAGGTTCTTCAGCGCGAGCCCCTCGTTCCACAAGCTCTGCGCCTCGCGCGCCGTCGTGAGGGCCTGCTCGTAGAAGGCGCGCGCGCTCTCGATCCGGCCCGTCGCCCAGTTGACACGGCCGAGGCCGAGGAGGCCGAGCGCCTCGGAGGCGCGATCGCCGAGCTTCTGCGCCTCGTCGAGGACACGCACGTGCTCCTGCATGGCCTCCTCGTGCCGCCCCTGGAGCTCGAGGACGTCGCGGCCGAACTCGTACCGCACGACGACGCTCTCCAGCGTGGGCTCGGTCGTGAGCTTGAAGTAGGCGCGGTACAGGCGCTTGGCCTCGCCGTGGGCGTAACGCTCGGCGGCCTTGCGTGCGCCGGCGAGGAAGTACCGGCGGGCGAACTTCGGTTGTCCCGCGCGTTGCCAGTGCCGCCCGAGCGCCGTGAGCTGACCCGTGAGCTCGTCCTCGTGCGCGTTCTCGATGGCCTCGGCCGCGCGGCGATGCAGCTCCTGCAAGCGCGCGCGCGACTGCATCTCGTACGCCGCGTTTCGCAGGAGCACGTTGCTGAAGCGGTAGCGACCTTTGCTCATCGGCGACCAGATGCACTGCTCCTCGCCGACGCGGACGAGCTCGGGCAGGAGCGGGTCGTCGTCCATCATGCGCGAGAGGATGCGCAGGTCGAACTCGCGGCCGAGCGTGGCGGCGGCCTGGACGACGCGCTTGACCTTGGGCTCGAGGCGATCGAGCCGCGCGATGAGCAGGCTGTTGACGTCGTTCGGGAGGAGGAAAATGCTCGGCGTCGAGACGCCCGTGTCCTCCTTCTCCTTCTTCTTGCCCGCGAGCTGATTCGCTTCGAGCCAGTACGTCATGATCTCCTGCGCGAAGAACGGATTGCCGTTCGCGTTTTCGCTCAGGAACATGGCGAGGACCTCGGAGACGGGGCCGCCCATGAGGCCCTCGGCGAGCTCGCGCAGCTTCTCGCGCGAGAGCGGGCCGAGCGTCACGGCGTGCTGCGGGACGTTGTCGTCGAGCTCGATGCGGAAGGGGCTACCGTCGTCGTTGTTGCGGCAGGTGCAGAGGATCGCGACGGGGCAATCCTTCACGGCCTGCGCGACGTGGCTGATCGCTTCGAGCGAGTCGCCGTCGGCCCAGTGCGCGTCTTCGAGGTGGAAGATCACGGGCTGGAGGAGGCTCTCGGCGCGCAGCCAGAGCGAGAGCGCGGAGAGCGCGCCGGCGAAGCGGAGCTTCGGATCCATGCGCTCGTAGACCGAGCCGTCCCAGCGGATGCCGATCATCGCGGCGAAGATGCTGCGGGCCTTTTCGAGCTCGCGCTTGAGCTGAGCCTCGCTGTCCGGGAGGCGGTCGATCAAGCGATCGAGGACGTCATCGAAGTTGACGTGCCTCTCCTCGCGGCCCGTCGCCGACGACTGCGCGAAGTACTCCTTCAGCGCGTACTCGAAGGGGTTCAAGCTCGAGCGGAGCGTCTGATCACAGCGCGCGTCGATCCAGAGGATCGGGCGGTCTTTCTTGTTGTCCTCGAGCTTGCGGCGGTACGTGTCGACGAGGAAGCTCTTGCCGAGGCCGGGCTCGCCGTCGACGTAGGTGATGCCCGCGTTCTCGCCAGCGAAGATCGGACCGAGGTGCGTGGTGAGCGTTTCGAGCTCCTGCTCGCGCCCCACGAGGCCGCGGGCGAGGAACTCGCGCTGCACGGCGACACGCTTGCGATCGAGGGTGTAGGCGCTGATCGGCTGCTCGAAGCCCTTGAAGAGATGATCCCCCGCGGGCTTGAAGTGGTGCGTGCCCTGGGCGCGGACGGAGACCTCGCCGTCGCACCAGAGCTCCTTCCACGGCGCCTTCATCATGAGGCGCGCCGCGAGGTTCGTCGCGGGGCCGAGGCAAGCGAACTCCTTCCGGTCGGTGCCGCCGTTGAAGCCCGCGTACCGGAGGCCGTGGGTGATGCCCGCGCGGATCTGCATCCCCTTCGGCGCGTTCTTGCGGAGGCCGAGCGCGAAGTCGAGCGCGCGCTCGGTGTCGTTCTCGTGCGTGATCGGCGCGCCGAAGTGGATGAGGCAGTTGATGCCCTTGTCGCCCGAGTCGACGCCCGTGAACGTCCCGCCGTAGCGGCTCGCCTCGACGTCGACGAGCTTGATGAGCTCCTCGAAGCTCGGGATCTGATCAAACGAGACGAAGACGCTCGTGACATGGCGGAACTCGCCCTGCGGCGGCATGTCGCGGATCCCAGGCGGGACGAAGTGCGCGCCTTCGCCATGCGGGCGGACGCGCGGCACGGGCGGCAGCGGCATGTCGGAGGTGTCCGCGAGCTTGAGGACGCCCTCGGCGACGGGCGTGACGGCGCGGCCCGGGATGCGCTGCTGGATGGCGAGATCCATGAGGATGTCGCCCTTCTCGGCGTGGTGCTCGATCGAGGCGCACTTGTCGATCGCGGGGCCACGGAAGTAGCAGTACGCGCGCTCGGGTGAGGTGCGGACGATGCCCCACTCGACGGCGCCCCACGAGAGGCCGACCTTGTACGAGAAGGGGAACGTGCCGAAGCGCGTGGCGCGGACGGCGCGGTTCAAGAAGAACTGGCGCATCTTGAGCGCCGCGGCGAGCGCGTGCTCGGCGACGTTGCGCCCCGTCGAGTGCGGGAAGATGGCCGTGAACGCGTCGCCCGCGAAGCCGACGATGATCCCGCCGAGCTCGTGCACCGCGCCGATGAGCGGGTCGAAGTAGAAGCGCAACGTGCCGGCGAGGATCTCGGCGCCCTCGCGACCGTGCGGGAAGAGCTTCTCCGTGAGGTTCGTGAAGCCCGGGATGTCGATGAAGAGCGCCGCCGCCGCGAAGTTGCCTTCGGTCTTCCCCCTCGTGTCCTGGTACAGGATGAAGTCGGGGACGAGCGGGTTCATGTCCGTGGATTCCGGCGCTCCGAAAACGGCAGGCTCCCCCACCGCGGCGTCCCTTTGGTCCCCCATGACGCACGGAGCGAAGTGCCCGATGCGGACGTGGGCGCCACGCGACGCCAGACGTCAGAGTGCAAGGGACGCGAGCAAAAATCAACGGAAGCTTGACGACAGCGCACACGCGATACCGCGAGCGTTGGCTGTCCTCCCACCGCGCCCAAGGAGTGGCAGGAAAGTGGCGGAGGCGCGCGATACCCCCTTGGCGATCTCCTGGGCCTGGGATACGCAAAAAGTGCCCCCGTCCTTCCGTCGACACGGTGCGCGGCGACGAGGGGGTGCGTGAAGAGACGCATGAGCGCGAGAAGACCCTCGAATTCGGAGCACGACGGCGATCTCGTCGATCCCTCGTTCGGGGCAGGTGCGTCGCCGGAGCCGCCCCCCGTCCTTCGGCCCTCGGTCCCTCCGAACCAGAACAACGTCCTCGTCGGCGGCGGCGAGCGCGAGGCGCGCGCCTACGTCGGCCCGACGGCGCTCCCCGCGGCCTACGCGCCGAAGACCGCGGAGACCGCAGGCAAGGTCGCCATCGCGAGCAGCGTCGATCCGCGGCGCATGCCCACGGTGCGCATCTCGACGGGACGCGGGCGTCCGCCGCTCGCGCCCGGTGAGCGCCCCGCGCCGCCCGAGCCGATGATCTCACCGTTCGGCCCGGTGAGCCCGCGCCCGACGCCGCCGCCCGCGTTCGTCGTACCGCATTCCGCGCCGCACAGCGTTCCTCCTTCGGCAAAGGTGTCCTCGCGGCCCGAGCCCGCGGGCAGCCCGGCGACGGCGATCTGGGTGCTCGCGGTGGTGCTCGCGGCCCTCGTCGGCGCCGGCGCGGCGCTCTACATTCGCCGCAACATGGCGGCGCAGCAGCCGCCACCCGCGCCCGCGCCCGCCGCGCCGCACTCCTGACGTCGCCTCGATTTCGTTTTTTTCGCGCGGAAACCGGAGCGCGCGGAGAAACGGACGAAGCCGGCGGGATTCGCCGATCGGACGGAAGAATACGCCCGGTCGAGCCGGTCCGCGCATTGCATTCGTGTCCGGGTCGGAGGACCGAACATGGATCGGAGCACGTATTGGCTCAGGGCTGCGTGGAACGACTTCCTCGCGTTTTTGCCGGATCTCCTGTGGGGTCTCGCCATCCTGATCGTCGGTTATTTCATCGCGAGACTGCTCGCGTCGATCGCGAGGCCGCTCCTGCACCGGGTGGGCTTCGACCGGCTGATCGACAAGCTCGGCATTGCGGTGCGAGCGGACCGGACGGAGCAGGGATCACGCTGGGGCGCGTCGATCGTCTTCTGGGTGACGATGCTCATCGTGGCGATGTACGCGGCCGACGCGTGGCGGCTCGGCGCCGTGGCCTCGGGGATCGCGGCGATCATCGCGTACTTGCCGCACGTGCTGGCGGCGGCGGTGATCTTCGGCGCGGCGCTGCTCTTCGGGAACTGGGTGCGCGCGCGGATGCTCGAGACGAACGGGACGGTCGTGCCGGGCGAGGCGCCGGCGGCGACGACGTCGCAGCGTCCGCTCGTAGCGGGGGCGATCCGGGCGGGCATCCTGGCGCTCGGCGCGTTCATGGCGCTGCGCGAGCTGCAGATCGCCGAGGAGATCGTGACGCTCGCGTTTTCCCTGACGCTCGGCGCGATCGCGCTCGCGGCGGCGCTCGCCTTCGGGCTCGGCAGCCGTGACGTGGCCGGCCGCGTGGCGCGTCGCTGGTACGAGGAGCGGCTCGGCAAGCGTGCCGCCGCGAGCACGTCGGACGACGAGTCGCACCTGATCACGCCTCCATGAGGTGAGAAAGCGCGGCAAACGAGCCGATCCGGGGCCCCTCTCGTCCACGCGGCGGGAGGGGCCTTCGTTTGCCTGGGGATGCGCCGTTTTTTCCCGGTCGTGATCGCAGGCTGCTCGGCGACGTCCGAGCGGGAGCGGAAGCGGCAAGCGAAATCCATTCGTGTACCGTTCTCGAGCGTGAGACCGAATTCGATGGGATACCCATTCGCGTCGTCGACGAATAGGTACGCGAGCGGACGCGGCGGCGGACACGGACCTCGCGCTCGTCTGTCCGTTCTGGAATGACGATGGCGCGGCCCCGTCTCGCGCCACACCCCTGGATCCCGGCGCGCCCTTGCGGTACTTGGTATCTAGAGTGACCATGCTGCAAGTTCTTTTTCGAGGCAGGATCGGCCGCCTGCTCGGGGTCCTTCTTTTCCTCACCGCAATCGTGGGTGGCGTTGGGTCGTGGAACATCCGCCAGGTATCGAGCGAGCTCTCGGCGCTCTCCGCCCAGAACTTGCAGGCATCGATACACCTCTCTGGCGCCGAGCGTAATTTGTGGGAGCTGCGCTTCGCGCTTCCCAATTACATGCTCGGGGATATCGCCAGCCGCGAAGAAATCGCCGCTGCGAGCTCCGCGCGAATCGCGCAAACCACGGAGCACATCGATGCTTATGCGGCGCTGCCGCTCTCCGCCGAGGAGCGAGCGCTCGTCGACGTGTGGCATCGCGCGTTCGCCGCTTATACCCGCGCGCGACCCGGCTACTTCGAGCTCATCGACGCGGGCAAGCTCGAGGAGGCCAAGGTCTACCGCGCGAACGAGACCAACCCGCCCGCGGCGCAAGCCGTCCTCACCCTCTCGAAGCTCATCAAGGCCCAGGAGGCGCTCGCCAACGAGCGGGTAGCGCGCGCCAAGACCGCCGCGACCGCGGCCATTGGGGGCACGCTCGCCCTCGTCGTCGCCGCGCTCGGCCTGGGCTTCTTTCTCAGCCGCGCGCTCACGCGCGAAATCGCCGAGGTGCTGCGCGGCCTCGAGCGCTCGTCGACCGATCTGGAGGCGAACGCCGCGAGGCTCCTGAACGGCGCGCGCGAGCTGTCCTCCGCGGCCACCGAGGTCAGCTCCACGCTCCAAGCGCTGCACACGGCGTCCAGGCAAATCGCCGAATCGACGCGGGGCGTCGCCGCCATCGCCACGGAGACCGGCGCGAGCGCCCGCAACGGCGACGAGGTCGTCAAACGCGCCCAAGAGAGCTTCGCCAGCATGCGCGCCAGGATCGACGAGATCGTCAAGCGCATGGGCACGCTCGGCCAAAGCTCTCAGGAAATCGTCGGCATCGTCGATATCATCAACGAGCTCAGCGAACAGACCCATATCCTCTCGGTCAACGCCGCCATCGAGGCCGCCAATACGGGCGAGGCGGGGCTGCGCTTCGGTACGGTCGCCAAAGAGATCCGCAACCTGGCAAGCCGCGTGGGCACCTCGGCCCGTGGCATTCGACAGTTGACGGACGCGGTCCGCGATGCGACCACCCAGACGACGAAAGCGACGAACGAGGGTACGAAAGCCGTCGCCGCGATCGTCGCCGAATTCGGCCATGTCCTCGATTCCTTCGAGCGCATCAACGGGCAGGTCAGCGCCACGACCATGGCGACGCGCGAAATCGAAACCAGCACGAAGCACCAGACGACGGCCGTCGCGCAGGTCAATGCCTCGATGACGGAGCTCACGCGATCCGCAAAGGACACGGAGCAGAGCTCCCAGGAGTTGTCACAGACCTGCGCAGAGCTGCGCCAAATCGCGACCCGCCTCGCCGATCTGACCGGCGCCGCGCGATAGGCAACGCGCTGTCAGGTCGAGCGCCACCTCGCGTCGGTCGTATGTGACTCCCACTCCCCGGTCTCATCCTGCACCCAGCCGCGACTCGACCACCCGGCCTCGCTATAGGGCAGGAACACGAAGTCTAGATCACCCGGCCCGAGGACTCGCTTGCCATTGGCGAACAAGAGGAGGTCACAGGATGCCCAGGCAGCCTTCCCGAAGTTGACGGTGACGCACACGACTCCGCAGACCTCGAGCCGCAAGGCCGGGTTGACCACCCCGCGGACATTCACGCAGTTGGATGCGCAGGCATGACCCGGCTGGTCGTCGCTGACGAACCACGAGGTCGACTCGAACCGAAGGCCGGTGAACGCCGATAGCGACTCGACCAACCCGCCGAGCAACGCACGCCACTCGGCCTCGGAACGAAGCCTCGGGTTCGGATCGAGCATGTTTTGCACGTTGACCTGTCCTCCGCACCGCCCAATGCCTTCCGGTGTTCTGCCGGGCGATGACCCCGGTAAGCCGTATCCGGCCCGGGAGCAACGTCAAACCCTCTACGCACCCGCAATCTCCTCCCATTCGTAACGAGCGAGCTGCGCATGCTGCGCGAAGAGCAGCGCGGCGCGTTGGTCGACCGTTCCGGGGCCGGGGGCCAGGTCGACGGGGCCGCCGCCGTCCATCTCGTCGAGCAGCAGGTAGAACGCCTCGCAGCTCGGCGCCGAGTGGTTGGCTGCGTCCGCCACTCTGCCCGCCTCTTTGAGCAAATCCGCGAGGGCGATGCGCCCCTCCGCGTGCCGGAGCCAGAGGAAGCCGAGCCGCAGCGCCGTCCCGTCCACGCCGGACCAGGTGTTTGCCGTTTCCGCAGCGCCCTCCCAGCATGCGTGGAGCGCCTCTCTGGCGTCGGATGCGTCCATGAGCTGAACGAGCCATGGTGGCGCGCTCGGGAGCTCCTCGATACGGCGCTCAGCCCAGGCGCGCCACGGTTCTCCGAGCACGTAACCCGCCTCCAGCGCGCAAATCCAGACGACAAGAGCGTCCATGGTCGAAATGGCTCACGAAATCAAAGGCCGCTCGATGTAGCTCACCCGCTCGGTCTCATTCCATCTGCGAGGCGAGGGGATCGTCAACCTCGATCCGTGGCGCGCAGGCGCGCACGAGGTTCATGAAGACCGTGGGATGCGGGACCTTGTCGACGGAAACCGTGCGCCACGGAATCACGGTCTGTCCTCGGAAAAACACAATCCTACTGGGCTGCATGCGGACGAGCCTCAGGTCTTTCCACGCCGCGCGGCTCTGTCCCAGGATGATTCCCTGGGCGTCGAGACGCACCTTTCCGAAGGTGAGCGTCTCTCCCGCGCGCAGCGCCTTCTCCGCGTCAGCCGCGAGCGGCAGGGAGCAGTGACGGACGATATGCCGGGTGATCTCGTACCCAAGCTCGACGTAGAGCGGAACCGTGTGCTTGGCGCCGCCATGCTCGACGAGCCGCACCGCGCGGATGAGCGCCAGCTCCCCGGCCGGCAAGTAGCGCCGCTCGAGCTCGAACCAGAGCTCGTCGACGTCCTCGAAGACGATAACGTCGCGAGCACGCCCCCGATGGACGACGAGACCGCTGTCGTGGACCTCGATGCGGAGGTCCCGCTGGCGCATGGCATGGATGGCCAGCAAGGCGAAGCAAGCGAGGCCAAACGGCAACGAGAGGAGGAACCCGCGCAAGCCGTCCGCGGTGGCGCCCAAGGCGCTGGTCAAAACGAGCAGGCACGAGGCAAACACGAGGGGTAAAACGACGCTCTGCCTGGTGGGGCGGCGGACCGAGCGAAGCCTGCCGAGCCGGTCCTCCGCCGAGTCTCGCATCGGTGCCTCGGGGGGCGTGCTGTCGCGGCGATACGGGTGCACCATCAGAACCGGGAGTTCCTCCGCCCCGACGCCTAGCACGCTTCCCTTGCGCCGGTCGAAGGAGTTGTCACAGACCTGCGCAGAGCTGCGCCAAATCGCGACCCGCCTCGCCGATCCGACCGGCGCCGCGCGATAGGGCTCGCCGTGGAGGAAGAGGCGTGGATGGCAGCGGTCCGATGATATCGGTCGAGCGCATTGCGCAGCCCGTCGTCCACTGTTTCGATGTAGCCCAGGGTCTCCGCGACATCCAGACCCGGACGAGCGCTTTGAATGCGCGTCCCGCAAGCAGCGGCAGCGGCAGCGGAGGCGAATGCCGGGAGGATCGGCTCCCGAGATCGAACATGCGCTTTCCCCTGTGGACGTCCGCCCGTTGGGCTCAACGATGAGCTTGCCCTCCCAGCGTTGTCCTGGGCGGGCAGGGGGATGTAATCATGAAGTTCATCAAGGGCATCGTCGTCGGCTCCTCGTTGCTCGCTCTCAGTGGGGCATCGGTGGTCTCCGCGGATGAATCCGTGCGCGAGGAGCCCATCGAGCTGCGTACGGATCCACCCGTGCGGCCGGGGGTCAGCGTCGCCGTCTCCACATCCATTGCGGTCGCCATTACCGCGCTCGGGGAGGCGCGAGCGGTAGCCAATTCGGCGGCCGTCGCCGGGCCGGGTGTGGGGGCGATCAGCCAGTCGCTGGCACAGGCGCAGAGCGTGCTCGGGAACGCTCTGGCCGTCTCTCGGTCGGGCTCCTTCAGCCGGGGCCACGCAGCGGCCATCGCGGACTCGATGAGTGATGCCTATACCGTCATTGGCGACGCCGTGGCGATTGCCAATTCCTCGGCGATCACGCGGGGCGGTCCTGCGCTTGCCCGGTCGCTGTCACGGGCGCAGACCACGATCGGCAACGCCGTTGCAATCTCCAATTCCGCAGCCATCAGCGGATAAATCCGACCCAGCGCAGGGCGCCAGGTTTCCGCGAGCATCTCTCTTTCTGGGCAAGACGAGAGCCCACGAACCTGTACACCACGGGCAGGCTTCCTGGCATGGGACCAAGGTCCTATAGCGCCCCCCGCGTGCCAGCCTCTACATACTCAGCGTTGGAACGCGCGACCCCGCACGGTCCGAGGAAAGGGACCATCTCCAATGGCACAGAGGCCTTCGGAAGAATCGGGCTACATCCAAGATCCCGACGGCGATGAATGCGATTTCAAGGTGGTGTGGACCGAGGACCATTGCCACAAGATCCAGGGACAGTTCCGGTTCCGCCCCAAGTGGGGGTACCAGATGATGAGGAATAGGGATGCCTACGAGCAAGTCATCTGGGGCGTCTCCGTGCCGGACCTCCGCACGCTTGCCTTCGAGCCTCAGTTCGAGTTCGCCTACGATATCTGGTCGGCCATCGACGTACCGGGGGGAGCCGTCGACCAGCGCGGCGAACATCCCATCACCCTCTCCGCCGCGATCCATACCCCCGAACAGGCCAAGCAGAAGGCCTTCTCCGAGGTCACGCCGCTCGCCCAGTGCAAGCAATTCGCGACCACCCCCTCCTTCCGGCAGACGTTCCCCACCGGTATCCGGATCAAGCCCGACGCCGGCCTGTACATCATCGAGTGGTCGATCTCCCGCACCGAGCACGACGGAACCCGTGATCGGCAGCCCTCCGGCTCGGTCGGGGGCAGGTTCGAATGGAACTCCAATGACGAAAAGCTCCGCCAGGCGATCCGCATCGCGAACGCCATGTGACAGCCGTCCCCGGGCCCGGCGCCGCAAGCGCGGGCGAGCTAATGGGTCCGGCGGCGCATCGCCGGACGATATGCGCCACCCTGAGGGGTTTCCACGTACTCCATGTAAAACTCGTAGTCGTCGTCGGGTGCCTCGTTCTCGACGATCACCCTGGGCTTCAAATCGTCCGGGTGCGGGATCTCGACAGAGGCGAGGACGTGGAGAGAGATGCGTCCCGGCTCGGTGATCGACTTGTAGAGCTCCAGCCACGGATTCATGTATCGCCCTCCCGGACCATAACGGACATACGGCTCGTAGATCGGTCCGGTGGTCTCGTGAACCTCCGTGAGGAACCACTCGCCTCCGGTCTCCTTGCGCATGACCTCGCCGGCATACGCGACGAGCCCCGGGAAGAGGTTGGGGATTTCGAGGATGCGCCTCTTGGGACGGATCTTCTTCAGGGCTTTTTCCACGAGGTAGAGGCTATCGAAGGAGCTGTCGAAAGATTCGCGGGGGATTTTGAGGATGCTTGCGAGCTCGTCGATGAGCGAGGGCACCGCCTCGATGAAATGCGCGCCCTGGGGGAGGTTGCCTTCGAGGACGTGCTGTGGTTGGGGCTCGCTGGCCCGCGCGGCGCTCTTCTCCATCAACTCCTGTCGCGACGCATAGAGGAGGCCCTTCCCGCTCGCAGAGACGAAGAGGAGCTCACCACGATCGGAGACATACGCAGGATGATGAGGAATGCTGTGCTCGGGATCCAGCGTCCACTTCTCCTCGGCCAGGAGCGCCTCGACTTCGGATTTTTTGACAGACCAGCACTTGGCCCAGCCTTTCGTGTTGGTGGGACGACGACTACGCGGGTCGCTCTTCATGGGATTTCTCTCAATGGGGGCGCGTGTTACCAGGCGTTCCAGGGTGTCCGACGAGGCCGTCATCGAGGATCGGCTTGTCCAGGCCCCGGTCGCCCGAAGCGCGCAGCTTCTGAACATGGAACGAAGGGCCGTCGAGGGTGGGGGCAGGGAGCTGCTTGCCTTGAAGGACGGCTCCGCAGTTCATGCACCAAGGGCGAGATACCTGGAGCTCGCCAGCCCCGTGGTCACGAACCGGGGACACCCAGACGAGGATGTTGCGGGAAGCAGCAACGTCCCCGATGTCCGTGCCGATCGTCGTGTCACCACACACGACGAAGTACAGCGAGGGATAGGCCCGATCGGGTCCTGTGGAGAAGGCCGCCGGCGACTTGGAGAGCGCGTCGAGCATGCCGAGGATCTGGTACTGGGCGTACTCCAGGTTGACGACCCCCTTGACAGCCTTGACTTCCACGAACGTGCTCTCGGGGTGCGTGCTGATGACCGGAGGGAGCGATCCATGGAACCCCTCGACAGCGCCGGTCACGCCGTCGGGGATCACGGACCGGAAGCGTCCGCTGCGTTTCTCGCGCTCCCCTGACGGGAACGGCTTCCTGTTCGACGAAAGCACCCTCGGCCCCGGCAACGCCCCAAGCCTACGAGGAGGCGTGACTTCCCGCCTCGACGCTCGACGCTCCTTTTCGATCGGCCCTCCGCCTCCTGCCCTCCCTCGCCCCGCCCACGCGGGCGCCCCCTGCGCCGGGGCGACGTCGACGCCCCTTGGAGGCTTGCCTCCCCCGCCCCGCGACGCCTCGCGTCCCGTGGATCTCTGCCCCCGCCGACCCCCAACGCGCAGCCGGTCCCCGATCCCCGCCCGAAACCCCGCCGCGTCCTCTCGACGAAACGAAGTCCATCCTGCCGCGCCCCCCGTCACCCCTCGACGCAAGCCAGTCCCGCGCCCCCCGCCCCCCGTCACCCCTCGACGGCAGCCAGTCGGCCGCCCGGATCCACCCCGCGTCGCGCACCTTGGCCCTCCGGCCGCCGCAAACTCCCCGTCGAGGCTCGACGCGCGTGATCCATCCAGTTTTGTGTTGCCCCCTGCATGTGTGCCACGTTAGGGTGCCGTCATGGCTGGAATCGTCACGCTCGTCGCGCGGACGGGCATTCTCACCCTGTATGAAGAGTTCTTTTTCACCCGCGGGCGCCTCGTGTCGCATCCGCTCGCGGTGCCTTTGCTGCCCGAGTTCGACACCTTCCGCTCGCAGCTCGACGCCACCTTGATGGCGGAGCTCGCGCTGATCGGCGAACGGTTCGCGGCGAACGCCGCCGTGGAGTTTTTGGACGCCGACCTCGACCGCCTCACCGACAGCATTGCCGCCCTGACCCTCATCGAGGCGAAGAACGACCGCGGCGCCCTCCCGTACGCCCATTACTTCGCGACCCAGAGGCCGAGCGAGCTCAAACGCCCCATCCTCGGCGGACAGCTCGATACCATGCGCCATTGGCCCCCCTCGCTCCAGGCGTCCTCGAGCGCGCAGCTCCAGGAGATCGGGGTCAGGCTCGCGAATCTGGTCGTGCTCGGCGATGACAAGACCAAGGCGCAGGACGCCGTGGCCCAGAACATCGCCGATTTCCGTTCCGTCGGCTCGCGCAAGCAATGCATCGACGCCTTCAATGCGCTGCGCAAATCCATCCACGGCAAGCTCGGCGAAACCCAGCACAAGACGCCCGAGCTCGGGACCGGCTGGGCCGATTCCTTCTTCCGTCAAGGATCGAGCGCGGAGCGGCTCACCATCCGAGAGCTCGACCGGCGCATCGCGGCGGCCGAGGTGGAGCTCTCCACCATGAAAAAGCAACGCGACGAAATGGTCGTGCAGGAGGAAGCCCTGGCGCGCGCCAGGGCCGACGCGGAGAAGGCACAAAAGAAGGCCGAGCTCTTGGCGGCCAAAAAGGCCGCCGCGGAGCTCGCCGCGCGTGTGGCCGAGCTGGAGGAAGCGGTGGGCGAGGGCTGAACGCCCGACAGGCCTGCATCCCGGCTCACCTTCATCGTGGACGCGCCCCGTCGTCCCGGGCAAGATGGCGCCGGCTTCATGAAGCTCTCCCCCGCCCCTCTCCTCGCCGCGCTCCTCTGCGCGCTCTCGGCGTGCGCGAAAGTCCCGCGGATCAACACGTCTCCGGATACGCCGGTCCTCACCGAACCGAAGAGGACGCTCGAGCTCGGCAAGGTTTCGCGTGGGGACACGCGCTCGCCGGACCATAGCGGCGGCTCGTACTGCAAAAATGGTGGGCGTGTGGGCCAGGACCTCGATCACCTCTACGGCTTCGAGGTGCGCGAGGCGGCGAGTTATCGCTTCGAATTCCTCCCCGAGACGTTCGAGGGCGTGATCCAGATCCAGCAGAAGATCAAGGGCCCGGGTCGCCTCGGCATCGGCTGCAAGGGCGCGCATGCGGGCCAAAAGGCGACGCTGTCGCTCCCGCTCGAACCCGATTTTTACTGGGTCATCGTCGACGGAAACCTCTGGGACGAGGCGGGGACGTACACGCTCCGCGTCGATCGCGACACCTCGAAGACCGCGGTGATCCGCCCCGAGGAGCCCGCGCTCGTCGCGCCGCTCTGCTCGAGCGCGCCGCTCCTTCGTCCGGGCGAACGGGCCTACGGGGAGTTCCAATCGAAGTCGGGGGGCGCGCGCGCCTCATGTGGCCTCCTCGGGGGAGAATCGGTGCACCGGCTGTCCCTGGCCGCGCCGGCGCGCATCCGCCTCCGCGCGGCGGCGCATTTCCAGCCCGCGCTGGAGATCCGGAGCGGTTGTCACGATAAGCCCGTCGTCTGCGCCCACGCGGACGCGGGGCAATACGAGGTGGAGGTCACGGCCGACTTGCCGGCGGGGGACCATTTCGTGGTGCTGGATTCGACGCGGCTCGGCGATCGGAACACGAGCGGGAGCCACCGCGACGAGGGCCGGCTCGCCGGGCTCTACGTGATCGACGCCGAGGAGGTCGCGCAATGAAGGCGGAACGCGCAATCTTGCTCGCAGGCCTGCTCGGGCTTCCGGCGTGCGCCTCGTCCGGCGGCGTGGGCTGGGAGGATCGGTGTGGTCCGGCGCCCGGCCCGCAGAAACCGCTCGCGTCGCTGGGCCACGACGAAAAACCTTTCGAGATAAGGCACCTCCCGGAGGGCAGAAAACGTCCGGGCTACCTGTATCGATTCGAGCGGGAGGACAGCGGCACGACGGAGTCGCTGCGCGGGATCCACAGGATACGCGAGGGGCGGATCATCGTCGTGGGCGACCACGGGACGGCGCTCGTGCGCGACGCGAAGGCGGGCTGGCAAAAGGAGGACCCGCGGACGACCGAGAACCTGTACGCGATCGTCCCCGCGGCCTATTACGAGAACGGGACAACCATCACGGAGGAGCTCCGGAAAAACCTGCCGTACATCGCGGTGGGATCCAACGGGGCGGCCGTTCACCGGGACGTGAATGGGGTTTGGCAGGTTGAACAGACCGGGACCTCGGCGGCGCTTTTCGCGGTGAGCCACTTCGGGTCGACGACCGTGGCCGTGGGCGCGGGCGGCGCCATGGTGAAGCGGTCGAAAGAAGGGGTCTGGCAGGCCGTGAAGACGCGGACGACGGCGGACCTCCATTCCCTCGGGGGCTGCGGAGAGTATCTGTGCGTCGTGGGCACGGGCGGCGCGATGGTGCTCTGCAAGTTTCGGGACGAGGAAATCGTGTGTATTCCGCGTCCGCCGCCGGCGCAGGCGACGCTCCGGGTCCTCGCGGAACGGGGGTTCATCATGGGCGACGGGGTTTGGCTCACGCAGGTGCTTCCCAAGCAGACCGAGCCGAGGCCGCCGCCCTCGTACGTGCCCTGGCCGACGGCGAATGCGGTCATGGCCGGAGAAGAGATTCTCGCTGTGGATCACAACCGCCATAGCGGCATCGGCGAGCTGCTGGCCGTGGGGCGGCGGAGCACAGTGTGGTTTCAGAGCGGCTCGACCTCGGAGGGAGGCCAGCTCGAACGGGTGAAATTGCCCTTCGAGGTGGATTTCCACGATGTCGCCTACGAGCTCGTGGATGGGTTTCTCGTGGGCGATCAGGGGACGATCGTGCACCTCGGCGTCGAAGGTTTCACGCCGATGCACATTTGCCTACTCTGAGCGGGAAATCGGGCGCGGGTATGCTATCGCGCCACCCATGGTGCGCCCCAAGGACGCCTGCTCCGAGGAGACCTGGAACCGGATCGTCGCCGCGGCGCGACACGAGCTCGTCGAGACGGACGACGGCGAGGTCGACGTGGCGGTCCGGCAGGTCGCGACGCGCGCGGGCGTGAGCCTCGGAACGATCCACTACTATTTCCCGACCAAGGAGAGCCTGCTGGAGGCTTGCCTCGACACCTATTACGAGCGACTCGGCGCGCTGGTCGTCGAGCTCGCCGCGCTCGCGACGCAAACGGACCCGCGCACCCTGATCGAGCAGGCGGCGCGGCGGATCTATTGCTTCGCGGTCGCGGAGCGGCAGAGCCTCAAGCTGCGCGCGAGGCTCAATGCCGAGCTCGGTCGCCTCGAGCCGCAGCGGGCCCGGCACGTGCGCGGGCCCATGCTCGACGGATTCGCATCGCTCATCGCGAACATGGGCGGCCTCGACGTTGCCGAGGCGCGGCTGACGATACAGACGATGACCGGCTTGATCATGCACCTCGCGCTCCTCGCGGACGCGGACCTCGAGCAAATCGCGGGCGCGGGAGGCGAAGCCGGGCGACGGATCGTGGAAGATCACGTCGCCCGGGTCGCATTGCGGCTGGTGTTCCCGAACTGAGCCTGCTTCGTGGGGCTCAATCGTTGCAGAAGACTTCCATCGCGCGCGGATCGGTGTAGTCGCAGTTATTGACGTAGGACGCTCCGGCGCAGACGCCAGCCATCATCGCGTCCGGCTCGAGACAATCGCAGAAGTCGCTGCCGTTCGTCGTCGGCGTACACCCGGCGGGAAGGGGCCGGCACTCGGTCTGCCGCGGCGGCTCGCCGGCGCGAACGACGCAATACGTGTCGGGGGCGCAGGTCTGCCGGCCGTCGCAGTCGTGCTCCTTGGGCGTGGTCGCCTCCCAGCGATCGAGAATGCAAAGCCTGTTTCCGATGACCGGGCCCCCCTCGCCACAGGTCACCCACCGGTCGTCGTCGATCGGCCCGACACACGCCGACTCGCCGCACGCAAGGTCCCGCGCGTCGTCTTGGATCGTCACGGAGCAGGTGCAGTCGCCGGAGCCGCCCGGGCCGTTCGTGTCCGAATCATCCCCACAGGCGAGCAGGCCCGAGGCGAGCGAGAGAAGGACGAATGATCGAAGCCAAAAGCGCATGATTCCTCCAGGAAGGCCGCGAGCCTAGCGCGGCCTCCGGCGCGCGCCGCACCGTGAATCGGACGGTGTCCGAACCCCACGCCGACAACCCGAACCGCCCCTTCACGAACACGCCCGCCAATGCCTTGACTGTCAGGCAAACCTGCCACACATCCCCGAACGGGAGGCGAGATGAACGATTGGAAATTGCCCTGGGAAGGCGGATGTCGCTGTGGTCAGGTCCGGCTGAAGATCACCGCCCCGCCGATGGTCACGGCGGCCTGCCACTGCACTGGCTGTCAGCGAATGAGCGCCAGCGCCTTCTCGCTCGGCATTTTGCTTCCGAGCGACGGCTTTCAGGTGACGCAGGGCGAGCCCGTGATCGGTGGCCTGCACGGCCCGGTGCGCCATTTCTTCTGCCCGTATTGCATGACCTGGATGTTCAACCGGCCCCCCGGCGTGGACACGATCGTCATCGTCCGCCCGACGATGCTCGACGATCCGAGCTGGTTCTGGCCGTTCATCGAAACGTGTACCCGGGAAAAGCTCCCCTGGGCGAGCACACCCGCCCTGCACAGTTTCGAGGGTTTTCCGGATCCCGCGGCGTATGAACCGTTGATGAAGGAATTCGCAGAGCGGTTCCGGGAGGGATTCAGTCCTCGCGCGTCAAACCCTGCGAAAGCGCCCGTCGCATGAAAAGGTCCTCGAGCGTCTCGCGCCGCGGGACGACTTCGAGGACCTGCGCGCCCTCGTCGAGCGCCGCCCGGAGGACGTCGCCGACCTGCTTCTCGCCCTCGATCTCCACGACGACCACATCCGCCCGCGTCCGCACGCCATGTCCTTGCTGCTCGAACGATCGGCGCAGGGCCTCGCTCGCACCCGCGAGCGTCACATCCGTCCGAAGCACGTCGCCGCGCAGGAGCTTGCGAAGCGCGCCACGCACGACGACCCGACCCTCGCGCAGGATGGCCACACGATCACACATCGCCTCGACGTCGCTCAGGATGTGCGTCGAGAAGAAGATGGTGCGGCCCGCCGCGCGCTCTTCGAGGATGAGATCACGCACCTCTTTGCGCCCGACCGGATCGAGGCCGCTCATCGGCTCGTCCAGGACGAGGAGCTCCGGATCCGAGACGAGCGCCGCCGCGAGGCCCGTCCGCTGGAGCATGCCCTTCGAGAGGCGGCGCACCGGCCTGTCGGCCGCGTACGCGATGCCCACCTTCGCGAGCATCGCCTGCGTCCGCGACGCGAGCGCGGCGCCCGCGAGGCCCGAGAGGCGGCCGCAGAGCGTGACGAACTCACGCGGGGTCAGGTACGGGTAGACGTAGGGGTTTTCCGGGAGGAAGCCGATCCGGCGCCGCGCCTCCGCGCTCGGCACGCGCGCGCCGAAGAGGAACGCCTCGCCGCCCGTGGGCTTGATGAGGCCCGTGAGCATCTTGATCGTCGTGGTCTTGCCCGCGCCGTTCGGCCCGAGGAAGCCGAAGATCTCGCCGCGGCGGACGTCGAGGTCGACGCCCTTCACCGCCTCGACGCGCCGGCCCCAAAACCCGATGCGGAAGGTCTTCCGGAGGCCACGCACCTCGATCAATGTCTCGCCCGCGGCCGCGCTCTCGCTCGCTGCGCCGCTGTCCTCGCCGCCGCCTACGTCGATCGCCCCGGCCTCGCTCATCCGCCGTCCTCACCGCCCTCGCGACGCACGCCGGGCACGCTGCTCGTGTACTCGTGCAGCTTGTACTGGATCTTGCGCGGGCTGATGCCGAGGATCGTCGCGGCCTTCGAGGTGGATCCCTTGCACGCTTCCAGGGTCCGGAGGATCGCGTACTTCTCCAGATCGTAGATCGTGCTGCCGGGGATCGGCGGCATCGCGCCCTCGCCGCCGCCCGCGTCGAGCGAGGCAGGCAAGTGGCGCCGCTCGACGCGTGGTCCGTCGCAGAGGACCACGGCGCGCTCGACCGCATTTTCGAGCTCGCGCACGTTGCCGGGCCAGCCGTACGCCGCGAGCGCCGCGAGGGCGTCGTCGGTAAAACCTTCGATGCGCTTGCCGTTCTCCTCGGCGTACCGGCCGAGGAAGAAGGCCGCGAGCTCGGGGATGTCGCTCGCGCGCTGGCGGAGCGGCGGGATCTCCAGCGTGACGACGTTGAGCCGGTAGTAGAGATCCTCGCGGAACTGGCCCTCGGCGATGCGCTGCTTCAGGTCCTTGTTCGTCGCGGCGATGATGCGCACGTCGACCTTCAAGGTCTCGTTGCCGCCGACACGTTCGATCGTGCGCTCTTGCAGAAAGCGCAGGAGCTTGACCTGCGTGGCCAGCGGGATCTCGCTGACCTCGTCGAGGAACAGCGTGCCGCCGCTGGCCTGTTCGAAGCGGCCCTCGCGCCGGCCGACCGCGCCCGTGAACGCGCCTTTCTCGTGGCCGAAGAGCTCGCTCTCGAGGAGCGATTCGCTGAGCGCCGCGCAGTTGAGCCGCACGAGCGGCGCCTTCGCGCGGGGGCTGCCGCGGTGGATCATCTCGGCGATGAGCTCCTTGCCCGTGCCCGTCTCGCCCACGATGAGCACGCTGGCGCGGCTCGGCGCGACCTGCTCCACGAGCCGGAGGAGCTTGACCATGCTCGGATGCGAGGCGATCACGTGCCCGAAGGCGTTTCGCTCGCGTAGCTTCTGCCGGAGGCGCGAGTTCTCTTGGAGCAGGCGCGCTTGCTCGACCGCGCGCTCGACGACGACCTCGAGCACCTGGAAGTCGAGCGGCTTCGTGAGGTAGTTGTAGGCGCCTTTTTTGACGGCCTCGACCGCGTTCGAGATGGTGCCGAACGCGGTCATCACCACGAACGTCGCCGTGGTGCGCGACTCCTGCGCCTTTTCCATGAGGCCGATGCCGTCGAGGCCCGGCATCTTGAGGTCGGTCAGGACGACGTCGGGCGCGAACTCTTCCAGCTTTCCGAGGGCCTTGAAGCCGTCGGCCGCCGTCTCCGTCGTGTACCCCTCTTCGCGCAGGATCTCGGCGAGCGCAGCCCGCGCGTTGGCCTCGTCGTCAACGATCAGGATTCGGCCGCGGGAACCCATGTTGGCCCCTTCGTAGCATGGGGTTCGGGGCGAAGGGCGCCTCTCGGGCGACCCGAAGCCCCGAGCGTCGAATTACGTCGTTCCGACGGGTGATTCCGCGAAGTGGCCCCGATCCGTACCGGGACACAACCGGATAGTTTCTGCTTTCTCGGGGGAATGGTACAACCGCCCGCGCAGCGAGGACGGTCCACTCCCGTGGGGGGAGAGACCCCTTCCCTGCCTTTCGAGGGTCGATGCGTACGCTTGAGAACGCCTCCTTTGCCGAGCCGCTGCGGCTCGTCGCGCTCACCGCGCTTCCCATGGCCTTCTGCCTCCTGGTCACTGCGGACGCCAAGGCGCAGCAGCCGTTCGGCCCGCAGCCGCCGCCGGGGCAGTTCCAGCCGCAACCGGGGCAGTTCCAGCCCCCGCCCGGACAGTTCCAGCCGGCTCCAGGACAGTTCCAGCCGCCTCCAGGACAGTTCCAGCCGGCTCCAGGACAGTTCCAACCGCCTCCAGGACAGTTCCAGCCCGCTCCAGGACAGCTACCGCCGCCTCCAGGACAGCAGCCGCCCGCCGGCCAGGGCGCGCTCCCGCAAGAGCCGCAGCCCCCCGGGGAGAAGGCCGTCGAGCCGCCGAAGGTCGACGAGCTCGAAGAGCGCGCGCGCACGCTGATCGAGCAGCCGAACACGTTTGGCTCGACCGGCCTTTTGCGCACCTCGTACGCCGGCTCGGGCGCGGCCGGGACGTTCCGCGTCTCGTTCCTCAGCGACTTCTTCTCGACCTCGAACTTCCTCTGCGATCCGGATCTCTCGACGGCCGCCGGGCAGCGGATCACCTGCACGCGCGACAACCTCGCGGACTCGGCGAGTCACGTCGGCGCGTTCTTCGCACTGAGCGCGACGCCGTTCTCGTTCCTCGAGGCGTTCGCGGCGATCCGCACGTACGCGAACTCGAACGATCAAGGCAAGCCGCAGCTCCTGCAGGTCCTCGGCGACACGAACTTCGGCTTGAAGCTGTTCACGCCGTCGCGCGTCGGGTCGTACTTCTCGTTCGGCGCCGAGGCGCAGCTCTTCTTGCTGAACGGCACGGGCAGCGTGGGCGTCTCCGGCGCGGGCACGAGCGCGTTCTTCCGCGCCCTCGCGAGCGCCGACTTCCGCAAGCCCGGCGGCCAAGGCTTCCCGCTGCGCATCAACGTGAACCTCGGCTACAAGGTCGACAACTCCGGTCAGCTCGTGCGCGAGGTGGAAGAGGGGCGCGCCCTCGAGTACCGCGACGGCCGCGAGCGGCAGCCGATCTCGCGCATCGAGCGCTTCGGCCTCGGGATCAACCGCGTCGACTTCTTCACGCCGTGGATCGGCGTGGAGCTGCCCTTCCGCTTCGCGCAGCCGTACGTCGAGTACACGGTCGACATCCCCGTGAACCGACAAGACTACGAGTGTCACACGGGCTGGGTCTCGCGCGGCGACGTCTGCCTCGGGCTCGCCGACTTCAGCGCGGATGATCCGCAGACCGCAGGCGGCCCCGGCTACGCAGCGCTGCCCTCGCGCCTCACGATCGGCACGCGCGTGACGCCGTTCAGCAAGGCGTTCCGCGGCCTGTCGGCGCACGCAGCCGTGGACATCGGCCTCTCGGCGACCTCGGTGTTCATCGAGGAGATCGCGCCGCAAGCGCCGTGGACGGTCTACCTCGGGCTCGCGTACGCGTACGACACGAAGGAGCCGCCGCCGCCTCCGCCTCCGCCTCCGCCGCCTCCGCCGCCTCCGCCGCCGGAGCCCGTGATCCTGCCGGCGCCGCAGTCGTTCGTCCGCGGCACGGTGCACGAGACGAACAAGCCCGAGGCCGTGATCCCCGACGCGATCGTCTCCATCGAGGGGAGCCAGGATCCGCCGTTCGCGACGAGCGCCGGCGGCACGTTCCTCACGCGTCACCTCGAGCCGGGGACGTACACGTTCTCGGTGCGCGCGCCGGGCTACAAGCCGGCGACGTGCCAGGCGACCGTGGTCGCGCCGCCGCCGCCCACGCTTCCGAAGGCCGAGCCGCCGGCGCAACCGGCGCAGCCCGCGCAGCCCCCGGCGGGGCAGTTCGGCGCGCAAGGACAGTTCGGCGCGCCGCAAGCGCCGTTCGGTGCCCAAGGTCAGTTCGGCGCGCAGGGTCAGTTCGGCGCGCCGCAGGCGCCGTTCGGTCAGCCCAGCACGGGGCTGCCGCAGCCCCCGGCGCCGGCCCCCGCGACGCCTCCGCCGCAGCAAGGTCCGGCGATCGTGGACGTCGACTGCGCGCTCGAAGCGCTTCCGAAGATCGGCGCGATCGCGGCGGTCGTGCGTGACGCCGAGACGGGCGAGCCGATCCCCGCGGCGGTCGTGCGCATCGTCGACGCGACGGGCAAGGAGCGCACGGCGACGGCCGACGGCAAGGGCGCGGTGACGTTCCGCGATCTGCCGCTTGGTGCGACGAAGATCCGCGCCGAGGCCGCGGGCTTCATGAACCACGTGAGCGACGCGGACGTGCGCCTGAACGACGAGGCGAAGGTCGCGCTCGCGATGAACAAGCGCCCGGCAGCGCGGGCCGCGAACGTCAAGGTGCAGGGCAACGAGATCAAGATCTCGCGGCAGGTGCACTTCGAGAGCGACTCGGCGAAGATCCTCGGCGACTCGAACACGCTGCTCGAGGAGATCGCGGACGTCCTGCAGCAAAGCCCGAAGATCCGCAAGGTCGAGATCCAAGGGCACACGGACAACACGGGCACGCGCGAGCGCAACCAGACGCTCAGCGAGCAGCGCGCCCAGGCCGTGCGGACGTGGCTCATCGCGGCGGGCGTCGACGCCTCGCGCCTCGTGGCGAAGGGCTACGGTCAGGACAAACCGCTCGGGCCGAACGTGACGGCCGCGCAGCGCGCGAAGAACCGCCGCGTCCAGCTCATCATCGTCGAAAAGGACAAGTAGCCATCCTGCGCAACGGCCTCTCGCTCCAAAAAGCCTTCGCGCTCGTCGTGCTCTCCGCATGCACGAGCGCGCAGGCGCCCCCGGACCCCCAGAAAGAACTCGCGGCATCCACGGCGAGCGCAGTCGCTCCCCCGCCCTCCCCTGCGGCTCCGATCGCAGACGGCGGCGCGGCGGACGCGGAGGCGCCTCCCGCGGATGCTTCGGCGGGCGACGCGGCGACGGCCGCGATCTCGGACGCGGGCAGCGACGCGGCCGAGGTCGCGGCGCCGTACGTGGCGGACAACAAGGTCCTGCCGCCGCTCGACAGCGAAGAGCTGCAGAAGCGCGCCGCCGCGCTCTTCAACGCGATCGTGGCCGACGATCCGGCGCGCGGTGAGTCGTTCTGGTTCCCGAAGGAGCCCTTCATCCCGCTGAAGGACGTGAAGGGCGCGGACAAGTACTGGGACCAACTGCACCGGACCTACGCGCGCGACATCCACGCCCTGCACAAGAAGCGCAAGTCGTGGGAGGGCGCGACGTTCGAGAAGTTCGAGCTCGGCTCCACGCCGAAGTGGGTGCCGCCCGGCGACGAGGGCAACAAGATCGGCTACTACCGCACCTTCCGCGGAAAGCTCCGCTACCGGATCGGCGAGCAGACGCAGTCGATCGAGGTGCGCGTGATCATCTCCTGGCAGGGTCGCTGGTACATCACGCATCTCAGCAAGTTCAAGAAGTGAGCCGCGCGGCGAGGCGCCCGCGGCACGTTCTCGGCGGACACGCGGGCGTGGTATCGTCGCGTTCGCTCCCGGAGCTCCGCGCATGTTCCAGATCAAGCTCGACAAGCTGAACACGCTGATCGAGTTCTCCATCGAAGGGCTCGTGCAGGTCGACGAGATGAAGCAGTTCCTCGCGGAGCTGCGACGCTCGGCCGTGACGCTCACCGGCTCCGACCTCAAAATCTTCGCCGACATGCGGAAATTCCGGCCCGCGTCGCCGAACGTGGTCGAGGAGGTCCGCGAGGTGCACGAGCTCGCGAAGACGATGGGCGTGCGGCGCCTGGCGACCGTGCTCGAGAGCGAGGTGCTCGCGCTCCACATGAGCCGCCTCGCCCGCGAGACGGGCGCGGACAAGTTCATCCGCCGCTTCACGGACGAGCAAGAGGCGCGCGAGTGGCTCGCGACCGGCGAGTCGTTGCGGAAGAGCCGCAGGCTGCCATAGCTCTGCCCTTCCGTGTCGCCGCTCGTCTCCGTCCTGATCCCCTATCGCAACGCGGAGAACACGCTGGAGGAGGCGCTCGCGGGCATTCTCGCCGAGCGCGACGTGCCGATCGAGGTCCTCGCCGTCGACGATGGCTCGACCGATGGAGGACCCGCGCTCATCGCGCGCTTGGCTGCGAACGATCCGCGCATCGCGGCGCTCCAGACGGGCGGCGTAGGGATCGCGCGTGCCCTCGCCTGCGCGCATGCGGCCGCGCGCGCGCCCTTCCTCGCGCGCATGGATGCGGACGACGTCTCGCTCCCGGATCGGCTCCGGCTGCAGGTCGACGCGCTCCGCAAGGACGACCGCCTCGGCGTCGTCGGGACACGTGTGGAGCCGTTCCCGGACGAGGCCGTCGGCGAGGGGCTCGCGCGGTACGTGGCGTGGCAAAACGCGATCGTGACGACCGAGGATCACGACCGCGAGATCTTCGTCGAGGCTCCGCTCTGCCATCCCTCCGTGATGCTGCGACGCGAGGCGTTCGAGGCCGTGGGCGCGTTCCGCGACGTGCACTGGCCCGAGGACTACGACCTCTGGCTCCGGCTCCACGCCGCGGGCTACGGGCTCGCCAAGGTGGATCGAACGCTCCTCCGCTGGCGTCACCACCCAGGCCGCGCGACGTTCCGCGACAGCCGTTACGCGATCGTACGATTCATCGAAGCGAAGGCGCACTACCTCGCACCGCGCCTCGCGCGGGATCCGCGCGCGCTCGTGGTGTGGGGCGCGGGTCCGACGGGGCGCAAGCTCGCGCGGGCACTCGCGGCCGAGGGCGCGAAGGCCGCCGCGTTCGTGGACATCGATCCGAAGAAGATCGGCCGCACGGCGCGCGGGGCGCCGATCGTGCCCAAGGTTTCCCTCGATCCAGCAAAGCACTTCGTGCTCGTGGCCGTGGGCGCACGCGGCGCGCGGGACTTGATCCGAACGGATCTCGCGGCGCTCGCGTTCGTCGAGCGGCGCGACTTCTTCTGCTGCTCCTGACGTCTCCCCGCTCCCGCGAGGGCTGAGCATAGTCTCATCGCAAACCGCCGCGCCGGGGCGCTGCCCCGGGCCCCGCGGGGGCTGTTCGCCCCTCGACCCGAACCAGGGCAAGCCCTGGACTCGGGGTGGAAGAACTGCGCGATGCGCAGTTCTTCCAACGGG
>NZ_JAGTJK010000030.1:0-127149 GCF_028435265.1 Polyangium jinanense | reverse complement strand
CATCGCGCAGTTCTTCCACAAAAGGTCCAGCGCTTGCGCTGGTCCGGGTCGAGGGGCGGACAGCCCCCGCGGGGTCCGGGGCAGCGCCCCGGCGCAACGGCTCACGCCGCCTTCTTGACGCGCGCGAGCGTCCCTCGTGCGAGTGCGTCTCGATCCACCTCGTCGAGCGACGTCACCACGAGGTCCGCCCCTGCCGCCCGCAAGAGCTCCTCGTCTCCGAGCCGCGCCACCCCGATCACGCGCATCCCGCCGGCCTTCGCCGCCTGAACCCCCGACGTCGCATCTTCCACCACGAGCGACGCCTCGGGCCGCACGCCGAGATCCGCCGCGGCTCCGAGGAAGATGTCCGGGTAGGGTTTGCCCCTCGGAAACGTCCGGCCGCAGACGTTCGCGTCGAAGAGGTCGACGAGCGTCGTGCCCGGCTCTTTCCCGAGTGGATCCGGCCGGATGCCCGGCATGGGCTCGGGCACGACGATCCGCGCGAGCAGCTCGTTCGCGTTCTTCGATGACGACGCGACCGCCATCGGCAAGCCCATGTCGCGCGCGTCGAGCACGAACCGCAGCGCGTCCGGGAAGGCCTGGAACGCGCCTGCCCGGATGAGGCCGAGGATCTTCGCCTGCTTCGCCGCGCCGTACTCCGCGGCGTGGGCCGCGGCGTCGGGCACGCCGAAGTACTCGAGCGCCGCGCGCGCCCCGTCCTCGCGAGGTTTGCCGGCGACGATCTCCTGGTAGACCGCGGTGTCGAAGCGCTCCGGTGTGTACCGCGACCGAGCCGCGAGGTCCTTCCACGGGCCCCGCATGAGCTCCTCCAAGGTGTCCCGCCAGGCTCGCTCGTGCGGCGAATCGACGAGCACGCCATCCACGTCGAAGAGGATCCCCTCGAACGCCATGGGGGGGCAGATGGAGCCCTGAGAGGCCCACGGGAAGCCCCGCGGCGAGCTCGTCCCGAGGAGGCGATCAGCCGAAGAGGAGCATCGTCGCCGTCTGGTTCACGTGGCCGAGGAACTGCTCGCCGTACGTGCTGAACCCGACCGTCGGGATGCCCTCGAAGAGCGCGCCGTACGGCTCGATGAGCCCTCGCGACTCGATCTCGTGCGTGCGCAGGACGCAGTCGAAGTTGACGAGCGCCGACGCGCCGCCGAGCTCCGCGCGGGCCGTCGCGATCGCGCAGCGCGTGTCCTCCACGATGTCGCTCGCTTCGAGCACCGTGAGGACCGTGCCCTCGGGAACGTTGCAGTAAAAGACCACGCTCTCGCCGCGGATCTGCTGGGGGCTGCGCACGAAGGGGTCGTCGCCGACCATCAGGCCGAGCGGGTGGTTCTGGAAGTGGTTCGCGAGCTCGTCCGCCGGGATCCCGAGCACCTCGGCGTACCGAGTCGCCGCGGGTTTGCCGTCGAACGCATGCACGACGCGCGCGGCCTCGTCGCAGGCAGTGACGCGGAGCGCGCGATCGAGCGGGCGGAAGCTCTGCGTCTTGAACGCGCGGAACGGCACCGCAGGCTCGAGCAGGAGCAGGACCGCGGCGTTCGTGAAGGCCATGCCGTCCTTCGCGACCCACGTCGACGTGAAGGTGAGATCGTCCCCCGCGGAGCCGCCAAGGATCGGAATGTCGGTGAGGTCGCCGAGCCGATCCATGAGGCGCTCCTCGGCGCTGCTGAGGCCGTCGACGAAGAGGAGGCCCACGTGCTGCGATGGATCCAGGCTCGAGAGCGGTCTCCCGAAGTGCGCTTCGAGCGGCGCGAGCGCGTGCTTGACGTCGGTGCGTCCGCGGATGTCCTCGATCACGGCGACAGCCGCGTCCCGCACGATCTCGCTGCCGAGCGCCATCGCAACGACCGAGCCCTTGCGCCACGCGCAGCCCTCGCGCTCGCCAGCCGTCGTGCACCCGACCACGAGCGCGCCCGGAAACGCACGCTGCATCGCCTCGGCGAGCGCGCGAGGATCCCGGCGGCCGCCGGCAAAATAAAGGACCACGACAGGCTCGACCGAGGCGAGCTCCGCGCGCATCAAGCGCGCGACGTCGTCCGCGCCGATCACGGTCGCATGAGCAGTTCGAACGGGCACGTTGACACTTCTCCCTGCGTGCTCTCGAAGAGGATGGCTAGCGTTGCGAGGAAGGCGGCGGTCGCCACGACACGCCCGCAGGCTGCGCAGACAGGTCGACGCCAAGCTCGCGCGCAAGGGCCTCGAGCTTGCGAAGGACCTCAGGATCGTCAGAGGTGGTGTCCGTGTGCTTCGAAGGATCAATGCCCTTCAGCATGAGCTTCGCGCGGACGAACCCCGCCATCGTCGGGTTGCCCCGCGAGCGATGGGCGACGATGGCGTCGATGATCTGCTTGACCTTCCCCGACATGCTTTCGCGAGGTCTCGCGCCTCAAAACGCGGCGCGATCTCCCGCCCCAGAGTCATCATCGCACAAACGTCACATCACGCGCGAGGGCTGAGGGGTGATCTCTTCTTGGGCGCCGCGCCGGGGCGCTGCCCCGGGCCCCGCGGGGGCTATCCGCCCCTCGACCCGGACCAGGGCAAGCCCTGGACTCGTGATGGAAGAACTGCGCGTTGCGCAGTTCTTCCAACAGGCCGGTGGGACCGCGTTGCCAGTCGAAAGGGCAGCGCCGCTGTCTTGATGAGCAGGGTCGCTCATGGTCTTGACTGCGGCCTGTTCGATGAACTGCGCATCGCGCAGTTCATCGACCCCGGGTCCAGCGCTTGCGCTGGTCCGGGTCCAGGGGCGGACAGCCCCTGGTGGGGCCTGGGGCAACGCCCCAGCACAGCGGCCCCAAGACGAGTCTTACAGCCCGATCGGCAACGGGAAGCGGCGCACGTACACGCCGAAGTGGCTCGGGCTGTCGTCTTGCCAGCCGATGGCGACGAAGCCTGCGCCGCCGATCGCCACCGCGGGGCCCTTGCGGAGACCGCTTGTGCCTGCGGGATCGGGGATGTTCGCGACGAACGCGTCGTTCTGGCCGGTGACGCTGTTGTAGCCGAAGCCTGACGTGCCCCCGATGAAGCGCGCGCCGATCGTGCCGCGCTCGTCCTCCCAGACGACCGTGAAGAAGCCGAGACCCGCGGCCACCTTGGGGTTCTGTTGCAAGCCGGCGGTCGTGGTGTTCACGGCCTTTTGATCCTCGGTGCCGGGGACGCGGCTCCCATCCGCGTTGTAGCGCTGGAAGAAGATGTCGCCGCCCGCGTGCCAGATGACGATGAAGCGGCCGTCGGGGAGCATCGCCACGTCGGGTTGATCTTGCAGGCCCGTCGTCGCGTCGTTCACGAGCTCGGGCGTGCTGACGTCGCCGTTCGGCTTGACCATCACCATGACGATGCCGTTGCCGTCGCCGTCGCCTGCGCCTTGGTAGACGACCACCCAGCCGTCCTTGTTGCCTGCGACGCGCGGGGCCGAGCCGTTCGTCGCGATCGGGATCTCGCCCATTGCGGGCTCGAGATCGCCCGTCTTCTTCCAGATGCGACCGAAGACGCCGGTGCCGCGGTTCCACACGACGAGTGCGGCGTCCTCGGGCCCGCCTGCAATGTCGGGTCGGATCTGCACGTCGCCGACCTGCGTGCTGACCTTCAGCGGCGGCACGTCCGCGCAGCCCCACTCGTTCTGGGCGTTCAAGTAGATGTGGTAGTTGTTCGTCGCTTCCTGATCACTCGCGTAGACGATCGCCACGTGATTCAAGCCGACGGGCGCGAGCGAAGGATCACGCTGCACGAGCGGGGGGCCCGACGCCGTCAGGGTGGTGCAGCGCGCGGGGAGCTGGAGCTGCTGCGCGAGCGGATAGGGCTTCTGGATCGGGTAGAGATCCGCGGCGAGGAAGCGCATCAGGATGTCGCCGCCGCCGCTGCCCGTGGTGCTCGTGTACGCGGTGCGCAGCGCGTTCTTGGTTGCGTCGATGCCCGGGCAGAACTCCATCGCGAGGTGCGTCTTCGTGCCCGGCCCGTCGTTGTAGAGCTCGGGCTTCACCACGTTGTCCACGGAGAGCAGGATCTCCTGCGCCGTGCAGTCGCACCGACAAACCGCGTCCGGCGCGATGCCGCCGCACGTCTCGGCGGGGCTGCCGTCGCAGGCGAGCGCCTTCTCCGGGCCGAGGTCGCACTGCTCGCCGGTCCCGATCGCGCCGTCGTTGCAGCACGCGGGCGGCGTGTACCGCTGGACCTTGATCGTCACCTCGAGCGGGTCCTGATCGACCTTCTCCACGGCGCAGCCCTCGGCGAGCACGCCGGCGCTGCCCTCTGCCGTGACCGCGAAGATCTTCTCGGCGCCGTCGCGATCGAGCTCGATCTCCTTGCACCACGTGACGCCCTCGCCGCAGCTCCCTTTCTGCAGCTCGAACGTCTGCACGGCGTCGCCCGTGGGGGCGTTCTCCACGCGGCCCGTCGCGGGCGTGCACGTCGCGTTGCCCGTGTCGAAGACGCGGAGCGTGACGCGCGTCGCCGTGTCGAGGAGCCCCTGGGGCGCCATCATGACGAGGCCCACGTTGACGGGCGCCTCGGTGCAAGCGCCCACGGCAACGGCCACGGGCAGGGCAGGAACGAGGCCCAAGAAAAGGCGTGATCGGCGCATGCGCCGAGTCTAGCGGGTCGCGGCCCGGTTTCGGGAGGCCGTTGATGACCCGATCAGTAGCCGGCGGCGTTGCTCGGGGCGGGCTCGTATGCGCGTTTCGGCGCGGCGTTCACGTTTCGGCCCGGACCACCCCCCGGCGCGGCCTTGGCCTCATTCGCCTCGGTTTCCAGCGCGGGCGAGGCTGCGGCTGCCCTGCCCGCGGGCTTGCCGGCGACCGTTGCCGTCGCGGCCGGCGGCGCTGGGGCCGGAGCTGCGGCGCGGTTCGCCACGGCGCCGCCTCCAGCGTTGTTCATCTGCGTCTGCGCCTCGCTCTCCTTCAGCGCCTCCTCGGCGCGCGCCTTGTATCCGTCGCTCTGCTTGAGCGCCGAATAAAGCTCCCTCGCGCGATCCGTGTTGCCGAGGCTGCGCTGGCACTGCGCCGCTTCCCACATCGCGTCGGCGGCCTGCGGCGTGCCCGGGTAACGCGCGCCGACGTCGTCGTACAGCCGGAGCGCCGCGTCGCAGCCCGAGCCGTCACGCGTGGCCCGCGCCTCGGCGAGCGCCTTCCCCGCGCCGTCCGTCTCCTTCGCCGCGGCCTTGTCCGCCGCGTCGTCCTTGCTCTTCTTCGCGCCCTCCGCGGGCTCGGCGGCGGCCATCGGCATGGGCACTGCGGCCACCGGCGGGGGCTGGGCTGGGGCGGCAGCTTGCGAGAGATCCCCCTCGTCCGGCGCGGGCACGCCGCGCTCGGTCACGCGCACCGGCGTGATCCCGACCGTGCCGGGTTTGGCGCGGAGCAAGAGTAGGCTCGAACCGATCACCAGGAAAAACAGCGCGGCCATCGCGAGCTGCGGCCGCATCGCGTGGCTGCCGGCCCAGGCGAGGGCGCGCAGGGCCTTGCGGTGCCAGGGCGTCGTGCGTTGCGCGTCCGTCACTGCGGCGAGGATGCGATCTTCGAGGCCGGGGCTCGGCTCTTCGAGCGGCAGCATCGCGACCTCGCGCGTCGCGCGGAGCCCGTTCCAGGCCTCGCCGCAGCGCGCGCAGGACTCCACGTGCCGGCGGAGCGCCGCGTACGTGAGCTCGTCGAGCTCCTCGTACAGCGCATCCATCACGACCTGGTCGAACTTCTGGCAATCCATGGGAGCACCTTGCCCGGCGTTTATCGCAGGGCTCGAGCGTAGTCCTCGTACTCGGCGAGCGCTTCCTGCAAGCGCTCGAGGGCGTATCGCATCCTGCTCTTGACGGTATTTTCCGGCACCCCGGTGATCTCGGCGATGTCCTTGAACGGCACGTTGCCGATCTCCCGCAAAAGAAAGACCTCGCGTTGCTCGGGGGGCAACCGCTCCACGGCGTGGGTGATCCGATGCCCGAGCTCGGCGCCGATCGCGACCCGCTCGACCGAGGCCGTGGGGTGCGCGTCGGCCGTGCGCTCGGCGAGCGTCGGCCCCTCCTCGCCGCTTCCCGTGCTCGTGGCCTGATCCAGCGACGGATGCCGCCTTAGCGCGGCTTTCCGCAGGTGGTCGATGCAGACGTTCCGGGCGATGGCGTAGGCCCACGTGGAGAAGCGGGCCTCATGCTTGAAGTCGGCTGCGTTCTGCACGATTTTGACGAACACGTCCTGCACGAGATCCTCGGCGATCTGGGGCGCGCGGACCTGGCGAAGGATGAAGTTGTAGACGTTCGTCTTGTGCCTACGGACGAGACCGGCGAACGCCGCTCGGTCACCACCCTGGAACCGCATCATCAGGACCTCGTCGGTCACCTCCTCGCGAGAGATGCTCGCCATCGTCACCTCCTCGTTCCTCGCACTCCCGCGGATGCGGAGGCGGGCGAAAGGGGGCCGTGGCGAAGAGCGAACCGGGGTTTGGGGCGAAGGGCGCCGTCAGGCGACCCGAAGCCCCAAGCGTCGAACTGCTCCATGGGACGCGCGACGGGGCCCGAAGTTCTGATCGCAGGGGGTCGTCGCTGCACGACGCCACCTTACCGGATCGGGACACGGGCGGAGCCGCGAAGTTTGGGTAGCGGGGCGCCTTGGAAAGACCTCGCGCCAGGGCGGACACGGAGCGCCAGCAAATTCACGCCACGTCACGTTCCCGTGTCGCGCCGGGTCCTCGGTTGCATCAGCGCGCTCCCGGAACGTACACTGCGAAGGCCGGCAAGCATGGCCGGGCGACAGCGTGTCCTCCCGCCTTCCTTCGACGATTGGGGTTGGTCTTCATGCGATTGCTCCCGAAGACGCTCGCCGTGACCTTCGCGGCAACCTGGCTGACCGTGGCGCCGGCGTTCGCCCAGGCCCCCACGGCGCCACCGCCTGCGGCCGGCCCCGGTGCGCTTCAGGCCGTTCCGCCCGGCCAAACCCCGCTCCCCGCGGCGCCGACGCAGCCCGGCATGCAGCAGCCGCCGATGCAACCCGGCATGCAACCTCAGCCGCAGCCGGGCCTGCAACCCCAGCCGCCGATGCAGCCCGGCATGCAACCCGCGCCTCCCGCGGGGATGCCCGGCGCGCAGCCCGCCCCCGGGGCGCAGCAGCCCGCGCCCGGCATGGATGGCCAGACGTACGCGGTGCGACTGCGGGATCTCGAGCAGCGCATCGACGAGCTGAAGGAGCAGATCCGTCGCAGTCACACGCGGCTCTCGCTGCTCAGCGACACGATCCTGTCGAGCGGCGGCGCCGGCTCCCGCGCGAACCTCAAGTACACGAACGAGCTTTCGGGCGCCTTCAAGATCACGCGCCTGCTCGTCGTCCTCGACGGCGCCGTTCAGTACAACAAGACCGATCAGACGGGCGCGATCGCCGAGGCCGGCGAGATCCCGATCTTCAACGGCTCGATCCCGCCCGGCGATCACACCGTGCAGGTCCTCGTGAACCTGCAGGGCAACGGCTACGGCGTCTTCTCCTACATGCGCGGCTACAGGCTCGAGGTCCGCTCGAACCACTCGTTCACCGCGCTCGAAGGCAAGACGATGACGCTGCAGATCGTGTCGTTCGAGAAGGGCGGCGTGACCACGCCGATCGAGGAGCGCCCCGCGGTGCGGTTCGTCGAGAAGGTCACGCAAGGGCTCTCGGATCCGAACGCCCCCGCGGGCGCGCCGGCGCCGCAGGGCGTCGCCAAGTGAGCGATCTCCGGAAGGCGCACGCATGAACGGCACACGCGGTTTCCGCACGCGGAAGGCGCTCCTCGCGGGCCTCGTCGCGGCCTTCGCGGCCCTCGCGCCGAGCCTCGCCCACGCGCTCGACCCCGAGCAGGCGATCACCGGCGCCTCGCAGCAGATCACGATCGCGTCGAACGGCCTGCGCGCGATCGAGGACGCGATCCAGAAGTCGAAGGGCCGCGAGCGTACGCCCGCGCAGCGCATCGCCGACGCCGTGCTCCTCGTGGGCTCGAGGGACTGGGAGCGCGCGGCGACGCTGCTGAACGAGATCATCGAGAAGTACCCCGATCACCCGACCGCGTACCCCGACGCGCTCTCGCTGCTCGGCGAGACGTACTTCCAGTCGCGTCAGTACCTCTCGGCGCGGCGCGTCTACTTCAAGATCACGGACCGCACACAGGAGCCGCGCTTCTTGACCTACCAGGGCAAGGCGCTCGAGCGGCTCGTCGACATCGCGCTGCGCACGAAGGATTACCGGCACCTCGACGACGTCTTCGCCGCGATGAACCGCCTCCCGCCTGCCGCGGTGACGAGCGGGATTTCGTACGCGCGCGGAAAAGGTCTCGTCGTGAAGAAGGACTGGGCGGGCGCGAAGGCGGCGCTCGCGCCGGTCGATCCGAAGAGCGAGTACGCGCATCAGGCGGGGTATCTGCTCGGCGTCGTGGCCATGAAGGAGGCGACGCCGCCGCCGGTCCCGCTCGCCGAGGGCGAGGTGCCGCCGCGCGCGCCGCGGAGCCGTTACGTCGGAGCGATCGATCAGTTCCGCAAGGTCACGCAGCTCCCGCCGGACTCGAAGGAGCACGAGCGGGTGATCGACATGGCATGGCTCGCGATCGGGCGGCTCTTCTACGAGTCGGATCAGTGGGCGCAGGCCGTGGATGCGTACAACCACATCGACCGATCCTCGCCGGAGTTCGGGACGATGCTGTACGAGCTCGGCTGGGTGTACGTCCGTCTCGGCGACGTCGAGCGCGCACAGCGGGCTCTCGAGGTCCTCTCCGTCGCGGATCCGAACAGCCAGAACATCGCGGACGGCTCGCTGCTCCGCGCCGACCTCATGCTGCGCGCGGGCCAGTTCGAAAAGTCGCTCAAGGTCTACGAGGGCGTACGTGCGAACTACGATCCGATGCGCGCGCGTGTCGACGCGTTCCTCGGCGCGACCAGCGATCCGGCCGTCTACTACGACAAGCTGAGCCAGGAGCAGCTCGACGTCCTCGATTCGAGCTCCGGCTTGCCCACGCTGGCGATCCAGTGGGCGCGCGAGGCGGAGGACGGCCCGGCCGCGTTCGCCGTGATCGAGGGCATCGCGCAGTGCCGCGAGCTCATTCAGCAGTCGAACGATCTCATCGAGAAGCTGAACGCGGTCGTCGCCTCGACGAACCGCGTCCGCGCGTTCCCCGAGCTCAAGGCGGGCGAGGAGAAGGCGCTCGGGCTCATCAACCGCGTGGGTCTCGCGCGGCTTTCGATCGGGCAGGGCATGGACGAGATCGAGTCCTCGGCGCTCTCGGGCGAGATCGGACAGGTGCGCGCGCGCCGCCGTTCGCTGGAAAAACGGCTCGGGTTGATTCCGGTCAACGACTCGGATTTCCAGGAGCGCGAGGGGCAGGCGCTCAAGCAGTGGAACGGCGCGTCGCAGTCGGTCCAGCGCATGACGCTCGAGGTGGACTCGCTCCAGGCGCAGGTGAACGGCCTCCGGCGCATGTTGCGCGAGGCGCCGCAGGCGGGCGTCGTGCGGGATCCGGCGGCGGTCGCGCGCTTCGAGCAGGAGCTCGCCGTGCACGAGCGCGATCTCGCGGTCTACCGCAAGCACATCGTGGACCTCCGCAAGCTCGTGGGCGCAGGCAAGATGCAGGTCGGCTTCGGCGATCAGCGCTTCATCGAGGACGCGCAGGTACGGCAGGCGTACCGCGAGGCGATCGTGCGAGAGGTGCAGCTCGCGATGGCGGGGCAGGGGGGTGCATCGCTCGCCGCTTACGCGAAGCGCGTCGCGCCGCTCCTGCAGAAGGGCGACGAGACGGACGCGAAGGTCTTCGCGGCGTTGAGCGAGCTCGAGCGCGAGGTCGCGCGGAGGACGACGGACGTGCGGGCGATCCTGGCGCGCGAGACGGCCGCGGTGGTGGGGTACGAGGTGGAGCTCGAGCGGCTCGACAAGGAGGCGCGCGGCGTCGTGGGCGAGGTGGCCATGCGGAACTTCGGCCTCGTGCGCGACCGGCTGCGGAGCATCGTCTTGCGTGCGGACGTGGGCATCACCGAGGAGGCGTGGGAGGTGCGCGAGGAGCAGATGACCCGCGTGCGCAGCCTGCGCGTCGAGCGAGCGCGCGAGGAGAAGCTCTTGCGGGAGGAGCTCGACGAGGTCCTCGACGACAGCGGCGCGCCCGAGACGGAGGGCAAATGAGCGTGCTTCGTCGATCCTCGTCGCGGTCGGGTCGTGGCGCGTCGTCGATCCTCGCGCTCCTCGTGGCGACGTGCGTCGCGGGAAGCGCCGCGTCACAGCCGCAGCCTTTTCCTCCGACGGCAGCGCCCACGGCGCCTCCGGCCGCGATGCCCACGGCCCCTCCGGGCGCGGTTCCCACGGCGCCGTCGAGCGCCGCGCCTCCGACGGCAGTGCCTCCCACCGCAGCGCCTCCGAGCGCGGCTCCCACGACGTCCGCGAGCGCGCCGCCCATCCCACCGCCGACGCCCGCGTTCAAGCCGCGCGTGCAGGCGCCTCCGCCTCCTCCTCCCACGCCCGAGCAGGTCGCGGTGCTCGCGGAGCTCGAGAAGGAAGCCGCGGCGTACGAGCAGGCCGCGCGCGACTACCGCTCCTCGATCACGCGGATCATCCAGCAGCACTACGAAGAGCGAAGGCGCCGCGTCATCGCCGCGCTCGATCGCGAGATCGACGTCGAGCAGAGGGACCTCCGGACGGCGCGCGAGGAGGCGATCCGCCGCCTCGAAAAGTTCGTCGATACGTACAGCGGCAGGAACGCGCACCCCGAGAGCACGCCCACGGCCATGTTCCGCCTCGCGGCGCTCTACGAGGAGCGCGCCCGCGAGGACACGGACGTCTCCGACGATCTGGCCATCGGCCTCCGGCCCGCGATCGCGCTCTACAAGCGCATCATCCGCGAGTTCCCGCAGTACAAGGAGCTCGCCGGCGTCTACTACTACCTCGGCCACGCGCTGAACGACTCGGCGCGGATCTTCGAGGCGCAGCAGGTCTTCCGGTCGCTCGTCTGCCACGACCGCTACCCGTACCCCGTTCCTACGGATCCGAAAGATCCGACGCGCGACGTGGTCGGCAAGCTCCCGCAGGATCACGATCGCGACTACTGGCTCGGCTGGGAGGCGCGGCACCCGATCCCCATCGGCGAGGCCGCAAAACGCAAGGCCGCGCAGCCCCCGCCGAAGAAGACGAACGCCAAGGGGAAGGGCAAGCAGAAGGAGCCGGAGCCCGAGCCGGAGGCGCCGGCGATCGAGGACGAGCTCGTCTTCGTCAACCCGTACCCCGACAGCTGCAAGCCGATCCCGCAGAAGGTCGCGGAGGGCGCGGAGCCGCGGTACCTCGCCGAGGTCTGGTGGCTCATCGGCGACTACCACTTCAACGAGATCGATCCCGGCGGCGGGCCCTTCAGCTTGAACCGCGCCGAGGTCGCGTACACGCGATCGCTCCAGTACAAAAAGCCGCCCGTCTACGGCGTCGCGATGTACAAGCTCGCCTGGACGTACTTCAAGCAGCTCCGCTACGAGACGAGCGTCCGGCAGTTCGTCGAGCTGCTCAAGTACACCGACGAACAGGAAAAACTCACGGGTGATCCGGGCACGGATTTCCGCGGCGAGTCGTACACGTACATCGCCGGCGCGCTCACGTTCCTCGACTTCACGGGGCCTGCGGCCGACGAGCCCTTCGTCCCGCGCAGCGACATCCTCGACCTCGAGCAGGACCCGCGGATCCGCGAGCAGAAGATGCGCATCGCGATCGAGCGTGTGCAGAACGCGGCGCTCATCCCGCAGGATCGCAAGTGGTCCGTCGAGATCTACAAAGCGCTCGCGGCCGAGTTCAAGGAGCTGAACCAGTACCGGAACACGATCGAGGTCTCGGAGCTCATCCTCAAAAAGTGGCCGATGCACCGCGATGCGCCCGTCATGCAGGCGCAGATCGCGGACATCTACGACACGCTCACGGGCCAGTCGCGCGAGGGCACGGCCGAGCGCGCGGAGAACGCGGCCAAAGCCCTCGACGCGCGCACGAAGCTCGCGAACTACGTCGGCAAGACGCCGTGGGTCGAGGCGAACAAGGACGATCCCGAGGCCATCCAGACCGCCGAACGCCTCGTGCGCGGCGGCCTGCGACGCGCCGCGGCCGATCACACGAACGCGGGCAGCGCGCTCGTGAACGCAGCGATCCAGAGCGGCGAGCAGGAGACGCGCACCAAGCTCTTCGAACGTGCGCTCTCCGAGTACCGCATGGCCGCGCTCGGTTGGCAGGGCGTCCTGCAGGAGGACGAGAACGCGCCCGATGCGTACGACAGCCGCTACTGGCTCGCCGACGCGAACCACATGGTCGTGGTGATCCAGGTGGCGATGGATCGCTCGCCGACGGTCGACGAGGTCGAGACCGCGCGGCGCACCGCCGTCGACGTCCGCGACTCGAACGAGGACGACAAGCACCTGCAGCCCGCGGCGTTCATGGTCGTCGACACCGCGTACCAGGCGCTGCTCGACCAGTACAAGCTCTACAAGCGCACCGGCGGGCAAGAGGGGATCGAGCAACGCACGGGCCTCAAGATCGTCACGGAGAACGACAAGCAGAAGGTCGTCGCCGAGGAGCTGCCGAAGGTCATCAAGGACGCGGTCGCCGCGCGCGACGAGTACATCCAGCGCGTGCCTCCGGCGAGTGATCTCTCGACGCGGGATCCGCAGACGAACCAGGATCAGAAGAACAGCGATCTCTACGCGTACCAGTCGGCCGAGTTCTTCTTCCTCTACGGCAACTTCCCCGAGGCGCGCCGCAGGCTCGAGCCGATCTACGCCGAGCAGTGCGGCAAGACGCCGTTCGGCTACCTCGCGTGGGAAAAACTCACGACGATGGCGAACCTCGAGAACGACGTGCCGCGCTCGCGCGCGCTCGCCGAGGCCGCGATGGCGAAGAGCTGCGCCGTGAGCGAGGAGCAGAAGCTCAAGGAGACGGGCATCGCCCAGCCCACGATCTCGCGCGGCTACTACGTCGACGCCGCGGCGAAGTTCGAGAAGGCCGAGAAGATGCCCGACGGCCCCGAGCGCGTGCAGGCGTGGCGCGAGGCGGCGGCGCTCTACCGCGTGGCGCTCGAAAAGGCCCCGGCGCGGGACGAGGCGCCCGAGGCCGCGATGAACGGCGCGTACTGCTACAAGCAGGTCGGCGACTACGACCAGGCCATCGAGATGTACACGCTCTTCATCAAGGAGTACGGGAGCGAGGCGAACCTCTCGAAGCTGGAGAAGGGCGACGAGGCCGCGAAGCCGCCGAAGCCCGCGGATCCAAAGCGCTACGCCGAGCGCGTGAAGTACCTGAAGCAGGCCTACGACGCGCTCAGCGCGGCGTACGTGCTCTTCTTCAACTACCGCGCCGCCGCCGAGACGTACGACACGATCTCGCGCAACGGCCGCTTCGAAAAACCGGCGCGGCGCGAGGCGGCCCGCAGCGCGGTGCTCCTCTACGCGAACGTGGGCGAGCGGGATCGCATGATCGCCTCGCGCAACGGGTTCCTGAACCTCGAGGCGCCGATCGAGCAGAAGGCCGAGATCGACTACATCGTCGCGTCGGCCGACCTCAAGGCGTGGGACGAGAAGGGGCTCGACGAGGGCGCGAACAAGGCCGCGCGCATCAAGGCGATGGACGCGATGGAGGGCTACTACGAGATGAACCGCCTGACGCCGGCGGCCACGCCGTTTCTCGTCCAGGCGGCCTACCACGCGGCGAAGATGCGCAAGGCGGCCGGTGATCCGAAGGCGTTCGAGTGGTGCCGCAACACCACCGGCGCGTTCGACAAGTTCAAGGCGTTCGCCGCCGTCGACGGCAAGAAGGCGCTCGGCACGATGCAAGCCGACATGGCCGCCGAGTGCGCCTATGGCGTCATCAACGACAAGCTCCGGCAGTCGTGGGACTACGACGCCGGCCACCACCGCTACGCCGGCGTCATCGACAAGGTCGTCAAGACGTACTCCGATGACCTCAAGAAGGCGGGCGACACGCACTTCAACGACCTACAGTCCGTGATCAAGACGTACGAGTCGCGCGCCTTGTCCGTCGCGGCCTTCGCGCGACAAGGCTCGCTCTACGACTCGTGCCGCACGGGCCTCTACAACACGCGCCCGCCGGGCCTGAAGCTCTACACCGACCGCGAGGAGAAGCTCCTCAAGCTCGCGGAGACGAGCGATCGCGAGGACCTGCAGGAGACCGCGGACGCCATCCGCCAGAAGCGCCGCGAGCAGTGGCGCGAGGCGCGCGAGCGGCTCCTCAACGACGCCGACCGCGCCATGATCAAGTTCTACGTGCAAGCCGTGGTCTACGCGCGAGCGTGGAACGTGCGAAACCCCGAGGTCGACCAGGCGATCCAGAGGCTCGCGTTCTTCACGGACATCCTCGGCGACGCGAAGATCCGCGACATGAGCCAGGGCATCATCGATCCCGAGACGGGGCAGCCGTTCCAGTACCAGGACGGCATGTTCCTGCGCACGCGGCCGGGCATGGCGCCCGCGCTCCAGCCCGACGGCCTGCCCGCGCCGCTCCCGGTGACGTTGCCATGAAGCGTTCGCCTCGCCTGGTTTTCGCGGCTCTCGCGTGCGCGCTCGTGCCGCTCCTCGCGGCCTCCTGCGAGGAGACGACCTCGCAGCAGAAGCCGCAGACGCCGCCGCAACCCTCGGCCGCGTATCCGAATGGCCCGAACGGGATGAACCCGTGGGGCCAGCCGATGGGCCAAGCCCCGCCGGTCGTGGGCATGAGCCCGACGCCGAGCGCGCCGCCGACGCTCACGACGGCGCCGCCGATGCCCCCGCCCGCGCCGCTCCCGCCTGCTGCGGCTGGGCCTTATCAACAAGGCATGGCTGCGTTCGCCGCGGGGGATCTCAACGCGGCGAAGGGCCTCTTCCAGCAGGTCATCCAGACCGACGCGCGCGCGCACCACGCGCACTACTCGCTCGGCGCCGTGCAGGAGCGCCTGCGCGAGCCCGAGGCCGCGTCGAGCTACCAGAAGGCCCTCTCCATCACGCCCGACTACGAGCCCGCGATCATCGCCTACGCGATGCTGCAAGCGCGGAAGGGCAACCTCGGCGAGGCCGAACGCCTTCTCACCGAGAAGCGCGCCACCATGCCTCGCTCGGCCGCGGTCACGGCCACGCTCGCCGAGGTGAAGAGCCTGCAGAAGGACACCGGATCGGCGCAACGCCTCGCGCAGGAAGCGCTCAAGATCAACCCGGACTACCGGCCTGCGATGGTCGTGATCGCCCGTGACCACTACCGCAACCGCAGGCTCGATCTCGCGCTCTACGCGCTCCAGGCGATCCTCGACGGGTTCGGCACGGACAATCCTCCGCGCGACAAGGAAAACCCCGAGGCGCTGCTGCTGCGTGGCCTCATCCTGCGTGAGCAATCCCAGCGCGCCGGCGCCATGGACAACTTCCGCCGCGCCGTGCAACGCAGGCCCGATCTCGTCGAGGCGCGCGTGCAGCTCGCCGCGATGCTTCTCGAAGCGGGCAACGGCCAGGAGGCGCTCCCGCTCCTCGAAGGCGCGGTCCGCTACGACGGCGACAACCTCCCCGCGCACCTCGCGCTCGGCGACACGTATCGTTTGCTCGGCCGTTACGGCGACGCGAAGCGCGAGTTCGAGTGGGTGCTCGCGCGCGACGCCTCCATGCCGCAGGTCCACTACGACCTCGGCTTGCTTTACCTCTTCGCGCCCAGCGTCCCCGGCATGTCGGCCAAGCAGCAGGTCGCCGAGGCGATCGTCGAGCTGAAGAAGTATCAAGAGCTCCGGCGCAAAGGAGAGCGCGACGACTCCGAAGAGCTCCTCCAGCGCGCGAAGCTCAAGGAAGGCGAGCTCTCGGCCGCGGCCGCTGCTGCTGCCGAAGCACCTGCGCCCGTCGCTTCGCTCCCGAGCCCGGCGAGCAACGCGGATGCTGGTGCTTCGGATGCAGCCCCGCCTCTGCCGAACACGGCGCCTACGGGCACGCCACCCGCGAACTCCGCGGCCCCGCCGCCGCCTGCGAACTCTGCGGCCCCGCCGCCTGCGCCTGCGCCGCCGGATGGTAGCTCCGCCGCGCCTGCGCCTACACCCGCGCCGCCCCCTGCGCCGGCGCCCACGCCGACGAGCACCATCGTCGCGCCTTTCTCTACGCCGCCCCCGGGCTTCTAGGCACATGGACGGCGCCCGTCAGACGAAGCATCTTGTGGAACGGAGGTCGCGCATGCGGAGAGCGATGCTGATCCTCGCCGGGCTCGTGATCCTCGGTTCGTCCGTACGAACCGCGGAGGCCCAAGAAAAGGACAAAAAACCTCGCGGCGCGATCACGCTGTCGGAGGTCACGATCACCGGCCGCATCGAAAAGCCCATCGCCGCGGTCGACGTGAGCCGCATCCAACCGAAGCTCACGCTCGCCGAGCTGCGGCAGCCGTTCCTCGATCGCATCGAGGAGGCCATCTTCAAAGATCCTTTCTGATCCAACGATCCCGCCTCGACGCTTGATTCTCGCGCTCGGCGCCCTCATCGCCCTCGCCTCCGTGTTCCTCGCGTGGGCGCACCTCGCGCGCGTCCGGCGCGCGACCTCCGGCAAAACCGCCGAGCTCCTTGTCGCGCTGAAGCGCATCCCCATGAACGAACGCGCTGCGGCCCTCGCCGCGCGTGCGCCGGAAGGCAGCGTCGAGCGCCGCCTCGCCGCGGTGATCGCGTCGACTGACGACACCTCCGACGACGCCCGCAGCGCCGCCGTCGACGAGCTCCTCGCCGAGATCGAGCTCGCCCTCGACGCGAGCGCATCCTGGCCCGGCGCCGCCACGCGCATCGCCGCCTACGGAGGCCTCCTCCTCGCGGTGATCACCGTCCTCCTCCGCCCCGGATCGATCTCGTTCGCCGCGCCCGCGCTCCTCGTCGTCGGCCTTGGCGGTGCGGCCACCTGCGCTGCCCTCGGTCGTCGCGCCCGCGAGCTCGCCGACGACCAGCGAAAAGCCGTGGACGCGCTCGTCGACGCCCTCGGCCTGCGCGAGCGCATAGCCCCAGGCGCCCCCCCGCGAGCGCCTCGCCCGGGCCGAAGACGCGGCGCGTGAGCCGTGTGCTTTACCGATCTCCCGCGCTTGTGTACCCTTCCGGTTGAAACTTCCGTGTCGGCTGGGCGTCTTCATCGCCCCAGGCGGAGGCCCTTTTCATGACGCAGACGACGACGCAGACGGGGTCCGGGACGAAGCCCGGTCAGATGACCGCGGTCATGCGGGCCATGAACCAGGCGACGGGCCCCAAGGTCCTGCGCGTCGGGGTCGTCCAGGGCGGCAAGGTGATCGAGGAGCGCATCATCAAGCAGCGCACCCACGTCACCATCGGCCCCAGCGAAAAGAGCATGTTCGTCACGCCGAGCAAGAACGTGCCGCCGAGCTTTCGGCTGTTCGAGCTCGTAGGAAACGAATACGCGCTGAACTTCCTCGAAGGCATGGCCGGCCGCGTCGCGCTGAAGACCGGCGTGAGTGACCTCGCCTCGCTGAAATCGCAGGCGAAGAAGGTCAGCGTCGGCCAGGTGCAGGCCTTCCAGGTGCCGCTCAGCGACGACGCCCGTGGCAAGATCGTCGTCGGCGACACGACCTTCCTCTTCCAGTTCGTCGCTGCGCCGCCGCCCCAGCCGAAGCCGCAGCTCCCCGCCTCGGTGCGCGGCGGATTCGTCCAGTCGATCGACTGGACCACCACGATCATCGCGGCGTTCTCGTTCCTCCTGCACTTCGGCGCCGTCGGCACCATCTACTCGGACTGGATGGATCCGCTCGTCAACGACGAGGTCGACGTCGCGCAGATCCTCGAGACCGTGCGCAGCTTGCCCCCGCCGCCGCCGGTCGAGCAGCCGAAGGAGACCGACACGCAGCCCACGCCGGCCTCGACCGCGCCGGCCGAGGCGCCGAAGCCTTCGGCAGGCGCGTCCGCAGCGAAGGGCGCGGGCGGCGGCAAGATCAGCGACACGCGCGCGGCGGCGATCGCCAACGAGCTGAACCAGCTCGACATGCAGATGCTCGGCGCCCTGAACGCCTCGGGCAACGCGACGGCCGGCGTGCTCGATCGTGGCGACGTCCCGCTCGGCCTGCTTGACAACGCGGCCGCCTCGGGCGCGGGCGCGGGCCTCGGCGGCATCGCGGGCTTGAACCTGGGCAACGCGGGCGGCGGCACCGTTCGCCCCGGCGCGGCCGGCGGCGGCGGCCTCGCGAACATCGGCGACACGCAGGCGGCAACCGCGGCGAGCTCGCAGGGCGCGGCGAAGACGGTGAAGGGGCCGACGGGCAGCGCGAACGTCGGCGGCGCAGCGGTCTCCGGCGGTAACGTCGCGAACGCCTCGTCCGTCGTGGCCGGCATGGCCGCGGGCTTCCGCCGTTGTTACAACCGCGGCCTGCAGGCCGACCCGACGATGAAGGGCTCGGTGCGCATCACCGCGAAGATCGGCCCGAACGGCGAGGTCCTCTCCGCGTCGCCCTCGGGCGGCGGCGGCCTCTCGGGTGACGTCATTTCCTGCGTCGTGGCGCGCGTGCAGAGCGCGCAGTTCTCGCCCCCCGAGGGCGGCGGCGCGACCGTCGTCATCCCGGTTTCGTTCGTCAGCCAGTAATCGCGCGCCTCGATCCTGCTCGCGTCCAGGGCGCGTGAATGTTCCTCCCCCGCGCCGCAACAGAATGCCCGAGAGACCATCGTGGACCGGCCGCGCAAACGGCTGGATTTCCCGGGGTTTCTCCGCCTGCCCGCGTTGACAGGTGCGCTCGCCCGCTTCTATAGTGACCCCGTCTGGCCCTTCGGAGGACTTCGATGCAGCGAGAACGGATGCTCGGCTTCGGCGCGCTCTGCGCGCTTTCGCTGCTCGTTGCGGCCGGCATCGCGTCCGCGCAGGCGCAAGGCGCGCCTCCGGCGCCGCCCGACACGAACGCGGGGTTGCAGCGTCAGGTCACGCTGACGCCCGCGCAGCAGCTTCAGGAGACGGACACGTACCTCGCTCGCATGGAGAGCGCGCGCAGCGTCGTGCGGCGCCTGCTCGAAGAGGCGCGGGCGCAGCGCGACGTGGTGAAGACGCTCTGCCTGAACGACAAACTCAACCAGATCGACGTGACGCTGCGCAGCGCGCGCGAGCGCCGGCAGTCGCTCGATCTCGCGGTGAAGCGCGACGACGCGGATCTGTCGTCCCACGAGTTCACGATCCTCGGCGTCTTGCGGCAGCGCGTCGAGCAGCTCACGGCCGAGGCGAACCAGTGCATCGGGAAAGACGCCGACATCCTCGGCGAGACGTCGACCGTCACGCAGATCGATCCTGGGATCCCCGACGATCCGGCGTTTTACCCGCCTCCCATCATCGTCCAGGAGCCGCCGCCCTCCGCGAGCGTGATCAAGTGACGCGTTGGTCCGGACCGCCTCAGCCTCACCTGATCCCATGAAGACCCGTGGCCTCCTGATCGCGGCCCTCTCCTTCGCGACCCTCGCGCCCGCCACGGCGTTCGGTCAGGACCAACCCTGGCTTGCCGATCGCCGGTTCACCGTGGGCCCGGGCTACCGCGTCGGCGACTACGAGCTGCACCCGGGCGTCGCGCTCGAGTTCGGCTATGACTCGAACTTCTTTCTGCGCGCGAGCGAGGGCGACGCGGCGGGCGAGCCGGTGGGCGCGATGCGCCTGCGCGTGACGCCGTCGTTCTCGTTCTCGACGCTCGGCCCGCAGCGCAAGGGCGGCTCCACCACGCAGGCGCCGCCCACGGCCGAGTTCTCCGGCGGGCTCTCGGTCACCTACAACGAGTTTTTCCCCGTCTCCGGCCCGACCGAGGGCAAGGAGCGCATGTGGGAGCAGCGCAACCTGAGCGGCCTGTTCGACGTGCGCCTGAACATCCTGCCCTCGCGCCCCTGGTCCGGATCGATCTACGCGAGCGTCGGACGCCTCATCCAGCCCACGCAGGAAGGCGTCATCCGCGAGGATTTTTCCGAGAGCTACAACCGCTTCACGCCGAACGCGGGTGCCGAGCTCGTCTGGAACCCGGGCAGCGGCCTGCTCGATTGGCGCATCGGTTACAACTTCGCCGGCACGGTGTTCGAGTCGAACCGCTTCACCGGCCTGACGAACATCCACCACACCTTCCAGACGCGAGGCCGCTGGCGCTTCTTGCCACGCTCCGCGCTCCTCTACGACGCTCGCATCGGCATCGTTCAGTACCTCGATCCGAGCGACAAAACGGGCTCGACGCCGCTCCGTGTGCAGATCGGCTACAACGGCCTCATCACGAAAAACTTCGGCGCGCTGCTCATGGCCGGCTGGGGCGCGAGCTTCTACGACCCGAGCTCCACCGAGACGGAAGAGACCGTCCAGGACTTCGACAGCGTCATCGGCCAGGCCGAGCTCCGTTATTTCCTCACGCCGAACCCGAGCTCCGATCCGCAGGCCGCGAGCACGACGCTCTCGTCCGTCTCGCTCGGTTTCACGCGTGACTTCTACGACTCGTACATCGGCTCGTTCTTCGAGCGCGATCGCGGCTACCTGAAGCTCACGTATTTCTTCGGCGGCCGTTTCGTCGTGATCGTCGACGCCGGCGTCGCCGCGCTCGTCAACCCGTCGATCAACACGCCGAGCATCCAGGAAAACCCCTGGACCGACATCCGCATCGACGCCTCGGGGTTCGCCGAGTATCGCTTCAAGGACGCGTTCGGCGTCAACACGACGCTGCGCTACAACTCGCGCATCAGCGACAACTCTCTCACCATCCCCGGCATCGGCGAGGACAAGCTCCAGTGGCAGCAGTTCGAGGCCTACCTGGGCGCCCGCTGGCTCATGTGATGCGGAGGCGCGACCTCCTCGCGACACTCGCGATCGGCACGATGTTCGTCGCCTGCGGTGGGCGTCCGCGCCCCGCGGATCTGCCAGCCCCCGTGAGCAACGCGACCATAGGCGTGGGCGACGTGTTCGAGATGCGCATCGTACGCGAGGACAACCTGCCCACGGCGTTCACGGTCGCGCCCGACGGCACGGTCGATCTGCCGTACATCAAGCGCCTCAAGGTCGCCGGGCTCGAGCCGCAGCAGATCGCCGAGGCCGTGCGCAAGCGGCTCGTCGACGACGAGATCCTGACCGACCCGATCGTGAGCGTGAGCGTGAAGGAGTACAACTCCAAGCGCGTCGAGGTGCTCGGCGAGGTGCAGCGTGCGGGCTCGCTGCGTTTCGAGCCCGGCATGACGCTGCTCCGCGCGATCTCGCTCGCGGGCGGCTTCAACCAGATGGCCGCCCGCGACAAGGTCACGATCCGCCGTCAGGTCGGCGACAAGACGCGCGCCGCCATCGTGAGCGTCGAGGACATCATCGACAACGCGATCCCCGACGTCCCGCTCCAGGCAGGCGACTCGATCAACATTCCGCAGCGCGTGTGGTAGGCGTTCGACGCCGGGGTTGTCCGGGCGTCAGTGCTTGCGGGACAAACGGAAGTGGCGCTTGCCCGTGGCGGGATCGGTCGTCGGCGCCTCGATCTTGAGCATGCCGAGCGCGACCTCGCGGACGCGGCCGTCCTTCTCCTGCCGCAGCCGGATACGCTCGCCGTCGGAGCTCATGACCTCACACTCGCCGAAGTGGAAGTGGCTCACGAGGTCCCCGGTCTCCGGGTAGACCTCCACGTCGTCGCGGTGCTGCATCGGACGCGCGAGCGGCGTCGGGGCCGAAGGGAGCTCGGCGGGCGCTGCGGGCGCGGCCGCAGGGAACGGGGCGGGCGCGCGGGGCGGCTCCGGGTGCGTGATGCGCGGGGCAGGCGCCGCGGCGCGCGCCGGGGGAGGGGAGGGCGCTTGCGGTTGCGGTTGCGGCTGGGCCTGCGGTTGCGGCTGGGCCTGCGGTTGCGCCTGCGACGAGGCGGCAGCGGCAAAGGAGCGATCGTCGCCCTGCCGTACGAGCGCGACGTCGTCGAGCGCGGTCGCGAAGACCTCGAGCGAGAGGGCGCGCGCCGAGAGGATCTCGCCGGCGACCGTCTGCAGGCCGAACGGGCTCTCCTGCACGAGCGTGGCGTAGAGCCGCACGCTCACGGCCGCGCCGTCCTGCGCGATGTTGCCCGTGATCGAGACGGCCATCACGGGCGTGTCGATCCGCCGCGTTACACGCGCGCCGTCCGCGTCGACGCTCGCGAGCTCGACGCTGTCGAGCACACCTGTTCCCGACAGCCGACCGGCCCTGGCGGAGGCCTCATCGAGCGCCTGCGCGAGCGCGCGCGGCAGCTCCTCGCCGCTCTCGGCTCTCACGACGAGATGGCGAATACCCTTCGATTCGACGACGTTCATCGACGCTTTCCTCGTTTGTCCCGCTGCACCGTGACCTCGAACTGCGGCACGGTCGCAGCGCGCTTTTCCCCCGAATCTCCTGTCGCCGCCGTGATGCGATCCGCCGGCAGACCGGCGGCCACGAGCGCATCCTTCACCACGATCGCTCGCTTCTCTGCGAGAGAAAGGGCCTTCGGCGACTCGTCGCCGGCACGGTCGGCATACCCCTCGATGACGATGGTGGCGAGCGGAGCGCGGCCGAGAGCGAGCTGCGCCATCTGCCGCAGCATCTCCTCCATCGGCTTGGCCAGATCCGCCTTGCCCGGGGCGAACCGCACGGGCGCCTCCGCGACGAGGCGATCGCCCGACCAGCGCACGAGCGACTTCGCGCCCGCCTCGGGGCAGCCGTCCGCGTCGTCCTTGCCGTCGATCGTCTCGGCCTGGAGCGGGCACTTGTCTGCCTTGTCGGCGACGCCGTCCTCGTCGTTGTCGACCTCGGGGCAACCGTCGTCGTCCTGGAAGCCGTCGAGATCCTCGCGCGCGTCGGGGCACAGATCGGCCGCGTCGAGGACCTGGTCGAGATCGTTGTCGGGATCGGGGCAGCCGTCGTCGTCCTTGAAGCCGTCCTTGTCCTCGGCGCCGTTCGGGCAACGATCGACCTTGTCGAGCAGCCCATCGCCGTCGTTGTCGGGATCGGGGCAGCCGTCCGCGTCCTGGAAGCCGTCCTTGTCCTCGGCCTCGTTGCGGCACTGATCGGCCTCGTCGAGCACGCCGTCCTCGTCGTCGTCGGGATCGGGGCAGCCGTCGTCGTCCTTGAAGCCGTCGACCGTCTCGGCCGCGTCGCGGCAGCGATCCTGCGTGTCGGGGATGCGATCCTTGTCGTTGTCGAGATCGGGGCAGCCGTCGCCGTCCTCGAAGCCGTCGCGATCCTCGGCGACCTTCACGCACTTGTCGTCGCGATCGAGCACGCCGTCGCTGTCGACGTCGCGGCCCGTGGGCGCGTAACGCGCGGCGAGACCGAAGCGGAAGCGCGGCGTGGTGACCGCGGCCTCGGACGAGAACGGGATCGGGCCGCCGCCGGAGAGCGTGAAGGACATGTCGCCGCCGAGGATCGGCGCCGTCGTCGCCGAGAGGATCCACTCCGCGGGCACGAACGCGGGGCTCTCGGGCTCATCGACCGTGCGCGCGGGCGGGGCCTGCGTGGCGAAATTGTACAGGACAAACGCCTCACCGGCCGCGGTGAGCCACCCATCTTGCAGGATGTCGAACGACGCGCCGAGCGAGCCGCCGAGCTGCGAACCGACGCGCGCGTTCACCAGGCGCGACTCGCCGCGGATGCGCGCGCTCGCCTCGAGGCCGGCCTCGAAGCGGCCGCGGCGGTACGACGCGAGGACCGACGGGAACCACGTGATCGTCCGGCCGCTCGCGAATGCCTGGGCATCACCCGCGGGCACGGCGAGCTCGAAGCGGCCGATGAGGCTCGCGCCGTCGGCGCTGCCCGAGCGAGGACGCGGAAGGATCGACGCGGCGAAGCCGAAGCGCACGTCGCGCATCGAGCTCCGGGGCAGCTCGTCGTCGCTCGCCGTCGCGATGCCGGCGCCCGTGCCGTCCTGGTAGAACGTGATCGGCACGGCGGCCGTGATCTCGAGTCGATCGTGCACGCCGAGCGACCACAGGAAGGTCGCGTTCACGGCGTTGTCGACGACGGGCACGATGGTCCCGTCGGGATCCGGCGACGCGACGCGCAGGCCGATCGGCCGCGAGAGATAACTGAGCGCGAGCCCGAACGAGGCCTTGCCGGAGGGCGCGAGCACAGGCGTGCCGAGCGAGAGGAACGGCCCTGCGCCCGCGTGCACCCAGAGGTTGTCCGCGTTGATGCAGCCGGAAATCTCGGCGCGCGGATCACACTGCGCGTGGGCGGCGTCGGGCGCGAAGGTCAAGGCGGAGGTGGCTGCGAGCAGCGAGCCGAGCAAGCGAAGGCGATGGGGCTTCTGGGCAGGAAGGAATGTCATGGCAGGTCGGTCCGGGCCCGGTCCCAGCGCCTTTCGTGCCCGCGAGAGGCGGACGCGTCCGGCGTACGGCGCGCTGCACGTCTACTCCTTTCCCGTCCGGAGTCAAAACGGCAAACGCGGCGAGCCTGCCATGTCGAAGAAGCCGTGGTAGGACAGGCGCGCCGCGAAGGCCCGGAACCCGCCATGATCGACGAAACGCACCCCTTGCTGCTGGGCTCGGCGTCGCCGCGGCGCCGCGAGATCCTCGGGACGCTCGGCCTGCCCCTCAGGGTCGTGTCCCTCGACATCGACGAGCGGCTCCTGCCGGGGGAGAAGCCGGGGCCCTACCTCGAGCGGATCGTGGCGGACAAGCTCGCCCGAGCGGTGCCCCACGCGGTGGGCGTGGGCGCGGTGCTCGTGGCCGACACGTCGGTGATCCTCGGCGAAAGAGCGCTCGGAAAACCCGCAGACGACGCCGAAGCGCGGGCCATGCTCACGGCCCTCGCGGGGCGCGAGCACGAGGTCTGGACCCGCTTCGCCATCGCCTCCGGCGCCGAGCCCACGCGCCCCGTTCACGCCGAGACCGTGCGCACGCGCGTCTTCTTCCGCGCGCTCGATGCCGACGAGATCAAGGCGTACGCCGCGACCGGCGAAGGGCTCGACAAGGCCGGCGCGTACGCGATCCAGGGCATCGGGAGTTTTGCCGTGGCGCGCATCGAAGGTTCGTACTCCAACGTCGTAGGCCTCCCTGCGTGCGAGGTGATCGCCGCCTTGCGCGGGGGGGGCCTGCTCGGGCGTTTCCCACGCCCCCCGGTCGCGTGACATCCGAGCGCGCGGCGCCCCGCTCGCGGGACACCTGGATCGTGCTCGCGGCCGCGCTCGTCGCGCGGCTCGCCGTCATCGCCTGGGCCGCGTCGCGCTTCCCAGAGGCTGCGGACGGCACGTTCTATCACCGCATCGCCGAGCGTGTTGCCGCAGGCCTCGGCTACACGTGGCTCTGGCCCGACGGCGTCGTCACGTACGCCGCGCATTACCCCGTCGGATACCCCGCGCTCATCGGCGGAGCGTACGCGCTCTTCGGCGCGCATCCGGGCGTCGCGATGGCGCTCAACGGCTTGCTCGGCGCGCTCGCGGCCGTCGCCGTCCATCGCCTCGCGGCGCGCGCGGTTCCCCCGGGCCCGGCGCTCGTGGCGGGCTTGCTCGTCGCGCTGCATCCCGGCCTCGTCGCGTACACGCCTGCGCTCATGAGCGAGGGCGTCACGGCCTCGCTCGTCGCGTGCGCCGCGTGGGCGGCCGCATGGGTGCGTGACGCCGTGCCTCTCGGCGCGCGACGTACGATCGGGGCACGCACCGCTGTCCTCGGCATCGTCGTTGGCCTCGCGACGCTCGTTCGCCCCCAGAGCCTCGTCTTCGCGCCGCTCTTCGCGCTCGTTGCGGTCGCGCCGCTCACGGGACCTCGTGCGCGTGCGCTCACGCTCGGCTTCGGCGCGCTCGCGACAGCTGCGGCTCTCGCCGTGTGCGCGCCGTGGACGATCCGCAATTGCGAGCGCATGAACCGCTGCGCGCTCGTCAGCGTCAACGGCGGCTGGAACCTGCTCATCGGCGCAGATCCCGCGTCGACCGGCGCGTGGTCGCCGATCAAGGTCCCCGACGCGTGCCGCGAGGTCTGGGACGAAGCGGGCAAGGACGCCTGCTTCGGCCGCGCGGCCACGCTCTACATCACCGAGCACCCGGGCGCGTGGCTCTCGCTCGTCCCGCGAAAACTCGCCGCGACCTTCGACTACTGCGGCGCCGCCGGCTGGTACCTCCACGAATCGAACGGCGCGGCCTGCGGCGAGCGCTGCAAGTTCGGTCTCGGCGTGGCCGAGACGCTCTACGAGCGCGGCGTCCTCGCCCTCGCGCTCGTCGGCCTCGCGCTCTCGACGTCGGCAAGCCGCGCCCGCCGCATCGCCACGCTCGCCGTCGTGGGCCTCGGGCTCGTGTTCTTGTTCCAGGTGCACGCGTGGGTCGCCTACGCGGCCCTGGTCGTGGCGGCGCTGCTCGGCGGCCGCTCCCTGCTCCGCGGCCCCGTCCTGCCTGCCGCTGCGGTGACCGTCCTCGGCGCGACCCTGCTCACGCACGCGGTTTTTTTCGGCGCGGGACGCTACGGGCTCGTGACGTTTCCGCTGATTGCGGGGATGGCGGGGCTCGTGTTCGCGCGGACTAGAACGCGCGCTTGAGCCAATACAGGGGGTGCCGCCGCGTGTGGGGGATCCCGAGCACGAGCACGCACTCGGCGTGAACCTCGAACGCGACCGCGTAAGGAAACCGATCGACGAGGGCTCTTCGAATGAGCGTGGGACCGCCTTCCGTGCCGGGCCAAACCGGAAACGCCGCGGGGGTTTTACGCACGCTTTCGATCACCCGCGAGACTGCGCCGACGAACTCGTCCCCGAGCCCGGGTTGCTGCTCGTCGTACCAGTGGGCTGCTGCCTGAAGCTCGCTACGTGCTTCAGAAAGCAGCTCGACGCGCACGACGCTCCGCAAGCTCGGTGAGGAGTTCCGTCCGCGCGTCTCCCCACGCGATGGTCTGGACCTTCCCCTCTGCGACCTTTCGCGAACGGCGCTCCAGCTCGGGCGCCCACGTCGCCGCGACTTCCTCTTCGTCGAGGATTTCCAGGCTGAGGAGAAGCGCCTCCGCGACCTGCACCCGCTCTTCGCGAGGGAGCTTCAGGACGTAGGCGAGCAGCTCTTGCGTGGACATGGGACAAAGGTAGCACGGCTCGGGCACGCCGGGCACGGGGGCGGGCGGCGCCGTCAGCCCGGGGCGGCGTCGAGTTCTTCTCGTTCGGTCGTCCACCAGGCTCACGGCTGCTCCTCCTCCCCGTTCCCCCCGCGCCCCCGCCCCTCCTGCACTGTCAAATCCTTGAAGAACAGCCGAACCTCCTCCCCCCGCCCGAGCTCATTCAAAACCCCGCGCACGATCGGCTTCGCCACCTGGTTGTACGTCTTCAGAAAGTGAGCCCGCGCTGCCGCGAGCCCCGCCGTCGTCGTCACCGACCGATTCGCCGCCCCGCTCTTGCCCGACAGCGCCGCGTCGAGCGCGGAGCGTGCCCCGGCGATCTCCTGCTTCCACGGCACGAACGCATCGAGCCCTGCGTTCCGCGCGACGTCGAACCCTCGCAGCACGTCCGCCGCCTTGGTGACCAAATCCGCCGGCTTCAGCGCCGCGACCTCACCCAGGTTTTTCCCCGGGTAAAACGCCTCGAAATCGAAGCTCGTCCCCTTCGGTAGCGATCGCAGATACGCATGGAACCGCGTCACCACGTCGCGCACGGCCTCCTCTGCCTCGCCCGTCCCCCCGCGCTCCGTGCGCACCTCGCTCCGCTGGCTCCTCACCTTCGCGAGCTCCGTCTCCACCGCCTCCACCGCGCCGAGCACCCGCGCGATCAGCTTCGCGACGTCCACGAGCTCCGAAGCCCCGACGAGCTTCTTCGCCTCCGTCACGAAATGCCTGCCGTATTCGCTGACCTCGCCGTCGTCGATGTACCGATCCGCCATGTGCGCCTCCAGAACCGGAAGGGCTAACCATGAGGGTTCCGTCTGACAAGGGCAGGACACCACCCGAGCAGGAACGGATACGGCCCTGTCTTGATCAGAACCGTGGACATCGCGCTCGCGAGCACCTCCGCCGCATGCAGAACCCCTCCCCACCGCGCCGGGATCCCCTTCTGCGCCGAGCAGTCGTCCTGCCGTGCACGCATGGACACTCCTCCGCGCCGCGCCGATCCGCCTCGAACCCCAACGACGCGTCGCTCCGCAGAGCCCCGAACCCCCGCAGATCAACCCCCGATGCACCTCTGCGCGCTGCAGACGCCCATCCCTGTGCGATCCCGCACGCTTCTGTGCCGTCCAGAGGCCTCTCCGGGTTCGCCTCCGGCAGCCCGATCACCGCGACTTTGACACGCTCCGCGAACCCGAGCATTCTTGCGCCTGAGGGCTCTAGCTGGAGTCCGCTGTTCGAGGTTCGGAGGAGACGACCCGATGCCCCTGATCGAGACCGAGGAGGCCGCACGCCGTTTGGCGCGCGCCATTGCGAGCGACCTCTCGCTCTACAACGAAGAGAAGATCGTCCAAGGGATCCAGAACGACGATCTCTTCACCGTCCTCGCCGAGGAGATCGAGGAGGGGCGCGCCCTCTACAAGAGCCGCGTCTCCCCCGACCTCTACGCCAAGAATTTCTACGACCGTGCCATCGTCGACATCCTCGTGAAGTCGAAGGGGCACGTGAAGTCGAAGATCTGGTAGCAACGCGGCTTGCTCGGCCTGGATGAACTGCGCATCGCGCAGTTCATCGACCCTGGGTCCAGCGCTTGCGCTGGTCCGGGTCCAGGGGCGGACAGCCCCTGGTGGGGTGAAGGGGCAACGCCCCTTCTCAGCAGGCTCGCCGCAGCGCCTCGATCACGCGGGCCATGTCCGCGGGGATCGGGCTTTCGAAGTGCAGACGGTTGCCCGTCGCCGGGTGCTCGAAGCCGAGCACCCGCGCATGCAGCGCCTGACGCCCGAGCGACTCCGCGATCGCGCGGAGCCCCGGATCCCGGGGCGGCTTCCCGTACAGAGCATCGCCGAGGATCGGCGTCTTCCCCCGCTCCGACAGGTGCACGCGGATCTGATGCGTGCGCCCCGTCTCCAGACGGCACGCGACGAGCGTCGCCGGTCCGAGCCGTTCGAGCACGTGCACGCGCGTCACCGCGCGCTTGCCCTCCTGCACGTGCGTCGTGAACCGCAGCCGATCCGTCGGATGCCGGCCGTGCAGCGTCTCGAAGGTCGCCTCCTTCGCCTCGCCCACGACGACGGCCACGTATTCGCGCTCGATGTCGTGCTTCGCGAAGCACGCCTTCAGCGCCTCGCGTGTCTCCGCATCCTTCGCCACGACGAGCAGACCACTCGTGTCCTTGTCGAGCCGATGCACGATCCCGGGCCGCAAGTGCCCCTCGGGATCTCGCGGATCGGCGCCCGCACGTTCGAAGCCGCCGCGGCCGAGCAGCGCGTTGACCAGGGTCCCGCTCGCGTGCCCCTTCGCCGGATGCACCACGAGCCCCGCGGGCTTGTCGATGACGACGAGGTGCGCGTCCTCGTACACCACGGCGAGCGGGATCGACGCGTCCGGCTCCGCGCGAGAAGGCTCCGGCGGCTCCGGGGTCACGTCGATCCGCGCGCCCGCGGCGACGGCCATCGACGCGCGGCCCGGCTTGCCGTCGACGAGCACGCGCCCGTTCTCGATCCAGCGCTGCACCGCGGCGCGTGATGCGGCCGTGCCTGATTTCTCCAGCAGGCGCACGACGAGCTTGTCGAGGCGGTCGCGCGGATCGGTCGCGCTCGCTTCGAACGACGAGGTGACGAGGGGCTCGGGCGCGCGTCGCATCACGGACCGCGAATCAGTAGTCCGTGCTCTCGTCCTCGTCCTCTTCGCGCGAGACGAGCTCCGGGTTGTGCGCGAGGTGCGAGTCGAGGTCGTCGAGCATCGCGCTCTGGCGCAGCTTGAGCACGCCGAGCTGGTGCGCGAGGTAGAGGTCGAAGGCCGTGTACCGCGGGAAGACGCGCACGTTCGTCTCGTCGTTCTCGAGGCCGAGGATCACGAGCTCGCCGTCGCGCCGCGCCTCGCCGAGGTAGAGCGCGTTCCAGGGCTGCCCTGGCTTGTTCGGCAGACGCACGACCTTGCCGCGGATGCGCGAGTCGGTCCATCCGAGCTCGACCATCGCCTCGGCGAGCTTGCGGACCGAGCTCATCTTCGGCTGCGGTGCGCGTGGATCGGTGCCGAAGCGGTGCCGGCCCTTGAAGCGCTTGCCGAAGCTCGCGAACGTGAAGTCGTAGGCGAGGAACGTCCGCAGGGTCGGCGGCAGCTCTACCATCAGCTTGGACTCGAGGGCGTCGAGCGCGCTCGAGCTCGCGCCGACCACGCCCGCTCCCTCCGGGCGCTTCGAGAGCTCCTCGATGACGCGCTGTACCAGCCCGATCCCTCGTTCGATGGTCGCCATGGCTCCGCGTAGCCGACCGTCAAGGTGTGCGTTCTGTCAAGAGATTCCGTTGATCTCCGGACCCTTCCGGCACGGGCTGCCCGCCGAGAACGGCCGCGCCATGTTTGGCGCGGAGCAGCCCGAGCGCCGCGAACCCGACGGCGACGGCAAACCACAACGTGGCAAACCGCACGAGGATCATGGCCGCCGTCGACGTCGCCGCCTCCACGCCGCCGAGCCGCGACATCTGCTCTTCGAGCAGTTTTTCCGTCACGCCGAGCCCACCCGGGACCGGCACGAGCGCGCCCGCGAGCGTCGCCGTCGAGTAGAAGAACATCGTGAGCGGCATCGACGCCTGCTCACCGAAGCCGCGCAGGATCACCCAGAGCCCCACACCTTCGAGCGACCACGCGCCGATCGAGAGCAGCGTCGGCCACACGAGCTGCGCGGGCGAGACGATCGTGCGGAGGCCCGAGAGCGCCTCTTCGATCTTCGGCGCGACCTTGCCGCCCACGCGCCCGAGCGGCCCCGGGAGTTTGGGGAGGAGCCGCACGACGGCGCCGCTCACCGCGGGGACCGAGACGAAGACGAGCAGCGCGACCACGGTGACTGCGCCGATGCCGGCCCAGATCGCGCCGCCGGGGAAGCTCGCGCTGCCGATGGCGATGATCGCGATCACGCCGATGAGATCGGTCACGCGCTCGGCGATGACGATCGGCGCGGTGCGCTCGATCGGCACCTTGCGGAGCTGGAACAGGATCAGCGACTTGAAGACCTCGCCGACCTTGCCGGGTGTGACCGTCAGGACGAACCCCGACAGGAACACGAGCAGGCTCTCGAACTTGGGCACGCCGCGGATGTCGAGCCGGGCGAGGTAGTACTCCCACTTGAAGTAGCGCAGGAGGTAGTTCCCGAACGCGAGGGCGCAGGCGATCCCGAACGTGGACCAAGCGTACGTCGCGAGGCGCGCGGCGATGAGGTTCGCGTCGCGGTAGAGGACGAGGCCGCCGTAGAGGGCGACGCCGAGCAGCATCACCACCACGACGCGACGGACCAGCGTGTTCAAGAGTCCGCTCCGTTCAAGGCGCTCTCAGGTTCTTCCGGGCGCGACGGACGCGCACGACGAGGTAGATGATCGCGCCCAGCACCACAGCAGCGCCGAGCGCGGCGACGGCCCACTTGGGCGCGACCACGATTCCGCGGGCCAGGCCCTCGGGGGGCCGTTCCGTTCTCGTCTGAAGCGAGTTCACGCGGGCTCGTCGTTACACGGGCCTAGGGGGAAGGGCAAGAAGCGGTATTCTCCACGACGCGACAAGGACGCGGTTCGAAGGAGGCATGGGATGGGTCTGCTCGACGGCAAAGTGGCAATCATCACGGGCGCGGGCGGCGGAATCGGCCGCGCCGAGGCGCTTCTCTTCGCCCGGGAAGGCGCGAAGGTGGTCGTCAACGACGTCGGCGGCGCGCGCGACGGAACCGGCGGAAGCGACGCCATGGCGCGAAAGGTCGTGGACGAGATCACGGCGTCGGGCGGCGTCGCGGTCGCGAACTTCGACTCGGTGGCGACGGCCGCGGGCGCGGCGGGCATCGTGAAGACCGCGCTCGACGCCTTCGGCCGCATCGACGTGCTCGTCAACAACGCGGGCATCCTGCGGGACAAGACGCTGCTCAAGCTCGACGAGGAGCAGTGGGACAGCGTCGTCGCCGTGCACCTCAAGGGCACGTTCCTCGTCACGCAGGCCGTGGTGAAGCAGCTCGTCGCGCAGGGCGGCGGCGGGCGCATCGTCAACACGACGAGCGTCTCGGGCATGCTCGGCAACTTCGGGCAATCGAACTACGCGGCCGCGAAGGCCGGCATTTACGGTTTTACGCGGACCGCGGCGATCGAGCTGCAGAAGCATCGCATCACGGTGAACGCGCTCGCGCCGGTGGCGAAGACGCGCATGACCGAGGATCTTCCGATGTTCCAGGCCGGCATGGAGTCGCTCACGCCGGAGCACATCGCGCCGGCGGCGCTCTTCCTGGGCTCCGAGCTTTGCGGGGATCGGACGGGGCACGTCCTCGCCGTCACGGGCTCGCAGGTCTTCGCGTACAAGGTCGTGCAAAGCGCGGGAAAGTTCAAAGACGAGGGCGCGGCGTGGACGGCCCAGGAGATCGCCGACCACTGGGACGCGATCACGAAGGTCTGAGAACGGGCGGGCGGACGACGTTCTTCGCTGGTTTCCGCCCGTGCCTTGCGCCGAGGCTCACGAACGCGTCCCGTTCTCCGCCCAAGATCCCGCCCGGAACGGCCCGTTTCGGCCATCCCGGTCGTTGCTGGGCTCGGACACGGATGCTAGTTTCGATTTTCAGCGGCGGCCGTCGTGAGCTTTCGCTCAGGACTTCGTCGCTGGGTAACTCGTCGTTTTGCCGGGTGAAGTCTCCCGGCCACGTCGAATGGGTGGGTGCTGGGTTCGTTCCCACGATCTGCCCCTTCCGCCCCGGGAGCCTCACGAACCGGCATGTCGCGCGAAGCCCACATCCCCCTGCTGCTCTGGATCTCTGCAGCCATCGTCGTCCACTGGGCGGGCGGTAACGGTGCGGTGGAGGTCGCGCAGGTCGTCGAGGATCGCGCACAAATCCGGAGTCTCGTCGAGTCGGTTCGCGAGGGGCTGCGTCCGCAGGACACGGAGTTCGAGGTCCTCGTCGATGCGCCCGCGACGCCTTCGCCGCAGGAGGCCGAGCCGCCCGAGGAGAAGGCCGACGAGACGAACGACGACGAAAAGCCGGATCCGGATGCGGTGCCGGAGCAGCCGTTGCCGCCCAAGATCAAGCCGCCTCCGCCGAAGAAGGAAGAGCCGAAGGTCGAGCCGCCCAAGGTCGAGCCTCCCAAGGAGGAGCCGAAGGTGATCCCGCCGCCGCCTCCGCTCGTGGCGCCGCCGCCTCCGCCGCCTCCACCGCCGCCGCCTCCTCCGCCTCCGGAGGACGTCGCGAAGCAGGAGCCGCCGAAGCCGATCGAGCCGGATCGCCGCATCGCGGTGCGCCAGCACGTCGAGCCGAACCAGAAGGACAATCCTGACGCGAGCCGCATCGCGGATCAGGCGAACACCGTGAAGGAAGAGACGGTCGCGCGCCTCAGGTCCCATGATCAGGATCACGCGAATCCGAACGCGGGCGAGATGAAGAAGCCCGCAACCTCGGGCGAGGGGAACGACGACCACGAGAAGGTCGCCGAGAGCGAGGAGAAAGCCGGCTCGAACAAGGCGCCCGGCGAGTCGAAGGATCGCAGCGAGAGCGCCGAGCACCACCACACGGCCAAGCCCGCGCCGCCCGCGGCCGCGATCGCGAAGGCCTCGCCGCCACCGATGGCGCCTGGTGGAACGACCGGTGGAGGCGCGAATGCGCCGAAGACGCCCGCAGCTCCGCCTGCGAGCCCCGGCGGCGCGGGCCCCGCGTCACCCGAGGTTGTCGCGGGCGTGGGCGCAGGCGGGTTCACGATGGATCCGGCAAACCCCGGCGGCGACGGCAAGAGCCGCAAGGCCGGAAAGAAGCGGCAACCGGCGCCTTATCAGAGCCCGGTGAAGGTCGGCTCCGTGGGCCTCGGCGCGCCCGGGATCGCGGGTGGGCCGAACCTGAATCTGTCGCACGCGGGCTTCGAGGCTTCGGTCGGTCGGGAAAAACTCGAGGCCGAGCGCGCGGCGGACGGTGCGGCGCGGCGCAGCGCGCACCGCGGCAAGTGGGAGAAGAACAACTTCGGCAAGTACAAGGCGGCGATCGAGAACTACGAGCCGACGGTGAAGGTCGGAAACCAGACGGCGCTGAACGCCGCGCAGTCCGCGTTCGCGGCGTACCTGAACACGATCCACAACCGCCTGCACCCGATCTTCGCCGAGGAGTTCCTCGCGTCGCTCGACAACCTCCCGCAGGAGCACACGTTCAACAAGAACCTCGTCACGCACCTTGAGATCGTGCTGAGCAAGGACGAGGGAAAGATCGTGAAGATGGGCGTGACGAAGGCGAGCGGGATGACGGCCTTCGACATCGTGGCGCTGAACTCGATGAACCGCGCCTCGCCGTTCGGAAAAGCGCCCGACGCGATCGTGTCGCACGACGGCCGGGTCTATCTGCACTGGGAGTTCCACCGCGATCCGGTGGACGCGTGCAGCACGCGCAACGCCTATCCGTATCTCCTGCCCGACCCGAAGGGCGGAAGCGGCGTCTCGCCGGTCGGTCCGCCGCGTGCGCCGACGCTCACGCCCTCGGATGAGCGACGTGGCCCACCGCCGCTCCTCCCTGTTCCGACCCGCTGAGGTGGCTCGACAGCGCAGCGCCGGGGTTTCACCCCGGACCCGACCAGGGCGCAGCCCTGGACCTCTGGTGCAAAGGCCGCGGTGCTCGATGCAACGATTCGCGCAGGAGCCTGTGCAACAACCTCGACGATTGAAGGATGGCAGGTTTGTCTAGGACAACGCGAGACGGCCCGCCCCGAAGCTGGTAGCATCGCCCCACGATGTCCAAGGACGCTGCATCCGCCGCTCGCGTGAGCATCGCGCGGATCGAGCAAACGCTCGCGGACTCGCCGGCTTTCGTCCGTGTCGAGCCGCGCTTCTACGTGGTCCGACAGGGGACGGCGTACATCTACATCCAGATCATCCCGTGGGAGCCCGACCGCGCCGTCGTGCGATTCGTGGCTCAGCTCGTCCGCGGGGTCGAGATGACGCCCGACCTCGCGATGAAGCTCCTGCGCATGAACGCGCGCCTCCGGTTCGGGGCCTTCGGTTACGTTCCGCAGGGCGCGTGTGTGGTCCTCGTGCACACGCTGCTCGGCGGCGAGACGCTCGATCCGGACGAAATCCTCGCCGCGCTGCGCGACATGTCGGTCATCGCCGACGAGTACGACGACCGGATTTTCGAAGAATTCGGGGGGCATCGCATGCAGGACCTGATCGACGCCTCAGCCGCCTCGGCGTTCTTCGACGACACGGTCCACCTCCGCGACTGGAGCGATGCGTGAGCCTGCGCCTTGCAGGGAGCCGCTTGCGACGAGCCCGACCCCGATGAGCACGGAAGGCGAAAGCACCGAAGCGCCCGAAGCGTCCGAAGCGCCCCGATCCGCCCCGCCCGCGTCACGTGAGCAGCCCCCGACGAGCTTCGGTGTGCTCGGGTTCGTCCGGCCGCTCGCGGTGTTCGGGGTGCTCGCGATGCTGCTCGGACGTGCGTTCGGCCCCTCGGTGCGAGGCCTGGCCGTCGGCCTCGGCAGGACGGGCGACTACCTCGAGCTCGCGGGCGCGGCGATGTCGCAGTTCTTCCTGATCCTCGCGACCGTGGGCGCCATGGCGCTCGGGCTGTCGGCGCTGCGCGCGGGTTTGCCAGCGGTGGTGCGTTTCGGCGCCGTGTTCGCGAGCGGGCTCGTCGTGCTCGTGACGCTCTCGGCGTCGGCGTCGCGCGTGCCGGAAGCTTCGCTCGTGCTGGTCGGCGGTGTCGCGTGCGTGCTCGCGCTGCTCGCGGCGTGGGACACGATGCGGACGCCGTTCGCGCGGGCGACGGCGGTGATGCTGGGGCTGCTCGGGCTCGGTGGGCTCTCGCGGGTCGCGTCGGTGCTCATCGTGATGCGTGACGGCGTCGCGCCGGAGGCGCTCGCGCGGATCGCGCGCGGCGTGTCGACGGTGGGCCTTTTGCTCGACGGCGCGGCGATGGCCGTGGCCGTGGGGTTCGTCGCGTCGCGCGGGAAGAAGCTCACGAGCCCGGCGACGGTCGCGGCGCTCGCGGTCGCGCTGTTCGCCACGCGGCAAGCGCTCGCGGGCACGTCCGACGAGGCGGCCGCGGTGAGCGTGCTGCTCGCGCGTGCCGCGAAAAATCTGGTCTTGCGGCCCGAGCCGTTTGCTTCGCCCGTGATCGCCACGTTCGTCGCGTTCGCGGCGCCTGCGATCGCGGTCGCGGCGCTCGCGACGCGCACGCTGACGCCGGCGCTCTCGGGGGCGATCGCGCTCCTCCTCGTGGCGCGGGGCGCGCCGGACGTGCCGCTCTGCGCGCTCGCGCTCGTGCTCGCGTCGCTCGCGACGGTGCTCGCATCGCGGGATCACCGGGGGCTCTGGGCGGCGATCTCGCGTGCGGAGTCGACGCCGGGCGAGGGCCCGGGGACGGGCGAGGCGAAGGGCGCGCGTCCGGGCTGAGGGGTTCGGTTTTCTCACGATCTGGCGAGACGAACCCGCGCGCTCCGTTGACGTGCCGCGAAGCGTTCACTAGGACGCGGGGAGCGCTCGATCGGGCCCTCCCGGGGCGCATCGCGAACATGACGTCACATCGAACAGCCTGGATCGTCCCTTCGGTCGTGATGCTCGTCGCCCTCGCGGCGGGCTGCCAGAACCAGAAGGAGACGGGGAGCTCGCCCTCGCCCGCGGCGTCCGCGGCGGCGAGTGCCGCGCCGGCGGGCAAGCTCGGCAGCGCCACGCTGCGCGGCGAGGTGCGCTTCACGGGACAGCCGCCCGAGATGAAGGTGCCCGCGAAGCGCGCGCAGGCGACCGACGTCTGCAAGGACAAACAGCTCGTCCACGACGCCGTGATCGTCCAGGGGGGCAAGCTGAAGGACGTGCTCGTCCGCATCGCGCCGAAGAGTTTTGACGGGCGCTACGACGTGCCGCCGGCCGCGACCGTGGATCAGCTCGACTGCATGTACGTGCCGCGGATCCAGGGCGTCCTCAGCGGGCAGGAGGTCGTCGTGAAGAACAGCGACCGGACGCTGCACAACGTGCACACGTACCTGGGCGCCGAGACGGTCTTCAACGATGCGACGGCGATGGGATCGCCGCCGATCGCGAAGCGCTTGCCGCCCTCCGGCATCGTACGGTTCGGATGCGACATCCACCCGTGGATGCGGAGCTTCGTCGTGGTCACCGATCATCCGTTCTTCGCGGTAAGCGGCGCGGATGGAGCGTTCCGCATCGATCGCGTGCCGGCCGGGAAGTACAAGCTCGAGGCGTTTCACGCCCGGTACGGCGTGAAGACGCAAGAGGTGACGGTGACCGACGGGCAGACGCTCGAGGTCGCCTTCTCGTTCGACGGCACCGAGTCGGAGCCGCCCGAAAATCAGGGCGAGCTCCAGGGACTTTGGTAGGCCCGACCCCGTTGTCTCGAACCCGGGTTGACCCCACGATCGCGCTGGGCTTTCCTCCCGCGCAAAGCGCCCCCGCGCTAGGCTCCCCCCGCTTCATGACGTCGTCCTGTATGGTCGCTGCTGCTGCTGCCGTGTTTCCTGGCCTCACACACGTGCCCCCGGGTGCTGCATCTGCTATCGAGGTGCGCGCATGACGATCCCCGCGGAGCCGCTCGGCGACGTGCACGTGAACCGCCGTGATTCGGGGTACGAGCAACACGAGCGTTCGTTCGGGGCTGTGGCGCGCGATCTCGTCGCGCTGACCAAGCCTCGCGTCACGGTCATCGTGGTCGCGACGATGCTGGGCGGGGCCTGGGTCGCGAACCGGTACGCGCGCGAGCAAGGGCTCGCCGGGGTGTCTCCGGGTGTTGTCATGCTCTCGCTGCTCGCGACGATTCTCGTCGTCGGCGGCGCGAACACGCTGAACATGTACCTGGAGCGCGACACGGACGGGTTCATGGCCCGGACGAAGAACCGACCGCTGCCCGCGGGCCGGATCTCGCCGAAGCTCGCGCTCTGGTTCGGCCTCGCGATCTCGGCGCTCTCGCTCGTCTTGTTCGGTCTCGCGGTGAACATGACGACGACGCTGCTCGGGGCGTTCGCGTTGTTCTCGTACGTGCTCATCTACACGCCGCTGAAGCGAAAGACGACGCTTTCGCTGCTCATCGGTTCGGTGCCCGGGGCGATCCCGCCGCTGCTCGGCTGGACGACGGTGACCGATCGCATCGACGGCCCCGGCGCGGCGCTCTTCGGCATCCTGTTCCTGTGGCAAGTACCGCATTTCCTGGCGATCTCGATGTTCCGCAGCCGCGACTACCAGCGCGCTGGTCTCAAGGTGATGCCGATCGAGCGCGGGGATCGCCACACGCGCAACCACATCGTCGGGTATCTCCTCGCGCTCGTGCTGGTCTCGCTCCTGCTCGTCCCGATGGGCGTCGCCGGACCCGTGTATCTCGCCTCGGCCGCGCTGCTCGGCCTCGGCTTCCTCGGCTTCGGCGCGTGGGGGCTACGCCCGACGGTGCTCGGGACACGATGGGCGCGCAGGCTCTTCGCGATCTCCATCGTGTACCTGATGCTGCTGCAAGCCGCGCTGCTCGTCGGCGCGTGAGCACCCCCGATGAGCGCTGAAAGCATCGGTCGTCTCCTCGCGCCGCTGAACGCGCTACTCAACGCGACCAGCGCGACGCTGCTCTTCGCCGGCTTCATCGCGATCAAGCAGCGAAACATCGAGGCGCACCGGCGGAGAATGCAGGGCGCGTTCATCGCGTCGGGCGTCTTCCTCGTGAGCTACGTGGCGCGCTTCGCGCTCACGGGGACGCATCGGTTCCCCGATGTCGGGGTCGTCCGCACGATCTACCTCGTGATCCTCTCGACCCACACGCTGCTCGCGATGGCGGCGCTGCCGCTCGTGATCGTGACGCTCCGGCTCGGCCGGCAAGGGCGCTTCGAGGCGCACCGCAAGCTCGCGAAGATCACGTTCCCGATCTGGGCGTACGTCTCGGTCACGGGGATCATCGTGTATCTCATGCTCTACCACCTCGCGCCGATGCTCGCGCCCGCGGCCCACGCGCCTTGACCGTGCGCGGAGCGCCGCCTACACCGCACGTCGTGACGTCGCGCGTGGAGGCCAGAGGCGAGGGCGGAACGGACGCGGGGGCCGCACCCCCGCAAGACACGCGACCTGCGGCGTCGCCCACGCCCGCGCGCGCGAAGCGGTTTCCGTGGCTCGTCTTCGGGATCGTGTTCGTCCTGGTGCTGATCACGCGGATCGTGATCACGCCGCGCCCGTCGGCACCGAAGCCAGTGCTCGAGCTGCCCGCGTACACGCTCACCGATCACCACGGAAAACCCTTCGGAGCGGCCGATCTGCGGGGCAAGCCGTACATCGCGGACTTCGTGTTCACGAGTTGCCCGAGCGTGTGTCCACGCCTCACGAAGCGCATGGTCGAGGTGCAGAAGCGCACGGAGGATCTCGGCGACAAGCTCCACCTCGTGACGTTCACGGTCGATCCGGAGAACGACACGCCCGAGGTGCTCGCCGCCTACGGTCGCAAGTACGGCGCCGACGACGCGCGCTGGACGTTTCTCACGGGTCCGCTCGGCGAGGTGGAGACCGTGGTGCTGCGCGGCTTCAAGATCGCGATGGGCAAGAAGGAGACGAGCGAGGGCATCCTCGAGATCTTCCACGGCGAGCGCCTCGTGCTCGTCGACGGTGAAGGCAAGATCCGCGGCTTTTACGATGCGGACGAGGCGGGGATCACGGGGATCGTGCGGGACGCGCGGCTCCTCTTGAAGTGAAGCGCTCGTCCCAAGGGGGACGCCTCGCGTCCCCCTCTCGACCGGGCAAAGCCCGGCCGATTCAGCCCCCGAGGCGAGCTCGCTGCGCGATCTCGCAGAGCAACGATCAGGTCGCTGCTCTGATCAAAACGAGACCGAGAGCCGCTTCATCATCTTCTGCAGGCCGAAGCGCGAGAGGCCGAGGAGCTTCGCGGCCTGGGTCTGGTTGCCTTTCGTGCGTTCGAGCGCCTCGCGCACGAGCTGCGCTTCGAGGGCGTCGACACGCGGGCGCACGCGCAAGCCGAGATCCACGGGGACGGGCGGGGCGACGTTCGCGATGTCGGGCGAGAGGTGCTCGCGCTCGATGATGCCGTCGCAGAGCAAGAGCGCGCGGCGGACCTCGTTTTCGAGCTGGCGGATGTTGCCGGGCCAGGGGAACGCCATGAGCCGATCCATCGCCGCGCGCGTGACGCGCACCTCGGAGCGGTCGTACTTCGCGAGCATGTGCTTCACGAGGAGCGGGACGTCGCTCGCGCGCTCGCGGAGCGGCGGGATCCGGATCGTGATGATGTTGAGGCGGTAGTAGAGATCCTCGCGGAACGTGCGCGCACGGACCATGGCGTCGAGGTCGCGGTGGGTCGCGGCGACGATACGCACGTCGACCTTGCGCGCGCGTTCGGTGCCGAGCGGTCGGACCATGCCGTCCTGAAGGACACGCAGGAGCTTGGCCTGCATGCCGAGGCTCATCTCGCCGATCTCGTCGAGGAAGAGCGTGCCGCGATCGGCCGCTTCGAAGAGGCCGGAGCGGGGTCTGTCGGCGCCGGTGAACGCGCCACGCACGTGGCCGAAGAGCGTCGATTCGAGGAGGCCTTCCGGGATCGCGCCGCAGTTCTCGCCCACGAACGGGCGCCCCGCGCGGGGGCCGTTGTCGTGGATCGCGCGCGCGACGAGCTCCTTGCCGCTGCCCGATTCGCCATGGATGAGGACGGGAACGTCGGCGGTCGTGACACGATCCACGAGCCGCAACATCGCGCGGACGGGCTCGCTGTCGCCGACGATGGAGTCGTACTCGAAGCGGGTCTCGCGTGTGCCTCGGGTCCGGTTGAGCTCGCGTTCGGCCACGTCGAGCGCGGCCTCTCGCTTCGCCAGCGTCTCCTCGAGCGCCGCGCTCGCCCGTTTCGCCTTGCGCGCGGCTCGCCGCAGGAGCGCTTGATCCCGCGCGTCCGCGATCGCCAGCGCCGCGATCGTCGCGACCGTGCGGGTCCACGCGAGCTCGCGCGGACCGAACGCGCCGCGCCGCACGCGATCATCGAGGTAGACCACGCCGAGCGCCTCGCCGCGCGCGACGAGCGGCACGACGAGCACGCTCCGCAGCTTCAGGGCATGCACGCTGACGTGCACCGCAGGCAACTCGCCGGCCGCGTCCACGGCGACGACGGGCTCCAGCGCCGCGAGCGCGCGCCGCGCGAGGGTCTGCGAGAGCGAGAGCTGCTCGTCGCGGAGATCGGCCCGCGCGAGGTTACGCGCCGCGCGCGCGACGAGGCGGCCGTCCGGCGCGCGCAGGAGGAGCAAGCCCCGCTCGACGCCCGTCCAGAGCACGAGCGCGTCGACCACACGATCGAGCAGCGAGCGGAGCCGCTCGCGATCACTCAGCGAGACGATGAGCTGTTCGAGCTCCCGCGCCTGCTCCGCGCGCATGCCTTCCTGCGGCGCGGCCGCGGCCTGCGCGATCCACGGGAGCGCGCGGATCGAGGGCGCGAGCTCGGGAGAGGCACGCGAGAGCAGATCACGCGCGACGTCGCCGAGGGACGAGAGGAGCCGGACGGCGACGTCGCCCCGACCGAGCCGCGCCGCGAGTGCATACCCAGCCGCGATCGAGGGGCCTCGTGCCGACACGGGCGCGCGCGCATCCGAGAGCGCGACGATCGCGCCGAGCACGTGCTCCGCGGTGCGCGTTTCGAGCTCGCCCGAGGCCACGAGCAGCACCTCGGCGCGCGCGCGCCACCAGTCGAGCCGCGCGCCCGCGGTGAGGCTCGGCGTGTCCGCGAGACGATCGAGCTCGAGGCACGTCTCCAGATCGATCGCCGCGTCCGCGTGACGCAACATGCGCGCGGAGGCGCGTAACTTGTCGTCTCCGCTCGCATCCGCGAGCAGCGCTCGAGCTTGCTCGGCGGCGCGTCGTCCCTCGGCGGCGCCACGCGTCGACACGTCCGCGATGGCCCAGAGCGCATACGCCTCTGCCCGCGTGTCACGGCCTTCCCGTGCCCGCGCGATCGCTTCCCGCGCGACACGTTCTGCCTCGTGCGCGACGCCCGCCGTTGCATGTGCCGCCGCGCGTGCGAGGAGCGCGCGGGCCGCGAGCGCCGGCCGGCCGAGGTGCTCCCAGAGCAGGGCCGCGCGCCGCGCCGTGGCGATCGCGCCGCCGAGATCGCCGAGATCCACCGCGGCCGCCGCCTCGCCCGTTCGGTACGTCGCCTCCTCGACCACGGCGCCAGCCCGTGTCGCATGCTCGACCGCCGCGGCGAACGCGCTCCGTGTGCGCGCCGGATCGCCTCCATGCTCCACGTATCCCCGCAGCGCCGCGATCCGCGCGTGCTCCTCGGCGCGACGTGCGATCGCCTCGCCGCGCGTGATCGCGGCGAGCGCTCGCTCCGTATCCCCCTTCGTCGCCGCGACGAGCGCCGCGACCTCGTACGCGGGCACGCTCGTCGCGCCCTGCACGAGCGCATCGGCCTCCTCGTAGCGCCGCTCGTCGAACGCGATCCGCGCCAGGATCGCGCGCGCTTTCCCGTCCGGATCCTCGCCGCGTCGATCCGCCTCCGCCGCGATCTCCCGCGCCGCACCGAGCTCGCCTGCCCGCCGCAATATCTCCGCCGCGAGCGCATCCGCCCCCTTTGCGCGACGCTCCCGCGCTCGCAGCGCGAGGCTCCTCGCGCGCCCGAGCTCGCCCGACAGACGCAGCGCATCCGCGGCTGCCACGAGCAGCGATGCGGGCACGTTCTCCCCTCGCTCCACGCGCTCGATCGCCATCGGATCCGGCGGCACGGCGGCGATCGCGATCGACAGCCGCGCCACCTCCTCGATGTCGAACGGCGCCGACGTCGGACGCTCGGGTGTCGTCGTCGTGGGCGTTCGTCCGAGCGCGGCGCCTTCCACGTCCGCGAAGGTCCATGCCGCGGGCGGCAGCTTTCGCGCGAGATCCACGAGCGCTGCCGCGAGCGACGCTTCTCCGATCTTCCCGAGCGGCCCCGTCGGCCACGCCGCCGCCGGGCTCCCGACGAGCGACGTCATCCACCGCGCGATCCCTTCCGGACCGAGCGGACCGATCTCAGCCGCGCCCGCGTCCTGCGTGAGCGAAGTCTCCTCGTCGACGAACGATCGCGCGCGGCGCGCCCACGCCAGCGCATCGCCGAGCCACGGCGCCGTCCCTGTGCCTGCGGAAGATCGCGTCGCGAGCTCGTCGCGTCGCGCCGACAGATACGCCGCACGCACGCGCCGCGCATCGCGCTCGCCGCGCTCTTCCCGCTCGCGACCCGAACCTGCATCCCGCGCCGCGAGCGCCGCCCGCGCCGTCTCCGCGACCCACGAAGCCGGCGGACGCGCGCCCGGGCTCGGCGAGAGCAACGCCGCGCAGAGCAGCGCGATCGGCTCGGGCAGGCGCGCCGCGCGTGCCGCTTCGATCGGATGCTCCGACGCTGCCACCGCATCGTCCACGAGCTCCGCGAGCAGCGCGCCGAACGCCACGAGATCGCGCGCGCGCGCGTCCCCAAGATCCGCATCTCCACGCGCCAGATACCGCGGCGTTCCACCCTCGATCCGCGCCGTGTACACCGGACACGCGAGCCCGAGATCGATCACGTGTGCACGCCCGCCCCAGCCGAGCAGCACGTTCTCCGGCTTGATGTCGCCGTGCGCGAGTCCGACCTCGTGCAGATCCGAGAGTGCCTCGCCCGCGTCACGCGCCACCGCGAGCGCGAGCGTCGTTCGATCCACGCCGGCCTCGCGCGCCCGCTCCCTTAGCGTCGCGCCTTCGACCCAGCGCAGCGCCACGAACGCGAACCGCTCGCCTTCGCGATCGTCGCCTGCCTCGATCGCGCGCGCGACGTCGCCATCCCGCACGAACCACCCGACGTCGACGAGCTCGGGCAAACGTGGCGAGAGTGCGAGGATCGCGTGCCTCGCTTCCCGCGCGATCGCCTCGCGCGCCGCTGCATCACGCGCGACCTTCAGCGCGACGAGCGTTCCGTCGCGCCGCGCGCGCGCCCGCCACACCTCGCCTGCGCCGCCGCTCCCGGCCGGAGCGAGAAGCTCGAAGCTTCGCTCCGTCAACTCCGATGACGATCTGTGCTCGTTCATCGGAAATCGAGTGTTCGACCTCTGCCTCGAGGTGTCAACGCTGGTGGCACGAACGCTCGTTCGAGGCGCTGCCGGGGCAGGGGAGGGGAGGGCCGGGCCGCGAGCGGAAGCTCAGTTCTCGGAGCAAGTCAGCGGGGCCGCCTCGATGTCGACGCCGGCGTTACAGAGCGACTCGGGCCCCTTGCCGTACGCCTCCGCCACGAACGCCGCGAGCGACGGCGTGTCGATGCACGTCGCCGTGTAGGTCGCGCCCCACGCGGACGCGGCGATCGGCGTGTCGAGGTCCTTGTCCGGCGTGAGCACGAGCCGAGCCTTGGGCCCCGCGCCCTGGGACAAGCACAGCGGATCCGCCGTGGCCTCGTCGAACACCTTCTCGAGCGCCGCCACGACCTCCGGACACGCGTCGTCGCAGCGATACGACAGCACCACGGCGCCGTGCTCCATGTCGTGCACGTACATCTCGCGCGGCACGGGCGTCGTGTACTTCTTGAACGCCGCCCACTGACCCCAGTGGTCTCCTCCGCTCGGCGGGTTCGTCTCGTACGAGATGTCCTTGCAGAGCTCCAGGTGGGCCGCCGACGCGACCGGGATGTTCGTCGTCTTCACGACGCGGCACTCCGTCTCCCCGGGCAGCGGCGTCGCGTCCGGCGTCAGCACCTCGGTTTGCTGCGGCCCCGTCGGCCCCACCGGCGCGTCCTCGCCGCACCCCGCGATCCCGAGTGACACGAAGACCAGCGTGCAGGTGAGCGCGCCACGCAAAAGCTCGTAAGGCATGGCGTGACCCTATCACGCCGAAGGCGTCTGCTTCAGGGGCAGGCCGGCGTCTCGGCGCCCGTGGTGATCCACGCGCTGAGCGCCTCCAGGCTCGACTCCGGCGCGGCGTACAGGTCGTACGGGGGCATCGGCAAGCCCACCACGACGGATGCGCGCAGCCTGTCGATCTCGCCCGGCGCGAGCCCCTTCGCGGCGTCCATGCGTGCGTAGATCGGGCTCGCGAGCATCTTGTAGAGCAGGTAGCTGTTGCCCGCGTTGCCCGGGTCGACGTGCGGCATCGCCCGTCCGAAGCGGCGCGGCCGGAGGTCCACCTCGTCGGCCTGCTCGCCCGTCTGCGTCTGGTTCGCGACGCGCCCGATCATCGCCGGGATCCGCTCCGCGCCCGACAGATCGAGCCCCATCGCCGCCAAGCCGACCTCGAGCGGCCCGTGGCAGCCGCCGCAGCCGACGACCAGGCTCTTCGAGACGGGGCACTTGTCGATGCAGAGCTGATCATCCACGGCGCACGACGCCACACACGCGCTCGCCGTGCAGAAGAGCTCCTCGGACGCCGCGCGCCGCGCCGCCTCGTCGAGCGCCGGATCCACGGGCCCGCCGGGCGGATCCATCACGGCCGTCGTGAACTGCAGGACGACGTTCGCCGCGAGCGGCGCGCCGTCGAACGCGCGCACACCGAACGGCGAGGCCTCTGTCGCCGCGAGCACCGTGAGCCAGTACTTCGTGTCGGGCACGAGCGCCGTCATCGCGGGCAGGCGGTACGTGACGCGCCGGTGCACCGGGTCGTAGCTCGGCTCCAGGAAGACACCCTGCCGGCACTGCGACGCCGTCGGCACGGGATCCGCGCTCGGCTGCAGGCAGACCGCTTGCCGGATCGCTTCACCGGGCAAGAGGAACCGATCGAACGTGACGCGCACGCTCGTCGTCGAGAGCGCGCGGCTGTCGTCCGCGGGCGCGGGCGCGCTCGGCGTCAGCGTCAGCGTCGTCGGCTGACCGCCGGCGTCGAGCCCGGACAGCTCGACTTCGACCAGGTGGACGGGGGGGGCGTCGATGGCCTCGCGCTCAGGGCTGCCTACGTCGCAACCGACGAGGGGCAGGGCGAGGGGGAGCAGGGCGGCGCGGAGGGCGCGCGGGGCGAAGGAAAGGCCTCTTGGGCGGATCAGCTCTCGGAGTAGGTCGAGAGCTGCTCCTGGACGACCCTCTCGTTCACGCCGGTCCGGATGTGCTCCCGCAAGCAGTCGGCCAGGGTGATGAGCATGTCGTCGACCCCCTTCTCCTCGATGAGCTTCGCGAGCAGCTGCCGCGCTTCCCGGCCGTCGTCCTCTCGGAGGAAGCCCCGCACGGTCTCCAGCGTGATTTCGCCCTGGAAGTCGAGGTAAAGATTGTCGAGCAGGTACTTGATCAGCTCCTTCACACCCGTTCTCCTTGAGGACGCGCGCGACCACCGCGGGGGAGGAAGCGCACCGTCGCTCTTCGCTATACCCGTCGCCAGAAGGGGTGTGCAAGGAATATGTCGGAGGTTTCGGGAGCCGTGCCCCGTCCGGCGGATCGGAAGCCTCAGGCGCAGACCACGACGGATGTTGGCCTTTCATTGGCACGCCCTCACGAGCGGGTCGCTCGACTGGTGGCAAACGAGGCACGGACGTGGGTTTCTCGCGAACGCAACGCCACACTTGTCCCGGAAGCCGAGCGGGTGCGGGTTCACGCCGTGCCCGCCGGAAAGCCCCTTCGTCGCGTGGCACGTCGCACAGTCACGCTCCGTGTGGCAGGACACGCAGGCGTTCAAGTTCCGCATCGCCTCCCACGCGTGATGGTTCGGCCCGCGCGGCGCGGTCGTGAACTCCGCGGCGGGCGGATGGAAGCGGCGGCCCGCGAGGCGGTTTCCGCTCGCGGTGTCACGCGCGACGCCGACGCGGCGGTGGCAGTCGGCGCAGAACGTCTGGGCCTGATGGCAGCTCGAGCAGCGCGGGTTGTCCTGCCGCGCGGACTGGGCGTGGATCGAGAGCCAGTCGTTCGGGTGGACCTTGCGGGGACGGACGCGACCGTCGTGGCAGTCGGTGCACTCGTTCGTCGTGTGGCAGCTCCCGCAGAAGGCGCTGTCGTTCGCGGCGACGGCCTTGTGCCGATCGATGAAGTCGGGCGTGTGCGCCGCGTTGTGCATCCACTGCGGCGGCACGAGGTTGCCCGTCGTGAAGCTCGTGATCATGCGGCCGTCGTTCCGGGCCGTGTGGCACGTCGTGCACGCGCCCTTCGCCTGGCCCTGCGCCGCGCCGCTCATGTTGTGACAGGCGAAGCAGCCGGCCATGCGCGGGAGCTGATCACGCGTCGCGAGCTCGAGCTCGCCCACCTGCCCGTGGCACTGCCCGCACTGGATGTTCCGGTCGAGATGCTTCTTGTGCGTGAACACGAGGTTCGCGTTCGGCAGCACCATCGGCGCGACCGCGCCCTTCTCGCCCGCCTTGTCGCCGATGTGGCAGAAGACGCACTGCCCGTTCGCGTCCGTGCCGGCCTTCACGGCGTTGAGGTCCGAGTGATCGACGTCGTGACAGGCGTCGCACTGCTCGGCCTTCGGCATGAGCCGATCGGCGACCTTGTCGCTCGTGAACGCGGCCGCGTGGCACGACTTGCAGGTCTGCTTGAGATCCTTCGTGTGCTTCTTGTGGTTGAAGCGGATCGTGATCGTCTGCGGCGGGTAGATCTCCTCGCTCGGCACGGGGCTCGCCGCGCTGCCCGGAGGCATGAACGCGAGCGGTGTCTCCGCGTCGTTCGGCATCGGATGGAGCCCGCTCTTGTAGCCACCCGGAGGCGGCGCCGGCGGCGCGGCGGACTCCGCGGCAGGCGCATCGTCGGCCGTTTGCGCGGACGCATCGGGCCCCACGAGGCCGAGGATGAGGGCCGACAGGCACGCCACGAAGGCGAGCCATCCCGGCAGCGGTCGGCCGTTCGGCCGGCGCGTCTTGCGTGCGCTCTCTGCGCTTCGCTTGGAGGCGTTCATCATCATCCGCCGAGCCTCAAGTTGAGGAGCGCCACGATGCGGAAGCGCTGCCCGACGAGCCGGTTCATGTCGTGCTCCCACTCGATCCGCAGGTCGGCTTGTTGCACGGGCCGGATGCCCGCGCCGAGGACGTAGCCGAACGACGTCGCGCCACGATCGGGCCGCAGCGGGTCGTTCCAGTCGTAGAGCGAGACGCGCCCACCGACGCGATAACGCCCGCCGTCGAAGCGCTTCTCGCCCGAGAGATCCGCGCCTCCGGTGTGCCCACGCGCGCCTGCCTGCACCATGCCGCGCAGCCCCACCTCGCCCGTGCCGAAGCGATACCGCCCGGACACGTTCGCGAGCGCGTCGATCGTCGTCGAGGTCGCGCGGTTGTCAGGATCGCGGGTGAACGTCTTCGAGTTCGCCGGATCGATCTCCTGGTCGCCGCTGCAGAGCCCGGAGGCGCGGCACTGCTCCGTGCCGAACGTCTCGGGATCGCCGTCGGCCATCCAGATGCGCACACCGCCGTAGGCCGAGAGATCGAGCCTCTGCGTCGGCGCGGCCCAGACGCGCGCCGTCGCCGTCGTGATGGGGCTCTTCGTGAACCAGTTGAAGATCGAGTCGGCGTCGAAGGTCGGCACGAAGTAGTCGATGTCCGCGCCGATGGTCGCGCGTTTGCCCAGGTACGCCTCGACCCCGCCGTAATACGAGCCGACGATCTGGTTGTAGAAGTCGTACGTGAAGCCGCCCTTGATCGCGCCGAGATCGCTCTTGTTGAGATCGAGCGCGTAGCCCAGCCGATCCTGCGACACGCGCAGCCCGTTCGCCGTGCGATAACCACCCGTCGGATCGGGGAACTGCTGCGTCACCGACGTGCCCATGTTGTAGACGCGTCGATACGAGAGCCGCCCGTGGATCCAGCTCGGCCCGTTGCTCTCGAGCGCGACGCCGAACGCGGGCGCGGGCTGCGTGTACTGATACGAAGGGTAGTCCGTCACGCTCGGCTGATCGCCCGCGGTGCCGAAGCCCGCGTGGTTGCCGCGCCAAACGCCTGGCCGCTCGTAGCGCGACGTCGACAGCGGCAGCCCGCCGCGCTGCTCGAGCCCACCATAGAACTCGGCTTGCACGAAGTACGGCGTCGTCACGCGCGCGAGCGCGCCGTCGAACGACCACCAGCCAAGCGAGTCGACGACGTACTGCCGTCCCGCGCGGAAGCCGAGCCAGCCGTTCAAGAGGTTGCGGCCCTCGACGTACGCGTACATGAGATCGATCGGCGCCTGCTGCAGGCCCGGCACGAAGCGCACGCCGGGCCCCGCCTCGGTCAGGTAGCTCGTCTCGCCGCCGCGATCGGTGTCGCCGAGGTGACCGTTGATCCCGAAGTCGGCGTCGAGGCGCACCCGCAGCACGACCGAGAAATCGGCGCGCCCCGGGACGTGATCGCCCTGCAGGTTGTACACGCCGAGCGACAACGTCTGCATGAGGCGACGCCGATCGAGGATCGTGTCGCCCCACGGGCTCGCGACTTGGTACGCCTGCGCTGCGGTGTCGCTCTGCACCTCGAAGTCGAGGGCACGCGCGTCACGCGGATGCGCGGTGATCGCCGTGGCAAGAGCGGCGAGCCCGGATGCAACCACGCGCGAAAGGCGCGTCGATCGATGTCCCCTCACGCCTGGGATGCTCGCTTTCCGTCGAGTGGTGCCGGGGAGCGTGCGCGGGGTTCGCGCGGCTGCCGCTGGGCCGTCGACACACCCCGAACATGCCGGGGCAACGCGGATCCTCTTTCAGCGTGGCCCGCGCTGTCAACACGGACGAAGGGCGGGCTTGGTGCTCGAACGCGCCGGGGAGGCGCGCAATCCGCTACGCGTTTGGATCAACCGAAGCGGAGCGAACGCTTCACGATCTTGCCGCTTTCGCCGACGGTGTAGCCGCCGGTGTCGCCGAGCGCGTCGGCGACGGCGTCCCTACGATCCTCGGGGATCGTCCACCCGCGTACGAGCAGGCCTTCGGCGACCTTGTTCTTCACGCGGACCGATTCCTCGTTCACGAGCATGTCGATGAGCGGCTTGACGCTCTCGGGCATCGCCTGCGCGAACGTCGTCTGCACCGCGTGGAACCGCACGGTCTCGTTGACATCCTCGAAGAAGCGCTCCACCGCCGTGCGCACGTCCTCGTGCACGACCTCTTCGAGCGCCTGGATGATCTGGATCTTCGGCTCGACGTTGCGCGCGTACTCGGTGTCGAAGCCCTCGAGCAGATCGAGCAGCTCTTCGCGATACGCGTCATCGTCGAGCACGGCGTCGAGCACCTTGAGGGGCCACGTCAGCGCCTCGGCCTTCGTGCAGAACTCGATGACCGCGGGCACGACGTCCTTGCCTGCGGCGACGATGCCCCGGAACGCGAGGTCCTTCTCTTCGGCGTCCGTGATCGACGGATCGATCGTGAAGTTGAAGCGCTTGAGGAGCGCGGCGGCTGCCTCCGGCGTCTTCATGTCGACGAGGGCCTGAATGGCCTCCAGGCGGTCATAGGTCTGGGCGCGTTTGTCCGCGACGACCTTGGCCGGCCCGGCGATCTTCTTGTCGACGGCGGGCGCGTTGCCCGACGGAGGCGCGCTCTTCGCGCCCTTGCTACGGAGGAAGTCGAAAATGCCCACCTCTACCTCGCGCTCCAGCCCGGCAGGGGGAGGGCTGGAGCAGGCTTCGCATAGGCCCTCGCAAGGGACAAAGCAAGTGCTCGACCTCTTGACGAGCACGCTGCCCCTACCAGCGGGGTCTTCGAAAGCGGCACGCCCCGGGATGCTTGGGGCGTCGCGGAGCTTTGGGTCTCCGTCTCGGCCGCCCGCATTCCGGGGCGTGTCATCGGCTGTGGTGCAGCCGGCTTCGTCTTCGTCAGTCGCTGTTCTTCACCTTCATGGGGAGGGAGAACATCAGGTTGACGGAGATCATGCTGTTGAAGCGGAACTGACGATCTTTGTTGTTGACCGCAGTGTCGGGGAAGGCCTCGTCGTTGCCCGCGCCGGCGTTGTCGAAGCCGGACGTGTTCCACGCGAAGGGCAGCGCCCTCCACTCCGCGCCGAAGCCGAAGAACGACGTCGGGTAGAAGTTCCAGCCGACGCCGAACGTGGGCGCGAAGGCGATGCGGCTCTCGAGCTCGAACGAGCTCTGGGCCGCGCACGGGCGGTCCGCGAGAGTGTTGCCGTCGTTGTCCTTGCCGCAGGGCTTGCGCTCCTGCACGCCGATGACGGCCGGACCGACGAAGAAGCTGATGTCGGTGTCGACGAAGAGCGCTGCGAACAGCGACAGTTTGCCGCGGAACGGAACGACCGTGATCTGCGGCGCGGCGACCCACTGCATGCGGCCGAGCTGATCCGCGGCGAGGTTGCCGCGGGTCAGGTTGACGGCCGTCAGCTTGCAGGCCGTATCGGTCGCCGTGTTCGAGTCCGCGGGGCAGCTCCGCTCGTCGATCGCCTTCACCTGCAACTCGTCGGTGAGCGACGTCGTCGACTGGATGCCGTAGCCACCCCAGAGGCCGACCCCGAGCCAGTCGGTCGGGTGGTACATCAGGCGCAGACCAGGCATGATCGTGCGCTGGTACTCGTCGAGCAGTGTGAAGGACGCGCTCGGCGTAATTTCGAAGCGGCCCGCGCGATGCAGGCGCAACTTCCGCACAGCCGGGGCCCCCGCGAGGGGACCCGTGAGCTGAATCTCCTGCGCTTCGGCACCTGCGCTCATGGCGAGCGCTGCACATCCCGTGAGCGCCGCGAGCATGCCCCTGCGGAGCAGGCGAGACGCGCAAAGGCTATTCACGAATCGACGCATCATGCATGTCCCCGTACTTGGCTGAATCGTCCCGGATGTTCCTTGCACGCCTCGCTGCCCCTCGGCTCACTTGGGCAGCCGGTATTCCCAGCTGAACGGCAGGAAGACCGAAAACCCGACCTGCGCTTGGACGTTGTTGGTGAAGCTCGTCTCGGGCGCGGTCCAGGTCGTCGGATCCTGTGCTCTCGGATTGCCGTTGGCGTCCTTGCCGGTCGCGATACCCGGGTTCTCGAGCTCGTCGAAGAAGATGTAGTCGCTGAGCTCCGCCACGACCGCGAACCATCGGTTGAAGAAGATGCGGAGCCCGCCGCCGACGTGGAACGACAGCCGAGGCTTGAACTCGAACGTGCGGTTGTCGGGATCGACAACGGCGATCGGGCGCGTAGCGATCGCACCCACGCCACCGAGCACGTAGAAGTCGTAGTGGAAGATGAAGTCGCCGAACCCGGCGAACTTGCCGTACGCAGGCACGTACGAGAAGTTCGCGTTCGCGTTCCAGGCGTACTCCGTGATCGGAATACCGACGCGCGCTGCGCGGCTCGTCTGGAAGTTGAAGTTCGAGGGCGAGTTCAGAGCGGCGTAGAGGTTGCCGTTCACCCCGACCGCGAGCACGTTCGTGATGTAGAAGTTGAGACCGAGCCCGGGCGCGGGGTGCGCGACGAACTGGTCGTTCATCGTGATCCCGAAGTAGGGCGTGATCTCGAAGCGGAACCGGCGCAGCGCGTAGATCTGCTGCACCGCGTACATCTCTGCGTTGATGTCCCGCTTCGCGGCCTCATCCATGTTGATGCTCGGGCAGGCCGAGGGATCGATCTTACAGATGTCCCCGAGGCCTTCACCCTCGCCGCCAGGAGTCTCGCCCTCACCCTCACCGGTGCCGGCAGCCTCGCCCTCGCCCTGGGCGGGCGCGTCAGCAGGCTTCTCGGCTCCCTCGTCGTCGAGGTTGATCTCCTTCGGTTGATCCTTCTTCGGTTGCGCTGCCGCCGTCAACGGCATGGCCAGCAGCGCAGCCGCCACGAGGAGCCCCACGCGAACCTGGTTCATCGCCATCCCTTCCGCAGTCCGTGCGACGTGAGCATCGATCGGTCCGGTCCGTCCGTACAAGTCTAACTGCGCGACTTCATTCAAAAAAACGGTCTACCGACAAGCGGGACGGACTATATCACGCGTAAAATCTGGGAATCAACAACCAAATCGGTTTCTGTTCCCGAGATCGGATCGGGCAGGACCGTCCCGGCTGCCAACGCAGCGACACGATCCACGCCCATCCAACCACGAGACGCTCGCGCACGAGCAAGAAAATCAAACGAAATCCATGATTTTTGCGCCGTCCGTCCGAAACGTGCACGACGTGGCCCCGTCTCCGATCCCGGTCGGGGCCCCGTCGCGCGTGTTTCGTGCTCGGCGCAGAGGTTCACGCCGCCGCGTCCGTTGACTCGTCGGTTTGACCGAGCAGCGCTTCGACAAACTCGTCTGCGTTGAAGTCACGCAGCTCGTCGGGACGCTCGCCGATGCCGATGTAGCGCACCGGCAGCGCATGCTCCGCGCAGATGCCGAGCACGACACCGCCCTTCGCCGTGCCGTCGAGCTTCGTCAGCACGATGCCCGAGAGCGGCAGCGCCTCCTTGAACATCGCCGCCTGTTGCAGCGCGTTCTGACCGTTCGTCGCATCGAGCACGAGGAGCGTCTCGTGCGGAGCTCCCGGCAGCGCCTTGTCGATCGTGCGCGCGACCTTCGTGAGCTCGTCCATCAGGTTCGTCTTCGTATGCAAGCGACCCGCCGTGTCAGCGAGCACGACGTCGGCGCCGATCTCCGCCGCCTTCTGGATCGCGTCGTAGATGACCGCGCCCGGGTTCGCTCCATCCTTGCCGCTCACGACCTCGCAGCCGACGCGCTTGCCCCACACGACGAGCTGCTGCACCGCCGCCGCGCGGAACGTGTCGCCCGCAGCGAGCACGACGGTCCTGCCTTCCGCCTTGAGCTTGGTCGCGAGCTTGCCGATCGTCGTCGTCTTGCCCGCGCCGTTGACGCCAACGAACATCACCACCGTGGGACGCGCGGGGAACTTGATGCCGCCGCCGCTCCCACCGAGGAGCTCACGCGCGCGACGACGCAAGGCATCCCAGACGTGCTCGTCCTTGACGAGCTTCTTCTCCTTGATGCCCGCGCGGATCTCTTCGAGCAGCGCTTCGGTCGTCTTCACGCCGACGTCGGAGGTGAGAAGCACCTCCTCGATCTGATCGACGAGCCCAGGATCGACCTCGCTGCGGCCGACGAAGAGCGCCTTCAGGCGACCGAAGAAGCCCTCGCTCTCGCGCGCCTTCGTGAGCCCGCGACGCAGACCTTCGACATCCTTCTTGCGCGGAGCCGACGGTGCAGGCAGCTCGCGCGCCGCGATCGACACGGGCTTGATCGCAGGCGCCTCTGCGGGCTTCGGCGCTGGCTCGGCGACGGGCGTCGGAGCTTGCACGGGCGCGGGCTCGGGCTGCTTGGCCTCGGGCTCCTTCGCAACGGGCGCGGGCTCGGGCTGCTTCTCGACGACGGCCGGCGCAGGCTCGGCAGCCTTCTTCTCCTCCTTCTTCTTGGCCTCCTTGGCCTCTTCGGCCGGCTTGACCTTTGCCGGAGCAGCCTGCTTCGGCTCCTCCTTCGCGGGTTTCCCCGCGGTCTTGGCCGGCTCTTCACGCTCGGGCGCCTTTGTCGCCGGGAGCTTCTTCGCCTCCGGCGGCGTCTCGAGCTTCTTGGGCGCTTCCGGCTTCCTGATGAACAGGAAGTAAACGGCCAGCGCCACGACCACGAGACCGATGACGATGTAGAGGGGGTCCACGATGTGCGTTCTCCAGCGGTCCGCGAACTGGTTCGCGACTATATGGGACGGTACCCGTACGTCAACGTGTGTGCTCTGCGCGCGAGGGCAAAGGGAGCGCACGGGTGGGGGAGGCGGGGGCGGTTCACGTCATCCCGCCGGCTTTCGGCCGCCTCTGGGTTCGTCGTTGAGGAGCGCGGCTTCGACCCCCTCGTCGACGACGGTGGAGCCGTAGGCAGCCTGCTCGAGGGCTCGCGCCCAGGACTCGATTTCCGCGTTGTTCGCGCGGAAAGCCGCCCGCCGTACGTGTCCGGGGGTCGGCTCGGGTTGCATGTCGAAAGGCGCTCCGGTGCGGCGCGCCCATTTCACGAGCCGCTCGAGCAGCGTGCGGCGGCGGGTGATCAGGGCGACGCGGAGCACTCCCGGCGGAGGGAGCGCCTGCTCGTACCTGCTGTGCTCGTCCGCTTCGATCACGAGGCGCGCATCGCTGCGGTAGGGCACATCCAGCACGAAGGTTCCACGTTCGTCGGCGGTCGCGCGCGCGATGACACCATCGCCTTGGAACGCGGGCGCCACCACGGCGAGCCGCGCGCCGGCGATCGGGATTCCATCGTGCGCGTCGAGCACCGAGCCACGATAACCACCCTGTCCCGTCGACGCTCGCACGACCTCGACGCCGGCGCGTCCCGAGGGAACGGGATGCGCTTCGTCGTCCTCGTCTTTCTTCGGCGGCATGGGCGCGCGCCGCCAGCCGAAGACGATCCACGCGGTCACTGCGAGTACCACGATCGCGATCAAGACCTGCCGCGCGATGCCGGGTCCCTTGACGTTCACGTCGACCTGGAGGTTCGCCCCCGACTTGTAGAAAGGCGCGGCGGGCACGTACCGCAGCGTCAACGGCACGACGCCGGCACGCTCGAGCGCGAACGAAGCGATGACGTGTGCCTTGCCGCCCTGCACCGCGCCCGCGCCCACGCTCTCGCTCCCGCGCAGCGCCTCGACCACGCCGCCCGTCACGGGGCCTCGCGATGTCGTGACGTCCACGTCGATCCCGACGCCGTCCTCCGGATCCGCCGCGTCGACGGGATGCGCGAGCGCGAGCCGCACCTCGGCGCGCCTGACGATCGGCTGCGTCGTCGTCGTCTTCGCGAGCGTCGTCGTACCTTCGAAGCGCAGGCGCAGCTCGCCCGATCCTGGACCGGGAAACGACGCGCTCGGGATCTCGAAGCGCACGCGACCATCGCCGCCCGTCTGCCCTTCCGCGATGCGCTCGCCGCGTTCGTCCTCGAGTTTGATCGCGAGCCCTTCGCGGCGCGCGGTGGTGGATCGGGACGACCCGGCGCGATCGACGCGCAGCGATCCCGTGAGCAGCACGGTCTCGCGATCGAGATCGATCACGTCGGGCGCAGGTTCGAAGCGGAGGATGGTGCGCGCGAGCGGCGCGTCGGCTGCGTCGAGGCGGACCACGCTCTCGGCTGGATCGCGCAGCTCGTCGCCTTCGAAGCGGAGCTTGATCGACGCCTGTCCGATCGGCGCGCCGGCGCGTACGCAGAACGCTCCCCGATCGTCGGTCTGCATCTCGTAGGCGTCCGTGCCGACCAGGCGAACGGAGCGTCGCGACCTTCGTGCCGTTGCGTCACACGTCGAGGGCGTCGGCAGGTTGACGGCGGCGCCTCCGTCTGCGATCGCGCGGAGCGTGATCGTCGCGCCGGCCACGGCGGCGCCTGCGTCGTCGAGCAGCTCGCCTCGGACGATCGTGCCGGACGGCTCGACCGTCGCGGCTGCGCTGATCTGCGCGCCGCCTCGCACCTGGATGCGAATTGCGCCCCCGGATCCTCGGGTCTGCGCCATGACGGACGCCGAGAGGAGCAGGAACAGCAAGGAGACGAGCGCGCACAGCGGGCGCGACGAGGCTCTCGCCTTGGCACCTCGGCTGCGGGACATCCCCTTCCTATATGCGGGATCGCCCCGCGCGACCAGCGCTTCCGCCGATGTCATGGTCAGGCCGCGCGTTGAAGCGAGCTCGGTCGAGGCACGTCCAAGCCTCCACGGTTCCTCCGCGCGTGACAGGCGCGGCGGATCTCGAATGGTCGAGGTCGCTCCTTGGCGAAGCGACCGAGTCGTGCCGCTCTGCGTCGAGGTACGGGTGAGGTGCAGGATGAAGAAGACGGGTGATCGCGTGCTCGAGTACTCCACGACCTCCGATTCGACGCCAGCTTTCTCCATTCGTCCGCGCGCATCGTGTATCTTCGGAGCTCGAATGCGAAAGAGCGTCCCCGTCGTCGCGGCCCTCTCGTTGTTCGTCCTGACCCCCGAGGTCGTGCGAGCGGATCCTCGCACCGGCTATCTCGTCCAGCAGCTCAAGACGAGCGAAGATTTTCGCGTGCGAACGCAGGCTGCGCTCGCGCTCGGCGCGTCGGGCGACGACGCCGCTGTCAAGCCTCTCTGCGACGCGCTCGCGGACGGCAACGACTCGGTGAAGGTCGCTGCGGCCGCCGCGCTCGGCAAGCTCGGCAAACCCTCGGGCCTGCCGTGTCTGCAGGCTGCGATCAAGAACGAGAAGGTCGCCTCCGCGAAGACGCAGATGCAGAAGTCGATCGACACGCTGAAGAGCGGCGGCGTGGCCGCGCCTCCGCCTCCCGGCCCCGACACGAAGTACTACGTGGCGATCGAGATCTCGAACAAGACGAAGCGACCCGCGCCCGAGATCGAAACGATCGTGCGCTCGGCGATGCAGACGAAGATCCTCGGCAAGTCCGGGTATGCCGTGGCGCCCAAGGGCGAGACGGCTGCACAAGGCGGCAAGATCGTCAACGGCAAAAAGTTGAAGGGCTTTTATCTCATCGCCAGCGTCGAGCCGCCGGTGTACGAGAATGGAAACCTCACGCAGATCGTGCGCGTGAGCATGTGGACGTATCCGGGCAAGGCGCTTCAGGGCGAGTTCTCGCCGAAGCTCACGCAATCCGACACGCCCAAGACCGACGTGCAGAGCGAAAACGTGCTCATGAAGATGTGCGTGGAGAACGCCATCGACAGCTTCGCGAAGATCGTCGCGTCGATGTGATATCGCAGCGAGAGGGGAGCGGATCCGGCGCGGCGCGACCCCTCGGGCAAACACCACGCGCCGTGGCAAGAGACGCGCAAGGTCCCCGATGAGCGAGGCTTCTGTCACCCCGCCCGCCGCCACGAGCGGCCGCCAGCAGCGCCGCATCCGCAACTTCCTCCTCGACAAGCGCTTCCAGCTCAAATACGCGGGCTTTCTTGCCGCGATCGCGCTCGTCGTCTCCCTCCTCCTCGGCGCGGTTCTGTGGTGGACGAGCAACAAGCTGATCGATCAGAGCCGGCAGGCCGTCGTGCAGCAGAAGGCGCTCGTCACGCAGGGGCAGGAGACGGTGAAGCGCGGTCAGCTCGCGCTCGCCGAGCGGAAGAAGAACGACGAGCTCGTCAAGATGAACATCGCGAAGGCGTATGAAGATGCGCCCGAGCTCGCGAAGCAGTTCGGCAAGGACGCGGAGAACGACGCGGCGAAGCTCAAAGAAGAGCAAGCGAGCCTCGAAAAGGACGCGGACTCCCTGAAGCAACGGGCCGCCGAGCTCGAACGTCAAGCGGCCGCGGTGGAGGAGCAGCAGCGCAACTTGATCCTCGGCCTCGTGCTCGCGCTCGGCTTCCTCGTCGCGTGCATCTGGATCGCGGGGATCGTCGTCACGCACAAGGTTGCGGGGCCCGTGTTCAAGATGAAGCGCATGTTCGGTCGCGTCGGCGAGGGTCACCTCGCTCTGCGCGAGCGCCTGCGCAAAGGCGATGAGATGCAGGACTTCTTCGAGTCGTTCGAGCAGATGCTCGGCAACCTCCGCGAGCAGAAGACGCGCGAGATCGCGCAGATCGACGCCGTGATCGCGCGCGTGGAAGCGGACGCTTCGAGCGACGGCGTGGCGATGTTGAAGAAGCTGCGCGCCGAGATGCAGGCCCAGGTCGACGGCTGACGTCTCCACGATTGCGAGTCGACGTGATCGCGTGGATCACGCGACGCCGCACTTCACACACCCCGATCAGAACGCTGCTTTGATGTGCTCGACGAGCGGATCGCCGTCGGGCGTGAACGCGACGGCGACCGCGTCGAAGCGCATGCGCTCGAGCGTCTCGTCGCGGACAAACCTCGACGTCCAGAGCTGTTGTCCCGCAGCGCGAAGGCGCGCGCGCTTTCGTGCGTCGATGCTGTCGAGCGCGCGTTGGTAACTGCGTGGACCACGCGTACGCACCTCGACGACCACGATCACGACACCATCGCGGACGAGCAGATCGATCTCGGCGCGCCCCACGCGCACGTTGCGGCCGAGGATCGTGCATCCCATGCGGACGAAGTGATCCGCGGCCGCGTCTTCGGCGCGCGCGCCTGCGCGATGACGCGCATCACGCGGCCGAAGGACTCGGACGTCAGGGGAAGGGGAGGCTGTGGAGGAAGCGAACGGACGACGAGGAGGACGCGTCACGGGCGTGCGCGTCGCGGCTCGTTTCAGCTATCGGTCGTGAAGCCGACGCCCTTGCACTGGGTCGCGTTGTAGTGACCCTTGACCGTGCCGCAGGTGCCTTCGGTGACGAACTTCGTGTCCTGCTTGATGCAGTACTTGCCCGTGAGCAGCGGGTCGCCGAGACCCACGTTCGGGCGGATCTGCTCGCACGAGTAGCCGGTCGGGCACTCGCAGAAGTTGAAGTTCGGATCCGGCGGCTCGCCATCGGCCACGCCGCACCGGCAGGAGCAGTACACGGCTTGCGCCGCGTCACGCTGCGAGTCGGGCGCGCACTGACCGCAGACCTCGGCCTCGATCACCGTGTCGGTGCCGGGGATGCAGCAGGCCTTGTTCGCGTCGTCCCCCGTCGAGGTGGACGTCTGGCAGCCGTTCGTGGCAACGCCGCCGGCTGCGGGCTTCGTCTGCCCATAAGGGCAGCTCACGCGGCCCTGGAAGTGGTTTACGAGGCAGATACGGGTCTGGCACTGGAAGGAGCGCGACTCGATGTTCTCCTCGGTCACTTTGAAGCCGGCGAAGTCGGTTTTGTACTCGTCTTCGGGGATGCAGGGATCCCCGACGCCGCCGCTTTGACAGGCGACCGGGAGGCCGCCCAGGGCGAGTACGCTGATCAGACCAAGCATGCCGGACAGGATCGAACGGGTCATCAGATCGTGCTCCTTGGGCCGGGGCGCCCCTGCTCCATGCGGGGCGCGCGAGCGCGACGCGCCGCTCGCGCGTCCGCATCGAGGACTCGGCGAACGACGCCAGCAGCGAGGACGCTAATCGAAGGGGCGACGGACCGTCAACCTCTCGATGCACAACTCGACGGACTACCGCCGGTTTTCGTCCATGGGGGGTGTCGGTCCGGGCCTGACCGGTGATCGACCCGCGACCCCGACGGGTCCTTGGCGCGCCCCAAGGCACTCCCTGGAGAGGTGTCGGAAGCGGCACCTGGACCGCGCAGCGCTCGGAAACCGCCGCTTGACAAGCCAACCGTCATAATTTTACCATCCGCGGCCAGACGCAAGTATCCGCTGATTCTCATTGAAGTTTTTGGTCATCGCTTCCGGTCACGATACGCCGGGAGCCGCGACTGCGAAGGGCCCCGTCCACTGCGGATCCAGCCGCTCGACGAACGGTATTTGGGCCGGTTCGGGTCGCGTTCATCGACCTCAACCTCCGAACGACGAGGAACGACGAATGCGGAAAGGGCTGGCTACTCTCTGTCTTCTTGCTTCTGCCATGCTCGCGGCGCCGACGGCCTTTGCCCAGCAGGGCAAGGCTCCGGCGGCGCCGGCGGCCAAGGCTGGCGACGCCAAGAAGAACGACAAGAAGGCCGCTCCGAAGGAGATCGAGCTCGAGGACGAGGCCGATGGCCCCGTGACCGCGGGCCAGATGACCGAGGAAGCGGCGCAAGCGAAGCGGTTGTTCGACGCGGAGCGATGGAGCGAATCGGCGCTGCTCCTGAAGCGTGTCGTCGACGGCGAGACGGGTGACGACGAGGGCAACAAGCAGATCGCGCAGTATCACCTCGCGATCGCGCTTTATCGCCTGCAGTTTTACCAGGCGAGCTACGCGATCTTCTCCGAGATCGCGGACAAGACGAATCACCTCAAGTTCAACGAGACGCTGCTCTGGTTGTCGAAGCTCGCCACGCAGCTCCCCGAGCCTGCGGACATCATCGAGCGCGTCGGTAAGTACAAGAGCGAGCAGGTCGCGCGGTTCAACAACCCGCAGCAGCGTGATCTCTACTGGCAGCTCAACTACCTGCTCGGCCGGTACAAGTACCGCAACCGCAACTACGAGGAGGCCATCAGCCTCTTCGGGAAGGTCGACACGAAGAGCAAGTACTACGTTCAGGCCCAGTTCTTCACGGGCATCTCGAACGTGCAGCTCCGCAAGTCGGTGCCCGCGGTGAAGTCGTTCCAGCTGATCGTGCGGGCGCTCGACGAGGGCGTCGAGGGCGTCGAGGACGAGAGCCGCATGCGCGATCTCGCGTTCCTCTCGATGGCGCGCACGTACTACTCGGCGTCGGTCCGCCTCGACGACAACAGCGTCCCGAAGATCGACGGCAACAAGCTCAGCGCGGCCGTCAAGTACTGGAACCGCGTCGACGTGGGCAGCGAGTACTGGCTCGACGCGCTCTTCGAGCAGTCGTGGGCGTACTTCATGGCCGGCGATTACCCGCACGCGCTCGGCAACATCCACACGATCGAGTCGCCGTACTTCCCGAACGCCTTCTATCCGGAGGCGGACATCCTCAAGGCGGTCATCTCGTTCACGATCTGCCAGTACCAGGATGCAACGACGATCGTGGCGCGCATGCGCAAGCGCTACGAGCCGATCAAGAAGGAGCTCGAGGCGATCCTCAATCGGTTCAAGGGCGAGGATGCGGAGACGAAGTTCTTCGACTTCTTGAAGGACGTGCGCGCGGGCAAGGCGGCGCTCTCGCCGACGGTCAAGCCGATCGTCGAGAACGCGCTCTCGGATCGCCAGCTCCTCCGCAACCTCGAGTACGTGCGCGTCCTCGACGAGGAGGACGCTCGTTACAAGAAGGCGCCGGCTGCGTTCCGCAACTCGCCCGTCGGTGGCGACGTGACGGACGCGCTTTCGCTCGCTCGTGATCTCGCGGTACGCAACGCGGGCACCCTCGCGCGGGAGCGCTACCAGCGTTACCTCGACGAGCTCAACGAGCATCTCCGCGACGCCTCGAAGATCCTCATCGACATCACGGCTGCCGAGCGAAACAAGCTCGATCAAGAGGTCGTGAGCGGCCAGCTCACGAAGGAAGAAGCGCTCGTGTTCGGCGTCGTCAAGCCGGACGACGAGCACGTTCTGTGGCCGTTCAACGGCGAGTACTGGCGTGACGAGCTCGGTTTCTACCGGCAGGTCGTCACGTCGAAGTGCGGCAAGTAGCGGGAGGCCCGAGGGGGCGGCGACGAGTTGCGCCGCCCCGGGGGGATTGCGGCAAAGCCGCCTCCGGGTTGCGAGTTATCAGTTGAGGAGATGACGACGATGAAGCAGTCCAACGTGAGTGCGCTGCGCAGACTCCGTCTCGTGACGGGCGCAGCAGCACTTTTCACCGCCGCCGTCGCGACGGGCCCGGCGTCGGCCGCCGATGAATGCATCACGCAACAAGCCAAGGACTCGCTGGCGCAGTGCCCCGGCGGGTCGCTCAAGCAGAGCGCTGGCAAGAAGCCGGCGATGAGCTTCAAGTCGGCGCCGCAGGGCGTTCAGCTGAAGAAGCGGGACGACCAGCTCAAGCCGACGAACCCGACGGCGTCGATGAACGCCGCGCAGCGCGACGAGCGTCGCAACCGGCTGGCGGCGCGCTCGCGCCAGTTGCTCATCACCGAGATCCAGGGCCTCGAGAGCCTCTTCTCGAACACCCCGAAGAACGCGCCCGATCGCCCGAAGCTGATGCGGCGTCTGGCCGAGGGGTACGTCGAGCTCGAGTCGGCCGCGTTCCGCGACAAGACCGAGCAGAGCATCAACGCCGACGAGGCGAAGCGCAAGAACCCCAAGGCAGAGAAGGGGTTCCGTGACGAGGCGGCGAAGGCCGACAAGATCCTCGTCGCCGCGCGGCAGCAGGCGATCAAGTACTACACGCTGCTGAAGAACGGCTATCCGAAGTGGTGCCAGAGCTCGAACGCGCAGGACCCGACGAAGAGCACGGGCTGCACGGACGAGGTGCTCTACTACCTCGCGTACGAGTACGAGCAGGCCAACCAGCTCGATCAAGCACGCAAGGTCTACTTCGAGCTGATCCAGAACTGGCCGCAGTCGAAGTTCATCCCGAACGCGTACCTCGCGTTCGGTGAGCTCTTCTTCAACGAGGCGCAGGGTGATCCCTCCAAGTGGCAGCTCGCGGAGCAGTCGTACCAGGAGGTCACGAAGTACCCGGCGCCGGACAACAAGGTCTGGGGCTACGCGCACTACAAGCTCGGCTACGTCTACTGGAACCAGGGTGAGTTCCCGAAGGCGCTCTCCGAGTTCAAGAAGACCATCGAGTACGGCATGCAGTACCAGCAACTGCCGAACGCGAAGGAGCTCGCGAACTCCGCGCGGCGCGACATCATCCCGGTGTACGCGCTCGCGGCTGCGCCGAAGGCCGCGCACGACTTCTTCAAGCCGCTCTCGGGCGACACGGGCGTCAACAACGAGAAGACGCTCAAGATGCTCGACGATCTCGGCCAGAACTACCTCGACACCGGCCACTACAAGGAAGGCATCGAGCTCTACAAGGACCTCATGGTCCGCGATCGTGGCCCGAAGTTCTGCAAGTACCAGGGCCACATCACCGAGGCCACGCTCGCCATGAAGTCCGGCAACAAGGACTCGATCAAGGCCGAGCTCGACCAGATGCTCGAGGTGCACAACAAGTTCGTCGCCGAGGGGCACCCCGACGACATGAAGCTCAAGTGCTCGAACTCGACCGCGGGTCTTCTCACGGAGACCGCGATGGCGTGGCACCTCGAGGCCGTCGGATCGGGCGGCGTGCGCGGCACGGGTGACAAGAAGACGATGACGCTCGCGACGCTGCTCTACGAGCGCGTCGTGCAGAACTTCAAGCAGGAGCAGTTCGCGCGCTTCGAGTTCCCGCGCATCGTCAAGGAAGACTGGCCGAACATCTTCAAGATCAAGTACGCGATGGCCGACCTCGCGTACTTCAACAAGGACTGGGCCAAGTGCGGCCCGGCCTTCGACTCGGTCGTCGCGGAGGATCCGAGCGGCCCGCTCGCGCCCGAGGCCGCGTTCGCTGCGGTGCTCTGCTACCAGAACATCTATACCGAGACGCACAAGGACGGCTCGGACAAGAAGGGCACCGGTCAACTCCCGAGTGCTGCGGACGGTGGCAAGAAGGGCGACAAGAAGTCCGAGAAGGCCAAGTACGCCCCGAAGGAGTTCACCGACAACCAGAAGGGCATGCTGACCGCGTTCAACCGGTACATCTGCTACATCAAGCCGCCGGAGAACGACAAGGAAGCCCAGGAGAACTACGTCGAGGTCAAGTACGCGCGCGCCCGCACGTACTTCGAGGCGCAGCACTGGGAGGAGGCAGCGTTCGCGTTCCGCGACGTCGCGGTGAACCACTCCGACAAGGATGTGGGCATCTACGCGACGCAGCTCTACCTCGAGTCGCTCAACATCCTCGGCTCGAACTCCGAGCCGGCGCGGCCGTCCTGCTACGACAACATGGCGGAGGACGTGCCCAAGTTCATCGACCTGTACTGCAAGGGCGGCAAGGAGAAGGAGAACGCCGAGCAGTGCGGGATCCTGACGCGCATCCAGCGCGACATCGAGCGTCTGCGCGCGCAGAAGCTGATCGAGTCGGCGGACGCGGGTGGCCAGGGCGTCGACACGATCAAGATGTACGAGCGTGGCGCGCAGGCCTACATGGACCTGTGGAAGAAGTACGGCGAGGCGGCGTGCGAGAAGAAGGAAGCCTCCTGCGAGAAGAGCGAGGAGATCCTCTACAACGCGGCCCGCGCGTTCCAGGCTGCGCGCCTCATCGCGAAATCGATCACGGCGCGTCAGATCCTGCTGAACCCGAAGTACAACCTCGACAAGACCGAGCTCGCCAGGAAGTCGATCTACGAGATCGGCGGTAACTACCAGGCGATCGCGGTCTACGACGAGGCGGCGAACTGGTACGAGCGGTTCTCGCGTGAGAACCCGAAGATGGACAAGGCGGCCGAGGCGCTTCAGGACGCCGTCGTGCTCCGTCTCGGTCTTGGTCAAGAGGATCAGGCGATCAAGGACGCCGACCTCTTCAACAAGAACTATGGGTCGCAGAAGCCGACCGAGGCCGCGAAGATCGCGTTCGCCATCGGCTCGCACTACATCGACAAGGAAGACTGGGACGGCGCGCGACGGCGGCTCAGCTCCGCGATGGGCCAGATCGATCGCAACGCGACGTTCGACGTGCAGATCCAGGCGCACGCGCTGCTCGCGCGGGTCTTCACGAAGATCAACAACCCCTCGAGCGCGGCGCCCGAGTACAACAAGGTTCGCGGTTACTGGAAGGATCCGCAGGCCGCGCTCAAGAAGCTCGACTCCATCGGCGGGAGCGAGGAAGAGAAGATTCGCCGTCTCGGCAAGTCGCTGACGGCCGTCGGTGAGGCGCTCTTCTTCTTCGCGGAGCAGAAGAGGAAGGAAGTCGATAAGATCAGGTTCCCCGAATACAAGGGATCTGGTCAGCGCGACGACGTCATGAAGCACATCCAGACCAAGGTCATGGACTGGATCAAGAAGAAGCGGCCGGCCATCGAGGAAGCCTCGAACGAGTACGTGAAGATCGTCAACCTCGAGCCGCTGCCTCCGCCGCGCTGGGTCATCGCCGCCGGTTCGCGCGTCGGTACGATGTGGAGCAAGTTCGTCGCCGAGTTCCGCGCCGCTCCGATCCCCAAGGAGTGGAAGGGCAACGGCATGGTCCCGGGTACGGACCTCAGCTACGCCGAGCTCCGCGGTGAGTACTACGCGAAGCTCGACGAGGCGAGCGAGCCGCAGAAGCAGTCCGCCAAGGCCGCGTTCAAGAAGTGCCTCGACTACTCGGTCAAGTATCAGTTCTTCGATGAGTACTCGCGTGCCTGCGAGGTGTGGCTGTCGAAGAACTACGGCGCCGAGTACCACCTCATCGACGAGTTCCGTGGTTCGCCGTCGCGGGTGAACTCGGGCCTCAGCGATCGCGCGCAGCCGGTGAACCTCGATGGTACGGCGTTCGTGCCGCCGAGCGACACGCCGCCGCCCGCCGAGAACAAGCCCGCGGCGCCGGCGACGGGTGACAAGCCCGCCGAGACGAAGCCGGGCACGTCACCCGAGAAGGCCGCCATCGAGGGCGCCACCACCAAGAAGAACTAAGGGAGCGAGCCATGAAGAGATTTTCAATTCTTGTGGCGACGGCTGCCCTCACTGCCGCAGTTGGTTGCGGCGGCGGGGGAGGGGGAACGGGCGGCAAGCCCGCGGTGGATCCCAAGACCGGCGCGGCGATCGTCGACAGCAAGGGCAACGCGGTCTCCGTGGCTGCGGCGAACAAGTACAAGGACGGTCTCGAGGCCTTCAGCAAGCACGACAAGGCCCGTGACTGGACCGAGGCCACTTGCCAGCAGGCGGCGGAGATCTTCCTCGATGCCGCCGACGAGCAGAGCGGCAAGACGTTGGTCGAGGCGATCTACAACGCAGGCGTCTCGTATCAGCGCTGCAAGCAGGACGCGAAAGCGAAGGAGTATTTCAAGAAGGCGCTCGACGCGGATCCGAAGTTCCACCGCGCGCGGGTGCAGCTCGCGATCTACTCGTTCGCCGAGTCGCAGGAGAAGGCCATCGATCCGGCGATCAATGAGCTTTATCAGGCGGCCGTCGTCGACGCGCGATTCCAGAACGTCGAGGGCCTCGTCCAGCTCGGCATGTTGCACATGAAGCGCAACAACACGCAGGCGGACAAGGATGGTCGCACGGACCTGCAGAACGCGAAGCGCTACGCGCAGAGCGCCCTGGCCGTCGACGACGGGTATCTGCCGGCGTTCAATCTGCTCGCGCTGATCTACATGGAGTCGGCGAAGGTGAAGGCGGGTCGTTCCTCCAAGAAGGGCGTCGCGACGAACGTCAGCAAGGAGAAGAAGATCGACACGCAGGCTCTGGATCTCGCGGCGCTGGTCTGCTCGCAGGCCATCCGCAAGAACCCGAACTACGCGCCGATTCACAACACGGCCGGCATGATCCAGGTCGAGCTCAGCAACCTGAACGGCGCGGTCAGCGCCTTCAATACGGCGCGCAAGCTCGACCCGACCTTCTACGAGGCGCAGATGAACTTCGCCGCCGTGAACCTGAGCTTCCGCGGGTTCGCGCAGGCGGAGGAGGCGTATCGCGCCGCGCTGAAGATGCGGCCGAACGATTACGACGCGCATCTCGGGCTCGCGCTCGCGCTGCGTGGTCAGATCGACGATACGAACTTCGACAAGATGGTCGCGGCGGCCGCGGCCGAGCTTGCGGAGGCGAAGAAGATCTCGCCGGAACGTGCGGAGACGTACTACAACGACGCGATCCTCACGCAGGAGTACAAGGCGAAGTCGGGCGGCAAGGACGCCGAGCCGATGCTCCTCGCGGCGAAGCAGCTCTTCGGCGAGTTCATCGCCAAGGCTGGGAGCGCGCCCGAGTATGCGGATGCGGTGAAGCGCTCGAAGGAGCGCATGGAAGAGATCCAGCAGATCATCGACTTCAACAAGCAGACCGAGGCGGAGCGCAAGGCGTCCGAGGCAGAGGCGAAGAACCGCGCTGCCGAGGCGGAGGCCAAGGGCACCGAGGAGGGCGGCGAGGCGAAGCCGCCCGAGGGTGGTGCGCCGCCGCAGCAGTGAGGGAGAGGCCCGCGGTGCCCGAGACGGCGCCGCGGGCCTTTTTTTGATCCTTCGGGAACCTTGGGTCGTGCGGGGTGTCTTTTCGAGCCAGGACGAGAGAGTCTCGAACGAAACCTGGCTCGGATCCCGTTGACCACGTCCCTTCGGGGACGGTACGATGTGACTGAAAATACGGCGAAGACTTGCGAGGAGGCTTGAAGATGAAGAGGTCAACGCGTTTGGGTGCTGCGCTGGTCGCTGGTGTCGGCGTTCTTCTCGTGACGTCGTTCGCGTTTGCCCAGGGCAAGGCAGGCGGCGCTGGCAAGAAGGACGAGGGGTACGGATACGAGTTCACCGACGATCCCCTCAACGCCGGTGGCTTTGGGCCGAACGACGCGACGATCCGCGTTCGTCCCGGTCCGGTTCGGACGACCCTGATCCGTCCGCGCACGTCGTTCGTGCCGGAGATGCTGAAGTCGGTCGAGAATCTCTGAGAAGGCTCGGGGGCTCGTGTGGGGGGGCTCGGGCTGCGGTTTCGAGCGGTCGCGGGAGCGCGATCGCGGGGCCGCAGCGATGAATCCAAGGGCCCTATCGCCTTTCTGGGAAGGCGCGCGGGCCCCTGAGTAATATTCGATGCCCCGAACCCGGGGTTTCTGGTCGCCTCGGGCGACGGCGGGACGCAAAAGGCAGGGAAGGCTGGCTCACGATGGAAGGCAAGCAGAAGGTCGCGCTCACGTTCGCGCTCTACCAGAATGAAGCGCTCGTGCGTCGAGAGACGGTGACGCAGGACATCGTCAAGGTTGGAAAGGACCCGAAGAGCCATCTGCGCGTCGACGACGAGCTGGCCTCGCGCATGCACGCCGTCATCGAGGTGGCGTCGCCCGAGGACATCACGCTGATCGACCTCGGCAACGAGCCGGGGACGCTCGTGAACGGCGCCCGGGTCAACAAGGTCAAGATCAAGGCGAACGATCAGCTCCAGATCGGCGGCACGAAGATCGTGCTCGAGAAGGCGGAGCCGGTGGCGGTCGCGGGTGGCGCGGCGAAGGCGCCCGGCAATCCGTTTGCCGCGGCTCCGGCGGCGAACCCGTTCGGCGCGGCTCCGGCGGCAAACCCGTTCGCGGCGGCCGGCGGCAATCCGTTCGCGGGCGCTCCCGCAGCGGCGCCGAGCCCGTTCGGCGGCGGCGGCGGCGACCCGTTCGGCATGAACAACCCCTTCGCGCAGCCGAAGCCGCCTTCGCACGATGAAGTGCCGCACGACGCGCCCGAGGGCTCGTACACGTACCAGCTCGTGAAGAGCGGCCCCGACGTCCCGAACGAAGAGGTCGAGACGCCCTCTGCGTCCGTCGAGGTGATGATCATGTGGGATCAGATGATCCTGCATGTCTCGCACCATACGCCGCCGCGCTCGTTCTACGTGGGCGAGGAGGAAAGCAAGAACTTCAAGTGCGATTACTTCGTGCCCCAAGAGAAGATCGGCACGACGCGCGCGCCGGTGGTGCTCGCGGATCGCGGCGGGTCGGTCTCGGTGGTGCTCCTGCCGCGCGCGAAGGGCACGATCGAGCTCGCGGGTCAGCCGAAGATGACCGTGCAGCAGGCGATCGACAGCGGCAAGACGCAGCCCTGCTCGGAGCTCTCGGGCGCGTTCCAGATCGCGCTGCCGCCGGGCTCGAAGGCGCGTATCGACGTGGACGGCCTGATCTTCCAGGTGTCGACGGTGAACGCGGGCCGCGTGGTCGCGGGGCACGTGCAGTTCGACACGCAGAACTACCTCTATCACGGCCTCTCGATGGCCGTGCATCTCGGGCTCCTCGCGGCGATGGCGTTCTTCATGCCGCCGCTCGGCGCCACGGACGAGGACGGGGTCTCGGACGATCAAAAGTTCATGATCCAGCAGTTCCTCAACGCGGCCGCCGAAAAGGAGATGGAGGAGAAGGAGACCGAGCAGGTCGCCGAGAACTCCGCCGACAACAAGGAAGGCGGCACGGGCACGCGCGCCAAGGGTGAAGAGGGTTCCATGGGTAACCCGAACACCAAGGCGTCGGGCAACCGGTACGGCGTGCAGGGACCGCAAGACAACGCCGATCCGCACATCGCGCGTCAAGCCGCGCTGCGTGACGCGGCGGAGTTCGGCATGATCGGTCTGCTCAACTCGGGCGCCGGTGGTGATCCGAACGCGCCGACGGCGCCCTGGGGTCGCGACGACTCGCTCGGCAACGACGCGCTGTCGGCCCGCGGCAACATGTGGGGCGACAACATCGGTGACTCGTTCGGCGCAGGCGGCCTCGGTTTGTCCGGTATCGGCGAGGGCGGCGGTGGCCGCGGCGAGGGTATCGGTCTCGGCTCGATCGGCACGATCGGCCACGGCGCGGGCACCGGCACGGGCCAGGGCTTCGGCTCCGGTCACGGCCGATTGTCGGGGTCGCACCGCACGAAGCCGCCGCAGGTGCGCATGGGCGCCACGAGCGTGAGCGGTCGCCTCCCGCCCGAGGTCATTCAGCGTATCGTGCGCCAGAACTTCGGTCGTTTCCGCCTCTGCTACGAGAACGGCCTGCGGAACAACCCGAACCTCCAGGGCCGCGTGGCGGTGCGCTTCGTCATCGGTCGTGACGGCGCGGTGTCGAACGTGGGCAACGGCGGCTCGGACATGCCGGATGGCGGCGTGGTGTCGTGCGTGGTCCGCGCGTTCTACGGTCTGTCCTTCCCGCAGCCGGAAGGCGGCATCGTGACCGTCGTGTACCCGATCATGTTCAGCCCCGGCGGCTGATCTCGGTCTGAATCGGAAGCGTTGCCCCGCGGGTCACGAGTTCGCGGGGCTTCGTGTTTTTGTGGACGAGCATCGGCGCTCGCGGGGGAGCGTCCGGGCCTCCCGAGTACGCCCGGACGCTTGGCGCTTTGGGAGATGGGCACAATCCAACTGGACTTTCGGCGCGCCATCCGCCTATTCTCGGCGCGCAAGAGAACGTCTCGTCCTGTGCCTGGGCGGCAATTTGGGCTGCAAGTTCGAGGACTTATGTGCGTGCTTCGTGCGGGTGGGGCTGCCGTGGCCCTGTCCGCGCGCGGGTGACGCGAGGAGCGGCGGAGCCGGCTCCAAGAGAAAGGTGAGCGAAGCAATGAAGCTTGGCGCAATGGTGATGGCGTCCGGTCTCGTGGTCTCGAGCATGCTGGGGCTCGGGTGCAGCCGGAACCGGCAGGAAGCCGTGATCCTCGCAAACCAGGCGGACAAAGAGGTCACGCTGAACCCGGATGGCGCTGCCACGAAGTACGAGCAGGCGACCAAGCTCGATCCCACGAACCATCGGATCTTTTACAAGCTCTCGATGGCCTACAAGAAAAAGGAGGAGTGGGACAAGACCGCGTCGACCTTGAGCCGCGCCACGCAGCTCGCGCCGAAGTTCGCGAACTACTGGTTCGAGCGCGCGTACGCACTCGAGATGCAGGCGAAGAAGAAGACGATCTCGTACGACGAGGCGAAAGAGCCGTACCAGAAGTGCATCGAGAACGATCCGAACTTCGCTGACTGCTACCACCAGCTCGGCAACGTGTTCCTCTGGACCGACGACGAGCAGAAGGCGCTCGAGAACTACACCAAGGCGGTCGAGCACAATCCGGCCGAGATCCGTTACTATACGGCGCTCGCGGATCTCTACATCCGCCTCGGATACACGAAGGAGGCCGAGCAGGTGCTCAAGGAAGCGAAGAACTTCGCGAAGCCCGGCGACAAGACTCTCTTCGGTGTGCACGTGCTGCTCTCGCAGGTTCACCAGGATCGCGGGTCACTCCCGGAGATGGTGACGGAACTCGAAGCAGCGAAGGCGGTCGCGGGCAACGAAGGCCCGGAGTCGGTGCAAATTCTCTTCAGCTTGGGCAGCACTTACGCGCAGCTCACGCCGCCGAGGACGCAGGAAGCCGTCCAGATGCTCAAGGGCTTCACCACCCGGGCATGCAAGGGGGCGAAGGCGGCGAGCTTCAAGACCGAGTGCGAGACCGCGCAGACGCTGGTCACGCGGCTCGGTGGCAACTAGTCGGGGGCGCGGTTCGACGACGTCGTTTGCAAGGCCTTTTGTAGGTCAGGTCAGGGGCCGAGGAATCCATGGATCTTGCGCAGCGTCTGAAGCATCTCGAGTCGGTTCGTGAATGGCAGGGGCTCGCCGAAGAGCTCGAGAAGGGGCTCGCCAGCGAGGCGGATGCCACGGCGAAGGCCGGATACCACCTGCGTCTGGGGCGGCTCCTCGAGGAGAAATTCCTCCAGGGCGTCAAGGCGCTCAAGCATTTGCAGGACGCCTTCAAGCTGAATTCGACGCTCACCGAGGCTCTTCGCCTCGCGCGGCTCGTGTACTGGGATCTGGGCAAGATCAACATGGTCCAGAGGCTCCTCGAGCTCGAGCTGAAGGGGCTCGGGGACGGCCCCGAAGCGACCTCGCTGCTCGTGGAGCTCGGGGACGTGTACTGCGACATCGGCGAGAACGAGAAGGCCGTGTCGACGTACGCGCGCGCGCTCGGCGCGTCCGGGGGCACGAGTGAGGAGGCGCGCGCCGGTCTCGCCGACGCGCAGGTCGAGCTGGAAGGGTGGGAGGCGCACGTCGCCGAAATCCTCCAGCGCGCGAACGACGCGTCGAGCGACGCGGCTTCGCGGGCGCGCCTGTTCCTGCGGGCCGCGCGGCTCGCGCGTCGCTTCGCGCCGGCGGAGGTCGATGATCTCCTCGCGAAGGCGTACGAGGCAAACCCGCTCGATCGCCAGGTGGCCGCGCTCTACGAGGGGATCCTCGTGGAGGAGGAGCGCTCGCAGGCGCTCGTCGATGCGCAGCGCCGCGTGCTCGACGCGATGCGCGGTCGTACGCGCGCGGAGGCCGCGCTTCGGTTCGGCACGCGCTGGGCGACGCGCCATCAGAACGCGGAGCTCGGCGCCAAGCTGCTCGAAGAGGCGCTGACGCACGATCCCGAGGCCGAGGGCGCGTTCACGTACCTGCGTGATCTTTGGGGCGCCAAGGAAGGCGACTGGGAGCGTGTCGCGACGCTCGCCGAGAAGATCGCGTCGGACGGCGGCAACGGCTCGTCGTTCATGCTCGCGCAGGCCGGCGGGATCATCTGGCAGAAGCTCGGCAATGTGATCCGCGCGCGGCCCTGGTTCGAGAAGCTCTCGCAGGTCGCGCCGCAGCACCCCACGCTGCTCGCGTTCGAGACCCAGATCGGCGAGCGCCTCGGCGCGGCGGCGTCCGTTCCCGTGGCGTCGGTGCCCGCGGCTTCGGTGCCCGCGGTCTCCGAGCCCGCGCCGTCTGCTGCTGCGCCCGAGGTCGAGACCGAGGTGTCGACGGAGATCGTCGAGGAAGAGGTCGCCGTCGACTGGGCGAAGATCGAAGAGCTCAAGGCGAAGGCCCAGAAGCAGGAGCAGGCCAAGCGCTTCAACGAGTACGTCAAGACGCTCGTCGAGCTCGCGGAGGCGGTGCCCGACGCGGCGGACAAGATCGCGTACTACCTGCAGGCTGCGGATCTCTACACGGGCAAGTTCTCGAACGCGGCCGAGGCCGTGAAGTGCTTCGAGGCGATCCTCGTCATCGACGGCGAGAACGCGCAGGCGATCGAGTACCTGCAGCAGAGCTACGAGAAGCGCCGCGACTGGGAGAAGCTCATCGGGCTGAACCGTCGCAAGGCGCAGATGATGCCGCCGGGGCCGTCGCGCGCCGAGAAGTTCCTCGAGATCGCGAAGCTCGCCACCGAGCGCGTCAAGAAGCCCGAGGTCTGCGTCGAGCTCTGGGACGAGGTCCTCGCCGACGATCCGGAGAACGTCGAGGCGCTGAACGCGCTGTCGGGCCTCCACGAGCGCTCGAAGGACTGGGACAAACTCGCCGTCGTGCTGCAGAAGCAGGTCGAGATCACGGCCGACTTCAAGGCGAAGGAGGCGCTGCTCGGCAAGCTCGGCGCGCTCTACGGCGAGCGCCTGAACAACGACGACGCTGCGATCGATGCGTGGGAGCAGCTGCTCACGCTGAACCCGAACGAGCGCAAGGCCCAGGAGGCGCTGAAGAAGCTCTACCTGAAGGTTGCTCGCTGGGAGGACCTGCAGCGGTTCTACGAAGAGCAGGGCAAGTGGGACGAGTTCATCCGTGTTCTCGAGTCGCAGGAAGCGAAGGAGACCGAGGACAAGAACAAGATCAGCTTGCTCATGAAGACGGCCCAGCTCTGGCTGGATCAGAAGGGCAAGCCCGATCGGGCGATGAAGGCCTACGAGAAGGTCTGGACGATCGACGCCGGGTACCTGCCGGCGGCCGAGGCCCTGATCCCGCTCTACACGCAGGCCAACAACGCGAAGGGGCTCGCGGTCGCGATCGAGGTCAAGCTCGCGAACGATCAGGACGCCGACACGAAGCTCGCGCTCTACCGTGAGGTCGCGGGGCTCTACGAGGCGAAGCTCAAGGAGCCGCAGAGGGCGTTCGAGCGATTCCTGTCCGCGTTCGAGCTCGCGCCCGGCGACGAGCAATGCGTCGAGGACGTGGAGCGCGTCGCGCGCACGACGGGGAGCTGGGACAGCCTCATCGCGTCGTACGGCAAGACGATCGCGCGCGCGGACGAGGATGCGGATCGTGATCTCGGGATCGCGCTGCGTCTCCGTCTCGGCCGTGTCCTCGTCGACGAGGTCAAGCGCGTGGACGACGCGCTCGCGCAGTTCCGCGCCGTGTACGACACGGACAGCGAGAACGCCGCGGCGATCTCGGCGCTCGAGCGTCTCTATCGCGACACGGGTCGGTTCACGGAGCTCCTCGAGATCTACAAGCGCAAGCTCGAGCTGGCGCAGGACACCGAGGAAACGAAGAGCATCCGCTACGCGATCGCGCAGCTCTACGTGAACGAGATCAAGGAGCCCGCGAGCGCGATCACGACGTACAACGAGGTCCTCCAGGACGATCCGGCCGACGCGCCGGCGCTCGAGGCGCTCGATACGCTCTACCGCGAGCAGGAGCAGTGGGAGAGCTACGTCGACGTGCTCCGTCGGCGCATCGAGCTGAACCTCGGCGACGCGATCACGGTCGACCTCAAGTACCGGCTCGGCTCGACGCTCGAGAAGCTCGGCGACGCGCACGGCGCGCTCGAGAACTACCGGGAGATCCTGGCCCTCGATCCGGCGAACGACGGCGCGCGCATCGCGCTCGAGAAGCTGCTCGAGAACGAGGAGCTCCGCGCCGAGGCGGCCGGCATCCTGCAGGAGATCTACGAGACGCGCGGCGACTGGGAGAAGCTCATCCAGTCGCTCGAGATCCTCGCGGCCGCGGAGGCGGACGTCGGGACGCGCGTGAACCTCCTGCGCAAGGTGGCCCGTACGGCGGCCGAGCACCTGACGGATCTCGCGCGGGCGTTCGAGGCGCAGAGCCGCGCCCTGAAGGACGATCCGTCGAACGGCGAGACGCGCGGCGAGCTCGAGCAGCTCGCGGCGCAGGCCGGCTCGTGGGACAAACTCTTCGCGGTCTTCAGCGAGATCGCGGGGGGCCTGAGCGACGAGCGGCTCGCGCGCGAGTACTGGATGCGGCTCGCGGGCATCTCGGAGAAGCTCGGCAAGATCGAGGACGCGGCGAACGGCTACAAGCGCGTGCTCGAGATCGATCCGGCGGACGGCGAGGCGCTTGCCGCGATGGACGCGCTCTATCGCCGCACCGAGCGGTGGCAGGACCTCATCGAGGTCTTCCGCCGTCGGATCGCGCTCGCGCCGGAGTTCACGGATCGCGAGGCGCTCTTCGCGCAGATGGCCGAGGTCTACGAGGAGAAGCTCTCGCAGCCCGGCGACGCGATCGCCGCCTACCAGGAGGTCCTGCGCGAGGATCCGACGAGCCACGTCGCGCTCACGGCCCTCGACGGCCTCTTCTCGCGGCAGAGCATGTGGGAGGACCTCGCGGACAACCTGGAGCAGCAGCTCCGGTACGCCACCGAGGACGAGCAGCAGATCCGGCTCATGCTCCGTCTGGCGGCGCTGCGCGAGTCGGCACCGATGAACCTGCTCGACACGGCGATCGAGGGCTACCGCCAGGTCCTCGAGCGCGAGCCCTCGAACGCGGAGGCGCTCGGCGCGCTCGAACGTCTCGGCAAGCTGCCCGAGCACGAGGTGGCGATCGCCGAGATCCTCGAGCCGCTCTATAGGGCGTCGGGCGATTACATGAAGCTCATCGGCGTGCACGAGGTGCAGGTCCGACGGAGCGACGACGTGAGCCGCAAGGTGGAGTTGCTCCACCAGATCGCGACGCTCTACGAGGACGCCGGCGGTAATCTGAACTCGGCCTTCGACACGTACGCGCGCGCGCTCGGGCACGACCCGGCGCTCGACACGACGCAGCAGGGCCTGGATCGGCTGGCCCGCGCGACAGGAAGGTTCGCCGACCTCGCGCGCGTGCTGGAGGAGCTCGCGGCGCAGCAGCAGGAGCCGGAGCTCGCGAGCCAGCTCTTCACGATGAGCGCGCGCGTCTACGAGTCGGACATCGGCGACATCGAGAGCGCGATCAAGCACTACCGCAAGGTGCTCACGATCGACGTGCGGAACCTCGGCGCGGCCGAGGCGCTGGAGAACCTCTTCAGGGCCGCGGATCGTTTCGAGGAGCTGTCGCAGATCCTGCAGCAGAAGGCCGACATCCTCGACGAGCTCGGCGAGAAGAAGGGCGCGCTCTTCCAGGCTGCGTCGATCGAGGAGGAGATCCTCCAGCGGCACGACGCGGCGATCGCGGTGTACGGCAAGATCCTGGAGCTCGATCCGGAGGATCTCGGCGCGATCGATCAGCTCATCAAGCTCTACCTCGGTTTGTCGCGGTGGGCCGACCTGCTCGCGGTCTACACGAAGAAGGTCGATCTCGTCGGCGATCCCGAGGAGAAGAAGAGCATCTACTACCAGATGGGCGCGGTCTACGAGAGCGAGCTCAAGGACGTGCCGGCGTCGATCGACACGTACCAGCGCGTTCTCGAGCTCGATCCGGACGATCAGCAGGCGCTCGGTCGGCTCGACGTGCTCTATCAGCAGGCCCAGAACTGGCACGAGCTGCTCGGCGTGCTCGAGCACCTCTCCCGCATCTCGGCCGATCCGGCGGAGCAGATCAGCTACAACTACCGAATCGCCGAGCTCTACGAGAAGCACCTCGGCGACGTGCAGCGCGCGATCGAGCTGTATCGCGATCTCCTGCAGGTGATGCCCGACCACGAGCCCACGCTGGTGGCCCTCGAAGGCATCAAGAGCAGCGGCGCGTCGGCGGCGCTCGAAGCAGCTCTCGTGCTCGAGCCCATCTACGACACGGCGCAGCAGTGGGACAAGCTGATCAGCGTCCTCGAAGTGCAGGTGGCGAAGGCGGACGATCCGTACGCCAAGGTGGAGCTGCTCCACCGCATCGCGCGCTTGCACGAGGAGATGCTCGGCAACCACCAGGCGGCCTTCGACACGTACGCGCGGGCGGTGACGTTCGACATCGCGAACCAGGACTCGCTCGGCAACATCGAGCGGCTCGCGATGTACGTGACGCGGTGGAAGGACGTCGCGGCGCTCTACGATCAGGAGCTCGGCAAGCTCGGTGAGCAGCCGGATCAGTTCGTGGAGCTCGGGCTCCGGCTCGCGGGGATCTTCGAGACGCAGCTCGAGGACGTGGAGAGCGCGGTGGCGCGCTACCGGCGCGTGCTCGAGGTCGAGGCGGAAAACTGGACGGCGATCTCCTCGCTCGACCGGCTCTTCACGATGACCGAGCGCTGGACCGATCTCGTGCCCGTGCTCGCACGCGAGGCCGAGTCGTCGCCGAACCCGGAAGACTCGCTCGAGTTCAAGTACCGGCTCGGCCAGGTCCACCAGCTCCGCCTGAACGATCTGTCAGCGGCGATCGGCGTCTACCGCGAGATCCTGAACGCGGCGCCCGATCACACGGCGACGCTCGAGGCCCTCGAAGGGCTCTTCGCGGCGGGCGTGAAGCAGCTCGAGATCGGCGAGATCCTGGAGCCGCTCTATCAGTCCTCGGGCGACTTCGAGAAGCTCGTGGGCGTTCTCGAGGCGCAACTCACGCACCTCACGGAGCCCGCGGATCGGCTCGCCATGTACTACCGCATGGCGGAGATCCACGAGGAGCGGCTCGTGGCGCTCGACGGCGCGCTCGGCGTGTATGTCCGCGCGCTCAAGGAGTACCCGGCGGACGAGAAGACGCTCGAAGAGGTCGAGCGGCTCGGCGGCTCGACGGACGGCGGCTGGAACACGCTCGGCGACGCGTACGCCGACGTGCTCGGCCTGCATTCCGACAAGGCCGTGCAGACGAACATCGGCACGCGGCTCGCGCGCGTGTTCGAGGAGGAGCTGCGCGACATCGAGAAGGCGGAGCAGACGTACCGCTACGTGCTCGGTGTCGATCCGCTCGATCCGAAGGCGCTCGCCGAGCTCGATCGGATCTACACGGGGCTCGAGCAGTACGCCGACCTCGCGGGGATCCTCGAGCAGCGCGTGAAGGTGCCGATGGAGCCCTACGAGCTCATCGAGCTCTACGGCCGCCTCGGCCAGGTGTACGAGGAGCAGCTCGGGCAGGTGGACGACGCGATCCGCGCCTTCCGCCGGCTCTTCGACGAGCTCGACGTGAACAACGAGGCCGCGATCTACGCGCTCGAGCGCCTGTACGGCAGCAAGGGCTCGTGGACCGAGTTGATGGGTGTCTACGAGCGCGAGCTCCAGATCACGGCGAACGAGGGCGACGTGCGCGCGAAGATGGCGCGCCTGCTCTCCGAGCCGGAGATGCTCAACAACATCCCGGCCGCGATCGACATGTGGAAGCAGGTCCTCGACATCAAGGGCGAGGACACGGAGGCGCTCTTCGCGCTCGCGAACCTGTACGAGCGCGAGCAGCGGTGGGCGGAGCTCTGCGAGGTCCTCGAGCGGCAGTTCGACGTCGAGCCGACCGACGAGGCGCGCGTGGCCGTGCTCCTCCGTCGCGCGAAGCTCTACAACGATCAGCTCACGCGCGACGACCTCGCCCTCGACGACTACAACCGCGCCCTCGACATCGAGTACGCGAACGTCGAGGCGCTCTACGCGATCGCGGACATCTGGCGGAAGCGCAACGATCCGAACGAGCTCGTGAGCATCCTCCACCAGACGGTGGATCGCGCGGGTTCGGTGCTGCCGGCCGAGAACGTGGTGGCCCTCTACCGCGAGCTCGGGACGACGTACCAGAACGTGCTCGTCCAGCCGTACGACGCGATCGACGCGTGGCGGAAGCTGCTCGCGGTCGACCCGCGCGACTTCGAGGCCATGGCGGCGCTCGAGAACCTGCTCCGCGCCGAGGAGCGCTGGGTCGAGGTGATCGACGTCAAGATGGGCCGCGCGGCCGCGTACGAGGACGGCGCAGAGAAGATCCGCGAGTACCTCGAGGTCGCCGACATCTGGGAGCACCAGGTCCAGGACAAGGACAAGGGCACGCCGGCGTACGAGAAGGTCCTCGAGATCGAGCCGACGCACGATCGGGCCTACCTCGCGCTCGAGGAGCTGCACGGCGCCGCGCATCGGGCCGAGCCGCTCATCGAGCTGTACCTCGCGCGCCTCGACACGCGCGAGGACACGGACGAGAAGACGGACATCCTCCGCAAGGTCGCGCGCGTGTTCGAGACCGAGCTCGAGGACCGCATGCAGGCGTTCGACGCGCTGCTCACGGCGTTCGAGCTCGACTTCGACAACATGGACACGGTTCGTTACCTCGAGCGCATGGCGCAGGCGACGAACCGCTGGCCGGAGCTCGTGCAGACGGTCAACGGCTGGCTGCAGGCGCTGAACCCCGATAGGGATCCGCTGCGCACGATCCGGCTCTGCCTGCATCTCGCGAAGTGGTACGCGGAGGACCTCGGGCACCCCGAGTACTCGCAGCCGTACTACGGCAAGGTGCTGCAGATCGACCCGAACAACGTCGACGTGCTGCGCCAGATGGCGAACTTCCACAAGAAGGGCGGCCAGTGGCAGCAGCAGGGCCAGATGCTCACGCGGGCCCTCGAGATCGCCGTCAAGGACACCGATCGCAAGGAGATCCTGACGGAGCTCGGCGAGGTGCTCGAGAAGAACGCGGGCGACGTGGAGCAGGGCCTCTCGTTCTACAAGCGCGCGCTCGACGTGGACGCGTACCACCTGCAGGCGCTCGAAGCGCTCGACCGCATCTACACGGATCGCGGCCTGCTCCCCGAGCTCGTCGACGTCCTCACCCGCAAGGGCAAGGCGCAGACGGAAGCCTCGCAGATCGCGGCCACGAAGCTGCGTTGCGCGGGTCTGTACGAGAAGGACCTCGGCCAGATCGAGAAGGCGGGTCAGGTCTACCGCGAGGTGCTCGAGGTGGACACGGCCAACCTGCTCGCGATGCGCGGCCTCGAGCGCGTCTACAACCAGACGCACCAGTGGCCGGATCTCGTGGGCGTCCTCGAGATGCAGCTCGACGTGGTCACGACCGAGCGCGAGCGCATCGACGTGCTGCTCAAGATCGCGAAGATCCAGGAGGAGCAGTTCCTCAAGCCGGATCTCGCGGCCGCGAGGCTCGAGCAGGTCGTGGACATCGATCCGCAGCACGAGACTGCGCTCGATTCGCTCGAGCGTTGCTACCGCCGACTGCGGCAGTGGCACGATCTCATCAGCACCTACGATCGCCACATCAACGCGACGATCGACAGGCAGAAGAAGATCGAGCTCTGGTCGGCGACGGCGAAGGTGTACGCCGAGGAGGTCCAGGACTTCGACCGCGCGATCGACGCGTGGCTGAACATCACGGACCTCGACGACAAGCACATCCCGGCGCTCGAGGCGCTCGCGAAGCTCTACGAGAAGCAGGAGGATACGTCGCGCGCCATCGACTACATGACGCGCGTCGCCGACCTGACCCCGGACGGCAAGCAGCGCGTCGAGATGTATTACCGAATCGGTAAGCAGCTCGACGAGAAGCAGGGCGATCGGATCGCAGCGCGCGATCGCTTCGAGATGGCGCTCGATCTCGATCCGGCGCACCTGCCGACCCTCGCCGCGCTGCGCGTGATCGCGATCGACTCCGCGGATTGGGATACCGCTGCCCGGTACCTCGATCAGGAGCAGATGAACACCGAGGCGCCGCGCCAGCGCGCCAAGCTCCTCGTGGAGCTCGGCAGGCTGCGCGATCACCAGATCGGTGAACACGATCTCGCGGTGCAAGCGTACGAGCTCGCGCTCCAGAGCGACGGCGACAACGAGGACGCGGCGATGCCGCTGCTCGCGGAGTACGTGAGCAACGAGAAGTGGGCGAAGGCGGAACCCCTCGCGGAGATGCTCGTCCGCAAGTCAGGCAAGCGCGAGAAGCCGGAGCAACACCGGCTGCAGAACACGTTCGGCAAGGTGCTCGTCGCAGTCGGGAAGAACGAGCAGGCGCTCAAGGCGTACCAGGCGGCCTACGGGATCGACATGACGGATCGAGAGACCATCGAGGGTCTCGCCGACGTGTGCTTCCGCCTGGGCGACTGGGCCGGCGCGCTGACGAACTACCAGAAGGTCCTCGGGACGACGGACGAGGCCGAGACCGAAGCGCGGGCGAACGTCTACTACAAGCTCGGCCTCATCAAGCAGAACCAGGGCCAGGCGAAGCAGGCGATCAACAACTTCGAGAAGGCCCTCGGCGTGGAGCCCGCCCATCGGCCGACGCTCGACGCACTCGTCGCCGTCTACGACGGGCTCAAGGACTGGAAGCAGGTCGCGCACTACAAGCGCCAGATCCTCGACAACGTCATCGACGGCGCCGAGCGCTTCAAGCTGCTCGGTGAGATTGCCGATACGTGGGAGAAGGATCAGAACCCGACGAAGGCCGTCGAGGCGCTCGAAGAGGCGCTGGATCTGGAGCCCCAGAACCACGTCCTCTTGCACCGGATGCTCACGCTGTACCAGAAGGTCGCGCAGTGGGAGCAGATGGTGGACACGCTCCAGCGCATCGCGGACCTCGAGACGCAGCCCGGTCGCAAGTCGCGCTACTTCTTCACGATGGCGCAGATCTACCGCGACAAACTCGAGGATCTCCCGCGCGCGGTGGACCTGTTCAACGACGCGCTGGACCTCGATCCGGCCTTCCTCGACGCCTTCGAGCGCATCAACAAGATCCTCACGTCGCAGAGGGACTGGAAGCAGCTCGAGCGCGCCTACCGGAAGATGCTGCACCGCGTGGCAGGCAAGGGGAACATCGACCTCGAGTTCACCCTCTGGCACGCGCTCGGCCTCATCTACCGCGATAGGCTCGAGGACGTGAACGCGGCGGTCGAGACGTTCAAGATCGCCGCGCGCCTGAAGCCGGAGGACGTGCAGGAGCACCAGATCCTGGCGCAGCTCTACACGGGCCTCGGGAACACGGAGGACGCGATCGCCGAGTACCAGTCGCTCGTGAAGATCGACGCGACGAACGCCGACTCCTACCACGAGCTCTACCGGCTCTACGTGGAGCAGAAGGCGTACGATCCGGCGTGGTGCACGGCGGCAGCGCTCGCGTTCATCCGCAAGGCCGACGAGGACGAGCAGCGCTTCTTCGAGGACTACCGTCCGCAGGGGATGCTGCAGGTCAAGAACCGGCTCGACAACGAGCAGTGGCTCCGAAACCTCTTCCACGAGGAAGAGAACCTCTACATCGGCAAGATCTTCGAGATGATCGCCTCCGCGGCGCTCAAGGCGAAGATCGCGACGCTGGAGGCGAAGAAGGAGAAGCCAGTTCTCGATCCGCGGTTCCGTCAGGATCCGGCCACGTCGACCGTCACGTTCGCGCGTACGTTCGGCTGGGCCTCGCAGGTGCTCGGGATCCCGTGCCCGGCGCTGTACGTGCGCAGCGACGTGCCGGGGGCCCTCGTCGCCGTTCCGGCCGAGCCGCCCTCATCGGTTGCTGGTCAAACGGTCTTGACCGGGTTCTCGCCGCAGGAGCTGACGTTCATCATCGGCAAGCACCTCGCGATGTATCGCGGCGAGCACTACATCAAGACGCTGTTCCCGACGGTCACCGAGCTGACGGTGCTCCTCTTCGCGGCGATCAAGCTCGTCCAGCCGGACGCGCCGTCGCCGCCGGACATCGACAAGCAGGTGCTGGCGACGGCGCAGACGATCCGCCAGTTCATGCAGCCGATGCAGATCGAAGGTCTGCGGATGGTCGTGAAGAAGTTCGTGGCGGACGGCGCGAAGGCAAACCTGAAGCGGTGGTCGCAGTGCGTGGACATCACGGCGAACCGTGCCGGGTACCTGCTCTGCGGCGACCTCGAGATCGCGAAGAAGATCATCGCGGCCGAGCCGCAGCAGCCGGGTGATCTGCCGCCGCAGGAGAAGCTGAAGGAGCTGCTCCTGTTCTCGGTGTCGGATCAGTACTTCGCGCTGCGGCAGACGCTGGGCATCGCAATCGGCGGCGAGTAACCCTCACCGCGCGGACCAAAACGAGCCGCCCTCCTCGAAAGGGGAGGGCGGTTTCGTTTGTGTGGGCTTGCGCGGGGCGTTGCCCCGGACCCCAGCAGGGGGCTGTCCGCCCCCTGCACCCCGGACCAGGCGCGGCCTGGACCGAGGGCCGAGAAACCGCGCGATGCGCGGTTTCTCGGACGGGCCCGTGGCAAGACCACGAACGGCGTTGCCAACCAAGACAGCGGCACTGCCGTACGTGCTGGGGACGTTTTCCCTGTCGACAGCGCGCATCGCGCGCTGTCGCCCCGCGTCCAGGGCTTGCCCTGGTCCGGGTCCAGGGGCGGACAGCCCCTGGTCGGGTCCGGGGTGAAACCCCGGCGCCACGCCGTGAAATACTCCCTAGGGATCAGGACTCTGAAGGAGGAAGCGCGAGGACCTGCTCGATGGGCGTCGTGACGCAGCCGTAGGCCTCGGCGGCGGCGAGCAGGCCTGCGTTGTGCGGGAGGTTCACGAGGAAGGCGCGCGCGTAGGGCGTGCCTTCGAGGCCCTTCAGGCGGCGCTCGAGGTGCGGGATGGCGCGCTCGATCGCGTCGCGGGCGCTCTTCAGATCGCCGATGTCGACGTGGGCGTCGTGCAGCGTCAGGTAGATCGAGGCCTCGTTGAGCAGGCTCGGGGCGCCGGATTCGACCAGGCGTGCGGCTTCGCGGGCGAGCTCGATCGCCTGGTCGGAGTTGCCGAAACGACGCTCGGCCTCGGCCCAGAAGCCGAGGGCGACGGGCAGGACGTCGCGGTTTTGCGACGCGCGGTAGGCCTCGGTTGCCGTCTTCAGCAGCGAACGCGCCCGCGGGATGTTGCCCGCGCCGTCGGTGCGCAAGAGCTCGCAGCCGCGGTAGAAGAGCGTGCCGAGCGTCACGCGATCCTTGTGGAACCAGGCCACGGTCGCCTCGTCGGCGCTCGTGCGGGGCTCGGCAAGGGCCACGTCGAGCCGGCTCTCCGGGCCGAACGTCGCGGCCCAGCAGAGCAGGTTCATCTGCGCGTTGCGCACGGTGCCGGGGCTGCCGATCGCGGAGGCTTTTGCGAGGCCTGCTTCGAGCTGGTGCAGGGCTTCTTGGCGCGCGCCGATCGTTGTCAGCGCGAAGCCGACGTTCGTGATGAGCATGGCCTCGCGCTCTTGCAGACCTGCGCTCTTCGCGGCGCGGGCTGCGTTGCGCCGGGCGTCGAGCGCTGCGCCGAGCTGACCCTGCGTCTGCCGCACGACGGCGAGAGCTTGCCAGGCGTCGACGGCGGCCCAGTCGATCGAGCGGCGCTCGGTGAGGTCGAGCAGGACACGCGTCTCGCGCTCGGCGAGATCGAGCTGGCCTGCGTAGGCGTAGAGGTTTGCGAGTGACGCCGAGCAGCGTGCTTCTTCCTCGACGAGACCGAGCTTCGCGGCGCGATCGCGGCACTGGATGAGCCGGGCTTCGACGTCGAAGCCGGCGCCGAGCACGTAGTCGTACCGCACGCGGGCGCCGAGGGAGCGGATCTCGCTCTCCTCGTCGTAGACGTTCTCGGCCATCGCATCGATGGCCTCCTTGCGCTCGGAGGACTTCGCGTCGAGACGGCTGTGGGCTTCGTCGAGCAACACCGCGCGGCCGAAGGCGGTGGGTTTGTCGGTGGCGAACATGAGCGCTCGCTCGGCCATCTTCACGGCTTCGCCGAGCGAGTTCGTGGCGAGAGCGCGGCGCGCGGCGGTCTCCCAGTGGACGGCGGCCTTCTCTTGCTGCGCGCCGAGATCGAAATGCTGCGCGACGGTGGCGGCGTCCTCGCCCATGTTGGCGAGCCATTCGGCCGCGGCGGCGTGGATCTGCTTGCGGAGCTCCTCGCTTGCCGAGGCGTAGGCGACGTCGCGGACGAGGGCGTGCTTGAAGAGGAACTCGCGCGTGCCGGCGAAACGGCTCGCGCCATGCTCGACCAAGAGCTCCGCGGCGATGAGCTTCTTCAAGGCGCCGTCCGCGTCTGCGACGCCGACGGCGCTGATGCCGGAGTCCCACACGCTCAGACCGAGGACGCTCATGCGCACGACGGCCTCGCGGGTCGCGTCGTCGAGGGCGTCGAGGCTGACCTGGATGGCGGCCTCGATCGTGGCGGCCGTGGTGACGTCCTTGCCTGCGGCGATGACGCGCGCGAGCTCCTCGGCGAAGAGCGGCGAGCCGGCGGCCTGCTCGGCGACGCGGTTCAGGACGGCCTCGTCCGCGTTCTCGCCGATGATGGCTCGGGCGATTTCGCGCGTGGCCTTCTTCGACATCGGGCGCAGGTCGATCCGCACGTGATCGCGGCCGACGAAGCGCTGGCCTTGATCACGCCAGAACGACGGCCGCATGACCATCATCACGAACAGGGGCAGGTTTGTCGCGCGACCGAGGAGGTGCTCGATCCAGGAAATGCTCTCGGGGTCGGACCACTGCGCGTCCTCGAAGAGCAGGACGCAGGGGCCGGCGGAGGCGGCGCCGAGGGCGAGCTCGGTCATCGAGAGGTAAAGCGAGTCGCGGGCGCCGCGCGGATCGAGTCCGTCGTCGAAGGGCTGGTTTGCGAGCAGGCGCGAAAGCAAGGCGCTGTCGCCGCTGCGGATCTTGCGCACGCGCAGAGCTTGCTCGACTTGCTCCAGGCTCGCGCCTTTCGGCAGGCCGAGCAGGGCACGCAGGGCGTCCGTGGCGACGCCGAGGGCCTGGGCGCGGCCGAAGGACTCGCAACGCACGCGGACGAGCAGCGGGGGCTCGTCGCGCGTCGTGATGCGGTTGACGAACTCGCGGCCGAGGCGGCTCTTGCCGATGCCGGGCGGGCCCGAGATCGTGACGATGATGGGCGTGCGATCGTCGACGCAGCGCTCGTACTGCGCGAGCGCGTTGATGAGCTCGGCCTCGCGACCGATGAACTGCTCGGTCTTGCGTCCCTCGGGCTTGGCGCGTGCGCCGACCTTGAAATGGCCGCCGGGGACGGGGTCGAACTGGAAGAAGCCCTTGTCGAGCTCCTTCGTGGTGCTGTCGCAGAGCAGGTTCGCCTCGCCCGCCTTCCGGGCGAGGGCGCTCGCGCGATCGACGACGTCGCCCGCGGATTTGACGCGATCGAGCCGCGTGCGACCCGTCGAGACGCCGACGCACGCGCCGAGCTCGGCGAGCCAGCGGCCGAGATCGAGGGCGTTCGTGGCCTCGTCGCCGTGCGATTGGCGCATGCCGAGGTGCGCGACGATCGAGTCGGTGCCGAGGGGCAGAGCATCCGCGCCGCGCTCGCGCAGCCGTTCGAGCAGCTGCAGGCGTTGCTCCTTGCGCGAGCCGACCTGGAGCGCGACGAGCGTCGTGACGAGCCGCGTGTTCATGGGCGGCGGCTCGGTCGAGGTGGCGAGCGCGCGCGCGACCTCGGGGACGGACGGATCGCGGCAGAGCGCGTCGAGCTCGAGCGCGACCTCGCGCGACGAGGACGGGCGGTGCTCGCGCTCGGACATGAGCATGCGCGCGACGAGCTCCTCGAGGGCCTCGGGCACGTCGAGCAGCAGCTCGCTCAAGCGAGGCGCGGGCGTCGTCGCGAGCAGCGCGATCGTGGCGATCGAGTTCGAGCCGATGTGCGGGGGCCTTCCCGTGAGCAGCTCGAAGAGCGTGGCGCCAAGCGAGTAGATGTCGCTGCGCGCGTCGGCGATGGCGTCGCCGCGGGCTTGCTCGGGGGCCATGTACGCGGGGGTGCCGACGAAGATGTCGTTGCCGGTCAGGCGCATGTCGCGCGAGGTGGCGACGCCGAAGTCGACGAGCTTCGAGGTGAGCTGCTCGGGGGCGGGCTCGCCTTCGTCGCGCGTCCTGCGCGTCGTGCGCGTGGAGACGGGGGGCGAGTCGGGATCGGGGAAGCGGCTCGAGAGGACGAAGATGTTCGAGGGCTTGATGTCGCGGTGGACGACGCCGGCGTCGTGGGCGGCGGCGAGCGCGAAGGCGACCTGACGCACGATGTCGAGGGCCTGGCGCATGGTGAGCGCGGCGCGGAGCTGGCGCGTGAGCAGGTCCTCGCCTTCGAGCCACTCCATCGCGATGAAGGGCGTGCCTTCGTCGAACTTTCGGCCGAGCGCGGCGGTGTAACTCGAGTCGAGGGCGCCGTAGGCAACGACCTGGACGATCCCTGGATGATCGAGCTCGCTCAGGATCTTGCCCTCTTGCAAGAGGCGCATGCGTTCGCCTGGATCCGACTCGCCTGCGGCGATGATCTTCAGAGCGACGCGCCGCTGGGAGACCGTGTCGAACGCGCGGAACACGATGCCGACGGCGCCGCGTCCGACCTCGCGCTCGACCTGAAATCGCCCGGCGATGAGCTGCTGGGTGCGTGCCATGCCTTGCTCGGGACTCCCTATCGCCGATTGCCGGCCGAGGGTGTAGTAGACCCGTGGTACGCGGGCCCGCCCAAGCGTACACAATCGTCGCACGAGCCAAAAGGCGGCAGGTGCATCGGAGAGCGCGCTCGCTTGACGGTCCCGGGCCGAGCCCCTAGCCTCACGGCCACGCGTCCGCCCGGATTCGAGTGAACCGGCGAGCGCAGGAGACGCGAAGAGGAGCTAGCGCATGCTCGAGCGGGTCGCGGTCCACCAGACGAGGCTCCGCACACCGGGCCTCGGCCTGGACGCGCGCGGCGTGGCGCTCGGCGCGAAGGGCGTGGTCCTCTTGCCCTCGATCGACCGGCTCGTCGCGTTCCTGGCACTCTACACGAGGCAAGGCTCGCTCGCCGACATCCTCCGGTCGCTCGCGATCGAGGTCGTGCGCTCGAAGCTCGGCGCGCGCGAGGTGACGCTGACCTTCGCGGCCGAGACGAGCGATCGCATGGATCGGATCGCCGAGATCGCGCGCCTGGCAGGCGGGTACACGTTCACCGGGACGAGCCGTCACTTCGTCCAGTACCGCGACGCGGCGGCGCCCTTCGGCTACGACGTCGCGCAGATCAGCGCGGGCGACGCGACGCTCTGGCTCTACCACAACACGTTTTCGCAGAGCTACGAGACGGAGCGGAAGATCGACGTGCGCTCGCTCGTGCTGCGCCTCGAGCCGCACGCGGATCCCTCGACGGGGCGTGAGCCAGGGCCGCGCTGGCTCTCCGCGGAGGCGGGGCTCGGGCCGGCGCTGATTCACTACTTCGTGCGCTCGGGCGTGACGGCCGAGGTCGGCGTCGCCGAGTGGCCGCCCGCGTCGAGCTTCGATGATGGACCGGTCGTCCGGTACCTCTTCCGCGTTCCCGAGTTGCCGGAGCGCATGATCCCGCTGCTCACGCGCACGCCGGGCGTCTCGATGTTCATGCCGGCCGCGCCGGGCACGGCCGTGGAGGTGGGCTTCCGGCACCCCGTGAACCTCCGCGCGTGCCCCGTCTTCGCGGAGACGGGCCTCGTCCTCTTTCGCGGTCATGGCCTGGATCCGCTGGAGATCCCGAAGCTGCCCGCGCTCGGCGACGTGCGCGCCTTCGCGCGCATGGAGATGCGCAAGGACGTGGCTGCTGCGCGCACGAGTGCCCAGCCGACGACCTCGGTCTCGGTCGCGCTTCGCCTCGTGCCCACGCTCGATCCGTGGCGTCACGTCACGGCGACCTGGGTCGAGGCCGAGGATCTGCCCGTGCTGCGCCGCATCGCCTACGCGCTCGGGCCGGAGAGCCTGCGCGCGGCGCGCGTCGCGTTCACCGAGCGCGGCGCGATCGTCCGGCATCCGACGGGCATCGAGGGCATCCCCGTGGGCCAGTTCTTCCGCGAGGTCCACAAGCAGCTCTACGTGCCCGCGGGCTACGACGTGGTGCCCGCGGTCGCGCCCGACGTGCTCTACCGCTCGCTCGGCGCGCCGCCGGGGCAGGTGCTCTTCATCGGTCGCGACGGCACGGTGCTCGGCATACCCGAGGAAGGGTTCGTCTCGCTCGAAGCGGCCGTGCTCGAGGCGCAGGCGTGGCTCCCGCTCGCGGCCGATCGCTTCGCGGACGCGCTCTCGTCGGCGCTCGCCACGGAGCTGCCCGAGGTCACGCTCGGCGGCGTGGGCCTCAGGCCGCTGCGGGACGTCTCGGCGAGCGACGACGGCGCTCTTCCTGCGCTCCCCGGGGGCGCGGGCAGCGGAGGCTAGCTTGGCGAGCGACGACGAACGGTTCGAGGAGCTCGTCACGGGGATCGTCGCGCCCCTCGTCCTTGGCGGAAAATTGCGCCTCGCGCGGCCGTTCGGGCAGCTCGGGACGAAGCTCGGGGAGGGGAGGCACATCGTCGACGCGGATGTGCGCTCGCGGATCGACGTCGCGCGTGTCAGGCGCGCGCGGCTCGTCGCGCCGGTCGACACGTTGCCGGATCTCGACGCGCACGAGTGGGCGCTCGCCGCGGCGCTGAACGACCTCTTGCAGGTGACGAACCACGAGCTCGGCGGGCTCTTCACGAAGGGGCGTTACATGCGCCTCGTGCGGAGCGTGTTCGATTTGTGTGGCCAGATTCCGCCGCCGCGCGACGTGGGCGCGGCGCTCGCCCGTCACGCGACGTTCGCCCGCGTGATGGAGCTCGGCCGCGCGGATACGTCGGTGCGCTGGTGGACGGGCTCGGCGAGCTTCCGCGGCGTGCCTCCGCCGAAGCGGCTCTTGATGTGGCAAAACCTGCGGCGCGTGCACGTGGAGACGCAGCGGGTGCCGCTGCACGAGATGTGCGACGGTCTCCCGTCGACGGTCGCCGAGGGCTACCAGATCGCGCTCGCGGCGTGGCTCTCGCGCTCGCCGCTCACGGATCTCGGTTCCATCACGCGCGCGGCGCCGACGTTCGCTTGGACGCCGGCGACGATCGCGCTCATCGCGGTGCCCGCGGGTCGGATGCTCGCGTTCCGGGTGCTTTCGCGGCAGCGGGCCGAGCACGTGACCACCGCGCTAGAGAAGGCGCGCGCAGGGCTCGACGGCGGGCTCGCGACGCATCGCGCGGTGGTGGAAGAATTTTCGCGGGAGGTCGTGAGCGCCTTCGAAGCGATGCGGGCCAAGCCGGAGAAGCGGACCGCTTCGGGGACGTCCTCGCCGCGCACGTAATCGTTTGCGGTCAAAGGATCAGAGCCACGGATCGAGCAAGGCCGCGACGCGCGCGCCGAACGGACCCGGGGAAGGGGGCCGGAGGAGCGCGTCGAGTGCCCGTGCGTCGGCCTTTGCGCGTGCCTTTTGCGCGTCGTTCATCAGGGCAGCGGCCGTCGCAGCGAGCGAGCGGTTCGTGACCGCGTCCTGGAGCAGCTCGGGGTACGCGCGGCGGCCGAGCAGGACGTTTGGCAGGCCGATGTGCGGGGTCCGTACGAGGCGGCGGGCGAGCGCGTAGGTGAGGGGATCGACGCGGTAGCCGATGACCGTCGGCAGCCCGGCGAGCGCCGCCTCGAGGCAAGCCGTGCCCGAGGCGCAAAGCGCGAGATCGAAGGCACTGAGCAGGGGAGAGGCGCCATGCTCCGCGTCGGCTTCGGCGATCTCGACCCCGGCGCGGCGGGCCGCTCGTTCGAGTTCGCCGCGCGCACGCGCGTCGAGCCACGGAGCCACGAGCACGCGTGCCTCGTCCACGTCGCCACGCGCCGTGAGCATTGAAGCCGCCTCGCAAAAGAGCGGCGCGAGGCGCGTGATCTCGCCGGCACGGCTACCCGGGAGCACGGCGACGGTGCGCCCTTTGGCGAGCCCGAGCTGGGCGCGCGCGACCTCGCGGGGCAGGCGCGGCGCCTCGGCCGACGGATGACCCACGAACCGCGCGTCGTACCCCGCCTCGCGCCAGAGCAGCTCCTCGAACGGCAGGACGACGGCGAGCCGATCGACGGCGTCGTGGAGCGCGTGGATCCTCCCCGCGCGCCAGGCCCAGACCTGCGGCGCGACAGCCCAGAGCACGTGTGTTCCGCGTCGCCGGAGCGCCCGCCCGAGCCGCGCGTTCAGCTCCGTGAAGTTCACGAGCAGCGCGGCGCGTGGTGGGTCTTTCCGGATCCTCCCGATCAGCGCGCCGAGCGATCGCCCGAGCGCCGGCACCTTCCGCAGCACGTCGAGCGTGCCCATCGCGGCGATGTCCGACGTCTCCGCGAGCGTCTCCATGCCCTGCGCCCGGCATCCGCGCCCCCCGATCCCGAAGGCGTGCACAGCTGGCCCGAGCGCGCGCAGCACCTCGGCTGCGATGCGATCCCCCGAAGCCTCGCCCGCGACGACGAGCAGCGGCGCGCCCGCCCCGCTCACGAATCCTCGCGCGGCGCGCTTCCTCGTGCTTGCGCGGATGACTCGCTCGGCGCCGAGAGCAGCGACGCCATGCGCTTGCCATACCGCTCGACCCGCTTCGCCCCGAGGCCCGGGATCGCGGCGATCCGCGCGAGCGTCGCCGCAGCATCCTCCCCGGCCGCCGTCAGCAGGACGCTCGCGAGATCCTGCGCGCAATGCCCGGGCAGCACGGCCTGCTCGTCGACGCCGCGGCGCTTCGCCTCGGCGCGCCGGAATGCGCTGATCTTCGCCTCGATCTCGCGTCGTCGCGCGATCTCTTTCCGATCGATCGGCGCGACCTCGAAGTGCGCTTGCTCCTCGGGCGGCACGTCCCCTTCGGCGGCGCCGCGCGTGATCGCCTCGAGCCACCGCGCCGCGTGCCTCCCCGAGCGACCCGAGAGCGCGCCGGGCACGCGGCTGAGCTCGGGGATCGATGTCGGACGCATCCGCGCGAGTTCGAGCAGGATCTCGTTCGTGACGATCTTGAACGGCGGCACGTCGGCGGCCTCGGCGATCGCCTCGCGCGCGGCCACGAGGCTCCGAAGCGCGGCGCGGCCCGGACGATCGAGCTTCTGCGCGCCCTTGACCCGCACGTACGACGGGCGCGTCTCCCGCGGCGGCGCGAGAGCCGCGCGAAGCTTGTACGAGCACTCCTCCTCGATCTCGGCCTCGATGTCGATCGCGGCCGCCTTCGCGGCGAGCGCGCGATCGAGCTTCAGGAGATACGCGACGTCGTCCCCGAGGTAACGCCGCTCCGCCGGCGAAACCGGTCGTTTCGACCAGTCGTGTTGCTGAAACCGTTTGTCGAGGACGACCCCGAGCTCCGCCGCGAGCACCGACGCGAGCCCCGTCGCCTTCTGGCCGAGGAATCGCGCCGTGACCGAGGTGTCCCGCACGCGCGCGAGCGGCGCGCCGGCCTCGGCGAGCATGCGCGCGTCGAACGTGAGATCGTGCAGCACCTTGATGGGCCCCTCGGGGCCGAGGAGGTGTCCGAGCGCCGCCGCGCTCGTGGCGAGCGTGTCGACGATCAGGACGACCGTCGTATCCCCTTCCTCCCAGGCGAGCTGCGCGGCGCAAAGGCGCGGGCGGTAGACGAAGAGGCCGTTGGCCTCCACGTCTACCGCGATTGCCTTGGCCTGCACGGCGCGCTCGAGCGCGCCTCCGAGCGCGCGGGCATCGTCGACCCAGAGGACCTCGTACGGCGGCGCTTCCGGGCTCGTCATGGACGCGTGCGCTCGGCGCGACGCCTCGCCGCGAGGCCGAGGGCGAGAGCGAGGGCCGCGAGCGCAGTCCCGCCCGCCGATCGAGGTGTGCCCGGGGCCGTCGCGCAACAGCTCCCCCCGTCATCGGTCGGGATCGGCTCCGGATTGCACTGCGATTCGAGCCCGCGCCGCGGCGTGGGATCACACGAGGCGGGGATCGGATCGCCGGGTGGATAGGCCGCGCAGATGCCCTCGATGTCGTCGTTCTCCAGCGACCTGAGCTCCGTCGAGCCCGGCGTGTAGTCGGCGAACATCGTCGCCGTGCCGTCCGCGGAGTGCGACATGCCCAGGAAATGCCCCGTCTCGTGCGTCGCGATCGAGGGCAGGTCGTAGAGGACGTTGTCGGTCCCGGTCGTGAACTCCACGTTCGCCCCGTTGAGCTCCATGTCGGCGTCGTAGATCTCGCCGGTCTCGATGTTGTACGTGACCGTGGTGAGCGCGAGCGTGCTCCCCGCGCCGGCGTGCGGCCACACGTCGTCGTGGAAGAGGATGACGTTCGCGTTGCCGGCCTTCTTGTTGTACTCGTGCGCGTGGCACTCCACGGGGCCGAGGTTCACGGCCTTGATGCGCGGGTGCTTGCCGTCGCCGCAGTCGGCGTCGGTCCACTTCTTGAAGGCTTCCTCGAAGATCTTCGTCGCGTCGTCGAGGTCGATCTGCACCGACGCGTCCCGCTGCATGCTGAAGCCGACGCACGGGTTCTTCCAGAAGAGCTCGATGCCGCAGTCGGTCGTGCGCATGGGCACGCAGCGCGCGCCGGTCCCGACGCCTTTGCAGCTCGTCGTGCGGCAATAGGCCGACGCCGTCGGCGCGAAGAGCGTCACCGCTGCGACGAGCGAGAGCCCGATCGCGAAAGACGCGAGCCGTCCTCGATTACTTGCGTTCGCGTGGCGCACGTTTCACCTCCTCGATGGCCACGAGCGCACGCGAAAGCGTCGCTCCCACAAGCACCTCACGCGCGCCGATGCTGGGCCCGGTCCGCGGCAGGATCGTCCCTGCGTCCGGGCTCGGCGCGAGCTTCGGCAAACCCCCCTCCGTGCTGATCACGGGGTAATGCCCCTGCGCCATCGCGGTCACGACGACCGCGGCCGGCGTTTTGTGCAGAAACAGAAGCGAGCGCTCTCCGGGCTTGAGCACCGCCTCGCCCGAGACCCACTGCCCGACGTCGCCCACGACGCCGCCGAGCGTCCGCACCCACACCTGCGTCCCCGGCTCGCCGACGACGGAGCGCTCCACGTCGAGCCGCGTGTACGTGACGATCCGCCGGCCGCTCGGGGTGTCTTCCCACATGCTCTGTCGTTCGGCCGCCTTCGCGACGACGACGTACGACGAGCTCGCCACGAGCTCATCGAGCGAGACGACCACCGAAACCGCCGCCGCGGCTTCTCTCGGGCCCGTGTAGGGCGAGTGTGGCGACACGAACAGCGCCGCCGGTAAGGCAAAGGCAAGTGACAGCGCAAGCAGGGAGGCTCGAACGCGCATGCAGGGAAGGATACCACCATCCCCTTGATGGCGCTCCACGTGGGGGCGATATGCGCACACGCGTTCCCGCGTGCCGTCGGGACACGCGCGGTTCGCCCTCTCCAAAAACGAAGCGCCGCGGCCCTCGAAAGGACCGCGGCGCCTCATCGCTTCCAGGCGCGGCCTTCCGCGCTCGGAGAGCTCCCTGCGTTAGCTGCGCCGTCGGCGGCGGACGAGCGCCGTCCCCGCCGCGAGCGCGAGCAGGAAGCCCACGCCCGGCGTCGCATCGCTCCCGGGCCGCGCGGCGCAGAGGCCGTTGCCCGTCAGGATGATGCCCTCGGGGGCGTCGTCTGCCGGATCGCGCGGATCACCTTCACCCGGGTCGACCACGCCGTTCTTGTTCGCGTCCTCCTCGCCGTCGTTGAGGCCGCCGTTGTCCGTGTCCGCGTCGAGCGGATCGGTCGTCGTCGCGCCCTTGTCTGCGTCGGGGACGCAGTTTTCGGCCGCTGCGTTCGTGCCCGGGTTCGAGCAATCCAGGCCGAGCTCGGTGCCGTCCTTCAGGCCGTCGTTGTCGCTGTCCGGATCGAGCGCGTTGATCTTCCCGTCGCCGTCCGTGTCCTCGCCGAGCTTCGGCTCCTGACCGTCGGGCACGCCGTCGTCGTCAGAGTCCGCGTCGTTCGGGTCGGTCCCGAGATCGGCCTCCTCGTCGTCCGTCAGCCCGTCGCCGTCCGAGTCCTTGGGCGGCACGACGTTGTCGTCGGCCGGATCGTTCGGATCGCGCTCGTTCGAATCGACCACGCCGTCCTTGTCCGTGTCCTCGTCGCCGTCGTTCACGCCGCCGTCGTCGGTGTCGGGATCGACCGGCGAGGTCGTCGTGACGCCGTTGTCACCGTCGGCGACGCAGTTGTTCGCCGCCGTGTTCGTGGCCGGGTTCGAGCAGTTCTTGCCCATCTCCGTGCCATCCTTCAGCCCGTCGCCGTCGCTGTCCGGATCGAGCGCGTTGATGATGCCGTCGCCGTCGGTGTCGTCGGTCGGGTTCGGCTCCTCGCCGTCGATCACGCCGTCGTCGTCGGAGTCCGCATCGTTCGGGTCCGTACCGATCTCGTTCTCGTAGTCGTCCGTCAGCCCGTCGCCGTCCGTGTCCGGCTTCGTGGTGTCGTCCGTCGGATCGTTCGGATCGAGCTCGCCCGGATCCACGGCGCCGTTGCGGTTCTCGTCCTCGGAGCCGTCGATGACGCCGCCGTTGTCGGTGTCCGCGTCGAGCGGCGAGGTCTTCGTGTTCGGATCCGCGTCGGCGATGCAGTTGCCCGCGCTCGGATCCGTCGCCGGGTTCGAGCAGTCCTTGCCGCTCTCGGTGCCGTCGAACAGGCCGTCGTTGTCGCTGTCCGGATCGAGCCCGTTGATCAGGCCGTCGCCGTCCGTGTCCGCGCTCGGGTTCGGCTCTTCGCCGTCGATGAGGCCGTCGTCGTCCGAGTCCGCGTCGTTCGGGTTCGTCCCGATCTGCTCCTCGAGATCGTCGCTCAGGCCGTCGCCGTCGCTGTCGGTCGGCGCGTTCGAATCGTCGGCCGGCTCGTTCGGATCCCGCTCACCCTCGTCGATCTTGCCGTTCAGGTCCGTGTCCTCGTCGCCGTCGGACACGCCGCCGTTGTCCGTGTCCGGATCGAGCGGATCGGTCGTGGTGTTCGGATCGGCGTCGGCGCGGCAGCTCTGCGCGTCCGGATCCGTCGCCGGGTTCGCGCAGTCCTTGCCGAGCTCGGTGCCGTCGAAGAGGCCGTCGTCGTCACTGTCCGGATCGAGCGCGTTGATGAGGCCGTCGCCGTCCGTGTCGACGTTCCACTGCGGCTCCTCGCCGTCGGACACGCCGTCGTCGTCGGAGTCCGCGTCGTTCGGATCCGTGCCGTTTTGCGTCTCTACGTCGTCCGACACGCCGTCGCCGTCGGAGTCCTGGCAGTTGACGTCGGTCTGACCGTCGCAGTCGTTGTCGATGCCGTCGCCGCAGATCTCGGTCCCGGGCGTGCCGGGGACCGCGTTGCAAGCGGCCGTGTCCGGCCCCGTGCAGGCGATGACGCCCGAGGCCATGCAAGCGCCCATGCCCGCGGAGCACACCATGCCGACGTTGAAGCCGTCGTCGGTGACGCCATCGCAGTTGTCGTCGATGCCGTTGCAGGTCTCGACGCCGGGCTCGTCCGGGAAGGCGCTGCAGGCAGAGGTGCCGTTCGGCAAGCACGCGAAGACGCCCGCGGTCTGGCAGGCGCCGACGCCAGCGGAGCACGCCATGCCGACGTTGAAGCCCTCGTCGACGGTGCCGTTGCAGTCGTTGTCGAGGCCGTCGCAGATCTCCGCGCCCGTGGGAACGCAGACGCACGTGTTCGTCGCGGCATCACACGTCGGCGTGGCGCCGCCGCAGTGCGTGTCCGTCACGCACTCGACGCAGGTGTTCGGCGTCGCGGCCACGTTGCAGGCGGGCGTGGGCGCCATGCAGTTCATGTCCGACTCGCACAGATCGATGACGATCGGCGTCGGCGGCTCGTCCGGCGACGGGCCGTTGCCATCGGTGGGCGTGTCCTGGGCCGGCGCGCCCGTCTGGCCCGCGGCCGTGATGGTCGCCTGGTTCAGGATCGTGCCCGTCGCGTCGGGGTTCACGGTCACGCGGAACTTCACGGTCGTCGTGTCGTTGACGAGCATCGTCCCGCCGTTCGCGCCGTTCGCGCCCGTACCGAGCCGGATGAGCACCTCGTTCGTCGCGGCGTTGTACTCGCCCTGATCGTCGGCGAGCGCATCCGTCTTCGCGCCCGTGTTCGGGCCCGACACGACCTCGATCGAGCCCGGCACGTACGTCACGCCCATCGGGATCGGGTCCACCAGCACGGTGTTGATGGCCGTGTCGTTGCCGGTGTTCGTCGCGACGATCGTGTACTCGACGACGTCCCCTACGAGCAGCGCGCCGCCGTTCACGTCGACGGCCGACTTCACCGACGTCGTGAAGTCGGGCTTGAACGTGGGGATCGATGTCACGAACCCGGCGAGCCAGTACTGGTCCTGGGTGCTCGTCCCCGCGATCGGCGCGGACGTCTGGCCGACCGTGAGCTTGCTCGTGATGTCCACGATGTCCATGTCCATGCCCGCAAAGCTGCCGGCGGTGCCGGTGAGCTGCGGCAGGTCACCGACCACCGTGACCGGGAGGCCGAGCTCCGAGCGCGTGCGGTTGAAGAAGTTGTCCGCGGGGTTCTGCGCGTTCGAGAGCGGCGGGGCGGCGCCGAACGAGAACGAGTCGCCGTTGAGCGCCGTGTCGCCCTCGAACGCGACGACGCCGAGGCGAGCGTTCGCGAAGGCCGGCGGGACGAGGAAGCCCGAGAGCGTCACGTTCTGCGGGTTGCCGTTGCCCACGATGTCCCAGCCGTCGAAGATGGCCAGGTTGCGCGGCGGATCCGAGGCGCGCTCGTAGAGCACGATCATGTACCAGCCCGCGAACATCGTCTCGTCGGCCGTGTTGCCGATCGGGTTCTCGACGTCGACGCCCGAGACGCGATACGCACCCGACCCTTGCGCCTGCACAATCGACGTGATGTCGGCGACGCTCTGGTAGGTGGGGTTGTTGCTAATGTTCGTCGTGTAGCTCTGGATCGACGTCACGTCTTGGCTGAAGCCGCCCGGCCGGTCGATCGTGGCCGTGATGTCGGCGCCTGCGATGGTGCGCGTCGCGGCCCAGTACAGGTAGGCGTGCGTGACCGTCGCGCCTGCCGGGAGCGTGAGGACCGCCGTGCTGCGCGCGTTCGCGACCGTGATGCCCGTGTTCGCCTCGGCCTGCCCGTCCATCGGCGAGTCCGAGCGCCACAGGATGTCGATGCCGCTGTCGGTCGCGGCGTTGCCGCACTGCGCGAGCGCCGGAACGCTGCCCACCACGGGCGCGGGCGGCGGATTGCCCGAGATGTTTTGACAGTCGTGGCCGAGCGTATTGCCGATGAGGATGAAGTCGCCCTTCTGGTCCACCTGCACGCGCAGATTCGGCGCGGCAGCCGCGTCGCGGGCGCAGATCCCGAGCGCTGTCACGCTCGCGAGGCCCGCCAAAAGCAAATGTCTTCTCATGTATGGTCCCCTGTCGCAGTCCTTTGGTGCTCCAACGGATTGCTCGACGGCCCGACCGACCGTCTGTTGATAGGGTGGCGCGGTCTCTCGAGTGTCACGCCACGCAGAACTCGGCACGCACCTCACGGGAGGGAGCCGAGGCGATGAAACCAGGGACCCGGAGGCCCTTTCGAGCCTCCGGGCCGCGGGTGAAACGGAGCGCCCGCCTTCGCGGACGCCCCGCTTCCGTCACTTCTTGGTGGGAGCCGGTGCAACCTTCTTCGGCGCGGGCGCGGCAGGCGCGGGCGCGGCGCCCTTCGGAGCCGCAGGCGCGGGAGCAGCACCCTTCGGGGCCGGGGCCGCAGGCGCGGGAGCAGCGCCCTTCGGGGCCGGAGCCGCAGGCGCGGGAGCGGCGCCCTTCGGCGCGGCCGGAGCCGCACCCTTCGGCGCAGCACCCTTCGGCGCGGCGGGCGGCGGCGCAGGCGGCGGAACGTTCTCGAACTTCTTGATCGAGCCGTCCTTCATCTTCTTCTCGACGATGACGAACTGCACGCGGCGGTTCGCCTGGCGGCCTTCCTCCGTCGCGTTGTCGCCCACGGGCCGATCCGGGCCGTAGCCCATCGTCGTGAGGCGATCGGCGCTCACGCCGCGCTTGGCGAGCGCGGCCTTCACCGCGTCGGCGCGCGCCTGCGAGAGCTTCGTGTTGAGCTGCTTCGAGCCGCGGCTGTCGGTGTGGCCCTGGACCTCGACCTTGAGGAGCTCCGGGTGCTCGTTGAGCACGGCCGCGACCTCGTCGAGCAGCGAATCGCTGACCTTGCGGATCGTCGCCTTGGCCGTGTCGAACTGCACCTGCTGCAGGATGATGACCTCGGTCTCGGTGACGCGGACCGCCTTCGGGCAGCCGTTCTGCTTGGGATCCGGATCCGGGGCGCCCTTCTCGTTCGGGCAGGCGTCCTTGTCGTCGCGGATCTTGTCGCCGTCGGTGTCGCCGGGGCAGCCGTTCGTCGCCGGATCGTTCGTCTTGATGCCGGGGATCTCCGGGCACGCGTCCTGCGCGTCGTACACGCCGTCGTTGTCCTTGTCCGGCGGGCAGCCGTTCTTCTTCGCATCCGGATCGGCCACGCCGGGCACGTCGATGCAGGCGTCCTGCGCGTCGATGATGCCGTCCTTGTCCTTGTCGGGCGGGCAGCCGTTCTTCGCCGGATCCGGATCGGCCACGCCCTTCACGTCCGGGCAGGCGTCCTTGTCGTCGTAGATCCCGTCGTCGTCGCTGTCGGGCGGGCAGCCGTTCTTCTTCGGATCCGCGTTCGCCACGCCCTTGAGATCCGGGCAGGCGTCCTGCACGTCGAGGATCGTGTCGTTGTCGCGATCCGCCGGGCAGCCGTTCTTCGCCGGGTCGGAGTGCTTGACGCCCTTCACGTCGACGCAGGCGTCCTCCTTGTCGACGATGCCGTCGCCGTCCGTGTCCTTCGCCTTCCACTTCGGCGTGTACGCGAGCGAGCCGACGACGCGGAAGTCCGGCGTACCGATGCCGGAGGCGAGGCCGGGGCCGGCGGCGATGCCCGCCTCGAAGTTCTCCGCGAAGCGATACTTCGCGCCGACGAGCGCCTCGGCGTTGAGGCTCTGCCGCGTCGTCTCGCGCATCGAGGCGACGACGTTGAACTCGGGGCCGATCTGGAAGTTTCGCTCCTCGCCGAGGAGGAAGCCGATGCCGCCGCCCGCCACGAACGTCGTGCCGAGCAGGACGTTGTTGAAGTAGTTCTGATCCGGGCGAATTTCCGGGCCGATGGCGACCGAGTACACGAACCGGTCGTGCTTACCGCCCACGATCACCTGGGGCAGGCCGCGCACATTGCCGTCCGTCACGAACGCGCCGGTGCCCGTCGGCACCCAGATGTAGCCGCCGATGCCGAGCTGGAAGATGCTGTCGTAGTCGCCGAGCACGCGCAGGCGAAGGCCGAGGCGCAGGTCGCCGAAATCGGCCCCGCTCGGCGAGCTGATGCCGAGCGTGTTCGTGGGATTTTCGCCGTTCTGGTAGAGGGCGACGGGCACGTCGACGTTGACGAGCAGCCGCTCGAACAGCGCAAACGATCCGTTGAGGTGCAAATAGAGCTGGTTGCTCACGACCGAGCCGAGCGACTCGTCATCGCTCTGGCGGCGCAGCACGAGGGGGTTGTGCGCGTAGTCGACGATGAGCGCGGCGTGGGGCGTCAGCTCGCCGGCCACGTAGGGTGACTGGGCACCGAAGAACCGATCACCGGCCGGGGCGGGGTAGAACCGGTTGATGGCGAGATCGTCCGCACTTGCCGGCGCGGCGATGCCCGCGATCGACCCCAGCGCTGCCGCGCAGAGCAGCCACCTATATCCCTTGGAAGTTCGCATCGCGTGATTGACCTCTCGGATTTTCGTGTCGGAGTCCGCCAAAGGAAGGCTCGACGCAAGACGTCGCCCTGGAGTGACCCGAAGATGTCCGCCGCATCGCTGTATGTCTTCGGCGGCAGCAGACATGGCCCTACCTATACACGGACTGTGCCTGCGACGGACCACAAACAATCAGGCCAAAACGTGTTCGTCGCCCGATGCCAGTGAGGCTTGTCGGCAGCAACCCCGGGCCTCAACTGAGGTCTCCGCTCCTCGGACCCGCGTGCCGCGCCATACCGCGCGTGACGTTCGCCGTTACGCAACGATCCGGAACCAGCCGCAATTTCAATGGTGGTCTCCCCGTTTGGCCTGACCACCTACCATCGTCCCTGCCGTACCCGCCTCACGGGATCGTTGACAGCGGAATCGGCCCGGCGACGATGCACTCCGTGCTCTTCCCGCTCCTTCGCGCGCCAATCGCGGCCCTCGCCCTCAGCGCCCTCGCCACCGCCCCCTTTCAATGCGCGCGGGATCCCGATCCCGAGAAGGCCATGGAGGAGCCGCCCGAGGACGCGCTCTATCAGCTCGCCGAGCAGTTCCGCGAGCGGGGCGACAAGGAGGCGCGCGTCACCACGCTGCGTTTCCTCGCCACTCGTTACCCCTCGAGCCGCCTCGCCGAGCGCGCCCGGCAGGAGCTCGCCGAGCTGGGATCGCCGGTCCCCGCGCCACCCTGAACGGCCTGTAAACGTGGGAAGCGAGCGTGCTCGACGCCCTTCGGGGGCGAAACGTGCTAAGCGCAGCCGACCATGTCAGGCCGCGACTCTTCCCGGAAAAACCTCTTCAAGACCGTAAGGCCCGAGCTCGATTTCCCGAGGGACGAGGCCGAGATCCTCGCGTTCTGGAAGAGGGAGGGCATCTTCCAGAAGACGCTCTCGGCCGAGACGCGCGCCACGGGCCCATCGAAGGGCACGTTCGTCTTCTACGAGGGTCCTCCGACGGCGAACGGCATGCCGCACAACGGCCACGTCCTCACGCGCGCCGTGAAGGACGTGTTCCCTCGCTACAAGACCATGCGCGGCTACGACGTGCCCCGCAAAGCAGGCTGGGACACGCACGGCCTGCCGGTCGAGGTCGAGGTCGAGAAAGAGCTGCGGATCCACGGCAAGGCGGACATCGAGAAGTACGGCGTCGAGCCCTTCGTGGCGCGCTGCATCGAGAGCGTGTTCCGCTACACGGATGCGTGGGAGAAGCTGACGGACAAGATCGGCTTCTGGGTCGACCTGCCCGACGCGTACGTCACGTACCACCGGAGCTACGTCGAGAGCGTCTGGTGGGCGCTCGCGAAGCTCTACGAGAAGGGCCTGCTCTACCAGGGGCACAAGGTCGTCTGGTGGTGGGCGCAGGGCGGCACGGCGCTCTCCAGCGCCGAGGTCGGTCAGGGCTACAAGACCGTCGACGATCCCAGCGTCTTCGTCGCGTTTCCCTTCGTCGAGGATCCGTCGACGGCGCTCTGCGTCTGGACGACGACCCCGTGGACCTTGCCGTCGAACATGTACGCCGCGGTCCGCGCGGACTTCGACTACGTGGTCGTCGACGCGGGCGATCGGAAGCTCGTCGTGGCGGCGGGCCTGCGCGAGGCGCTCGCGAAGAAGCTCGGCAAGGATCTGCCGGTTCTTTCGACCACCAAGGGATCGGCGCTCGTCGGCAAGAAGTACGTCCCGCCGTTCGGCCTCTACGCGTCCGAGGCAGCGGCGTACGAGGCCGTGCACGCGGTCATCGCGGCGGATTTCGTCACGCTCGACGCCGGCACGGGCATCGTCCATGTCGCGCCCGCCTTTGGCGAGGACGACTACGGCGCCCATCGGCAGCTCCTTGCGGCGGGCAAGACGCCGAAGGATCCGTTCTGCGCCGTGAAGCCCGACGGCACGTTCATCGACGAGATGGGCAAGTACGCGGGCCGCTGGGTGAAGGACGCCGACAAGGACCTGCAGAAGGACCTCGCGCAAGCGGGCAAGCTCGTGCACGCCGAGAACTATCGCCACGAGTATCCGTTCTGCTGGCGCGCCGACGAGGACCCGCTCATCCAGTACGCCCGCCCGGCCTGGTACATCCGCACGACCGCGCTGATCCACAAGGCGATCGAGAACAACCAGACGGTCAACTGGCTGCCCGAGCACATCAAGACGGGCCGCTTCGGCGACTTCCTCGCGAACAACGTCGACTGGGCGCTCTCGCGCGAGCGCTACTGGGGCACGCCGCTGCCGATCTGGGTGAACGACCAGACGGGCGCGATGGAGGCCATCGACTCGGTGAAGACGCTGCGCGAAAGGCCCGGCAACAACGTCGCCGAGGTCGAGCGCGAGCTCGTCCGCGCGCATCCGAAGACGGCCGAGCACCTGCTCGTGCACAAGCCCTGGATCGACAAGATCACCTACCAGAAGCCCGGCGAGCCCGGCACGTACCGGCGCGTCTCGGAGGTCATCGACTGCTGGTTCGACTCGGGCGCGATGCCCTTCGCGCAGTGGGGATTTCCGCACGCGGAAGGGTCGAAGGAGAAGTTCGACCGCGCCTTCCCGGCCGACTTCATCAGCGAGGCGATCGATCAGACCCGCGGCTGGTTCTACTCGCTGCTGATGATCTCGACGCTCGTCTTCGACGAGGAGACGCAGAAGTCCCTGGGCCTCTCGCGCATCCGGAATTTTCCGCACCCGTACCAGACCTGCGTGGTGCTCGGGCACGTCGGGGATCGCGAGGGCAAGAAGGAGAGCAAGTCGAAGGGCAATTACACGCCGCCCGAGGTCATCCTCGACCGCGTCCGCATGGAGTTCGCCGTCTGCTCGGACGCGCAGGATCCGCTGAAGGATCAGCCCGTGCAGAAGGGAGTCGCTCGCATCGCGCGCGAGGACTACGAGGGCCTCGATCTCCAGGGCGACCGCACCAAGGTCAAACTCTACCGCGCGGATCGACCGAACGAGGCGCTCGACATCACGCTCCGGCCGACGTCGGGCATGGGCCAGTTCCCGCGCCGCGTCATCGTGATGCACACGTCGGACATCGAGGCCCTCGGCCTCGCGACCGCGCCCGAGCCGCTCCGCGTCATGCCGAACGACGTGTTGCGCCTCGCCCAGAATCACCGCGTCTTCGTCGAGGATCCTTCCACGCCCGCGCCCGGCGCCGACGCGTTCCGCTGGTTCTTCTACGCGTCCTCGCCCCCGTGGACGAACACGCGCCACTCGCTCACGAACGTGCGCGCGACACAGAAGGAGTACGCGATCAAGATCCGGAACGTGTGGTCGTTCTTCGCGATCTACGCGAACATCGACGGCTTCGATCCGGCCCGCGGAAACCCCGACGCGAAGGGCGTTTCGCCCGCGGATCTCGCGAAGAGCGAGGGCTACCGGCCGGCCCGCGAGCGCAGCCTGCTCGACCGCTGGCTGCTCTCCGAGCTCGCCCTCACGACCCGCGAGGTCACGCAGCACCTCGACAATTACCGCCTGTACGAGGCAGCGCAGCGGCTCGTCGACTTCGTGGACGCGCTCTCGAACTGGTACGTTCGGCGCAGCCGCGCGCGCTTCTGGTCGCCGGCGGAGAACGTCTCGGCCGAGGCCCTCGCCGACAAGCGCGACGCGTATTTCACGCTGTACGAGGCCCTCGTCGCCATCGCGCACCTCACGGCCCCGTTCACGCCCTTCATCGCCGAGGAGCTCTACCAGACGCTCGTCCGCGGCCCCTGGACCACGTCGCAACCGGAGAGCGTGCACCTCACGAGGTACCCCGAGCCCGATCTCGCCGCGATCGACGAGGGCCTCGCCGCCGAGATGCGCGCCGTCCGCGAGCTCGTCAGCCTCGGCCTCCAGGTCCGCACGCTGAACAAGCTGAAGGTCCGCCAGCCCCTCGCGCGCGTCGACGTCATCGTCTCGAACCAGGCCATGCGCCGCGCGCTCGCGCAGCACGAGGCCCTCATCGCCGAGGAGCTCAACGTCAAGGAGGTCCGTTTCCTCGAGCCGGGGCAGGAAGGCGAGGCCGTTCGTTACGTGCTCAAACCGAACTTCCGCGCCCTCGGGCCGAAGCTCGGCAAGAAGGTGCAGCTCGCCAAGCAGGTCCTCGCCAAGGCGAACGCCGCCGAGCTCCGCACCGAGCTCGTCACGCGCGGCGCCATCGAGATCGAGCTCGACGGCGAGCGGGTCTCGCTCGGGCCCGAGGAGATCGAGGTCGTCGTCGAGGCCGGCAAGGACTTCGCCGCGGCCGGCGGCAAGGCCGGCGTCGTCGTGCTCCACACGGCGCTCACGGACGCGCTCCGCGACGACGGCCTCTCCCGCGAGATCCTCTCGCGCGTGCAGGGCCTACGGAAGGACCTGTCCCTCGGCTTCACGGACCGCATCGCGCTCGCGGTCGAGGGCAGCGAACGCGTTCTCCGCGTCACGCGCGCGGCCCAAGACGAGATCGCCCGCGAAGCGTTGGTCCGCTCGTTCGAGATCGGCGCCTCCACCGTGTCCGGCGAGCGGCGCGAGCTCAACGTCGACGGCGAGGCGCTCGTCCTGACGATCGCGCGGGCCTAGACCCCGCAAAAAGCCCCACGAAGCGGGCCGCCGCGGCTCGCCTCGTGGGGCGTGGGGAGGTTCCCGAAAAAAACTCAGCGGTTCTGGCTTCCGCGGCCGCCCTGCTGCTGCTGGCTTCCGCCGGACGACTCTCCGCCTCCGCCCTGCTCGCCCTCAGCCTGCTTGCCCTCCTCGACAAGCTCGCGCACGCGCTGGCCGCCCATCCGGCCGGCCTCTTCCACGGTCATCGAGCCTTTCTCCTCGGTGCCCTGGTTCCCCTGGTTTTTCTGCTGTGCCATGACGGACACTCCTCCCAGCAGGCGAGCACCCGGGGGAAAACCCCGCCGGCCGCATCGCCGCTTCCACCCTCCACGTGGGGCCAGGCAGGTCCGCGTCGAGGGGGCCGCCGAAGATTGGTTTGTCCGCGAACGTATGGCCGTGCCGGCTCGTCACGCCTTCGGTTCGGGCAAATAACGCGGGCGATTGCGCTCGAACTCGTCCTGCGCCTCGGCGAAGTCGTCGCTGCGCCCGATGTCGAGCCAGTGCCCGCGGAACGGGTGCGTCTGGATCGGCACCCGCGCCGCGAGCAGCGCGTGCATGAGCTGATCGAAGCCAAAAGGCACGCCTTCCGGCACGAAGCGCAAGAGCGTCTCGCGGCTCATCGCGTAGATGCCCATGCTCACCCAGAACGAGTAGGTCGGTTTTTCCCGGAACCCCGTGACAGACCCTTCGGGGTCGAGCTCGAGCACACCGAGGTCGATCTTCGTGGCGCGCTCGAAGACGCAGACCGTGAGCGGCGCGTTCGCCTCGGCGCTCCTCTTCGCGAGCTCGGCGAAATCGAGGTCGCAGAGGATGTCGCCGTTCATCACGAGGAACCGCTCGGGCAACTCGTGGGCGATCGCGCGGAGCGGCCCGATCGTGCCGAGCGGCTGCTCCTCGCGCCGATACGACAGCTTGACGCCGTAGCGGCTGCCCTCGCCGAGCACGGCCTCGATCAGGCCGGCCTGATGACCCGTGCACAGGGTCACGTCGTTCACGCCGTACAACGCGAGCTGGCGGAGGAGGATCTCCACGATGGTCTGCTCGCCGATCGGCATGAGCGGCTTCGGGATGAGCGCCGTGTACGGCTTGAGACGGCTGCCCTTTCCCCCGGCGAGAACGATGGCCTTCATCGCCGGCGAACGTACCACGCGAGGCGGTTACTGACGCGGCGGCGCGACCTCGCCCGACGGATCGGCCGTGAGACACCCCTCGTCGAGCCCGAGCTGGCAGGCCTTCGTGAAGAGCGCCGTCGCGCGGGCCGGATCCTTGCGCACGCCGTGGCCGCGATTGTAGAGCCGGCCGAGCTCGAGGCAGGCCTCGGCGTTGCCGCGCTCGCAGACGCGGGTGAAGAGCGTCGCCGCGAAGACCGGGTCGACGCCGACGACGCGCCCCTCCAGGTAGGCCTTGCCGGCCGCGAGGCAGCCGCGGTTCGCGCCGGCGTCGCAGGCCTTGCGGTAGAGCGTGACCTCCTCGGTCGGATCGTCCTTCAGCGTGCCGTCGTGGTAGAGGTCGCCGAGCTTGATGCAGCCGCGCGCGCTGCCGTTCGTACAGGCGCCGCGGAAGAGGTCGATGGCCCGCGGCGGATCGGGGCGCACGACGTCGCCGCGCATGTACATCGCGCCGAGCGTGACGCAGTCCTCGACGATCGCGTCGTTGCAGCCGTTCGTGCAGCCCACGAGATCGTTCTCGGCGCACGGCAGGCGCAGCTTGGGCGGCTCGGGCGCGGGCGCGGGTGGCGCCGCGGAGGCTTCCATGTCGGGCATGTCCTGCGCCGCGAGATCCTCGCTTGGCGGGGCCTTCGGCGTGGGCGCGGGGCCGCAGGCGGCGAGCGCGAGCGTCCCGACCGTCAAGAAGGCGGCGCCTTGGTGGAAGGGGCGCATCCACGAAGGATGACACACGGCTCGCCCTCGCCGGTGGTTTTCCTCGTTCGGGACGTCCGGGGCATCCGGGGCCTTTTTTGCGGACTTTTGGCCTCGGCGAGGACGGTGTAGGAAAGGGGCATGGCGCCCATTTCCTTGCGATCCTCGCACACGCTCGACGAACCGAAGCTCGAGGCCCTCGTCGAGCTCATGTACCTCGCTGCGTACGCCGACGGCGGGTTCGGCACCGACGAGAAGCGTCATTTCGCGCGGAGCGTGCAGTCGTTGACGGACCGCAAGGTGACGCCGGATCAACTGGAGCAGCTCATCACGCGGCTCGACGCGGCGCGGAAGGCCTCGGGCACGGCGGCGCTGCTCGAGGGCGCGCGGCAGACGCTCGGCAGCCCCATCGCTTGCCGCGTGGCGTTGAGCCTGGCGATCGGCGTGATCACGGCCGACGGCGCGATCTCGAAGGCGGAGCGGGCCATGATCCACGAGATCGGCGCGGCGCTCGGGCTCGACCATGAAGGCATCGAGGAGATGCTGCGCGAAGAGGAAGGCGCCTGACGCCCCGCGCCGCCCTGGGCGGGTTTGGTGCGCGGGAGACCCGGGCGGCCTGATTCTTGTTAAATTGAAGTCGCGTGAACTGGTCGAATCAAACCGGCTCGCATCAGATCCCGTTCCCGGTCCCGGGGACGACGCTCACGTCCACGCGCGGCACCTACGTCGTGGGTGCGCTCATCGGCGACGGCCAGTACGGCTCGGTCTACGAGTGCATCGGACCGTTCGATCAACGGTACGCACTCAAAATGCTGCGCCCCGCGAACAAGTCCTACCAGGCGGTGAAGGACGAGTGGGCGCAGGAGCTACGGCGACTCGAGCAGTTTCGCCATCCGAACATCGTCTACATCCACGACGCGTTCGAGAACAACTACCTCTTCTACCTCGCGCTCGAGCGCTGCGACACGAGCCTGCGTGCGCTGCTCGGACGGCCCTTCTCGGACCTCTTGCTCGTCGAGCTCTGCCGCCAGCTCCTCATGACGCTGCAGTACCTGCACGACAGCGGCGTCGTGCACTCGGACCTGCACGCGGGCAACGTGCTCATCTCGCAGCTCGATCGATCCCCGATCGTCAAGCTCACGGACTTCGGCGTGGCGCATCAGCTCCAGGGCAGCACGCGCTGGTTCCGCCCGCAGGTGGCGAACCCCAAGATTCTGACGCCGGAGCTCGTCACCGCCGGATACACGACGACGCAGAGCGACCTCTACCAGTTCGGGCTCCTCATGTACCAGATGCACACGGGTCAGCCCGCGATCGACGTGGACGTCGCGTATCCGGAGATCACGCGGCAGATCTCCGAGGGCGCGCCGCGCCAGAAGGCCGAGGCCCTCGGCACGCCCGTCGGCAACGTGATCGCCAAGCTGCTCCGGCGTCGCGACGCGTATCGCTACCAATCCGCGCGCGAAGTCTGGGAAGATCTGCGCCAGGTCGCCTGGCGCTGACGCTTCACTTCTTCGGCGCGTCCTTCTTCGGCGCGTCCTTCGCCTTCGTGTCCTTGCTGTCCGCGGGGCCGCGGCTGGGGGAGACGACCTCGAGCAGCTCGACGTCGAAGACGAGCGTCGCCTTGCCGGGGATCTTGGGCGGGCTGCCGTCGTCGCCGTAGCCGAGCTTCGAGGGGATCGTGAGCTTGCGTTTGCCGCCGACCTTCATGCCGGCGACGCCCTGGTCCCAGCCCTTGATGACCTCGCCTTTGCCGAGCTCGAACTCGAACGGCTCCTTGCCGACGGAGCTGTCGAACATGAAGTTCGTCTTGAGCAACCGGCCCGTGTAGTGGACCTTGACCTTGTCGCCTTCCTGGGCCTCGGGGCCCGTGCCGACGGTGATGTCTTCCTTGATGAGGTCCGCGGGCTCCGGCTTCTCCGGCTCGCGCGGCGCTGCAGCGCGAGGCTCCGCGGACGGCTCGGGGACCTTGTTCTCACAAGCGGCGGTGACGACGCCGAGGGCGACTAGCGCGAGCGAACCCAAACGACGGATGGCCATCATGGGCCCCTCCTATTCGACGGAAGCCGCTCGATCAAGCGCCCCGCGCGGAGAGCCGCCGAGCGTGCTTCCGATCGTGGTACGTTCCTGCGAACGCGCCGAGCGCGCGGACGGCGCTCGGCGCGCTCGGCGATGGCAGGCATGACGACCGCGCTTCCGCAGAAGCCGTTCGGCTCGACGGGGCTCTGCGTCTCGCCGCTCGGGCTCGTGGGCTCGGGCGGCATCGACGCGGACGCGGTCGAGCGCGCCTTTCACGAGCTCGGGGTGAACTACTTTTTCGCCTCGCCCCTGTGGCCGGCGCTCTCGGCGGGCGTGCTCAGGCTCGTGCGCGCGGGGCACCGTGATCGGATGGTGATCGCGTGCGGCGCGCACGTGCCGATCGGCGTGATGGTGCCGCGGGAGTGGGCGCTCGTGACGCGCGGGATGGGCGTCGGGCACGTGGACGTGTTCCACCTGCTCGGGGTGCGGGCGCGGTTCTGGACGGCCGGGGAGACGTGGCCCGCGCTGCGGAAGCTCCGGGCCGAGGGGAAGGCGCGGGCGATCGGGATCGCCTGCGACGACGGCGCGCTCGCGGCGTCCCTCTGCGACGAGCTCGCGCCGGACGTGCTGACGATCCGTTATGAATCCTCGCACAGCGTGGTCGAGGCGGAGCTCTTCGCGACGCTCGCAGGGAAGCGTCCAGGCGTCGTGGTGTCGCCGACGCGAAAGGACGCGGACGGCGCGCACGTGCGGTTCGCGCTGAGCCATCCGGTGGTGGACGTTGCGCTCTGCGCGCCGCGCACGTTCGAAGAGATCGCCGAGGCCGCGACGAGCGCCCTCCTCGGGCCGCTCCCGGCTTCGTAGGACCTCAAAACGGTTTTGGGATGCTCTTCTTCGTCGTGGTCGTGGGCTTCGGCGACGGAGAGGACGTGCCGGGCAGCGTGACCGTCGGGCGCGTGGGCGGGCTCGTCGACGTCGTTGTCGTCGTAGGCTTGGGCGTCGTCCCGGTCGTGGTCGTGGTCGGGCTCTGCGTCGGCGGTTTTGTCGTGCTCGTCGACGTCGTGGTCGCCGTGGGCTTCGGGGTCGGCGTCGTGGACGTGGTGTACACCGGCTCGGGCGCCGCGGCCGTGGTCTCGGGCGGCGGCGTGGACGGCGTGTCGCCCGTGGCCGGAGGATCGGAGGCGACGGTCACGGCGCTCGGCGCGGTGATGGGATCGAGCGGCGCGTCCTCGGCGCTGCTGCTCCCGCCACCGCGCAGGAGGAAGTACCCACCGAGCGAGAGGCCGCCGATGACGACGGCGGCGCCGAGCCCGATCGCGACGAGCGGCGGGCCGCTGCTGCCGGAGGAAACGGATCGAACGGGCGGCGGCGGCATGCCGTACGCGGGTGGCCCTCCCATGCCCGGGCCGGGCGCGCCATACGGGGCGGGCGCGCCGTAAGGGGCCGGTCCAGGGACAGGCGCGCCGTAAGGAGCCGGTCCGGGGCCTGGCGCGCCATACGGGCCAGCGGCGGGCGGCGCGCCGTACGGCGGCGGACCGCCGACCTGGGTGCCGGATCCACCGCCCATAGGAGCGCCTGCGGGGGGCGCGGGGGCCGGGTAGACGGGGGCCTGTGCGGGGCCGGCATCGACCATCGTGCCGGGCACGGGCGCGCCTGCGTGGGGCGCGGGGGCCGGGTAGACGGGGGCCGGCGCGACGCCCGGGCCTTCGGGGCCGAACAAGGGCTCACCGACGATGGTTTTTCCAGGACCGTAGGGCCCGCCCGGCGGACCACCTTGCTGTTCGCTCATCTCGCCGACGTTCTCCTGGGCTCACGAGCTACGCGCTGCATGCGGGGACGAACTCCTCAAGGGTTTTGCCCCGGGATCGGGATCCGGATGCGGGGCCGACCGCTGCCGCTGGTCGAGGGCCGCGGCGTCGGCGTGGTCTGCGTCGGCGTGGCCGTCGGGGCCGGCGTGGTGTTCGTCGGCTGCGCCGTCGGCTGACCCGGAATGGGGAAGGGGAGCGGGATCTGCGTGCTTCCCCAGGGGATCGGGATGCCGTTCGAGCCAAACGGGTTCGGGATGCCCGTCGGCGCGGTGCTCCCCGAGGCGGAGGGCTGCGGCGTCGAGGTGCCCGCGCCGCTCGTCGTCCCCGGAGGCTTGGTCCCGCCGACCGTGGTCGTCGTCTTCGGCACCGTGGTTTGCGGCACCGGCAGGTTCGTGTTCGCCGCGCCCGTCGTCTGGCTCGGCTGCTGCGCTCCCGGATCCGACGAGACGACCGTGGTGGTCGGCGGCTGCAGCGTGACGGGCTCGCTGCCGCTCTCCTCTTTGCTCGTGAGCTTCTGCCCGACGTACACGCCGCCGACGACCACGCCGGTCACGACGGTGGCGAGCAGGAGCATCAGCGCGATCGACGATCCGCCGCTGCGCTTTTGCTGGGCCTGATGCGTGGGCCGCGCCCCGATCGGGTTCATCGGCGAGGTGGGCCCATAGCCGGGCGGCGCGGGATACCCGTTCGCGGGCGGATAACCCGGCGCCGCGCCGTAGTTCGTCTGCACAGGCCCGTAGCCGCCGGCCGGGAGGGCTTGCCCGATCGCGGTGCCGCCGGGCCGCGGCGACATGTCGTACGCGCCGGGCGGCGCCGTATGCGAGGCGAGGGGCGCGGCAGGGGCCGTGGCGTCGTACCGCGGGCTCGGAGACAGGCTCTCGGTGAGGGGCTCGCCGATCGACGTGTGGGGCTGCCGGTGCGGCGGCGCATCGAACCCGCCGAGCGGCGTCGCGCCGACCTGCGGAGGCGGGATCGAGGGCTCACTGACCCCGGGCGGGGGTTTGTCGTCGGTCGGGGGCAGCGTCTTCGGGATGGGCGAGGCGCCGGCTGCTCCGGGCGTCACCGCGGCCGCGGGCGAGACGGCGGGCTTCGGCGTGACGCTGCCGGGCAGGGGCGTGGCGACCGCTGCGCCGGCCGCGCCGCTGCGCGTGCCGATGGCGAACGGCTCGAGCGCGCTCCGGAACTCGGCGACCGAGTTGTATCGATCGGGCGGCTTCGGCCCCATCGCGCGGTGCACGACGCTCGCGAGCTCGGGCGGCACGTGGGGCGCGAGGTCCGTGAGCTGCGCGATCTGCCCCGTGAGATAGGCCGAGGCGATCTGGTGCGGCTCGTCGCCGCCGACGGGCCGTCGACCGGCGAGCATCTCGAACACCATCACGCCGAGCGAGAAGATGTCGGCGCGCACGTCGACCGCGTCTGCGGAGTAGGCCTGCTCGGGGGCCATGTACTCGGGCGTCCCCATGATCACGCCGGGCCGCGTGAGGCCACGATCGAGCTCGCCCGTGACCTTCAGCTTGGCGATGCCGAAGTCGAGCAGCTTGAGGAGCGGCTCGCCCTTGGACCCGCGGGTGATCATGACGTTGTCGGGCTTGAGGTCGCGGTGCACGACGCCCGCGCGATGGGCGGCTTCGACGCCGTCGAGCATCTGGCTCGCGTACTCGAGCGCGTCGGCGTACGAGAGCCTCTGGCCTGCGTGGTAGAGCTCCTCGTAGAGGGTCTGGAGGGTCTTGCCCTCCAGGTACTCCATCACGATGAAGGCCTGCCCGGTCGACGTCTGGTCGACGTCGCTGACCCGTACGACGTGGGGGCTCTGGATCTGCGCCGACACGCGCGCTTCCTGAAGGAAGCGCTGCACGAGGCCTTGGCGTCGCGAGAGCTCGGGGTGGAGGAACTTGAGCGCCACGGTGGTGCCGAGCACCTCGTGACGCGCCTCGTACACGCTACCCATCCCGCCATCGCCGATGACGCGGACGAGCCGGTACTTGTTGTTGATGACCTGGCCGACCTGAGGGCGCATGGGGACCTGTGCGGCGCTACTTTGGACGCGGGAGAGTGTCACAGCCCTATGGACGAACGACAAAGAATTTCGTCCTGTGGAACGATGCGTTCATGATCCCGCGGTCCCAGGGCAGGGACGGGCGGGGCGGAAACGGAGATGGGCACGGAAATCGCGGGTGGGGGGTGAGCCGCGGCGGGGCAGGGGCCCCGGGCGGGGTCAGAGGGCGGCAAGGTCGTCCTCGGGGGCGTCGGCGGGTTGGCGGTAGCGGATACGGAAACAGTTATGGAAGCGGAGCCGGCGTGGGGCTCGCTCAGCGCTCCCCGTCCGTGGCGCTCGTCCGTTGCGCCTTCACGGGGCTGCCCGCGACGTCGACCATGGCACCGATCGCGTCCCGGAGCGCGTCGCCGAGCGGGTCGAGCACGTCTTGCGCGCAGATCATCTCGTAGTCCGCGGGGAGCTCGCCCGAGAGGAGCCACGCGCCGAGGTGCGCTTCGTCGCGCACCACCGCGATCACCTCCGGCTCGCCGTTCGTCGTCGCCACCAGCGCCCCGACGCTCGGGCCTTCGTGGAGGAGCTGCGCTTCCACCGCCGCGAGTCGCGTCGCCGTGAGCCGCGGACGCTTGCGCGCGAGTGCCGCTCGCACGTGGATCCTGAGCGGCAGCTTCGTCTCCGTCCGACTCCGCGGGAGCCTGTCGAGCAGCAGCGGCACGAGGCCGTCCGACGTGCGCAGCACGTGCACGAGACGGTTGCCCGAGGGCAAGAGCGTGACGCCTTCCAGATCCTCGTACGCGATCTCCACCGTTCCGCCGCGCACGAGCGGCAGCGCCGGGACCGTCAGCGTGCGCAGCCCGAGCACGATCGCGAGGTCTTGCCGAGCGCCGAAGCGTCTCGCCAAGACTGCCGCGTAGATCCCGCACGCGAAGAGCACCACGCCGAACCCGGCGAGCCCGAGGCCCGTCTTGCCGCCACGCGTGATCCCGGCAGAGAGGCCAAGCGCGAAGCCGAGCATGAGGAGCACCGCGAAGACCCAGAGCGTGCGTGCGGGGTTTCGCAGCGGCACGCGGAGCTCGCGCCCCAGACACGCCACCGAAAGCTCCGCGCGCTCGCGCCGGAGCTGCTCTCGTTCTCGTACTTTCGCTTGGCGTCCTTCCATCGTTCGTCGCTTTCCTCCCAGAGCCGCCCGAGCATGACGGAGAACAGCCGCGAAATGAAGCGACGGGGCGAACGCGGCACCGCAAAAAATCGTTCGCAGTTCAATGATGTGTCCGGTCGGTCGGACGTATTCCGTCCGCTAACGCACCGTGTCGGTCGTTATGCCTTTGATGCCCGGCCGAGTCGCATTACGAGCCCAAGAATGCGTTCAGCGATTCTGGGCGTCGGCCATTACGTGCCGACCAAGGTGGTGACCAACGACGACCTCGCTCGTTTGATGCCGACGAGCGACGAGTGGATCCAGCAGCGCACGGGGATCAAGGAGCGCCGGTTCATCGAGCACGACGGGATCGGCGCGAGCGACCTCGCCGTGCCGGCCGTGCAGATGGCCCTCGAGCGCGCGGGTCGGAAGGTCTCCGACGTCGACATGATCATCTTCGCGACCCTGAGCCCGGATCACTTCTTCCCCGGCTCGGGTTGTTTCCTCGGCGAGAAGCTCGGTCTGCCCGGCGTGCCCGCGCTCGACATCCGCAACCAGTGCTCGGGGTTCCTCTACGGGCTCAGCGTCGCGGACGCGTGGGTCCGCACCGGGGCGTACAAGAACATCCTCGTCGTGGGCGCCGAGGTGCATTCGACGGGCGTGGAGTTCACCGAGCGCGGCCGCGACGTGGCCGTGCTCTTCGGCGACGGCGCGGGCGCGGCGCTCGTGGGCCCGAGCCCGTCCGACGACCGCGGCCTCATCTCGATCCACCTGCACGCCGATGGTACGGGCGCAAAGGATCTCTGGATCCCCGCGCCGGCGTCGAAGCACATCCCGCGGATCACGCACAAGATGCTCGACGAGGGCGAGCAGTACCCGAAGATGATCGGCAAGCAGGTCTTCCGCTGGGCCACCGAGAAGATGCCCGAGGTCAGCCGCGAGGCGCTCGCCGCGGCCGGCATCGACATCAGCAGCATCGACCTGTTCGTCCCGCACCAGGCGAACATGCGCATCAACCAGTACGTGGCCGACAAGCTCGGTTTGCCGCAGGAGAAGGTCGTCCACAACATCGAGCGCTACGGCAACACGACGGCCGCGACGATCCCCATCGGCCTCAGCGAGTCCGTGGCCGAGGGCCGCATCAAGGAGGGCACGACCGTGCTGACGGCCGCCTTCGGCAGCGGCTACACCTGGGGCGCGGCCGTGCTCCGGTGGTAGAAGAGTCCGATGATTGCTCCCCCCATCCTCGACGCCATCGTCGATCGCGCGCTCGAAGAAGACCTCGCCGGCGGTGATCTCTCCGGCGAGGCCTGCGTCGACGCAGTCACGCTGGCCGACGCCGCCGCCGTCGCGCGCAAGGCCGTGATCGCTTGCGGCGCGGAGGTGTTCCGACGCGTGTTCACGCGGGTCGATCCGCGCTGCGTGGTGGAGACGCTCGTGCCCGACGGAAAAGAGGCGCCCGCCGGGACGACGCTCTGGCGCGTGCGAGGCCCTGCCCGCGCGGTGCTCGCGTCCGAGCGGACGGCGCTGAACCTCGTGCAGTGCATGACGGGCATCGCCACGGTCACGCGCCGCTACGTCGACGCGGTGCCGAAAGGCGCGCGGACACGCATCACCGACACGCGCAAGACCACGCCGGGCCTGCGCGCACTCGAGCGGTACGCCGTGCGCATGGGGGGCGGGATCAACCACAGGAACGATCTCGGCAGCGCCGTGATGATCAAGGACAACCACATCGTCGCGGCCGGCGGCATCACCCGCGCCGTCGAGCGCGCGCGGGCGCACGCGCCGCACACCTCGCGCATCGAGGTCGAGGTCGACTCACTCGTGCAACTCGAAGAAGCAATCGCGGCGGGCGCGGACATCATCCTGCTCGACAACTTCTCGACCGAGGACGTCGCGCGCGCCGTCGCCCGCGCGGCATCTCTCACGCCGCGGCCGATCCTCGAAGCCTCGGGTGGCATCACGCTCGAGCGCATCACGGAGCTCGCGCTCGCCGGCGTCGACGTGATCAGCGTCGGAGCCCTCACGCACTCGGCGCCCGCGGCCGACATCGGGCTCGATTTTCAGCTTTGAACGACCTCGATCCTCTCCGCATCGAAGCCGAGCTCGAAAGGCTCGGCGCGAGCATCGGCAAGCCCGTCGTCGTCGCCCCCGTCACAGCCTCGACAAACGACGACGCGCGCCGCGCCGCATCCGGAGGCGCGCCCCACGGCGCATCGTTCCTCGCCAACGCGCAGACCCAGGGCCGCGGCCGCAGCGGCCACACGTGGCACTCGCCGGCCGGGGAAAACCTGTACCTCTCCGTCGTCCTGCGCCCCAAGCTCGCGCCGCAAGCGTTGCCACCACTCGCACTCGTCCTCGGCGTCTGCGTCGCGCGTGTCGTCGACGAGCTGCTCGGGGCGAGCAAAGCGAGCGGCCCACGCGCGGGCGTCAAATGGCCGAACGACGTGCTCGTGGACGGCAAGAAGCTCGCGGGCCTGCTCGTCGAGACGGCCCTACGCGGCGGCGCGATCGACGCCGTCGTCGCGGGCATCGGGCTCAACGTGCACGCCTCCTCGTTCCCCGAAGAGCTCGCCTCCCGCGCGACCTCGCTCCACGTGCTCGGCGGACGCGGGCTCGACCGCTCGTCGATCGCCGCGCGTTTGCTCGTCGAGATCGGCCGCACCGTGCGCGTCTTCGAGGCCAACGGGCTCGACCCGTTCCTCGCCGAGCTCGACCACCGCGACGTCCTTCGCGGCGTGCCCATCGACGTCTCGGGCATCTCGGGCACGGCCGCAGGCATCGATCGCGAGGGCTACCTCCGTGTGATCACGAGCGACGGCGCCACACATCGCATCGGCTCGGGGAGCGTCACGACGCACGGTCCGCTCGGCTCGCCGGGCACTCGGGTTCGCGGCGGGCCTGGCGCAGGCGAAGCCGAGGGGTAAGAACGTCCCCGGCCGTGAAGGAAGACACCCTCGTCGTCCACGAGATTTATTCGAGCATCCAGGGCGAATCCACGTTCGCCGGGCTGCCGTGCACGTTCGTGCGTTTGACCGGCTGCAACCTGCGTTGCTCCTGGTGCGACACGACGCAGGCCTTTCACGGCGGAAAACGAATGCCGCGCAGCGAGGTACGGGAGAAGGCGCTCGCATTCGGCACGCCGCTCGTCGAGCTCACGGGAGGCGAGCCACTCCTGCAGCCCGGCGCAATCCCGCTCCTGCGCGAGCTCTGCGACGCAGGACGAACGGTGCTCGTGGAGACGAGCGGCGAGGCCGACGTCTCGCGCGTCGATCCACGCGTCCACAAGATCATGGACCTCAAGGCACCCGGCAGCGGCGAGAGCCATCGCAACCGCTGGTCGAACCTCGTGCACATCAGCCCGCGCGACGAGATCAAGTTCGTGCTGGCCGATCGCACCGACTACGAGTGGATGCGCACCGTGATCCACGAGCGCAACCTCGCGCAGCTCAACTGCACGCTGCTCGCGTCCGCCGTCTGGGGCAAACTCTCCCCGAAGGATCTCGTAGCCTGGGTGCTCGAGGACAGCCTGCTCGTGCGCGTGCAGATCCAGCTCCACAAGGTGATCTGGGGCGCGGACACGCAGGGCGTTTGATACTGGCGCCGTAGCGCCGGGGCGCTGCCCCGGGCCCCGCGGGGGCTGTTCGCCCCTCGACCCGAACCAGGGCAAGCCCTGGACTCGTGGTGGAAGAACTGCGCGATGCGCAGTTCTTCCAACGGGCCGGTGGCAAGACCAGGGACAGCGTTGCCAGTCACGGCGGTCTTGGTTGGCAGGGCCTTCGCTGGTCTTGCCTCGGCCTGTTCGATGAACTGCGCATCGCGCAGTTCATCGACCCCGGGTCCAGCCCCTGGCTGGTCCGGGTCCAGGGGCGGACAGCCCCTGGTGGGGCCTGGGGCAACGCCCCAGCGCAGCGGCTTCGGCCTCGTTCAGCGGTGGAGCGGGCTGTTCTTGAACCGCTCGATCAGCGCGTCGAGTGCTGGCTGATCTCCCGGGCGAGCGCTGCGCTTCGCGGCTTCCACGAGTGCTGGCGTTGACGGGTGATCCACCATCAGCACGGCCTTTGTGATGGCTGTACGCGCCTCGCCCTCGTAGCGCAGGTACGAATCCACGAGTGCCTGCGCTGCGGCTGCGCGCACGGCATCTTCCTCGCCGCTTGCCGCGATGATTGGCGTCTTCCAGGCCCATGCGGAGCCCACGTCGCCGAGCGATCGCGCCACGAGGATCGCCGTCTCCGCGTCCGGACGCGCGCGCAGCGTGGATGCGAGTGCCTCGGCCACCACGAGCCTCCGGCAATCGCCCATCCCTGCGAGCACGCCCTTCTGCTTCGGGCCCTCTTTCTTCGCCATCTCGACGAGCTTCCGCGCCGCTGCGTCCGTGCCGAGCTTGCCGAGTGCCGAGGCCGCGGCACGCACGAGATCCGTGTCCATCTCCGTCACGTCGATGACCGCGAAGAGCACGGGTGCTGCGCGACCGTCCCTGAGCGCGCCCACGGCTTCCACGAGGCCCACGCGCCACGCGTGCCACGCGTCGTCGGGCATGTCTCCGCGCGGCTTCGCTTCGACTGCGAGCTCGTTCAGCATCGGCAGCAGCGCGTCCTTGCCGAGACCCTTCAAGATCGCCGCGACGGGCACGTACCGGCCGCGCTTTTGCGCGTCGAGCGCGGGCATGTCCTCGCGCAGCCGCGCGAGCGTGTCGAACGCTGCGGGGTTCTCCTTGCGCGCGACACCGATTGCCTGGACGAGCGTCGCCCGATCCTGCGCTGCGATCCGATCCGGCCCGATCCACACGCCTTCGGCCGCGCTCGCTGCGCCCGTGAACGCCGAGAGCAAGAGCCCTGCTGCGAGCAGCCCGATCCCCAAGACACGCTTCGCCTTCATAGTGCACCTTCCCACCAGGGGTTCGTTTCCGGCACGACCCGCGTCGTGTTCGACCCGCAATGCACCTCTCCGTCGTTGCGGTGGTAGAGGTTCCAGTTCTCGATGAAGCTCACCGTGATCCCGTAGGGCTTGAATGCCTCGATGAGCTGCGCCTCGAAGATGTCCTCTCCGTTGATGGTCGGGCCGTGCGGCTTCGGTGCGCCGAAGACCGTGTCCGAGAGGTAGATGCCGTTCACCGTGCCCGGCTGGTAGGCCACCGAGTAACCCTCCGCCGGCTGGTGCAAGAACGGGATGCGGATGATCTCGGCGTCCGTGATGCCCGTCTCCTGCTTCAGCACCTCGAGCTGCCCGGCGACCTCGACCGCGGAGGATGCGCTCTCGTTCATCACGTCGGGGTCGTTCAGCACCTCGTCGATCGTGACCTCGGCGGGCACGTTGCCCCACCAGTATTGGCCGACGAACATGGGCACGTCGCCGTGCCCGGCCGCCTGCGCGTCCTCGAGCATCTGCTTCGCGAGCGCGGCGTCGTTCAGGCCGAGTGCCCAGCCGCGCGGCGTGTTTGCCTTGATGAACGTCGTCGTCTCGTCGACGTGACCGACCAGCAGCCACTCCGTGTCGATGTAGATGATCGGCTGCGCGCCTTGCGCGCTCACCATGCGATCGAAGCTCTTGTCCGGGTAGTACGAGGGCGTCGAGCCGCGCAGCACCCGACCGTTCGGGTAGCTCTTGCCGCCATGCGTGTAGGGCGGAACGGTCTCCAGGTTGCCGAACGAGTTCAGCGAATCCATCTGGTTCGAGTGCGCTGAATCGAACTGCGCGAGGCCCCCGACGTCCTTGCCGCGGAGCGCGAACACGATCCGGCCCGCGGGGCGCAGGCTGCCCGTGTGGTTCGCCGAGCGGAAGTTCACGTGCATCACCTGTTGCTTGCCGCCGGCGCCGGGCATCGAGGTGTACGCCGTTTCGAAGTAGTCCTGCGTCCACTGATCCGAGCTCGCGTGCTCGTAGAGCGACTCGGACAGACCCGCGGTCTGCATGGCCGCCTTCAGGTCGTTGCGGAACGCGGTCGACGAGGACTGCCCCTGCACGTTCGCCGCGTAGATCGTGCGCGCCGGGTGCAGGTGGTGGCGGAACAGCACCGGCGCCACGCGAAGCCGCACCGTGTCCTTCGTCTCCGGCATCGGCGCGCCTGAGGGATCGGTGCCCGTCACCGTGAGCGAGACGTCGACGAACCCGTCCCACACCGTCTCATCGCGCACGATGTCGCGCGCCTCGATCGCGAACTCGACGCCGGCCGCGAGATCTGCGGAGCGGAGCTTCGTCGCGACATTGAAGACCTCGAACGACCCCAGCGCGGTCTTCCGGAAGAGCCGGACCTGCTCCGGCGCGCTCACCGTGATCGTGCCCTCGGCGTCGGCGTATGCCTCCGGCCACGGAGCGGCCACGATCCGCGCGAGATCTGCGAGATCGTCCTCCCCGTTCACCACCGTGTCGGCGGCGTCGTTGCACGCGACGAGCTGCGCATCGGCCTGGCCGCTCGGGGGGCACAGCTCCTGATCGTCGTCGACGTTGGCGAGGAAGATCGCGCCGTGCGCGCCGTCCCACGTGTCCTCGCCTTGATCTTCGGTGGGATCGTCGAGATCGATCGTGCCGTTGCGGTTCACGTCGGCGCGCAGATCGACGGGGCCCTTCGGCCCTCCGCCGCCTTGTCCCGCGCCGCCTTGTCCCGCGCCGCCCTGACCCGCGCCGCCTTGTCCTGCGCCGCCCCCGACGCCTGGGCCCGAGTTGAACCCGAGATCCTCGTCGGCTCCGCCGCACCCTGCCGCGAGCGCGGCTCCCGAGAGCGTCGCGGCGCACAGCCACGTCCATCGTCTACGCATTCGTTTCACCTCGAACGAGTATCGTCCCGCGTGAGGGAATCGATGTAGGCCGATCGAAAGCCGCGCCGCAACGGCCGAATCGTTACGAACTGTGTGGGTTCACGTGAGGTGAGAATGTTTCGTCGAGTGTGCTCTGGGCGGGAAAACGCACGCTGTGGAGCTCACCCCCGCGTTGCAGTCTGCGCGTCTTTTTCGTCGCCGCGGAAGCGCGCCTCGGCCTTCTTGGGATCGCAGATGAGCAGAAGCGGGATCGCGGCGACCTGCACGATCGCGGCGATGAGGATCGCGCGCGCGTAGCCGAGATGATCTGCCATCCATCCGCCGTACCGCGCGGTGAACGAGTAGCAGAGGTTCGTCATGGCCATGTAGGCCGTGAACTGCGTGGCTCCGACGGCCGGGTTCGTGAGCCGCATGAAGAACTTCAGCGCCGCCGCGCTGTAGAAGCAGATCCCGATCTGCAGCAGCGCCTGGTAGGCGACGAGAAACCCGTAATGAGGCCAGAGACCGGAGAGCGTCGCGAAGAGCGCCATGACGCCTCCGATCCAGGCCATGCCCGCGGCGATCGCCTTGTGCATGCCGAAGCGGTCCGCGAGCGCGCCGCCGACGAGCGAGCCCACGATCCCCGCGGGCGCATCGATGACGCTCAGCAGGAAGAGCGCCTCCTCGGAGAGCCCGAGGTCCTTGCGGTAGAGACGCGTCGTGAACGTTCCGACGAGCGCGAAGCCGGCCGGCGCGAGGAACGCGACGAGGAACCCCGCGAGCGTCGAGGGGAACTTGAGCGTGCGGATGAGCTCATGGACGTCGAGACGCCTGCCCTCACGCCCGAGGCGCGTGTCCTCGCTCGGCGGCCGCTCCCGCACGAGCAGCGGCACGATCATGATCAGCCACACGGGCAAGGTCATCGCGACGAACGTCGCCTGCCATCCGATGTGCTTTGCGATCACCGCGCCGCTCGATCCGAGCGTGACGCCGAGGGTCTTGCCGGCCCACATGATGCTGTTGGCGCGGCCCGTCTCGTTCGCCGGCAGGATGTCCACCGCGAGCCCGTCCACGGCCAGGTCCTGCAGCGCGGCGAACGTGTTGTGCGCGAACAGGAGCACGTTGATCAAGCCGAGCCGACTCGGATCCGCGGCCGCGAGCGCGAGCAGCGGCAGGCCCATCAGGATCTCGGCGAGGATGATGAACGGGCGCCGCCGTCCGAACCGGCCGCCGCGGTACCGATCGAGCAGCGGCCCATAAAAGACCTTAAAACTCCAGGGCAGGTAGGCGATCCCCATGACCGTGCCGAGGGCTTCGTTGCTGAGGCCGCGATCGATCAGGAAGACGCGGTAGCCGCCCGCGAGGAAGCCCCACGGGATGCCCTGCGCGAGGTAGAGCAAGCCGAAGAAGATGAAGCGGAGGATGCGGCTCTCCGCGAGCGTCGTGCCGCGCGGCGGCTTCGGTGGATCGACCTCCGCGGGAGCCAGGTAGGGGTTCTCGGCCGGCTCGCTCATCGAGCCGAGGCTATCACGCCTCGTCGTCGCCCGAGGTCTCCGGGGCGCGGCGATCGCGCAGCCTCGGGAAGAGCGTCGCGCGGATCGACGCGGCCGGCTCGCCGAAGAGCGCTTCGAGGCGCGCGTAGACGACGCCCACGAGCCGGCCTTTCGGCGGGCGGAGCGTGGCGTGTACGAACGCGACATCGACCTCGATGCCCGCGTGCGACGAGGCGTCCGCGGCGAGCTCGCTCGCCCGTTCCGCGCCGCGATCGCGGTCCTTCGTCGTGCGGATGCGGATGCGCAGGCCCGCGCGGAGCAGCGCGTGGTAGCTCGCCATCCACGCCATCCACGGCTCGATCGCGCCGCCCGCGAGAGCTCTTCGGACCGCGGCGAGGCGCGTGTCGATGACGTCGAGCGGCAAGGTGTCGAGCTCGTGCAGCGCGCCTGGGAAGCGCTCGGCGAGGGCCTTGAACACGGCGCGCTCGGGGATCGGTTCGCCGCGATCCCGAGCGCGCCGGAGCTCCGCGATCTCGGCGTATTTGCTTTCGAGCGCCACGAGCGCCTCGCGGCTCGGCGCGGGCGCCTTCACAGCCACGCGTACGGGAAGGCCGTCACGTCGCCGATCGCCCGCGCGCCGAGGCCGAGCGCGACGAGCCGATCGATGCCGAGCGCATTGCCCGCCGCGGGGGGCATGCCCTCCGCGAGCGCCGCGAGGAACCGCTCGTCGATCGGATAGACGGCTTTGCCCTCGGCGCGCCGCTGCGCCTGATCCCGCTCGAACCGCGCGCGTTGCTCGATCGGATCCGTCAGCTCGCCGAAGCCGTTGCACACTTCCAAGCTGCCCACGTAGAGCTCGAAGCGCTCGGCGACACGTGGATCGTCCGGGCAGAGGCGCGCGAGCGAGGCGAACGGGGCAGGGTATTCGACGAGGAAGACCGGCCGACCGAGGCGCGCGAGGCTCGGCTCGACCTCGTCGACGAGCAGCCGGAAGAACCGGTCCTCGTCCTCGCTCGCCATCGTGATCGCCTCGTCCGCGCTCGTGCCCGCGTACCGCGCGAACGCCTCGCCGACCGAGATCCGCTCGAACGGCGCTGCGAGATCCACGCGCGTTCCCTCGACCTCGATCACGCTCGTCCCCGCGAGCTTCGACACGACCGATCGCACGAGCTCTTCCGTGTCCGCGACGACCGCGTCCATCGGCGCGAAGGCGCGGTACCACTCGAGCATCGTGAACTCGGGGTTGTGCCGGCTGCCGATCTCGCCGCGGCGATAACAGCGCGCGAGCTGGAAACAGCGCGGCACGCCGCCCGCGAGCAGACGCTTCATCTGGTACTCGGGCGACGTGATGAGCCAGAGCGGGCGACCCTCGGGAGCACCCTCCACCCCGAACGCATCGAGGTGCAGATCGAGGCCGGGGCAGGGGACCATCGAGGGCGTCTCGACCTCCAGAAAACCCCGACGAACGAAGAACGATCGCACCTCGGCGAGCGCCTCGGCCCGGGCCCGGAGCGCGCGCCCCACGCCACGGAACACGAGCCGCTCGGCCTCGGTCTTCGGCGCCTCGCTCGCCGCGCCTTGCGAGACGTTCGGCGCGTTCGGCGTGCGCCGCTCGATCACGCGGCCCTCTGCGAGCTTGCCCGCGACGAACGAGACCTCGACGACGGCGAGATCCGCGGGCGTGAGAGATCCTTCGGCGAGCGTGATCGTCACGCGCGCGAACGCATCGGCGAGGACGACCTCGTCGTCCACGACCTCGAGCACCCGACCCGCCACGCGGATCGGCCCGGGCGCGCCCGCGAGCGTGTCGAGATCACTCGGCGCGAACGGAAGCGAAAGAGGTTCGGTCGACGTCGGCACGCGCTGGGCCCTAGCCCCCGCTGCCCCCGGCGCCGCCCGCACCACCAGCCCCGCCTGCGCCGCCCGCGCCGCCCGCGCCACCTGCGCCGCCCGCGCCGCCTGCGCCGCCGGTTCCGCCTGCGCCGCCGGTTCCGCCTGCGCCGCCTTCGCCGCCTTCGCCACCTGTGCCCCCGGCCCCGCCTGCGCCACCGACGCCGCCGGTGAGCGCCCCGGGCGTGCACGCGGGCTCGTCACTGCCCGTCGGCGGGCAGCAGATGTCCGAGTTGCCGAGCAACTCGGCCTTCGACACGCACACGAGGCCGTCCTCGCAGTCCGTGTTGTTGTTGTCGATGCTGCAGGCCTGACCCACGCCCTGGTTCGAACACGCGGCGAAGGCGAGGCCCGCGGTGAGCGCAACCAGGACGAACCCCGGGAAGATACGGCGTGAAATCACGCCGGCTCTCTTATCATTTTTCCCGCGCCTGCTCCGGTCCCTCGTACGCCGCCTTGTTCTTCGCGTCGATGGCGTCCACGAAGAGGCTCATGTACCGGCCCGCGCTCCACAACGAGAACACGAGCGACGTGTAGATGAGCAGCCGCCCCACGTGCACGAGGTCGACGACGCCGAAGTCGAAGATGCCGATCGTGAACCAGTAGGGGTAGCCGAGGATCAGGCACACGATCCCGATCATCTGCAGCGCCGTCTTCGTCTTCCCACCCTCGCCCGCGGCGATGATGATGCCCTCGGACGAGGCGATCGAGCGCAGGGCCGTGATCGTGATCTCGCGTGAGATCAGGAGCACCACGGCCCACGCCGAGATCCGCCCCATCGGCACGAGCCAGACGAGCGTGCCCGTGACGATGAGTTTGTCCGCGAGCGGATCGAGGAACTTGCCGAGCACGCTCACGAGGCCCTGCCGTCGCGCGAGCCAGCCGTCGAGCATGTCCGTGATCGCGGCGAGCGCGTAGACGGCCGCGGCCCAGAAGCAGTCGTGCGGGCTGCCGCGACCGAGCAGGATCAGCACGATCGGGATCATGACGATCCGGGCGAACGTCAGGAGGTTCGGGACGTTTCGCGCGTCCTCCCAGAGCGTTTTCCGTCGCGCGGCCTTGATCTGCCGCAGCGACGCCTTGTCCACCTTCGAGCCGCTAGCGACCATGGAGCAGCACCGTGCCCTCGCCACTGAAGACCACAAAACTCTTCGCGCCGGCGGGCGCCTCGCTCGGGGGCAACGCGCGCGGGATGACGCGGCCCATCCAGCCGAGGACACTCGGCGCGTAGAGCGCGGAGCTTTTGCCCTCGCGGACGTCGAGCGCGAGCATCGGCCCCTTGAGGCGCGCCACGAGCGTGCCCGGGCCGCGGAGCTGCACCATGCCGACCGCCTCACCGTCACCCACGGGCATACGGCCGTTCTCGTAGCTCATCGCCCCTTCGAAGCCACCGAGCAGATCCTCGCGCAGGTAGAGCGGCTCTTCTTCGAGGCTGATCGACACGAGCTCGTGATCGGGCGGCGGCGCGAGGACGAGATCGCCGCGGCCTTCGAGCTCGACGATCACATCCCCCTCGCCGCCGAGCGGCTCTTCGAGCGACTTCCCGCGCATCCTGCGCATCAGCGACTTGTGACGAAGGCCGTTCGTGTAGGCCATCGAGCGGACGAGCGAGGGACGCACCGCAAAACCGCTGCTCGCCGCCACGAGCAAGACGCCGCCCGGGTGCGCCGCGATCTTCCCCTCCGCGGGAAACGTCAACGTATGTCGCCGGCCGAGGTCGGTCGGCGAGAGCGGTCCGCGCGGCGGCGAGTCGGACTTCGCCGCGCCGTTGGTCGTCGCGTTCGCGGCAGGCGTGGCGCGCGCGGGCGGACCCTCCGCGGCGGCGAGTAGCGCATCCCAGCCGGCCGAGACCGACTGCGGCAGCGCGCTCGAAGGGTTGAGGTCCATCGTGCGATCGAGCTCGGTGAACGATCCCGGCGGCATCGAGGGCTTGCGCTGGGGGTTCGACGTGCCTCCAGTCGCATCCGCGAGCCGTCGCGCCATCGCCTCGTGACCGCCGCGCGTGAACGCGTGGAGCGCGCGCTCCGTGTCGCCGAGCGCCTGGTGCGCGAGGCCGAGGTAGCCCCACGCGCGCTGGTGGTTCGCGTGCTGCGCGACCACTCTTTCGAGCTCCAGCCGTGCCCGCGCGGGTTGCCCCGTCTTCAGGAAGCAGAGCGCGAGGTTCACGCGCGGCTCGAAGGATTCCGGGTGCGCCAGGACGAGCTTTTCGTAGATCGCGATGGCCCGCGGATAGAGGCCGAGCCGGAAGTAGACGACGCCGAGCAGGTCCTGGCCCTGCGGATCCGCGGGCGAGAGCTCGAGCGCTTGTTCCAGCTCGACCCGCGCCTCCACGACGCGGTTGTCCTGCAGGAGCTCGCCGCCGCGGTACAGGTGGAAGAGAAAGTCCTCCCCGGGATCACCCGAGGGAGGGCGCGGCGGGGATACTCGATCGGCCACGGCGCGAAGGGTACACGATGATCGCCGCAGGAAAAGGGCGGGCGCTGTGTTTCGCGTACCGAACCAGGTGCGTCAGGGAACGGAGGCCGCCGCGGCGATCGCCTCTTCCAGCGTGAAAACGCGCTCATACAGCGCGCGCCCCACGATCGCGGCAGCCACGCCCGGGACACGCGCGAGCGCGCGGAGGTGCTCGAGGGTGCCCACGCCACCCGACGCGATCACGGAAAACCCTCCCTTCTCGGCGAGCGCCGCAGTCGCCGTGACGTTCGGCCCAGCCTGCGTTCCATCCCGCGAAACGTCGGTATACAGGAGCGCGGCCACCGGCGCGCCCGCGAGATCCCGCGCGACGTCGAGCGCCATGCGCGTCGACGTCTGCACCCACCCTTCCACCGCGACGAACCCATCCTTCGCATCGAGCGCGACCACCACACGCCCCGGGTGCGCCGTCGCGAGCGCGCGCACCATCGCAAGATCACGGATCGCCGCGGTGCCGAGCACGACCTTGTCAGCCCCGAGCGCGAGGTACTCCTCCGCAGTCTCGGCCGATCGCACCCCGCCGCCGACCTCGACGCCCGGCCCGAACGCTTGCACGACCGCGCGAACGAGCTCCTTCTGCACGGGACGACCGTCCCGCGCGCCCTCGAGATCGACCACGTGCAGCGCCTCGACCTTGCCCCGGAGCTTCGCCGCGAGCCCCACGGGATCCGCGTCGTAGACGGTGACGGCGTCGTAGCGCCCTTGATGCAAGCGGACGGCCTTGCCCTCGAAGAGATCGATCGCAGGGAGGATCAGCATGACGACCCGTGGCCTACGATGGAACCAGGCCGAGGAAAAGCTACGCTCTCGCGCATCATGCGCGAACGCATCGCCGAGACCCTCGGAGACGTCCACTGGAGCGACCTCCGCGCGCACGTCGCGCGCGATGCGGTCATCATCGTCGACGACGCGCTCGATCTGCTCGACGTGGGCGTGGCCCTCGCGAAGAACGACGTGCCCTCCGTCGACGCATGGATCCGCGCAGGCAAACTCCAGAAGCCCACGGCCGAGGAGCTCACACGCTGGTCGCTCGACGCGAGCACGCGTTTCCGCGCAGCCATCGTGCAGCCGTTCGTTTTGATCCGACGGCCCGCCGCGAAGGCTTTGTCTTAGAGGGCCGGAGCCGTTGCGCCGGGGCGCTGCCCCGGGCCCCGCGGGGGCTATCCGCCCCTCGACCCGGACCAGGGCAAGCCCTGGACCTCAGGGGGAAGAACTGCGCATCGCGCAGTTCTTCCCACAGGCCGGTGGGACCGCCCCGCCCGTCGAGACGTCAGCGCTGCTGTCTTGGTTGGCAAGATCGTCGCCGGTCTTGAACCCCCGGCTCGTTCGATGAACTGCGCATCGCGCAG